>JAJFGO010000116.1 GCA_021776095.1 Kiloniellaceae bacterium | reverse complement strand
TGGTGGGCGCACAAGGACTCGAACCTTGGACCCGCTGATTAAGAGTCAGCTGCTCTGCCAACTGAGCTATGCGCCCTGAGCCATTGGCCCATTGGGACCGGCTAGATAGCAAGTGTGCCCGGGCTTGTCGAGGGCGGGCCGGCGGAATATGGGTAAATGGGGCGGAAATCTTACTTGCCCGGCGCTGGGCGGCCCGGGGGCCCACTCTAGGCCGCTAACGGACTGCCTGCGGGCCTTGGCCCCCGCGTTCCGACCCCGCCTCGCGGTTCCGCCTAATGCTCCTTGGCGATCGCATCCCGGCGGGCCGCGCTCACATTTCGTCGTTTGGACCGCGCCGGGGTATGCGCACGTCTCGGTGTATGTAGACCGACATGACCAGGCCGAGGCCGCCCATCACGGTCAGCATGGCGGTGCCGCCATAGGAAATCAGCGGCAGGGGCACGCCGACGACCGGGATCAGGCCCATGACCATGGCGATATTGATGAAGACGTAGAGGAACAGATTACAGCTCAGGCCGACCGCCAGAAGGCGCCCGAACTGGTTGCGCGAGCGTAGGCCGATGGCGATGCCGTAGGCCAGCAAGAGCGTGTAGGTGCCGAGCAGGGTGAGTCCGCCGACCATGCCGAATTCTTCGGCGAACATGGTGAAAATGAAGTCGGTGTGCTTCTCCGGCAGGAAGTTGAGATGGCTCTGAGTCCCCTGCAGGAAGCCTTTGCCGAACAGCCCGGCGGAGCCAAGCGCGATCTTCGACTGCATGATGTGATAGCCGGAGCCGAGCGGGTCCGATTCCGGGTTGAGGAACGTGCCGATGCGCTTTCTTTGGTAGGCGTGCATAAACTGCCAGGCGATCGGGACCGCGGCCAGACTCATGGCGCCGACCGCCGCGAACATCCAAAGCCGGACCCCGGCGCAAAAGAACACCGCGACGCCAACGGCCGTTAGCATCACGCTGGTGCCTAAGTCCGGCTGCTTGAGCACGAGGGCGGTCGGCGCCAGGATCAAGATCGACGGAATCAGCAAACTGCCTAGGCGTCCGATCTCTTCCAGAGCCATGCCGTGGAAATAGCGCGCCAAGGCCAGGACCAAGGCGACCTTCATGACTTCCGAGGGCTGGAGCTGAATGACCTTCAGGTCGATCCAGCGCTGCGCGCCCATGCCGGTCGAGCCGAACAGCTCGACCGCGACCAGCAGCCCCAGGCCGACCAGATAGATCATATAGGCGTGACGGAACCAAAAGCGCACGTCGATCAGTGCAATCACCAGCATGATGCCCAGGCCGGCGCCAAAGCGGGTCACCTGGCGCGAGGCCCAGGGGTCCATGTTGCCGTCGGCGGCGGAATACAGCACGGCGACGCCCGCTGTGGCGACCGCGCAGGTCAGCAGGATCAGGGCCCAATTGATCTGCCAGACCTTTTCGCCCAGCGACATCTCCGGATTGCGCAACCCGGCGGTCTGGCCTATCAGAAGCAGGGGGCGATGCCGCGCCATAGCCGCTCAGCTCCCGCTCGGGCGGTCCCCGGCGACGAGCTGAATCGGCGGGTTGACCGACGGATCGCGTCGCTGGGTTTCGAGTAGGATGTCGCGGGCGATCGGCGCCGCGGCTTTGGAACCGCTGCCGCCGTGCTCGACCACCACGGCACAGCAATAGCGTGGTGAGTGAACCGGGGCATAGGCGACGAACAGCGCGTGGTCGCGCCGTCGCCAGGGCAAATCCTCGTTCTTGTAGACCCCGGCGGCGCGCTCGGCCAAGCTGATCCGCCGGACCTGGGCGGTGCCGGTCTTGCCGGCCATCTCTTGGCCCTCGATGTCGATCCGCGCCTGGTGGGCGGTGCCGCGCCGATGGTTCACTACTAAGTCCAAGCCGTTCTTCACGACCTTCATGTGGCTTTGCGAGACATCCAGGAGGGCGGGTTCCTCCACAGTCTCGCCCAAGAGCCGGGTCAGGCGCGGCGTTACGGCGCGCCCGCCATTCGCCAAGCGGGCCGTCATCACCGCGAGTTGCAGGGGCGTGGACAGGACGAAGCCTTGGCCGATCGCGCTGACCAGCGTCTCGCCGACCTGCCAGGGCTCGCCGGTCGTGGCCAGCTTCCAATCGCGGGTCGGGATTACGCCAGGCTGCTCGCCCGGCAGGTCGATACCGGTCGTGGCACCCAGGCCAAAGCGATTCGACATTTTCGCGATCCGGTCGATACCGGCCTTGCGCGCCACGTCGTAGAAGAACACGTCACAGGACTGCCGGATCGCGTCGAACATATCGACCCAGCCGTGACCGTGCCGTTTCCAACAATGGAAACGGGCGTTGCCCAGGTTTACGAAACCCGGACAGAACACCCGGTGGTCCGACCCAATGCCAGATTCCATGGCGGCCAAGGCCACCATCATCTTGAAAGTCGAACCCGGCGCGTACTGCCCGGCGATCGCCTTGTTGGTGAGCGGTGCCAGGGGATCGCCGATCAGGGCATTCCAGGTCTCGTTGGTCATACCGACATTGAAGATGTTGGGGTCGAAGCCCGGCGTGGAGGCCAGGGCCAAGACGTCGCCGTTATGCACGTCCATCACGACAGCTGAGGCGCTAAGCTCGTTTTCCAGACGCTTGTGGACGAAACTCTGCAGCTCCGCATCGACAGTCAGGACAAGATCTCGTCCGGGCGTACCCTCTTCGCGCGACAGCTCGCGGATCGCCCGGCCGACCGCGTTGACCTCCAGGTGGCTGGTGCCCGCCGCGCCCCTGAGTTCCTGGTCGTATTTCTTTTCGATGCCTTGTTTGCCGATGCGAAAGCCGGGCAGCTCCAGCAAGGGATCGCCGGTCAGTTCCCGGTCGGACACGGCTGAGACATAGCCCAGGATATGAGTCAGGGTCTCGCTATAGGGGTAGTGGCGGGTCTGGCCGACTTCGATGCTGACGCCGGGCAAGTCCGGCGCGTTGACCTCGATCTGGCTAACCTGCTCCCAAGTCAGGTAATCCTGGACCGTGACTGGCACGAAGGCGCGCTTGCGCCGGACCTCGCGCAGAATCCGCTTATAATCGTATTCCGACAAATCGATGATCTGGGCCAGCGCGTCCAGGGTCCGCTTCACCTCGCGCGACTGTTCGCGAACCAGAACCACTCGGTAATTCTGCTGGTTGAGCGCCATGGCGGTGCCGAAACGGTCCACGATGCGCCCGCGCGGCGGTGGGATCAGGCGCAGGTTGATGCGGTTGTCTTCCGCTAAGGTGACGTAGCGGTCCGCTTCGAGGATCTGCAGGTAATACATGCGCGCGGCCAGGGCGGTGAACAGGAGGCCCTGCCCCCCGCCGACCAAGAGGGCGCGCCGGGTAAAGTTCTTTGAGCGGTCCTGACCTTCTTGTTTCAACGCCATGAGATCGATTCGGCCCCTAGTTCTCGCGGAGCAGGGCGCGCTGGGCCTGGGCGAACAGCCAGGCCAGGCAAGGATAGACCGCGACGGTGGTCAGATACTGGAATATGACCGACCCCGGGTCGATCAACGTATCCAGGTTCAAGCAGTAGAGGAGCCAAATCAAAAGAAACGCGACCGCGGCGACCGGCAGGAAGATCGCCCAGACGAAGACGAAGGAGCCGGTTGCCAAGAATCGTCGCTGGGCCCCCACCGAGGTGATCAGGAGCAGAAAGACCAGGGCGTAGATGCCGATCGGACCGCCACCCAGGAGATCCTGGATCAATCCCAGCAGGAAGACCGCCCAGCCGGGCATCAGATCGGGGCGATACACTGCCCAGTAGTAGACCCCGATAATCCCTAGAGACGGGACGATCGGCGATAGCTCGGGCACCCGTAAGGGCACCATGGCGACCATGACCAGGAGCAACGTAAGGGCGAAGGGGAACAGGCTGCGGGCAACGAGGTCCAGGCGGGTCCAGACGGTCTGATTCAACGCTCCGCCCTCTGGGCCCCTTCCTGATTCCCTGGTGGGCTCGCGTCCACGCTAATCGTGCCATTCGTGGCCCCCGGCGAGAATAAGACGCCGCTCAGCTCGTAATCGGCCAAGCGGAGGTATTCGATATGCGACCAATCCACATAGGGCTCGACGCGCAGGACGCCTTCGCCAACCTGGGATACCACGCCGACCGGTAGACCGGGCGGAAAGGCGCCGCCGTGGCCAGAGGTGACCACCTGGTCGCCGCGTGCCACATCGACTTGCGGCGCCAAGTACAAAAGCTTGGGCTGCACCGTGTTGTCGCCGGCCAGGATCGCGCGGTTGCGCCCCTTGCCGATCAGAACCGGGATCCGGCTGTTGATGTCGGTGACCAGAAGGACCCGGGCCGAGCGCTTGCCGGCTTCGGCCACCCGGCCGGCCAGGCCGGCGCTGGTGATCGCCGCTTGCCCCTTGCTCACCCCATCGCGGGCGCCGGCGTTGACCAGCACCGAGCGCGCGAAGGCGCCGCCGGTATCGCCGATAACCCGCGCTGTTACGAAACGCAGGCCTGAATCGGGCACCATGTCGGTCAGGCGGCGCAGGGCCGTGTTCTCCGCTTCCAGTTTCTGGGCCAGGGCCTGCCAAGAGCGCAGGCGGTCGTTCTCCCGGCGCAGAAGCTCGTTCTCGGCTCGCAGGTTGGTCATCTCGCTTAGGGCATCGGCGATGCCGTTGATGGTGTCGGCGGGCCGCGAGGCCAGGTCCAATATGGGGGCCACGGCGTCGGTGATGGCGGTGCGGGTGCGCTCGACCAGCAAGACATCGGCCTTGCCCAGCAGCATCAGGCCGAAAGCGCTGGCGACCAATAGGAGGAAGGCGAACCGATGCGCCCACGCACGGACCGGCGTGGTGATATGCGAGACTGACCCGCCGGGTTTCTTCACGTCGCCTCCCGGACATGGGCCCCTAGACAGGACTCTATGAGCGAATCGGGGCCGCTAAACAGCAACCTAATTCAATACATGAAATAAATAAACAGAAACTGAACGCTCAATACATGGTGATTAAGACATTTTTAAGTGTCTTCATTTCCTCAAGGCATCGTCCGGTACCTAGTGCGACGCAGGACAGGGGATCGTCGGCGATCGAAACCGGCAGGCCGGTCGAGGCGCGCAGGACGTAGTCCAGGTTGCTGAGCAGGGCGCCGCCGCCGGTCAGCACGATGCCCTTGTCGACGATATCGGCCGCCAACTCCGGCGCGGTATGTTCCAGGGCGACCTTGACTGCCTCGACGATGGCACCGACCGGCTCGGCCAGGGATTCCGCAATCTGCCGCTCCGAGATGATCAGTTCCTTGGGCACGCCGTTCATCAGATCGCGGCCCTTGATCTCCATGGTCCGTCCCTCGCCATCCTCGGGCGGGCAGGCGGAGCCGATTTCCTTCTTGATCCGCTCGGCGGAACCTTCGCCGACCAGCAGATTATGGTTGCGCCGAATGTAGGCGATGATTGCCTCGTCCATCTTGTCGCCGCCGACCCGGACCGAGCGCGAGTAAACGATGCCGCCTAGGGAAAGGACCGCGACCTCGGTCGTGCCGCCGCCCACGTCGACCACCATGGAGCCAGTCGGCTCGGTCACCGGCAGGCCGGCGCCGATCGCCGCGGCCATGGGCTCCTCGATCAGGAAGACCCGCCGGGCGCCGGCACTTTCGGCCGATTCCTGGATCGCACGGCGCTCAACCGCGGTCGAGCCGGAGGGCACGCAAACGATGACTTGAGGACTGGCGAAGCTGCGCCGGTTGTGCACCTTGCGGATGAAGTGCTTGATCATTTCCTCGGCGACCTCGAAGTCGGCGATGACGCCGTCGCGCAAGGGGCGGATCGCCTGGATATTTCCAGGCGTGCGGCCCAGCATGAGCTTGGCCTCGTCACCGACGGCCAAGACCTGCTTCTTGCCTTTGACTTCGGCGATCGCGACGACCGAAGGTTCATTGAGCACGATGCCGCGTCCCTTGACGTAGACCAGGGTGTTCGCGGTGCCAAGATCGATCGCCATATCGGCGGACAGCATGCCGAGCAAACCAGAAAACATGAATCTCACAGCCTCTCAGATCGGGATGCCGCCCCTACGGGCCGTGGGTATCGGCCCGTCGCGTACATCCGTTTAAGTCCCACCCAGCTCACGCCGACAATGCGGCGGGGGCCGATTTCTCGCGCTTGACCAAAAGCTTGTTCAGCGCATTGACATAGGCGCGGGCCGAGGCGACCAGGGTGTCCACATCGGCCCCCTGTCCGTTCACGGTCCGGCCGTCTTCTTCCAGGCGCACGGTCACCTCGGCTTGCGCGTCGGTGCCTTCGGTAACCGCGTGCACTTGGTACAATTGCAATTTGACCTCGTGTGGAAAGATTTCCTTGATCGCGGTGAAGACGGCGTCCACCGGACCATTGCCCTCGGCCTTGGCGTGCTTCTGCTCGCCGTCAATCGTCATTTCCAGCTCCGCCGTTTGCGGGCCCTTGGTGCCGCACACGACTTGCAGCGAGACGAAGCGCAAATGGTCGTTGTGGCGCACCACGACATCGTCGATCAGCGCCAGGATATCTTCGTCGTAAACGTCCTTCTTGAGGTCCGCCAGGTCCTTGAATCGTTGAAAGGCGCCCTGAATTGCGTTGTCCGACAGATCGCCGTAGCCCATTTCGGCCAATTTGACCTTAAAGGCGTGACGGCCGGAATGCTTGCCCATGACCAGCGTCGAGCGATTCAGCCCGACCGACTCCGGGGTCATGATTTCGTAGGTCTCGCTGTGCTTCAGGAAACCGTCCTGGTGGATGCCCGATTCGTGGGCGAAGGCGTTGGCGCCGACGATCGCCTTGTTCGGCTGCACCGAAAAGCCGGTGATCGCCGATACCAAACGCGAAGCACGGGTGATCGCCTGGCTCTTAACGCCGGTGGTAAAGGGCATGGCATCGCGCCGGGTGCGCAGCGCCATGACGATCTCTTCCATGGCGGCGTTGCCGGCGCGCTCGCCGATGCCGTTGATGGTGCACTCGACCTGGCGCGCGCCAGCCTCAACCGCAGCCAGGGAATTGGCCACCGCCAAGCCTAAATCGTTATGGCAATGCACTGAAATCACGGCCTTGTCGATATTGGGTACCCGGTTGCGCAGCATCTCGATCAGGGCGCGGAACTCCGCCGGCACGGTATAGCCGACGGTATCGGGGATATTGATTGTACGCGCCCCCGCCTTGATCGCCGATTCGACGCAGCGGCACAAGAAATCGTGCTCGGTCCGGGTGCCGTCTTCCGGCGACCACTCCACGTCGTCGCACAGGTCGCGGGCGTGACTGACGCTGTCGATGACCGCCTGGTGGACCGCGTCGGGCTCCATCTGCAGCTTGAACTTCATGTGCAGCGGGCTGGTCGAAATAAAGGTATGGATGCGCGGCCGGCCGGCGGTCTTCAGGGCATCCCAGGCGCGGTCGATATCGCGGCGGGTGGCGCGCGCCAAACCTGCGACGCTCGAGGTCTTGAGACGCTTGCCGATTTCGCGCACGGCTTCGAAGTCGCCGTTTGAGGCGATCGGGAATCCGGCTTCGATAATATCGACACCCATGTCCTCCAGCGCGTCGGCGACCTGAAGTTTCTCTTCCAGGTTCATGGAACAGCCGGGCGACTGCTCTCCGTCGCGCAGGGTGGTGTCGAATATCGTGACGCGGTTGGCGTCTGTCATGTCGGTTTGGCTGTCAACGGCGCTCATGGTTCCAAAACCCCTCGATCCCCGGTGATAACGGTGGCTTCCGCGCTTTGCTGCCCCTGCTCGCCGGCCGCGTCGTGCGGCGCGGGCGCTCAGGGGCGACTAAGGAGGAGGCCAGCCGGGTCGCCGGAAAAGAGGATGCTCGTGAGGGCCAGCGCCGGGCCGCACGAAACCTGGTCAGCCGACCCGCCATGGGCCACCTTCTTGCCGGGAATCATGCGAATGTCGGTGCTCGACATCGTTCAGTCGAAACCTCGCGTCCTTCGATCGCCTCGAACCGGCCCTCCGCATGTCCGAAGCTCAGAATACGTTGTCTTGTTTAACCTCGCAGGGATTGGTTAACAATACCTAACTGCTGAGCATCAAGTTATGCGAATAATTTCAATGTGCTTGACCATTCTTGAGGCAAGTCAATTCGAACTCATGGCGGTCAGGTTAACTTCCGTCAATATTTTGAAAGGAACAGCAACCAACGGGAGTATGGAACCGGTGGACGTGATTTCCGTTATTCATAAAGACCATGCCAATCTGGCGGAGCTCTTGAACGCGGTCGAACGGCAGTTGGCGGCCTTCGAACGTGGCGAGAGGCCCGATTACGACATCATACAAGGAGCCCTCGATTACTGTCTCAACTACCCGGGTCTCTATCATCATCCCATGGAGGACCTGATCATGCGGAAGCTGCGCGTGCGCGACCCGGTGGCGGCCGACGCGGTTGGCGATTTGGAGGCGGACCACCAGGCCCTCAACGGGGAAACGCGGCGTTTCGCGGCAGTTGTCGATGATATCCTCCAGGAGGTCGAGGTCCCACGCGAAACCTTCGAGACGACGGCGCGATCCTTCATCGAGCACTATCGCGCCCATATGGAAAAAGAAGAAAAGGTCTTCCTGCCGGCGGCGGCCAAGGTATTGAGCGTGAACGATATGGCCGAGGTCGAAGTGGAGATGGGCCGGCGTGTGGACCCCTTATTCGAACACGGCGATAGCGATGGCGCGCGATTCGAGGCCCTACGCAAGAACCTGATGGACTGGTCGCGAGAGGCGCCGTAGCAACCGGCGTACAAGTCTCCGCCTAGATCGTATTCCGCTCGACCTCTTTCCCCTCTCCCCTGCGAGGGAGAGGGTGAGTTAGCAAGCCTTTCGGACGATGTAGGGTCCGCCTTACCGCGCCCAGTCTCGGCCTAGGTCTTGTTGCCGGCGCCGTTGGTGCTGGCGCGCTCCGCAAGCAACTTGGCGCGGGCCTCCTCGACATCCCGCTCGCGCAGATCGTCCTCGGTGGTGCGCGGCACCGGGCGAGGCGCCCCGGCGAAGGGGTTATCCTTGCTTTGGAACTGCGCCACCACGCGGCAGTCTTCGCACATCATGATACGTTCAATCTGGTCCTCGGCGGCGAACATACTGTGTTTGCCGGCCAATTGTTCCGCAATGTGTTCGATGGTGGCCTGTACGCCGAAGGGCTTGCCGCAGCGGATGCAGTGAAACGGCGGCTGCTCGTTCTTAGTCACCGTGTCGCGCGCTGCCGCGGTGAAGTTCAGGCGCGGTTCCAGGGCGATTACGGATTCCGGGCACGTGACGCGGCACAGGCCGCATTGAATGCAGGCTTCCTCCTTGAAGCCCAGCCAGGGCCGTTCCGGGTCTTCCAGCAGGGCGCCGGTCGGACAGGCGCCGACACAGGCCAGGCACAGGGTGCAGCCGGCCGCGTCGATCTCGACCGAGCCGAAGGGCGCGCCGCCGGGCAGGGGCAAGATTTCGGGCTTTTCCGGGGCGCGGTCGTGCAGATGGCGTAGCGCTAACATGGTGCGGCTGCGCTTGCCGCCCATAGGCAGGAAGTTGCCCGCCGCCGGGGCCGGGCGCGAGTCCAAGGTGAACAAGGCCGCTTCGACCGCCTCGGGGTCCGCGTGGTCGAGGACGTGGATCCGGCCACCGCTGTGACCCAGCCCCTCCAAGACCGTCTCCGCCACGCCGATCTGACTGGCCAAACCGGTCAGCTCGTCCCGCTTGGCGGGGTCGATCAGAAAGCATATCTGCGCTGCCCCATAGCCGAAGGCCGTGGTCAGGAAATCGATCCCAACCTGGGTCGCCTCGTTCAAGGCGAAGGGCAGAACCCGCGCCGGCAGGCCACGTCCACCGCGCGCCATGAGGGCGATCAGATCCTCGCCGTGGCGGGTGTCGTGGACCAGCAGAACCGGGTCTTCGCCCCCGGCCTTACGGTAGGCCTCCAGCAGGGTTCGTAGGCGCTGGAATACGCCGTCACCGGCCGGCAGTTGATAAGTTGCCGCGCCGGTCGGGCAGACGCTGGCGCAGGCTCCGCACCCGGCGCAGACATGGGGGTCGATCTCGACCGTATCGCCGGCCGGTTGGATCGCGGAGGCCGGGCAGACGTCGAGGCAGCGGGTGCAGCCGGTCTTGCGGGCTCGCGAATGAGCGCAGAGATCGGCGTCGAAGCGGATGTAGCGGGGTTTCTCGTACTCGCCGACCATATCGGCCAGTTGAAAGACCGCTTTTTGCACCGCCACCGGGTCGTTCGGATCGACAGCGATATAGCCATCCCGCTTCTCCGGCGCCGGGAACAAGGGTGCCCGGCCCGACATGTCCAGGATCAGATCGCACTCGGAAAAGGCGTCATTGCGCGGCGCCTCGAAGGCGAGGGCGGCGCGCCCCGACGGCGACGCAGGGGCGTAATTGTCGACCGTGACCCCGAAGGCGCCCAGATGCCCCTTGGCTTGGCGCACGGTGCCCCGAAAGATCGGCACGTCCATGATCCGTGGCGGCACGATTTCGCCGGGGCGCTCCAAAAGGACGGTGACATCCAGGCGCGACGACATTTGCCGGCCGACCTCGATGGCGCGCTCGTCGGTGCCGTAGACTAGGCAGACGCCGCTCGAAACCAAGGTAATGGAGGGACTTGGCTCCATCTCCAGGGCCGCCTCCGCCAGCAGCGCGGCGATCTTCGGTGTTGCCTCTCGGGCCTCGGCCGACCAGCCGGCGCGTTCGCGAATATTGGTGAAACCGATCGCGGCCGCCGGGTTGTCTTGGGTCGCGAGCTCGCTGAACAAAGGCGCTTCCTGGGTGCAGGCGATCAGAACCGGCTGCTCGCCCAGAATGGCATCCTGAAAATTCCCCAGTTGGGCCCGGCAGAGCTGGCTGTTCAGTTCCAACTCGCCACTGGCGCCCGCCGCCTGGCAGGCCTTGGCGAGCCGGCCGGCATCCAGCGGGATGGTCTCGTCGCAATTGCAGACCAGGATACGCTTGCCACGCATCTCCATGGTAACTCCTCCCCGGGCCTTGTTTGACCCTGGCCGGGCCGGCGAGCCGGGCGGCGCTGCTTTTGGCATTTTGGTATGACCAATTGGGCCGCATTCTAACCGGGCGGCGCGCGCAATCGACCCCAAAATGTTTGCGGCCATGGGCGCTGTCCACGAAACCGGATGTGGAGTCCTGAATACCCCTCGAGCCGATCGATCAGTGGCCGGGGCCCCGCCGCCTGCGAATTTGAGCAGCCAGGTGGCGGAATAGGCTCCAGCCACGCACATATGTTTGTTGCCTGGGGCCCTGCGGTTCGCTGGAGTGCTCAAGCGGCTCGCCCCACCGATCCCTCGCCACGCGTTGTCCGATCCTATCATTGCGGCGTGGAGATGGTTGATCGAGGCGGCGCCTAAACATTTATATTTTTCATAAAAACGGTGAGGCAGGAGATTCTATATCTATTTAGTCAGTTGATATCGATGGATAAAAATGATAGTTTCTCATTTCATATATGAATAATTCCTCATGTAGTTAGTTTCATGTTTGAACGACTCCCGCCCCTCTCCAGCCTGCGTGCCTTCGAAGCCGTCGCGCGCCACGCGAGCTTCACCAAGGCAGCGCACGAACTCCACGTCACGCAGAGTGCGGTCAGCCACCAGATCCGCGGTCTGGAGGACTATTTGGGCATACGGCTGTTTAGGCGGAGCCGCCGGTCCGTGATCATGACTGAGGGCGGCAGCGGGTTGGCGCCGGTGGTGCGTGACAGCCTGTTGCGGGTTAGCGAGGCGGTCCAGAGGCTTCGCGAAGATGAAGAGGGCGGGGCCCTGCGCGTCAGCGTTCTACAATCCTTCGCAGTGCGATGGCTTTTGCCGCGTTTGCCGGAGTTCACGGCCGGCCACCCAGGCATTCAAATTTGGCTTTCCGCGACCTCGGAAGTCGTCGACTTCACGCACGACGATGCCGACGTGGCGATTCGCTTGGGGCGGGGTGGCGCCAAGGACCTCTATTCGACGCCGTTGTTTTTGGAAAAGGCGTTCCCGGTGTGCAGTCCCGCCCTCCGTGAGGCCGCGGGAAGTCCACGGGGACCGAGCGATATTTTGCGGCAGCCGATGATTCAGGTCATCGCCGAGGCGCGGGGGCTCGGCTGGGCCGAATGGTTCGCGGCGGCCGGGCTGCCCGGTGCGGAGCCGAGCGACGGGCCGCGCTTCTCCAACAGCGGACTGGCCATGCAAGCGGCTTTGGATGGCCAGGGGATAGCCCTTGGCAGGGTGGCGCTGGCATTGGATGATCTGATTGCCGGGCGGCTCGTCCGACTTTTCAACATCGATTGCTTTTCCGATGCCGCCTATCACTTGGTCTGCCCCGAAGGACAGCAACAGAACCGGAAGATTGTTGCGTTTCGTTCGTGGCTCGTGGAAAAGGCTGGAGAAACCGAATCCGCCTACTGCGATCTTTTGGCGCCTGACTGACTGCGCGACGGGGCGACTGTTTTGACAGTGTGTGTGCCATGGCCGAGCAAGACTTCCTGACCACCAAGGAAGTCGCGGACTACCTGCGCATCAAAGAGCGCCGGGTCTACGAACTGGTGCGTCAGCAGGCGATTCCCTGCACCCGGGTGACTGGCAAGTGGCTGTTCCCACGCGCCCTGATCGACCTCTGGTTGGCCGAGGGCGCGGCGGGGGAGGCGCCCGTGCGCCCGCCGCCGGTTCTGGCCGGCAGCCAGGACCCCTTGCTCGAGTGGGCGGTCAAGGAGTCCGCCTGCGGCCTGGCAATTCTGCCCGGCGGCAGCTTGGACGGCATCCAGCGTTTCGCCGAGGGCCAGGCCATGGTAGCCGGTCTGCACCTCTTTGACGCTGAAAGCGGCAATTTCAATCTGCCGGCCCTGCGCGCTAATTTGTCCGGCCCGCTCTTGGCCCGGCAAGGCCTGGTTTTGCTTGAGTGGGCGCGGCGGCGCCAAGGGCTGGTGGTCGCCGCCGGCAACCCCCACGGGATCGCGGCCCTGGGCGATCTCAAGACCAAGGGCCTGCGGGTTGCTCGGCGCCAAGGTGAGGCCGGTAGCCACCTGCTGCTCGCCCATCTTCTCCAGGAAGCGGGCCTGGCCCTGGAAGATCTCGACTTGGCCGAGCAGACCGCGCGGGGCGAGACCGACCTGGGCTTGGCGATCTTGGAAGGCCGCGCAGACGCTGGCCTGGCGGTCGAAGCGGTAGCGCGCACCCTCAAGCTGGATTTCGTACCCCTGATGGAGGAGCGCTACGATCTGCTCCTGCGCCGGCGGGATTATTTCGAGCCGCTCATGCAAAGCTTGCTTACCTTTGCCCGGGATACCGCCTTCGCTGCCCGCGCGGCCGAGATGGGTGGTTACGACATCGGTGGACTGGGCACGGTTCGCCACAACGGGCCGTAAGCGGAGCCTGTCGCCGCTGCCTCAGGCCGGGCGGTTGGTGTGGCCCTCGACGAAGGTCTCCAGGTCCTTAACCGCGACCCGCCAGTCGCGGCCGAACTTCGCCGCTCGCAACTCGCCGTCGTTGATCCAAACGCGCACGGTGCTCTCCTTGACCTTCAGAAGCGCGGCCACCTCGTGGACCGTAAGAAGGGGCTTTCTCAGCATCGAGACCCTCTGGTCTGCCCGTTATCAGCTTAAGCCTATTTATACATGTTTTTATAGGTTTGTCATTTTTTATTGAATTTCTTCCGTCCTGCGCCATCTATATGGCTGCCCCGGGGTGTTCGGCCAGTCGAAGGTGAGGGAAAATACGCAATGAGCCTGTCGGCGGTGCGGGATTTCATCCGCCACGAGGCGACCAGTGGCTTGATTCTGTTTGCCGTGGCGGTCTTGGCCCTGGTCCTCGCCAACTCGCCGCTTGCCTGGCTGTACGACGGTCTGCTCCGCACGCCGGCCGCGGTCCAGGTTGGGGCCCTGGAGATCGCCAAGCCTCTGCTGTTGTGGATCAACGACGGCCTGATGGCCGTGTTCTTCCTGCTCGTCGGGCTGGAGATCAAGCGCGAGCTTATGGAGGGAGAGCTTTCCAGCCTGGACCGCGCTGCGCTGCCCGGCGTCGCTGCAATCGGCGGCATGGCGATGCCGGCGCTGATTTACACGGCGATAAATTGGGGCAACCCAGCGAACCTGAGCGGCTGGGCGATTCCCGCTGCCACCGACATCGCTTTCGCGATGGGAGTCCTCGCATTACTGGGGCCGCGGGTTCCGGTCGGGCTCAAGATGTTTCTCTTGGCGCTGGCGATAATCGACGATCTTGGCGCCATCGCGATCATCGCGATTTTCTACACGGCTGAACTCAGTACCGCATCGCTTCTGCTGGCCGGCGCGGGCCTGGTCGTGCTCTTTGTGCTCAATCGGCTCGGCATCGCCAAGGTCACGCCTTACGTTCTAGTCGGTACTTTCATCTGGGTCTGTGTTCTCAAATCTGGGGTGCACGCGACCCTGGCCGGCGTCGCCATTGCCTTCGCGATTCCCATTCGGGTCAAGACTGCGCCGGAGGTCTCGCCGCTGCGCGCCTGGGAGCATGCCCTTCATCCCTGGGTCGCTTACGGTGTCATGCCGGTTTTCGCCTTCGCCAACGCGGGCGTTTCGCTCAGCGGTTTCAGCCTCGCCAGCCTGTTCGAACCGCTCCCGCTCGGCATCGCCTTGGGGCTGTTTCTTGGCAACCAGACCGGCATCACGGGCTTGACGTTTCTGTTGGTGCGCAGCGGGTTGGGACGCTTGCCCGACGGGGTCACCTGGCGCCACGTCTACGGCGCGTCGCTGATCGCCGGCGTGGGCTTTACCATGAGCCTGTTTATCGGCACCCTGGCGTTCCCGGACCCCGAACAAGCTGCGGCGGTGCGGATCGGCGTCTTGTTCGGCTCTTGCGTGTCGGCGCTGTCTGGTTACGCGGTCTTACGCTTTGCCGGCCGGGCGTCCGGGCAAGAGCGCGACGGGATCACCGTCGCAGCCAAAGGGGCAAACCCATGAAAGACATGCCACTCCTCCTCGACGGTTATCGGACTTTTCGAGCCGAAACCTTTCCTGCCAACCGGGCCCTGTACCGCGACTTGGTCGCGCATGGTCAGTCGCCGCGCGCGATGGTGATCGCCTGTTGCGATTCGCGGGTCGAACCGAGCACTATCTTCAATACCCGGCCCGGTGAACTCTTCATGGTGCGCAACGTCGCCAACCTGGTACCACCCTACGAGCCCCAGGGTGAATTCCACGGCACCAGCGCGGCGATTGAATTCGCGGTCACCGGTCTGGAAGTCGCCCATATCGTGGTGCTCGGCCACGCCTTTTGCGGCGGCGTGAAGGCCTTCCTTGAGGGCCTGTACGGGCCGGACCCGAACCGCCCCTTCATTACTCGTTGGATGTCGCTGCTCACCCCCGCGTTGCGCGACCTTCAGGACAGCGGCGCGTTGTCCGATGCCGAGGCGGCCCGCCGCACCCTGGAACTGGCCTCGATCAAGCAGTCGCTGAGCAGTCTGGAGACCTTTCCTTTCGTTAAGGCGGCCATGGCCGAGGGCCGGCTCGCCCTGCATGGATTGTTCTTCGATATCGAGCGCGGGCTGCTGTTGGAATACGATCCGGCGGTGGATGCCTTTGGCCCGGTTGATGGCGATGGGGACACCGGTGGCGTTTCGCCGCCCGGAGGCGCCTAGTCGCGATGGCGCGAAGTGAGACGAGTCCGCGTGCCTGCGCGCCGACCGGTCGCGACGGCTGGCGCGGGCGCCTGGGCCAGGCCATCATGTGGCGATGGACCCAACGTATTGTGATTGGGTTGATCGCGCTCAACGCCGTCGTGCTCGGCCTGGAAACCTCCGGCGAGATCATGGCGCGGTTCGGCGCCGTCTTGACCGTGCTGGACAACGTCATCCTTGCTATTTTCGTGGTCGAGATTGCGGCCCGAATCGTGGCATTCGGCAGACGCTTCTTCAGCGATCCCTGGAACCTGTTCGATTTTGTCGTCGTAGCGATCGCGTTGGTGCCGGCCGGCGGGCCGTTCGCGGTGCTGCGGACCTTGCGCGTGCTGCGCGTTTTGCGGCTCGTCTCGACCGTGCCGCGCATGCGCCGCGTGGTCGAGGCGTTGTTGGAGGCGATCCCCGGCCTGGGGGCGATTCTCGCGCTGTTGTGCCTCGTGTTCTACGTCGGCGCGGTCATGGCAACCATGTTGTTCGGCGCCGCGTTTCCGGACTGGTTCGGGACCATCGGGCGCAGCCTCTTCACCCTTTTCCAGGTCATGACCTTGGAAAGCTGGTCCATGGGTATCGCCCGCCCGGTGCTGGTGGAGTTCCCTTATGCCTGGCTGTTCTTCGTGCCGTTCATCATCGCCACCGCGTTTACGGTGCTCAACTTGTTCATCGCGGTGATCGTCAGCGCCATGCAGTCGCAGCACTACCACGAAGCCGAGGAGGCCCAGACCGCGGCGCATGCCGAGCGCGAATACTTGCTCGAGGAGGTGCGCGCCCTACGCCGGGATATGGCGGCGTTGCGCGCGCAACTCGGTGGGACCGGCACGTAATCCTAAGATCAGTCCGGCCCATCCATGGTCAGGACCGCGGCGCCGCGCAAGCGCCCCTCGCGTAGGCGTGCCAGGGCCTCGTTAGCCTGTTCGAGGGGCATCGTCTCGACAGAGGTCTTAATCCCGGCCTTGGGCGCCAGCGCCAGGAAATCCTCGCCGTCTTTGCGAGTCAGATTAGCGACCGAGATGAGCTTTCGTTCGTGCCATAGGATGTCGTAAGGAAAACTCGGGATATCGCTCATGTGAATGCCGGCGCAGACAACCGTGCCGCCGGGTGCGGTCGCGCGCAGGGCGGCTGGCACCAGGGCGCCGACCGGGGCATAGATGATCGCGGCGTCCAGTTCCTCCGGTGGCGCATCGCCCGAATCGCCGACCCAGACCGCGCCCAGGTCGAGGGCGAATTGCTTGGCGTCCGCATCGCCCGGGCGGGTGAAGGCGAAGACCCGGCGGCCCTGATAACGGGCGACCTGGGCCACGATATGCGCCGCCGCACCGAAACCGTAGAGGCCGATGCGCTCTGCCTCGCCGGCCATGACTAGCGAGCGGTAGCCGATCAAGCCGGCGCACAGCAAAGGCGCAGCCTCGGCGTCGCTGTAGTCGCCGTGTATGGGAAAGGCATAACGTTGATCGACCAAGGCGTAGTCGCCGTAACCGCCGTCCAGGGTATAGCCTGTGAACTTGGCCGCCTCGCAGAGGTTCTCCTTGCCGGCCTTGCAGAAACCGCAGATGCCGCAGGTCCAGCCCAACCAGGGAATGCCGACCCGCGTGCCCTCGGCGAAGCGCTCAACCGCACGGCCGCAAGCGGCGACCCTGCCGACAACCTCGTGGCCGGGCACGAGCGGCAATTTAGGTTGCGTTAAATCGCCGTCGACAACGTGCAGGTCGGTCCGGCACACGCCGCAGGCATGAACCCTCACAAGCACCTGTTGCGGCCGGGGTTCGGGCACGCGCCGCTGTTCCAGTTCCAGCGGCGCGTGAGCCCGGCGCAACACCATCGCACGATTGGTTTCGGCGGTTATGCCCATCTCGCCGTTACGTGTGCCTCTGTCACGACCCCATCTTTTTCGCGTTCGGGAAGAAAAGCTGCAGTCCGTTGATCTTGTATTCGCCGATCGCCTTCTGTCCGGCGTCGGAGACTAGCCAGTCGATGAAAGCCTGGCCTTCCATGGCCTTGACGTGCGCGTGCTTGCCCGGATTGACCAAGATCACACCGTAGGGATTGAACAGCCGTCGGTCGCCCTCGACCGCGATCTCCAAATCGCCCTTGTTGGCGAAGCTGAGCCAAGTGCCCCGGTCGGCGAGTGCGTAGGCACCCAGGCCGGAGGCGGTGTTCAGAGTCGCGCCCATGCCGGAGCCGGTCTCGCGGTACCATTGGCCGCTTGCGGCCTCGACATCGACCTTGGCGATTTTCCACAGGCCACGCTCCTTCTTGTGGGTGCCGCTGTCGTCGCCGCGCGAGGCGAAGACGGCTTTTGCCGCTGCGACCTTGGCCAGGGCTGCCGGCGCGTCGGTCATGCCGCGCACACCGGCTGGATCCGATTTTGGCCCAACCAACACGAAGTTATTGTACATGACGTCGAAGCGTTTCACGCCGAGACCTTCGGCGACGAACTTTTCCTCGGAGGGGCGGTGGTGCACGAAGAGGACATCGGCGTCGCCGTTCTTCGCCAGCTTGATTGCTTGGCCGGTGCCGACGGCGACGACCTTAACCTTGATCCCGCTTGCCGCCTCGAACTTCGGCAGGATGTATCCGAACAGGCCGGAATTCTCGGTCGAGGTGGTCGAAGCCACGACGATGCTCTTCTCCTGCGCCCAAGCGGGAAGAGCAAGAAATGTGGCGAGAACCACGCCGGCCATAAGGGAACGTCGATTTACCATGTCAAATTTCCTTTCAAGAATGCCTCGGCTTCCGCCGTTTCAGGTTGGGTGAAGAAGCCGGTGGCCGCTTTGCATTCGCGCACGCGGCCGGCGTGCAGGAAAATGACCTCGTCGGCTAGGCGTTGCGCCAGGCCCAGATCGTGGGTGGTCAGGATGATCTTGGCACCGCTCCGGTGCACGCTTTCGATCAGTTCTTCGATCGCCCGCGCCGCCGCTGGATCGAGGTTCGCCGTCGGCTCGTCCAGGAACAATACCTCCGGGTCCATGACCCAGGCGCGCGCGATGGCCAGGCGTTGCTGCTCGCCGCCGGATAGGCTGCGTGCGGGCTGCTTGGCTAAGGCGCTCAACCCGGCGCGGGCCAGGGCTTCGGCAACGCGGGCCGCGCGCGCCCGCGCGCCGACCCCGCGCAGGCGCAGGGGATAGGCGACGTTGGCCTCGACCGAGCGGCGCAGCAGCACCGGGCGTTGAAACACCATGGCCTGGCGATGTTGGACCGCTATGGCGGGTGGCGCGGCCCAGGATACATGCCCGGCGCTGGGTGCAATTAAGCCATGGCACAGGCGCAGCAAGAGGCTTTTCCCCGCGCCGTTCGGGCCCAGAATTACACTGCGGGCGCCGCCACCAAACGTGAGCGAGATGCGGTCGATCAGGCGCTTGCCACCGGCCTCATAGCACACCTCTTCCAGGCGTAGCGGCAGGATCGGGGTGGTGCGCGTTGGCGCGCTTGGGTTCGTTGGCGACTCCGCCGGGCGGGCCGGGGCGCGCTCAAGCATACTGAGGGCGGGCGACATCGCGCAGTCCGAGGGCCAGAAGGTTGACGGTAACCGCGAGGGCGATCAAGACGATGCCCAGGCCGAGAGCGAGCGCCAGGTCGCCCTTGCTGGTCTCCAGGGCGATCGCGGTGGTCATGACCCGGGTCGAATGGGCGATGTTGCCGCCGACGATCATGACCGCGCCGACCTCGGCAATGGCGCGTCCGAACCCGGCCAGAATCGCGGTCAGCAGGCTGAAGCGCCCGTCCCATAGCAGGGTGACCAGGCGTTGCAGCGGCCCGGCGGCGAGCGAACGCAGTTGCTCGTCGTACTCCTCCCTCAGGTCGGCCACGGTCTGGGCGCTCAAGGCCGCAATGATCGGCAACACCAGCAGACACTGGGCAACGATCATGGCACCGGGGGTGAACAGAAGCCCAAGGACCCCGAGCGGCCCGGAGCGCGAGAGCATGAGGTAGACCACCAGCCCTACCACCACCGGCGGCAGGCCCATGAAGGCGTTGAGCAGGACGGCCAGGACCCGGCGCCCGGGAAAACGGTAGAGCGCGACCGCGGCGCCCAGCGGCAGGCCCAGGAGCGCCGCCAGCCCGACCGCCGTAAAGCTGACCCGCAGGGATAAACCGACAATCTCCGTCAGGTCGGCATCCAGGGTCAGGAGCATCTGCAGGGCGAGCCCGAAGGCGGCGGTTAGGTCATTCATCCAGCATTTATAGGTGTTTTCCTGCGGGAATTACAGGTGATATCGAATTTGGCGAACAATGCTCTGTTTTTGTACCTGCAGAGGCCGCTGAGGAGGCCGACGATATCGGTACGACCCACCGCTTTTCGAGCGCTCTTTATCCCTGTAGACCTGGGGCAAGAGGGAACCCCAGCGAGCAAGGATACAGAGATGGATTTGGGACTGGCGGGTAAAGCCGTGGCGGTGACGGGGGGCACTCGTGGCATTGGCTTCGCGATCGCAGCGGCTTGCGCGCGCGAGGGCGCGTCGGTGGCGATTTGTGGACGGTCGCCGGATAGCCTCGCGCGAGCGGAACAAGAACTGAAAGCGCTGGGCGGCGAAGTCTATGCGGTGCCTTGTGACGTGGCCGATCCCGATTCGGTCGCAGAATTTGTCGATGGCACGGCCGCGCGCCTGGGCGGCCTTCACGGTCTGGTCAATAATCCCAGCGGCTTCGGTATCAACGATGACGAGGAAGCCTGGGC
>JAJFGO010000115.1 GCA_021776095.1 Kiloniellaceae bacterium | reverse complement strand
GTTCCTGAGATCGGCAAGAGTGGTTCTGCGGTAACCCAGCTTGGCGATCTTTGGCAGCTCGGCAGTCATCGGCTGCTCTGCGGCGATGCGACGAAGGCGGAAGTATTCCAGCACTTGTTGGGCGATGACCTGGCCCAAATGATCTTTAGCGACCCACCATATAACGTGCCGGTTGACGGGCATGTTTGCGGTCTGGGCGCGGTGAAGCATCGCGAGTTTGCGATGGCCTCAGGCGAGATGTCCGGGGCTCAGTTCACGGAGTTCCTCGGCACTGTATTCAGGCACTTGGTAGCGCACAGTGTCGAGGGATCGCTTCATTTCGTCTGTATGGACTGGCGGCATCAGTTCGAGATTTTAAGCGCTGCGCGCGGTGTGTATTTCGAACTCAAAAATCTCTGTATCTGGAACAAGACCAATGGCGGCATGGGCTCGCTCTATCGCTCCAAGCACGAATTGGTCTTCGTCTACAAGAACGGGACCGCGCCCCACATCAACAATGTCGAGCTGGGCAAGTATGGCCGCTACAGGACCAATGTTTGGGATTACGCGGGCATCAACACCTTCGGCGCAAACCGCCTCGACAGCCTCGCCATGCACCCCACGGTCAAGCCGGTCGCCCTGGTCGCGGACGCCATCAAGGATTGCTCCAAGCGCGGCGCCATCGTGCTCGATGCCTTCGGGGGCAGCGGCACCACGCTGATCGCGGCCGAGCGCACCGGCCGGCGCGGCTACCTGATCGAGATGGACCCGCGATATGTCGATGTCGCCATCGAGCGCTTCCGGCAGCTCAGCGGCGAGGAAGCGATTCACGACGAGACGGGGTTGAGCTTCGCGGATCTGAGGACCTGGCGTGAGATCGAGGGCGGGGTGGGCGACGCCTCCAACAACAGCAAATTAGAAAAAGAGGCGGCGGATGTCTAAGGACTATGAAGTCGGCTATGCCAAGCCGCCGAGACACGCGCGGTTTAAGAAGGGCCGGTCCGGCAACCGCAAGGGCCGGCCCAAGGGCAGCAAGAACATGCGCACGATCGTGAAGGACATTTTGGATCGCAACGTGACCATCACCGAGAGCGGCCGGAAGCGCAATGTGAGGTTCCTGGAGGCCTTCGTGCATCAGCTGGCCGCAAAGGCCCTCAATGGCTCGACCCGTGACCAAATAGCGTTGCTCAAGACAATGCACGACTTCGCGCCCGATCTGCTGAAAGAGGCCGATCTGCCTGAGTTGATCACCGTCAGGTATGTCTTGCCCGATGGCAAGTCAGTAGAAGACTACGAGGAGAGCCATTCGCCGTTCGACACTTCAGACAACAATCCGCAGGCTTCGACGCCTAGAACGACCTCTGATGACATAAAGGATGAAGACGACAGCTGGCTTAATTGATGGGCATCTGTACTAGCCTTTAGACTGGACTTGCCGGCCGAAGGAAGCGTCCCTGGCCCATATGGGCGAGGGACGGGCTATGGACGAGGACGACAAAGAGTTGGTGCGCCGGCTGATGGCGAAGGCGACCGCCATGCTCGAGGACGCGGTGGAGATGGCGGTTGCAGGCCAATCCGACCGGCTGTCCGCCCCGGGCTACGCTCGTGCCGCAGGCCACCTGCAGGCGGCTGTCCGGGATATCGCGGTCCTCGCCGAAGTGGCCACGATTATCGCAAATACGGGCGTTAACCAGACCCAAAACAGGCAGAAACCTGCCCGCTGAAAGACTGGACTTCCCTCGCAAAGCAAGCGTTCCTTGGTCACACGCTTAAGGGGCCGCCTCCAGCCCCTCTGCCCCGACCGGTGCCGCCGGCGGGGCCTCCGGCAGTGGGAGCGCCGCGATTGCCGCGGCGTCACAACGTCACGGAGGCCCTCATGCCCAAACTCACCGATACCCAACTCGTCATCTTGTCGGCCGCCGCCCGGCGCGCGGGCAGCGCGGTCTTGCCCCTGCCGAAATCGCTCAAGATTAACAAGGGCGCCGCGACCAGCGCCTTGAAGAGCCTGATCAAACGCGGCCTAATTGTCGAGCAACCTGCCGGCCCGAGCGATGAGGCATGGCGCGAGGCCGAACACGGCGGTCGCATGACGCTCGCCATCAGCGATGCGGGACTGCGGGCGCTCGGCGTCGAGCCCGCACCGGGAACGGACAAGGGGCCGGCCGCGACCAAGGCGCCCGCGGATGCGCCGCGTCAAGGCGGCGCCGGAAAAGGGGCTGAATCGAAATCGAAGACCGAGCCCGTGCCTTCGGGAACTCGGCGGGGCACGAAACAGTCCCTCTTGGTGGATCTCCTCAGCCGGAAATCCGGCGCCACCATCGCCGAGATTGTCGAGGCGACCGGCTGGCAGCCGCATTCGGTGCGCGGCGCGATCAGCGGCACCCTCAAGAAAAAGCTCGGCTACGCCGTCGCCGCCGAGGCAGTCGAGGGCCGCGGCCGGGTCTACCGGATCGTGGCGGGAGGCTGACATGGCCTTGTTGCTCCCCGGATACGACGTCATGCCGAAGAAGGATGACGATTCCGTCAGCCCGTACCTGCGGAAACCGTTGCGCGACTACGAGGAGGTGCGGCGCGAGCCAGCCGACCTCAAGACGCGGCCGGATCGCAGGAAGGGGGCAACCAGAAGCGTGTCCCGCGATCCGGCCAGCGAGGCGAGCCGCGATGAGCAGAAAGGTCTCTGAGAAGATCGCGGGGCTCCAGGGGCTCGATACACCGGCGCTGCGGGCACGGTGGGACGAGGCCTTTGGGCGCCCGGCCCCGAAGCACATGAGTCGTGACTTGCTCCTACGCGCGCTCGCCTACCATGTGCAGGAGCAAGCGGAGGGCGGCCTGAACAAGGCCGCCCTCAGGCGCCTCACCAAGCTTGCGCACTCCGATGACAAGGGGGTCCAAGCTGCAACATCGCCAGCCACCCGTCTCAAACCTGGGGTGCGGCTCGTCCGCGAGTGGCACGGCGAGGTCCATGAGGTGATCGTGCTCGACGAGGGGTTCGATTATCAAGGAACCCGCTACGCCAGCCTCTCGCGGATCGCCCGGGCCATCACCGGCACCCGCTGGTCCGGACCGCTGTTCTTCGGCCTGCGGAATCGCGCATCCTCCGCCGCAGTGGGCGCCGATGGCCGATAAGGTCACCAAGGGGGCCCGCTGTGCGATCTACACCCGCAAGTCGTCCGAGGAAGGCCTCGAGCAGGCCTTCAACTCGCTCGACGCCCAGCGCGAGGCTTGCGAGGCCTACATTAAGAGCCAGGCCGGCGAGGGCTGGCGCCTGGTCCGCACCCCCTACGACGACGGCGGCATTTCGGGCGGCACCATGGACCGGCCCGCTTTGCAACGGCTGCTCAACGACATTGGGGCGCGCAGGGTCGATACGGTCGTGGTCTACAAGGTCGACCGCCTGACCCGATCGCTCGCCGACTTCGCCAAGATCGTCGAGGCCTTCGACAGACACGGCGTGTCGCTCGTGTCGGTGACCCAGCAGTTCAACACCACGACCTCCATGGGCCGGCTAATCCTCAACATGTTGCTTACCTTCGCCCAATTCGAGCGCGAAATCACCGGCGAGCGCATCCGCGACAAGATCGCCGCCTCGAAGAAGAAAGGCATGTGGATGGGCGGCTTCCCGCCGCTCGGCTATGACGTCATAGACCGCAAACTCACCGTCAACGAGGCCGAAGCAGAAACCGTCCGGCATATCCTCCAACGATACCTCGAGCTCGGTTCCGTCCGCGGCCTGAAGGCGGAACTCGACGCGCAGGGGATCGTCAGCAAGGTCAGGGTGAGCCAGGCCGGGCGGCGCTGGGGTGGAAAACCCCAGGCACGTGGCGCGCTCTACCGGATGCTGCGGAACCGGATTTACCTGGGCGAGATCGTTCACAAGGACAAAAGCTACCCGGGCGGCCACGAGCCGATCGTCAGTCAGGGCCTTTGGCAGGCCGTCCAGCTTAGGCTTGCGGCGCACCGGATCGACCGCAAGACCGGCGCCAATACCAGAAGCCGAAGCCTGTTGGCCGGCCTTCTGTTCGATGGCGAAGGCCAACCCATGACGCCGAGCCACACGGTCAAGAATGGGATGGGCTACCGCTATTATATCTCCCGGCCCCTGAGCGCCGGGATCAAAGCCGGCACACTTCAAGGACGCCGCATTCCGGCCGCCGAGGCCGACCGGCTGTTCGTTAGCCGCGTGCGCGCGTTCCTGGCCGACGAAGGGCAGGTCTTCGACGCAATCGGCGGGCACTCGGCAGATTTGGCCGAACAACAGCATCTCGTCGGGAAAGCGCGCGAGCTTGCGAAGACCTGGCCTGAGCTATCGCCGCCAAAGGCGCGTGCCATCGTGAACGCAATTGTCGCTCGTATCGATATCCTGGTGGCGAAGGTCAAGATTCATGTCATGCCGGCGGCTGTCTGCGGCGTCCTGCGCAGCGGGTCTTTCGATGCATCGGTCACGCCCGCGTCCCCCGAACACACCGATCATCTGACCCTGTCCGTGGCGGCGGGTTTCACGCGGGTCGGCAAGGACGTTCGGATGGTGATCGCCGGACCGGACACGATGGCGCTCAAGAGCATGCCTGATGCCACTCTGATTAAACTCATCGCCAAGGCGCATGAATTGAATGAGAATCTCACGGCCTGCCAGATGAACATCAGCGATATAGCAGCCGCCGAGGGCGTGCATCGGTCCTACATTGGGCGACTGCTTAGGCTGACCTACCTCGCCCCCGACATCACGGAGGCCATACTCGACGGCCGCCAGCCACCTGGGCTAAACGCCAAACGGCTCCTCCAAGGCCCTCCGTTGCCTCTCGATTGGGAGGGGCAAAGGCAGGCGCTCGGCTTCACTTAATTGGAGAGCAACGGGCCCGCCCCTGCCGCTCACTCACACGGCGCGGCAATTCGCGACTGAGTTTAGGCTGTTTCGCCGATGCTGTACTGCCGCGTGCCGCAGCCAGATGAGGCGTTCCGAGACGGAGCATCTGGCCACTGATCAGAACGTTGGAGCCTTGGCCGAGATGATTGGAGTGTAGATCGACTGATATCGTTTCCTCAAAAGCTCATACGCTGCAGAAATCCTAATTGTCGTCTGACGCGGGGAAAACTAGCGGGGGGCGTACGCGTGCATTCGGGACGCTATCGCGGGTCATAATACCGGGTGCAAGAGTGGCCGATGAAATCCTTTTTTTGGGGGGACGACCGTCCCCAGGACGGCCGCATTATCCCTCGGGCTTGGCACCTCCTTGGCCTCGCGCAGATACGGCAGTCCCGCCGGGCGGCGCGGTACCGTGGCATGCCGGTGATCACTTGTCCTCGTCGTGGTCCGCTTGATTCTGGTCCCGCTGTTCCGCTGGATCCTAGGATGCCGCGCTCTCGCGCTCCGCTTCGGCCTTGTCTTCGGCCTGCACCTGGGCCAGCCGATCGATCCTTCTTGTCAGAAGATCGCGGGCGCTTTCGTTCTTGACCACTATCCGTTCGCCGGCAGCCCTTTCGTGGCGGAGTTCCAGTTGCTCGATCAAATCTAGGAGCGCGTTCACAGCCTTCATGTTGCCCTTCATGGCTTGGGCAATCAGGCTCTTGAAGGTTGCCCGTATCTTGGTGACTAGCTTGCGTCTGTCACCTTCGCGGACCATGACCTTTTCCCTGAGTTCCGCTTCGAACTCGGCCATGTGGGTTCGGGTGCGCTTGGGCCGGCCCTTGGGGTTGCCGGAGCGGCCCTTGCGGAAGCGGGTCCGTTTGGGCGGTTTGCCGTAGCCGACCTCGTAATTATTGGACATGGTTGACCTTCACTGAGGTTCGGATTGTGGAGGCTTGGATCACAAAGGCCGCCATGGGGATCTCGCCATCGAGGCACGATTCCGGGCCTGATGCGCGGCGCTCCCTGAATTCGGTAAGGCTCAGACCGGTCTCGGCGTGGATCGCCCGCTCGCCGGTATAGTCCTCCCAGCGGCGGATCGCGGTCTCGATATAGCGCGGCTCGAGCTCCAGGGCATAACCAACCCGGCCGGTCTTCTCGGCGGCGATCAGCGTGGTGCCGCTGCCGGCGAAGGCATCGAGCACGATGTTACCGCGCTTGGAGCAATCCAAAATGGCGTCGGCAACCAGGGCAACCGGCTTGACTGTCGGGTGCAGGGCGAGCTCCTTGAGACGCTCGGCCCCAAAGCTGTTGACCCCGGCATAGTCCCAGACGTTGGTTCTGTAGCGGCCGTGGCGGCCAAGCTCAACGTTGTTGATGTGCGGACCCTTGCCATTCTTGTAGACTAGGACCAACTCGTGCTTGGAGCGGTAGAGCGAGCCCAGACCAGCGTTGGTTTTGTTCCAGATACAGATGTTCTTGAGCTCGGCGTAGGCCGCCCGCCCGGCGGTCAAGACCTCGGCAAGATGTCGCCAGTCCATGCAGACGTAATGGATCGCGCCATCCGCGCTGTGCGCGGCCAAGTGAACGAGGACCTCGGTGAGGAAGGCCGTGAACTGAGCTTCCGACATCTCGCCCGAGGCCATGGCGAAGTCCCGGTGTCGGACCTGCCCCAGGCCGCAAACATGGCCGGCGATGGGCACGTTGAAGGGCGGGTCGGTAAAAACCATCTGAGCCCGCTGGCCGGCCAGGAGCCGCTCGTAGGACGCGGCTTGCCGGGCGTCGCCGCAGAGTAGGCGGTGCCGGCCGAGATGCCAGAGATCGCCGGGCCGGGTGACCGGCTGGGTCTCCGGGTCCTCCGCGGGTTGCGCGTCCGCCGCCGGGTCGGTGTCCTTGGACCCGCGGGTCTCGATCAGCAAATCGATTTCGGCGGTCTCGAAGCCGGTGATCTCGATCTCGAAGTCGAGCTCAAACTCGTTCAAGTATTCCAGCTCCTGGGCTAGGATCTCCGGGTTCCAGCCCGCGTTCATGGCCAACTTGTTGTCGGCGAGCGCAAGGGCGCGCTTCTCGGCCTCGCTCAAGTGGTCGAGGCGTATGGTCGGGATCGTCTCCAGGCCCAATTGTTTGGCGGCCTCGAGGCGGCCGTGGCCGGCGATGATACCGCCCTCGGTGTCGATCAAGAGCGGATTGGTGAAACCGAACGCTTGGATGCTCCCAGCGATCTGCCGGAGCTGTTTGCGGCTGTGGGTGCGGGCGTTCTTTGCCGCGGGTGTGAGCTTGTCCACCCTGCGGTACTCAATCGCCAAGTCATCGTGCTTCGCCATTCGAACCTCCGAGATCTACTCATGTTTGCCCTCGGCCGTTCGTCATGGGGCTCATGAGCGATCCCGGCCCGTGCATCAGCCAATAGACTAGCCACGGAGCGCTTGATGGTCAGGGCGTGGTGATCAGCTTTTTGGCGTGGGCCTTAGGATATGGAGGCGAATGGTGTTGGGCTGATTGTTGGTTCCTTGGGCGACGATCCGGGCAACCGCGGATATGGAGAGATCCGGCCGGCGAGACCAAATCTGCTCGGCCCGCTCTTGCCACTCCGGGTGTCTCTCCGCGGCGTTCTCCTTGGTCTCCGCGCCGCGTTGCTTGGCACCGTCCCTGACCTGCTTGCCGAGACGGCGGTCGGGATCTTTCTGGATCCCGTCGAAGATAGTCGAGGCGAGTGCCAAGCGAGGCAGTTGCTGGACCGGGTCGCCTAATTCCGTCAATAGATGGGTGAGCTTGTTCCGGAAGGTCGGCCCGGTGACCAGTGTGCTGGCGTATCGATCGAGCCGGGCAAGAACGCGCTCGCGCTTGATGCGTAGTGCGGCTTCATCCGATGAACAGCGCTGCTCGGATTGGTTTGGGTAGTTTTGTGACATTTCCAGCCCCAGTCTTGTTGGTCGCGGTACCGAAAGCCCGGTCCAAGTCTCAGAACCGGGTCCGATCACTATCGCGACAGTTGGTGGGGCGTTACATACATACTATGATCTGGAAAAATTAGAGCAGAATTAAGAACAGCGGCTTCCTTCCGTAAGCGGCATTTTTGAAATGCACAACTATGCAGCAGCCATGTATTCCCTGTTCAACAGAATCCGTTCCCTGTTCCATCAATAATTTTCCCTGTTCCCCTGCACAGGGAATTCTTCGATATTCTGACGTCATATCAATGCCTTGGGTCGGATATTTCGGCCGCAATGAGCCCAATATCGGTGAAATTCCCTGTTATTTCCCTGTTTAGCAGGGAATTCGAGATTGCGATCGCATCCGAGGGGCCCGGCGGGAATATCGATTCATGGAGCCGTCATCATTGGGCCGAGTGCGACCCCGAAACTGGCCGCCAGAGAAATTGGTCCGACTTTGGCTGTGCGCTCACCGATTGCCGCGTCTCTCCCGGTCGCGTATTCGGGTAGGTTCTCGCAAGAGGCCGCAAAATGCGGCCCTTGCGGGCGCGTCGTTGAGAGTCGGGAGAAGGTGAGGTGAGACGCACGACCGCTTGGCTGGGGCGCCAGGACTCGAACCTGGGATCGCGGGATCAAAACCCGCTGCCTTACCACTTGGCTACGCCCCAATTGCCCGGGTTGAGCGAGCGAAACCTAGCGCCCAAGCGCCGATGTCGC
>JAJFGO010000114.1 GCA_021776095.1 Kiloniellaceae bacterium | reverse complement strand
GTTCAAGATATCGCCGCGGGCGAACTCGATCGGCGGCGCGTCGTAGCGCCGGGCCGCCATGGCGCCGTAGGCCAAGCTGGCGCGGCTGAGATCGATGGCCAGAACGCGGCCATGGGGCGCACAGGCGAAAGCGGTCTGGATCGCCTCGCGGCCGGTGCCGCAGCCGGCCACCAGAACATCGAAGGGCCGGTCGAAGAAACCCAATCGCGAGGGCGGCACATGCTCGGCCAAGCGCGCACGCAGAGAACCGGGACGCGCCGGTTTGAGGGCCTGCCAGCGTGGATAGGGATTAGCTTCATACTGCGCCGCGACCCCGGCGGAAACCGCATCTTCAATCGGGCCCAAGTCGGGCAAGGCCGCGGCTACTTCGGCTTGTTGCCGCCGGCTCTCCACGACGCCGCGCACGAACTCGGCCAGATCCGCAGGCCACACGGCGGAGAGATCGCCGGCCCCCTGCGCAAACGCCGCCAGGTCATGGATGGGCCCATACAGGCCATGCAGCACAAGCACACGCAGTGCCGAAACGTCCCCGGCGCGCAGCGCGGCGGGGTCCAGTTCGAACGCGGCGAGGGCCTGTTCCTCCGCCCCCTCGCGCGGCCAAATATGTTCGTTGTTGTGGGCCTGGGCCAAGAGGGCGAGCACAAGAGCCGTGAGGGTGCGATCGGAAAAATCGAGCGCCGTGTCCGACAACAGAAGGTGACGGCGCAGGCCGGTTAGCAGACGCTCAAATTCCAGGTCGGTATTAATCCCGCGACTCAAGGCACGGAGCAGCAGACCCTTGGGCCGTGCCAAGACATCGAGGCGGTCGAGAAGCGCGCGCGCGGCCTCGGCCCATGAGACCTGCCGGCCGGTATTCATAATGT
Organism: Kiloniellaceae bacterium; assembly: GCA_021776095.1. Lineage (GTDB taxonomy): Bacteria > Pseudomonadota > Alphaproteobacteria > Kiloniellales > J153 > JAJFGN01. Next base: position 28,291 of record JAJFGO010000114.1, on the reverse strand, counting down.
CCGCCAGCCCGCCCCGCGTCGCGTCCGCTTCAATCATCCAAGCGACGGCGGTGCGCGCGAGAGGTTGCGGGTCGACGTCTTGGGTATCGAGGGCGGCCACCAAACCGCGCGGGTCGAGCGCCAGGACCTGGGCCGGCGATACAAGGCTCAACTGGGCCGATAGCATCTCCGCCGAGACGCGCTGCGCCGGCCGGATCGCCAAGGCCTGCGCGAGCAGGACCATGGCGCCGCCCGCGTCGCCCGCGCCGAGCAAACCGCCGGCCAGGTTGTGACGCAGCTCGGCATCCCGTGGCCGACGTTTGAGAAGGGTTTCGATCAAGGGTCGCGCTTGGGCCAGGTCCTTGCGGCCCAGAGCGGCCATGACGCCCTCGTAGGCTTTGTGGGCGGCGCGGGACACCTAGGCGCCCCCCCGCGCACCGCCCTGGATCAAAGGCATGAAAAGATCACCGCGCGCCGCCGACTCTTGCATTGGGCGCGGCACCGCAAATCTCGGCGACCAGGTCCTCGAAGGGCCGGCCGGACGCGCGGGCCGCTTCCCACAAACGGTCCGCCTCGGCAACGTCGACCACGCCGTGGAACGACATCCACAGCATGGCTTCGCGCAGGTCGTGCGCCTTAAAGCGCGCCTGCCAAGCCTGAAAGGTCCAAGGCTCGTGATCCGGCACCGCACGCGCCGTGGTCGCAAAGGCATGAGCCTCGACCTCGGCGCCGTCGAACTCAACCGTCAGAGGCCGCGGTTCGTATTCCACGGACTCGAAGAACACGATCCGTTCAACCTCGGTGCCGCTCAGACCGTCAACCAGTACGCCGGGCACATGATGGCCCGGGGCGGCGACCAACATGGGAAAGGTCTCGCGCCGCATGTGCACCAAGCGATGCCCAGAGAATCGCGCGGGCGGAAAGGGATGCCCCGGGATAGGCCGGCCGGCGACCTCATTCAGAATATCCGGATCGGCCAAGAGACCGAAGAAAAAGAACCGCATACCGTCCTTGGCTCCGTCGCGCCATGGCGACGCAAAGCGCCGCGCGCCCGCGGCCAAATTGGCGGGGCGCGCTCTATGTAACCTAAAGCAATGGGTTAAAAAAGGAGAACGGGGGCATACCTGCCCCCGTTTTTTCCGTGCTCGGCGCACGTCCCGAAGCCGGTTGAACCGGGCAACGAGTCGGCCCCATTGCGAGGCCCGACCCGGTTCCGCCGGAATTCTACCTCCTGGTCGTGCGTCTCTTCGCGACCTTGCGCCTGGCCGGCTTCCTCGCGACTTTCCGCTTCGCGACCTTACGCTTTGCGGGCTTCCTCGCGACCTTACGCTTGACCAGCCGACGGCCGACCTTGCGCTTCGCGGGCTTCCTCGCAACCTTGCGCTTGACCGTACGACGGACGACCTTGCGCTTGGCGGGCTTACGAGCGGTTTTCCGCTTCGCAACCTTGCGCTTGGCGACCTTTCGCTTAGCGGGCTTACGAGCGGTCTTTCTCTTAACGACCTTGCGCTTGGCCACCTTACGCTTGGCGGGCTTGCGGACGGTCTTTCTCTTAACGACCTTGCGCTTGGCCACCTTACGCTTGGCGGGCTTGCGCTTAGCGACCTTCCGCTTCGCCGTTTTCTTCGCGGTTTTCCGCTTTGCGACCTTACGCTTGACGGCCTTCTTAGCCTTCTTAGCCTTCTTCGCGACCTTGCGCTTAACGACCTTCTTTTTGGCCACCTTTTTCTTAGCGGTCCTTTTCACTGCTCTCTTCGCGGCCTTTTTAGCGGCGCTCTTACGCGCCGGTTTAACGACCGCTTGCACCTCAGGTGCGGGCTCCGGTGTCAGTGTCGGAGCTTCGTCTTGTTCATCGGACATTGCCAACCTCTTGTCAGGTATCGAGATACGTGTGGCGTGGAGATCCGTAGCGGCTAACTGGCTGAGTCGTACTGTCCTTCAATTGGTAACTGCTAGGATCAAAACTACTACATATCGTGCGTAGTAATTCGCTTATACATGCATTGCCGATTCCCGCAAACACAAAATGCAATTTAGTAGTGCAATGCAAAGCAGTGCGCGTCGCAACGAAGAGCGAATCGGCGACTCCCTTTGACCGCATGGCATGAACGCAAGAAACGCAACTTCGTTTTAGTCGGGTAGAATTGTCGCGCGCACCGGCAAGGACACAGGCGGACATAAGATCGATTTGAGACCCCGCACATCCGGCGCCAGAATTATTCCTCGACCGAGATTCAATACCCAAGCAAGCCGACGGACCGAGACGTAATCTCCGGTCCGGCTGCATTCAATCCATATCCATGCGCGCTTTAGCGCAAGACCCTAAGGGTGCGAAATACGGGACGCTTCTAAGATTAAGCGCGCTTTGGAATTTGACGAATTGAAAAGCGATTGCTTCGCTTGCGGCGCATCGTAGCCACGCCGCGCTCAACCTCCAGCCGACGCCCCGCCGGATCAATGCCGGCGACGCGGCCTGCGACCCTTACGAAATCGAGATGCGGTTTCGCACGAAAAAACCAGAGGGCGCCGCCGCGATTAAGACCGGGTGCGCACAGCCCAAAAGCCGCCGCCGAATCTCTGCCGGCGAACCGCTTTAGGGATGGAAAAAAAGTTGGCGTCCCCTAGGGGAGTCGAACCCCTGTTTCCGCCGTGAGAGGGCGGCGTCCTGGGCCACTAGACGAAGGGGACAGGCTAGATGGCCGGAAGGCCTTTCACATAGCGAATGCGAGATCGTCTGACAAGGGCTGCCTGGGTGCCGGATCGGGCCGCCCGCCGTTAGGCGGCCAGGGCGTGGGCCGCGCTAAGAAAGGTTTCGACATCGTCCGGATCGGTGTTGAAGGCGGTCACCAGGCGCACCTCGCTCTTGGTCGGGTCGCCCCAGCGATAGAATTCGAAGCCCTGGCTTAAGAGGCCGGCAATCGCCGCCTCAGGCAGGCGCGCGAAGATCTCGTTCGCCTCGACCGGATAGAGCAGCTCGACCCCGGGCAACGCGCCCAGGCCCTTGGCCAGCCTCTCCGCCATGGCATTGGCGTGGCACGCGTTGCGCAGCCAAAGCTCGTCCTCGAGATAGGCATCGAGCTGCGCCGACAGGAACCGCATCTTGGAAAACAGGTGTCCGCCGCGCTTGCGCCGGTAGGCGAAGCTTTCGGATAGGCCCGGCTTGAACAGCACCACCGCCTCGGCGGCGAAAGCACCGTTCTTGGTGGCGCCGAACGAAAGCGCCTCAACCCCGGCCTTCCAACTTGCCTCGGCCGGGCTGCAGCCAAGCGATGCGACCGCATTGGCGAAGCGCGCGCCATCCATGTGCAGACCCAGGGCGTGCTGACGCGCGATCTCGGAAATCGCGCCGACCTCATCCGGCGTGTAGACGGTGCCGGCTTCGCTGGCCTGGGTCAGGCTTATCGCGGCCGGCTGCACGGCGTGCACGACCCCGGCATCGACGATCGCTTCGGAGAGGTCTTCGGGCAGGATCTTTCCTTGGGGTGCGTCCATGGGCATCAGCTTGGCACCGCCGGTATAGAATTCCGGCGCGCCGCACTCGTCGACTTGTATGTGGGCCTGCGCCGCGCAATAGACCGCACCGTAGGGCGGCGTCATGAGAGAAAGGGCGAGCGCATTGGCCGCCGTCCCCGTCGCCACCGGAAAGGCCGCGACCTCGGTCTCAAAGACCTCGGCCAGGCGCGCCTGGACCCGGCGGGTCAGATCGTCGTTGCCGTAAGGCGTGGCCGTGCCGCCATTGGCCGCCTCCAGGGCACGCATGATTTCCGGTGCCGCGCCGGCGGTGTTGTCCGAACAAAAATTAACCATGACCCGACCTCGGTCCCCCTGGCGACGACGTGCCGGCCTATTGTTCTTGGTTACCGACGACGCGGCCAAGTATCTTGCCGCTCGCCATGTCGATCAAAAACACTTGCTGGCAACCGCGCTCCATGGGCCCGTCGCTCCGCACGACCAAGTGGCCATCCGAAACCCGCGCCTCGGCGATATTGCAACCGGGCGGCAGCGCGAGCTTCAACGTATCGAAGCCGGCCACGCCCACGTCCTGCTTCGACGAGCGGCCAACCAAGCCATAGGCGACCAGGGCCAAACCGAGCACGATGAGAATGCCCATCCCAATCACGAGAGCCTTGAGCGCCTGCATATCCCTCAAAGATCCCTTCACGCCGCCGGTCCGTCGTGGAGCGGCCTTTCACGGCCCGGCCTTCCGTGCCATCGTCCGGCCATGAGCGGGCCGGCCGGGCAAATTCACAAGATCGCGACCGGGCCGGCCGACGCCGGCCGGCGGATCGACCAGGTCCTGACGGCCCATCTGCCGACGATGTCACGCAGCCGCCTGAAGACCTTGATCGAGCAAGGCTGCCTGTCGGCGGCGGGCGCGACGATAGTCGAGCCCGCATATCGGGTCAAATCCGGCCAAACGTTCGCCATGATCGTCCCCGACCCTACGCCCGCCACCCCCGAGGCGCAGGCCATCGCGCTGGACATCGCCGCCGAGGATTCCGATCTGATCGTGCTCAACAAACCGGCGGGGCTGGTCGTCCACCCCGCCCCCGGCAACCCGGACCGGACCTTGGTCAATGCCCTGATCGCCCATTGCGGGCCCGATTTCACCGGGATCGGCGGGGTGCGCCGGCCGGGCATCGTGCATCGCCTGGACAAGGGCACCAGCGGCCTCATGGTGGCGGCCAAGACCGCCGCGGCCTTGGAGGGCCTGGCCAAACAGTTTGCCGCGCGCGAGGTCGAGCGGGCCTATTGGGCCCTGGTTTGGGGCGTGCCGAAGCCCAAGAGCGGCGAAATCGCCGGCAACATCGGCCGCAGTCCGCGCAATCGCAAGAAAATGGCGGTCGTGCACCGGGGCGGCAAGCCGGCGGTGACCCGCTACCGGGTGTTGCGGGTCTTGGCCGGCGGCCAAGTCAGCCTGGTCGAATGCCGGCTTTTGTCGGGGCGTACCCACCAGATCCGGGTCCACATGACAGCCCAAGGGCACCCGCTGTTGGGCGACCCGCTTTACGGCCGCGGCGGCGAGTCCCGTCTGCGTAACCTGCCCGAGGCGGCGCGCACGGCGGTCAAGGACCTGGGCCGCCAGGCCCTGCACGCCAAGACTTTGGGATTTCGCCATCCGGTCAGCGGGGATATGTGCCGCTTCGATAGCGTATTACCTCGTGACATTAGCGAATTAGTCACCATATTTGAATCGTTATAAGCTAATCATGACCGATCTTGTAATGTTTCGTTGCGGGCCTCTGAAGCCACCTGGTATAAGTATATCAGCATTTGCTCACATTTGAGCCGCAGCGTCTGGCCGGCACTCGATTCGACGGCCATCTAACGGAGATCGGGCCCGATTGGGCCGGGACTTAAGGGAGTAGAAGAATGGCAGCGCGGAAATTGCCGATGATGGTGTCCGAGGGGAACCTGAGCGGCTATCTGCAGGAGATCCGCAAGTTCCCCATGCTGGAGCTTGACCAGGAATACATGCTGGCCAAGTCATGGCGCGAGCATGAGGACCTGGAGTCCGCCCACCAGCTGGTTACCTCCCATTTGCGGCTGGTCGCCAAGATCGCCATGGGCTATCGCGGATATGGCCTGCCGCTTGCCGAGCTTATTTCCGAAGGCAACGTCGGCATGATGCAGGCGGTGAAGCGCTTCGATCCCGAACGCGGCTTCCGCCTGGCGACCTATGCCATGTGGTGGATCCGCGCCGCGATTCAGGAATACATCCTGCATTCCTGGTCGCTGGTGAAGATGGGGACCACAGCGGCCCAGAAAAAACTGTTCTTCAACCTGCGTAAGCTGAAGGGGCAGTTGAAAGCAATAGAGGAAGGCGATCTGCATCCCGAGAACGTCGCCAAGATCGCCGAGGCCCTAAACGTTCCCGAATCGGATGTGGTCAGCATGAACCGCCGCCTGGCGGCGCCGGATCATTCCCTCAACGCGCCCCTGCGCATCGACGGCGAAGGCGAATGGCAGGATTGGCTGGTCGACGACGGCGAGGATCAGGAGACACTGCTCGCCGAATCGGAAGAGATGGGCCAGCGTAAGGCGCTGTTGCAGTCGGCGATGAAAACCCTCAACCAGCGCGAACGCCATATCCTCGAGCAACGCCGCCTTAGCGAGAACCCGACCACCCTGGAGGATCTATCCCAGGAGTACGGGATTAGCCGCGAGCGGGTACGCCAGATCGAGGTTCGCGCGTTCGAGAAGCTGCAAAAGGCGATTCGCAACGCGGCCATCGACCAGCGCCTGGCCGCCGATTGACCGTGGCGCGATCTCGCGTTTGCGGGCGGACTAGGGCTAACCGTTAGACTCTATTGATCCTCGGCGGGACCCCGTTGGCCTTGCGGCGTGACCGCGGGCCCCCAGGACTCGACCAAGTTGGCCTGCGCGCGCTTCAAGCCTTCCATGCGGTGCGCCGTGACGCCCGAATAGTACATAGACAGGATCACGGGTACCGCCAGATAGACGATCCAGCCAAGAGCCGCCGCCCCGTAGGACGTCAGCCAATGGAGCGGGTCGGCCGCGATGCGCGCCGCCTCGCCATAGGCCTGCCGCATGAGCCAGAGATCTCTCAGGCCTGGCAGAGTGCCGCAGAAATTCAACAGCGCCACCGTGATGGTCAGATATTTGCCGGCGGTTCGGTCGACAACGTAGGCGACGATGGTGGGCAACATACCGACCGCCAAGACAATGCAACTGGGCATGAGGACCGCGATCACCGGCAAGAGAAGTAGGCCGGTCATGATGGTCCGTCCGCCACCTTTGCGGGCGCCCTGCGGCGCGGTATTTTCTTTGGAGCGTTCGGACATGGCGGCGCTTCTAGGTCACGAACAACAGCGACAAGGTCACGACGGTCAGCCCGGCAATCGTCGCCGACACGAGGGTGGCCGCTTGGCGGCTCTTGGCCTGCACGTAGTCCGGCGCTGAGAGACCGCCCGCGGCCAACCACTCGATCGTGGCCTGAAGCTGTCGATACTCCGCCTGGGCGTCTTCGAATCCGGTTTCGTCCTCGTGCCTGGTCTCGGAATTGTCCAACACGTGGTACAACGTCGAGATATCGCCTTGGCCGCCGACCTTGTCGACCTCTTGGACCATCGCGTCACGGGTTTTGCGGTTGTGAAAGCCGTCGAAAACCGGCGTCATCATCGCCGCCAGCCAAGCCGTCAAAGCGGGAAAGCGCCGGGCTATGTTGGTTACCCGATGCACCTCGGCGTAAACCGCCAAGAGACCCAGGCGTTCCTTCGCCACATTGCCGCTCGGCGTCAGAAGGCTGGGGGCCCGATCGGCGAGGGGTTTCGCGCGCGCCGCGCAAAACCCCGCGATGTGCCGGTCGATCGCGCGCTCGCTAAGTGCGCCGCGGCGCGCGGCACGCTCCAACGCGGGCAGGAGATCGTCCAACTCACACACATAATCGTCCCCGATCAACGGGCTTTGGCAGGGCCAACCCCGGTTGGCTTCATAGAGCGCGCGCTCCAGACCGTTGCCGGCCTGGGGTCGATCCATGAAGTAGATGAACATGTCGTAGGTCTTCATGAGCGGGGCCTGTTCCACACCCTTGCCCGCGACCGATTGCAAATAGATTTGCGGTAACTTTGCGCGCAGCATCTCGACAAAGGCGGCGCGGAAGGTATCGTCGGCGTAGTTGACCGCCAGCAGAGTGGCCAAGCCGTCGATACGCGCCGAAAGGCCGCGATAGCGCAGAGGATGCTTCGGCTCCAGCACGATCAAGGCATTGGAAACCAACCTGTCCGCGCTATTCGGGCCCTGACCGGGATTGGCGCTAAGGGCCTGGATCGCGTTCGCGCCATCTTCGTCGCCAAGCGAACGCCTCAGCCAACTGGCCAGTTCGCCGCTGGTCACCAGGGTCGCCGCGTCCCCCCAGCGGTTGCCCATGGCAAGAGACAGAGCCGGGCGGGTCAAATACTCGTTCCCGGCAAACGGCAAGGCTCGGCTTGCCTTGGTGGCTAAATTAGTCTGCTTCGGACTGAGTTGGCGCCCACCGGCCCAAAGTTCCAGTTCGTCGAGCGTCCAACGCTCTGCCGGGTCATCGCACAAGAGGCCGCGCAGCGGCTCGATCATACGCAGCGACAATTGTAGATCGCGCACCAGGGCCGTGTAGCTGCCCAGGCGGATCTTGGCGTCGATCAAGTCCTCGTCGCTCATCCCCGCCGCCGGGTCACCGCCGGTCAGCAAGGCCACGATGAGCACGCCAAAAGCATAGAGATCGTCCGCAAGCGTGCCCTGCCCCCGTCCGGCCGGGTTCGCCATCGCGATATCGACCGGCTCGTAGACGACCGGCTGGGCCATCCCGGGCGGGCCGCTCACGCATTCGCCCAAGACGGCGCTGTTTCGCGCTTCGTCGGTGTAGAAGACATTGTCCGCCCGAATGGCCCGATGCTTGATCGAGCGCGCGGACAACTCTTTGAGTGCGGGAACGATCGGCTTGATCACCCTATGAAAGATTTGATCCTCGCGCAGGGGGGCGCAGGACTCGTCGAGCGTCGGGATCAGCGCCTCGTCGGTCATGTGATCGAACAACACGACAAACCGGCGGCCGCCGGTTTCGGGCCAAATAACCGGGCCGGCATCGAGCGGATTGACCATTGGCAAGCGGGTCAAGCGCGATAATTGCGGGATGATATCCAAACGCGGTATTAGGCCCGGTTTACAAACCAAGGCTTTCAGGCGCCGCTTTGGATCGCGCCGGTCGCTGGCCACGAAGGCAGCCGCGGTCGCATTGTCGTCTTTGGGTAGAGGATCTTCGAGGTGAACCCGGTAGCGTCCGCCCAGGAGCAGATCGTTTTCCTGGTCGTTCGGCTGTTCGCTCATGATTTCCTCGGTACCGCCCGCTTCACGCCTCCAACGGCCGCCTCGTGTGACGGCTTGGCCCCTACTTTCGCCCAATCCGGCAAAGAGACCGTTAACGTCTTCTCACCAAGCCGCCCCATACCGGCCCCGTGCCAGGCCTCGGCACGACCCCCCATTCATGCTATGCCGGGTTCGCGCCAAGCACTCAGTAGCGGCCGTGCCGCGAGGAGGCTCATGCCTGATATAGCGATCGAGGTTCTGGCCCTGGTCGCCGCCGTATTCGCGGTGGCGGGCCTGATCAAGGGGGTCATCGGCATGGGCTTGCCGACCGTCTCCCTCGCTCTCCTGACCGCCACCCTGGGCGTTAAGCAGGCGATCGCTCTGATGCTGGTGCCGTCCCTGGTCACCAACCTGTGGCAAGCACTCAGCGGCGGCGCCTTGCGGCAGATTCTGCGCCGGCTGTGGAGCCTGCTGGCTGGTGCTATGGCCGGAATCTGGTTCGGGACAGCGCTTCTGGCCCGCGCCGACGCTGCCGTGGTGGCTGGGATTTTCGGCCTGTTGTTGTGCGCCTATGCCGGTTACAGCCTGGCCACGCCCCAGATCCGGCCACCGGGCCGGCACGAGACGTGGCTATCGCCCATCGTCGGTACGGTGGCCGGGGCGATCACCGGCCTGACCGGGTCTTTCGTGGTGCCGGGGGTGCTCTATCTGCAAGCCCTGGGCCTGCCGCGCGATGTCCTGGTCCAGGCCATGGGGGTGGCCTTCACCTTCCTGACCGTGGCGCTGGCCGCTTCGATGTCGAACCACGGCCTCTTGTCGGCCGATCTGGGGCTGATCTCTTTATGCGCGGTCGTGCCGACCGCGCTCGGCATGGTCGCCGGGCAAAGGGTCCGCCGACGCCTTCCCGAAGCCGTCTTCCGCCGGGTTCTCTTCAGTGCTCTTTTTGCCCTCGGGCTCTACATCTGCGCCCGGGCGGTTCTTTAAGGGCCATAACCATCCACGCCACCATTGGCCGTGACATGGCCCAGAAAATTGCCCTGCAAAACCTTCAGATTTCGCAGGGTTAGATCCCTATACCTTGACGACGGGAGAGCAGTCGGCCGCGTCACGCCGGCGCCCCCACGACCTGATCCTGAATCGGCGCGCTGAAATGCTCGACCGTGGGAAAAGGGTCGTAGAAATCATGCAAGCGGGCTTTCCAATCCGCATAGCGCGCGGACCCGCGAAAGCCCTCGGTGTGGTCTTCCAGACGTGTCCACCAGACCAGCAAGAGATATCGGTTCGGCGTTTCCATGCAGCGGCGCACCTCGATGCCCTGAAAGCCGTCGGTCGCCGCGATCAGGGGGCGCGCGGCGCGCATCGCCGCCTCAAAGTCCGCCTCGCGGCCGGGCCTCACGTTCAAGAGCGCCGATTCCAAAATCATGCCGCTTCCCTGTCTATTGATTTGCATCGAACACCGGATGACCGCCGATCCCCTACCCGACCCGCGCCTTCGTGCCAGCCCATTCTAGCGCCGCCGCCAAGAGATCGCGCAAGACCGGACGAACGCCGGCGGCGAGCGCCTCGTCGAAGCGATAGGGCGGGTCTTCGTTCATGTAGGTGATTTGGCTGAGTTCGAGTTGTACCGCGTGACGGCCCGCCGCCGGGTCGCCGTAGCCGCGCGTTATGGCGCCGCCTTGGAAGCGGCCGTTGCTGATCCAGGTATAACCGGAGGTGCGGCGCGCCACCCCTTCCAGCCCAGCCAGCAGAGTCGGATCGGCGCTGGTGCCTCCGCCGGTACCGAAATTGAAATCCGGTAGGCGGCCCTCGAAAAAACGCGGGACAAAGCTGCGTATCGAGTGGGCGTCCCACAGCAAGGCGACGCCGTGGCGCGCATGGATCGCGTCCAACTCGTTCCGGATGCGATCGTGATAGGGCTGCCAATAGGCCGCCCGGCGCACCGCGATCTCGGCCTCGTCCGGTTCGGTACCGGCGCCGTAAATCGGCGCCTCTTCGAAGGTACTGAGCGGGCAGAGCCCGGTGTTGCTGGCGCCGGGATAAAGCGGCTGGCCATCGGCTGCGCGATTGAGGTCGACGACATAACGGGAATAGTTCGCGGCGACCACGGATACGCCCAACTCGCTGAGGAAATCGTATAAGCGGTCGACGTGCCAGTCGGTATCGGGCAGGGCTTGTGCCGCGCCCGTGAAACGGGCCGCAATGTCGTCCGGCACCTGCGTGCCGACGTGCGGCATGGAGACCAGCATGGGCGCGTCACCGACGGCAAAGCGAAAGACCTCGTTCATATCCGGTCTCGATCTACTGCCGGGTAACCAGAGTCGCGACATCCAAGGCGGCGAGCGTCAAGCCCAGCAAGCGCGGCGAGCGAAAACGAGATGATGAGGCGGCGGTTCATTTCGGGCGGGGCTCCGGCGGCAAAGCCCGCACGTTAAGCCGCTCACGGCCCCGCGGCAACGTGCGCGATAACCGTGGCTTGCCGACCTCGAGGGCTTAGCTCCGGGAGATCCAGCCCCGCGGGCCGAACCGCCGTGTCAATCCATCCGGTTCAGCGCAGGGGCGGCGCGTACATCAAGCCGCCGTCGCGCCAAAGGGCATTGAGGCCCCGGCTCATTGCAATTTGGGTCCCGGGACCCAGGTTTCGCGCGAAAATCTCGCCGTAATTGCCGACCTGGCGGATGACTTGGTACACCCAGTCGTCTTTCAATCCAAGGCTCTGCCCGACGCCGGGCTCGACCCCCAGCATGGCCCTGACGGCCGGATCGCTCGACGATTTCGCAGCTTCCAAATTGGTGGAGGCGAGACCGAATTCCTCAGCCTCCAAGGTGGCGAAAATCACCCAGCGCACGATATGGCGCCACTGCGGATCGTCGTCGCGGACAAAGGCGCCCAAGGGCTCCTTCGAAATCACGTCGTCCAGAATGATAAAGTCATCGGGAAAGGGCGCATCGACCGCGCGGATCGATGCCAAGGCGCCACGATCGGTCGTGAAGACGTCGCAACGCCCCAGGAACAGCCCTGCCTTGGCCTCTTCGATAGAATTGAAGGGCACCGGTTTATAGTCCAGCTTGTGGGCCTTGGCATAGGCCGCGAGGTTAGTTTCGGTGGTGGTGAAGCTGGGAAAGCAAATCCGAACGCCGGCCTTCAGGTCCTGCAGCTTTTTCGCACCGAGGGTTTTGCGCGCCAGAAAGCCCTGACCGTCGTAATAGGTGACCCCGGCAAAATCCAATCCCAGCGCGGTCTCGCGCTTGAAGGTCACGGTCGTATTGCGGGTCAGGATATCGATCTCGCCCTCTTGCAAGGCCATGAAGCGGACCTTCGCGTTCAAGGGAATAAGCTCCACGGCGTCCTTGTCGCCCAGGATCGCGGCGGCGAAGGCCCGGCAGAAATCCACGTCCAGGCCCGACCATTGGCCGTTTTGGTCAATGGCGGAAAAGCCCAAGATGCCGGTGTTGACGCCGCACCTCAGAAAGCCGCGCGCTTGCACGGTATCGAGCGTCGACGCGGCCATGGCCGGCACCGCGGCGCAGAAAGCGAACCCGGCCATGGCCGCAGCGATCAGCAAATTGGGTCTCATGTTCTTACCCTTTTTTCCTCAATAGCAAGTTTCTGCGCGTGGCTTACATGCCACGAAAGAGATAAAGCGCATTGAGCTCTAACCGAAATAATTAATGAAGTCTTTTGTTTGTTCTATTACGATTTGATTTGTATATCAGCAAAAACAATGACCTATATACTGTATATAGGTACCGTTATTTAATTATTAACGATGACTGCCTAGATTTCCCAAGTTCGAACTATTTTGACCGGGTTCAATTCGCCGTTGCGAACCGGGGTCGGCCCGGGCGTGGAATCATTCCGGCGATAACGGCGGCCTTGGCTATTAGGATGATTCAGCCCTCACTCAGCGTCAGAAACCGTCTTTTTTTTAGCTTTGGCGGGGCGGCCATCTTCACAGTCCTGGCAAGTGCCCTTGGCATTTTCGCCTTTGTCCAAAGCCGCGCGGCGCTCGACCACATTACCCAATCGCGCCTACCCCTGGCAGCCACAGCACATCAGATTGCACAGCAGACCGAGGCTATTGCCGCGACCGCACCAAGCCTCTTGTCGTCGAAGGTACGCACCCAACGATTGACTGCCGCGACCAGAATCACCGATCAGATGATATACTTGGGAGAGCTCGTTGCGCGCCTGGAAAGCAGTGGCGTTCAGGCGGTAAGCGAAATCGCGCGCAAGAAAAGTTTACTGTACGAGAACTTCAAGAAGCTCGACAAACTCGTTCAGGCCCGGATTGAGGTCGCGAACGAGAAGCAAGCGACAGTCCTCAAAATCTTGGCCACCTCGCGCGAACTGCACGATGCAACCGTGAAGGCACTAACCGACCTCGGCGGCGCAACGCCGGCACCCAAATTCGGTTCAACGCAACACATCCTGGAAATGGCGCATGACTTCGCGACCGCGACCCTAAACAACCTCCTGGCCGCGGCAAATACCAAAAACCCCTTTGAATTGCAGAGGTTCGCAACGGAGTTCCAGAAAATTTCGCAACGGACCGAGACCCTGCTCGGGTTTCTGCCGGAGGAAATCGCCGGGCGCATACGAGAGCCGTTCCAGACACTGACGCGGTTCGGCATAGGTCCGCGAAGTCTGTTCCGGCTGCGCGAGAACGAGTTGAAATCGACATCTGAGGCTGAGCGTATGGTTCTGGCCTACAACCAGAACGGCAAAGCGCTGGTCTTTGCCGCAAACGTCTTGATCGAGGCCGCGCAAGCCGACATCTCAGCTGCAACGGAAAAGTCCCGCGCGAACCTCAGAACATACGGCATCTTGCTCGCCGCTATCGCCGCGAGCTGCGTTCTCGGCGCGATCCTCTTGGCCGTCTATATCGGGCGCGATATTGGCGAGCGCTTAACCTCGCTGCAAAAGAGCATGGCCATCCATGCCGCCGGTGGGCGGGATGATATTCCCTTGGGCGGCAACGACGAAATCGGACACATGGCGGGAGCGCTAAAGACCTTCATCTCGACCATCAATCAGCGCGAGGACGAACTGCGTCAGGCGCGCGACGCGCTCAAGCAAAAGGTGGTCGAGATCGAGCGAAGCAAAGATGACTTGCGGCGGGCCAAGGAAGAGGCCGAGCTCTCGAATCGCAGCAAATCGGAATTCCTCGCCAATATGAGTCATGAACTGCGCACCCCCCTGAACGCGATCATCGGCTTCTCGGATCTGACCCTGTCGGAGTCCTTTGGCCCGGTCGGCAATGCGAGGTACGTCGACTACGCCAAGGACATCAACCAATCCGGCCAACATCTTCTGCAATTGATCAACGATATTCTGGATCTGTCCAAGATCGAAGCCGGCAAGCTCGAACTCTACGAATGCCCCATCGACTTGCAGCGGACCATTAGCGCCTGCCTTGTCTTGATTAAGGACCGGGCCGAATCCGGCGGCTTAACCTTGAAGTCCCAGATCCCGAAGGACCTTCCCTCGCTCTACGCCGACGATCTGAAGGTCAAGCAGATCGTGCTCAACCTTTTGTCCAATGCGGTCAAGTTTACCCCGCCCGGCGGACGGGTGACATTATCGGTCGAGGCCGATCTTACGAAGGGCTTGACGCTGCAGGTCAGCGACACCGGCATCGGCATCGCGGCCAAGAGCCTGCCCCTGATATTCGCGCCCTTCGTTCAGGAAGAAAGCACGCTCAGCCGCACCTACGAGGGCACCGGCCTGGGCCTGCCCTTGACCAAGGCCTTGGTCGAGATACACGGCGGCCACATCGCAATGGAGAGCGAGGTAGGCTTGGGCACCACTGTGACCCTGAATTTCCCGGCGGAGCGCATCGGCGGCCGCGCGCACTCGGTCGCTTGAGGCCGGCCCGCACGCCAAAGCCCTAGCGGCCCCCAGCCGATTTCTCTATACAGCGTTTGGACGGTTCGACCTCGGCGCAGGCTCGCCGCCGGGGCCGATTGTGCCGTTGCCAAGATCTTATAACATTGGGAGCATGAGCCATGGCCGAACCACGGCCGACGCAAGATCCACGCCTCGACAACGCGCGGGATATCCGGGCGCCGCGCGGCACCACGCTCAGCGCCAAATCCTGGCTGACCGAGGCGCCCCTGCGCATGATCATGAACAACCTGGATGCCGAGGTGGCGGAGAACCCGCACGAGCTGGTCGTTTATGGCGGCATCGGGCGGGCCGCGCGCGACTGGCGCTGCTTCGACGTGATCGTGGACTGCCTGAAAAATCTGGACAGCGACGAGACCCTGTTGGTCCAGTCCGGCAAGCCGGTCGGGGTGTTCAAGACTCACGAGGACGCACCGCGTGTACTGATCGCTAATTCCAACCTGGTGCCGCACTGGGCGACCTGGGAGCACTTCAACAAGCTCGATAAGGCCGGCCTCATGATGTACGGCCAGATGACCGCCGGCTCGTGGATCTATATCGGCAGCCAGGGTATCGTGCAGGGCACCTACGAGACCTTCGTCGAGGCCGGGCGCCAACACTACGCGGGCGATCTAAGCGGCAAGTGGATCCTGACCGGCGGCCTGGGCGGTATGGGCGGCGCCCAGCCCCTGGCGGCGACCATGGCCGGCGCCTCTATGTTGGCCGTCGAATGCCGGCCGAGCCGGATCGAGCGCCGGCTGGAGACCCGCTATCTGGACCGCAAGGCGGACACCCTGGATCAGGCGCTAGCCATGCTGGATCAGGCCAAGGCCTCGGGGACGGCGATCTCGATTGGACTTTTGGGCAACGCCGCCGACGTCTTTCCCGAGTTGGTCAAGCGCGGCGTCAAGCCTGACATGGTGACCGACCAGACCAGCGCCCACGACCCCTTGCACGGCTATCTGCCCCAGGGCTGGGATCTGGACAAGTGGGAGCGCATGCAGGGCAGCGACCCCGAGGCGGTGGTCCAGGCGGCACGCGACTCCATGGCGATTCAAGTGCGCGCCATGCTGGATTTCCAAAAGATGGGCGTACCGACCTTCGACTACGGCAACAACATCCGGCAGGAGGCCTTGGGCGTCGGGGTCGCGAACGCTTTCGACTTTCCGGGCTTCGTGCCGGCCTACATCCGGCCGCTGTTTTGCCGCGGTGTCGGTCCGTTCCGCTGGGTTGCGCTATCCGGCGACCCGGAGGATATCTACAAGACCGACGCCAAGGTCAAAGAACTGATCCCCGACAACCCGCATCTGCACACTTGGCTCGACATGGCCAGGGAACGTATTCAGTTTCAGGGCCTGCCGTCGCGGATCTGCTGGGTCGGCCTGGGCGAACGGGCGCGCCTTGGCCTCGCCTTCAACGAGATGGTGGCCAAGGGCGAGGTGTCCGCCCCTATCGTGATTGGGCGCGATCATTTGGATTCCGGCTCGGTCGCCAGCCCGAACCGAGAGACCGAGGGCATGAAGGACGGCTCCGACGCGGTCTCCGATTGGCCGCTCCTGAATGCGCTATTGAATACCGCAAGCGGCGCGACCTGGGTCTCCTTACATCACGGCGGCGGGGTCGGCATGGGCTTCTCCCAGCACTCGGGCATGGTCGTGGTCTGCGACGGCACCCCCGAGGCGGACCGGCGCCTGGCGCGGGTGCTGACCAACGACCCCGGCACCGGGGTCATGCGCCACGCCGACGCGGGCTACGACACAGCAATTGAGTGCGCCCGGGAACAGGGCCTGAACCTGCCCATGATTGGAAAATGACCCGGCAACGAAGAAAGGGCCGCGCCCTTTAAGGCGCGGCCCCGTTTGGTCTTCGGTGCGCCGCCTAATTGGGCGGCGCGCGTATCCCGCTGAGTAACCCTTACTGCTTGACCAACGTGTACTTGAAGGTCTTTCCGGCGGTCACCTCGACCGGATGCTTGATGGTCTTGCCGGGCATTTGAGCATGGACGACATACCATCCAGCCGGCAGGACCAGTTCCGGGGTTGCCTCGGTCACCTCGGCGACCTGATGGCGCTTGCCGGCCTTGTCCTTGCCGTAAGTCATGACCTTCCAATGGATCCGCTCGCGCAGAGCCTTGCCGCCGACTTCCGCGATCACCCGCAGGCGAATCGTCCCGACCGGCATATTGGCCGTTTGCGAGGTCATGTGCCCGGCAACCTGAAGAAGCCGCGAGTCGCCCGCAACGGCAGCACGGCCATCGGCGGCCAGCTTGGACGCGGAGACGAAATCAAAGGCACCGTTCTGCCCGGCCTGCGACGCGTCGGCCAGCAACAGAAAGCCCAGACCGGCGGCAGCATGTAGGGAGTATTTCCAAACCCGCTTCATCGCACGAGCCCCTTTTCTTGTTTGAGACCGTCGTACTATGCCCGCAGGCTGTTTACAACCCGTGAACTAAATGCCAAATGCAAAGCAATCGCTTCGTATTTCGCAGTATATTCGCAATAACAAGAGAATAGCTCTGTAAAATTTGCCATAAATTTTCGCTTAAACCAACCCAATACACCGCCTCTCTTACCGGTTATTGACTCCCGGGGGAGTTAGGCCCCCATCCCCCGCCCTGCGTTGCCCCACGCACGATTTCGGGGCCGGCCTCACTTGATGATGATCTCCGGTCCCATCAACGAATTCGGCACGACGGTCGAGAGCCAGGGAATATACGTCACCAGGATCAAGAAGACGAACATGATCCCGAGCCAAGGCAGCGCGGCCCGGACCACCCGCATCATGGGCATGCCGGTAACCCCTGAGGTGACAAAGAGGTTGAGGCCGACCGGCGGTGTGATCATGCCGATCTCCATGTTGACAACCATGATTATGCCCAAGTGGATTGGGTCGATCCCAAGGGAGATGGCGATCGGAAAGACGAGCGGCGCGACGATCACGATCAGGCCCGAAGGCTCCATGAATTGGCCGCCGATCAGCAGGATCACATTGACGATTATCAGGAACATGATCGGCCCGAAACCGGCGCTGAGCATGGCCCCGGCGATCGACTGCGGGATCTGCTCCTCGGTCAGCACATGCTTGAGGATCAGCGCGTTGGCAATGATGAACAGCAGCATGATGGTGGTCCTGCCGGCCTCGAGCAGCGCGCGCTTGGTGTCTGGGTGGACGAAAACCGAGATCACGCTGTGTGGCCGCGACAGGAAAGAGTGGCGCTGGTCGCCCTCGCCTTTCAGGGGCCCCATGTCCTTGTAGACGAAATTGGCGATGAAAAAGGCGTAGACCGCAGCAACCGCGGCTGCTTCGGTCGGTGTGAAGATGCCGCCATAGATGCCGCCGAGGATGATAACGATCAGGAGCAAGCCCCAGGCGGCGTCGCGGGCCGAGGCCAGGATTTCGCCGAAACCGGCCCAGGGCTGGGCCGGCAGGTTGCGAATCTTCGCGGTCACATAAATGCCCACCATGAGCATCAGCCCCGCGAGGAGACCGGGGATGACGCCGGCCAGGAACATCCGGCCGACCGACACATCCACGGCCGAGGCGTAAACCACCATCACGATCGAAGGCGGAATGAGAATGCCGAGAGTACCCGCATTGCAGATCACGCCAGCGGCGAAGTCCTTGGTGTAGCCGACCTGACACATGCCGGCGATGACGATCGTCCCGATGGCGACCACCGTGGCCGGCGACGAGCCGGACAGCGCCGCAAACAGCATGCAGGCAAAGACGCCGGCAATGGCCAAGCCGCCCTGGAAATGCCCGACCACGGCGATCGCGAAGCGGATGATCCGCCGGGCCACCCCACCGGTCGACATGAAGGTCGAGGCAAGGATAAAGAAGGGTATCGCCAAAAGCGTGAAGTGCCCGGCGAAAGCGTTGAACAGGGTTTGCGCGATCGATCCCAGCGAACCGTCCGAATAGATCATCAGGAAGATGATCGAGCTGAGGCCCAGCGAGACGGCGATCGGCACGCCGATCAGCAAAAGGCCGATCACCATGATGAAGAGAAAGGCGACATCCATGGTTCAGCCCTCCCGCTCGGCTTTGGCGGCGGTTTCCTCAACCAACTCCTCCGCCTCATGACTGGCGATGATCATGTCGGTATGGCCCGCGATCACCTGCCAGGCCAACTGAACAAAGCGGAAGGTCAGGAGGAACAACCCGAGCGGCAAGGCGGCGTAAGGGATGAAGCGAGGCATCTTCTCGTAGGCCTCGCCCTCGTTCATGGAGGCCTCGATAAAGCGCAGGAAATCCAGCATGGGAATGTCGTTGACCTCGTACCACGCTTGGTCCTTGAGGGTGCCGTCGAGCATGGGCACGGCAGCAAAGGGCGCCCAGTAGTTCCAGGAACCAATCAGCAGAAGCACACTGAAGGCCAGGCACGCCGCGACTGACAAGAGAGCGAGGATACGCCGGACGCCGGGCGAGACCATGTTGAGGACGACATCGACGCCGAG
Source organism: Kiloniellaceae bacterium (assembly GCA_021776095.1). Classification (GTDB taxonomy): domain Bacteria; phylum Pseudomonadota; class Alphaproteobacteria; order Kiloniellales; family J153; genus JAJFGN01. The sequence goes on along the minus strand of JAJFGO010000114.1, from coordinate 9,167 downwards.
GTGTGCGCGGGTCTTGACGCAGTAGGAGGCGCCGATCAGCACTAGCCAGGCGAAAAGAAACACGGTGGTTTCCAACGCCCAGAGGATGTTGGCATTGAAAACATAGCGCGCGACGACGTTGGCGAAAGTGACCAGGGTCATGAGGCCGAGGATGACCGCGATCAGGGTCTCCTCGATCTCGTTTATCACCCGACCGAGTTTGGTTTTCGGCTCGACATGCATGGACGCCCGTCCCCCTGCGGTGGCGGCCCTGCCGGATTAGGGGGAAGGGGCCCGGCCCGGCGCGCAGGCCGAACCGGGTTTCACCCTTTCCGAAGGCCTTTAGTTGGTCGCGTTCGCGGCCTGGGCGGCGGCGATCAAATCTGTGCCGACGTCCTTTTCGAACTTTGCCCAGACGGGTTTCATGGCAGCGACCCACATCTGGCGTTGCTCCGCGTTCAGCGTGCGGACCTTTCCGCCGGCGGCGACGATCGCCTGCTTGGCCTCTTCGTTGACTCGCGTGGACTCTGCGTTGCGAGTCTTCTTGACCTCGTCCAGGATGGTCGCGAGCTGGTCGCGCACATCGCCGGGCAGTCCATCCCACCACTCCGTGGAGGTGACCACGAGATAGTCGATGATGCCGTGGTTCGACTCGGTGATGCCATCCTGAACCTCGAAGAACTTCTTGCCGTAAATATTGGACCAGGTGTTCTCCTGGCCATCGACAACCCCGGTCTGCAGGGCGCCATAGACCTCTGAGAAGGCCATCTTCTGCGGGTTGGCGCCCAACGCTTCCATCTGAGCGACCAAGACGTCGGAGGGTTGGACCCGGAACTTGAGCCCGGCGGCGTCAGCCGGCACCATAAGTGGCTTGTTGGCCGAGATCTGCTTCATGCCATTGTGCCAGAAGGCCAGGCCCTTCAGCCCGCGGCGCTTCATGGCGTCCTTAAGCTTCTGACCGTCCTTGGAGTTCTGGAAGCGGTCAACCGCATTGATGTCGTCGAACATGAAGGGCAGGTCGAAAAGTCGGAACTTCTTGGTGAACTTCTCGAACTTCGAAAGCGACGGCGCCGCCATCTGAACATCGCCCGCCAGCATGGCCTCGAGGACCTGGTCGTCGTTGTAGAGCTGAGAGCTCGGGAAGACCTCCATGCAGACCTTGCCGTTCATCTCCGAGTTCACTCGCTTCTCCAAGAGGGACGCGGCAATACCCTTTGGGTGCTTATCGGTGTTGGTGACATGGCTGAATTTGATGACGATCTCGCCGTCCTGGCATGCCTCCGACGCGAAGGCCGAATTCGTCGCGGCCGCGGCGAGCGTCATGGCGGCGGTGGCAACGAAGAACTTGAACCGGTTCATTTATCTTCTCCCTATTAGCCGCTTTCACGGAGCGTTTCTCTTGGCCGTCGCAGAGCGGCAATTTAACCGATGATACCGTAGCACCAGCATCGCACCAACAGATTTGCCCGCGCGAAAGGCATCGGGCCACGGCCTCACACCCCAGCAGCAAATACCGTGCCAGTTGGGGATTTTTACGATGGATCGTGGATAAACCCTAGTGCCTGCGCCCTTGGCCAGACTTGAGGTATCTCAATAAGCGGCGCCGATGTGTGAGATTCGCTACACCCGCCATGCCAGCCGGGTAGGTTTCCAGACATGGCGCCGCAGGACCTTTTCCGCATGTTTCAGGCGGACGACAGGTCCCCGCGTTTGATCCCGTGCTTTTGCAGCTTGTCGTAGAGGGTCTTGCGGGACAGGCCCAGGCGCTCGTAGGTCGCCTTCATGCTGCCTTCGTTGCGCGCCAACTCGGACGCCAGGACGCTCTTCTCGAAATTATCGACCCGCTCGGCCAAAGACACGGCGCCGGCACCGCCAGGCGATGGCGTAACCGCCACCGCCTCGCCCAATTGCAGCACGAAACGATCGGCGGCATTGCGCAGTTCGCGCACGTTGCCGGGCCAGTCGTGGGCCGCGAGTTGAGCCAGAACGGTTTCATTTATCTCAGGAATATCCCGCCGATAGCGGGCCCGCGCCTGACGGGTCAAGTGGTGGAACAAATGCGGAATGTCCTCAGGGCGCTCGCGCAGCGGCGGGATCCGGATCGTGACCACGTTCAAACGGTACAGAAGGTCCTGACGGAACCGGCCTTCCCGGCAGGCCGCCTCCAAATCCACCTTGGACGCCGCCGTGAAACGCGCGTCGAGCGGGATCGGCGTGTTGGCGCCGATGCGAACGACGCTGCGGTCCTCGATCACATGCAAGAGCTTGACCTGCAGGTCGAGCGGCATGCTTTCGATTTCGTCCAGAAAAATCGTGCCGCCCTTGGCATGCTCGAGGCGACCGATCCTTTGCCGGGTCGCGCCGGTGAAGGCGCCGGCCTCGTGGCCGAAGAGTTCGCTTTCGATGATTTCGGTGGGCAAGGCTCCGCAATTGATCGCGGCAAACGGCGCGCCCTGGCGCGGCCCGAACTGATGCAGCGCGCGGGCCACCACTTCCTTGCCGACGCCGGTCTCGCCCAGGATCAAGGCGTCCGCATCGGCATTGGCGATGGCGAGTGTCTCTTGACGTAGGCGTTCCATGGCCGCCGAACGCCCGACCAGGACCGCTTCCAGACCTGTGCCGTCGCCCATTTCATTGCGCAAGGCCCGGTTGTCCAGGACCAAACGGCGCTTCTCGGCGGCACGTGCAACGACCGCAGCTAGATGCGCGATATCGAAGGGTTTCTCGATGAAGTCGTATGCGCCGTCGCGCATGGCCTGAACCGCCATGGTGACGCCGCCATGTCCGGTGACCAGCACCACCGGGATGGCCGGGTCGATCTCCAGCGATTTTTGCATGAATGCGATGCCATCGATGCCGGGCATCTTGATATCGCTGACCACGACCCCGGAGAAGCGATGCGATAGACGCTCGATCGCCGCGATCGCCGAATCGAAACATTCGACAGTGAAGCCGGCCAGTTCCAAGCCTTGCTTCACCGCATGGCGCAATTCGGCTTCGTCATCGATGAAATAGACTATGCCCTTGGCCATGACACCCCGCTGTTAAGCGTTAGCGGCGAGCGCAGCCGGCACGTCGGCCGCCGCCAGCTCAAGCACAAAGAGCGCCCCGCCGTCCGGGTGATTGGCGGCGCTAAGAGAGCCCCCGAAATCTTTGACGATGTTGTAGGAAATGGACAGACCGAGACCCAGACCGCTGCCCACCTGCTTGGTCGTCACGAAGGGATCGAAAATCGTCGGCAAGACCTCTTGGGCGATCCCGTCGCCGTGATCGCGAATCGCCACGCGGACCTGGTTGGCCGCCGCCTCCACGGTAATTTCGATCCTGGGCGCGGCCTGGTTCGCCATAGCGTCGAGCGCATTCAGCAAAAGGTTGGTCAGCACCTGTTGCAAGCGCACGCGCCCGGCGATCACCGGCGGCACCCGCGCCTCGCCCGCCAATTCCACGCGCGCGCGCGCGGCATCCAGACGGCCGTGCAGGGACTCCAGGGTATCCTGGATCACCTGATCGAGCCGGACCGGTCCCAGTTGGCCGCGCGGCTTGCGGGCAAAGGCATTCAGGTGTTTGCTGATATCTGCCATGCGGCCGGTCAGATCGCGGATCCGCGCGCAGTTGTCGCTCGCTTCCTCCTGCCGGCCCCGGCCGATCAGCATCGCGGCATTTTCCGCGTAGGATCGGATGGCGGCCAGCGGTTGGTTGAATTCGTGGCTGAGGGCGGCGGACATTTGCCCCAGGGCAGCCAGCTTGCCAGCCTGGACCAGTTCCTCCTGGGTCCGGCGCAGGGCGGCTTCGGTGACCTCGCGCTCGGCGATCTCCCGCTCCAGGTGCAAATTGGTCTCGGTCAGATCGGCGGTCCGTTCGCGCACGTTTTGCTCCAGGCGTTCCGCCGCCGCGCGCTCCAGGGCGATCCGGTCCACGAGGCGGCGGCGGTGCTGCTCCACGATCGCTGCCGAGAGGATTGCGATTAGGCAGACCAGGACGCTGATAGCCACCGTCGTGGTGACCTGCGCGCGGGCAGAGCGGGTGTCGGCCAAAATATGTACCGTCCAATCCGCCTCAGGCACATGGCGCGCCTCGACCAAATACTCGGTCGCCTGCCTAGCCTCGGCATTCGGGCCCGGCCCGCGCCCCCCGGCGCGGATGCGCACAAGACCCGACGCCGCACCGCCGGCGATCCAGGGGGCCAGATCGAGCGGCGTCAGATCCGCCAGGTTGTATTGCCGGTCCCTGGTGATTTGCCCGATCGCCGCTTCGCTCAATGGAAAGAGCGTTTTAAAACGCCACTCCGGCCGGCTCGTGATGAAGACGACGCCGTTCGCATCGGTCACCATGACGTCGTCGCCCCCGGTAGCCCAAGCCGCCTCGATCCTCTCCACATCGACCTTGACGACAACAGCGCCAAGGGTTTCCGCTTCATCCTTCACCGGGTAGGCAAAGTAATAGCCGCGTTTGTTCGACGTGGTTCCGAGCGCAAAGTATCGGCCGAGCCGGCCTTCCATGGCCGCCTGGAAGTACGGCCGATAACTGAAGTTCTGGCCGACGAAAGGCAGATCGCCGCGCCAATTGCTGGCCGCGAAGGTGTGGCCATCTGTGTCCATGAAATAGGTGGCTTCCGCACCGGTCGTGCGGTTCACGTCCTCGCTCAGGCGGTTGGCTCGCGCCACAGCGGCCGGCGCGTCCTTGTCGCGAAACAGCGCGATCACTTCGGCCCGCCGGGCGAGAAGCTCGGGTATCGCCTCGTACTTGCGGAACGCGCCTTCCAAGCCCTCGGTGTACAAGGCCAAGGTCGCCCGGGCGCGGTCCTGAGTCTCCTTCAGGAAGATGGTCTGCGACCAAGCATAAACCCCCCAGACTACGGCTCCAGACACAAGCGCCGCCGCAGCCAAGCGGCCGATCCATCTGAGGTACCGCCTATGCCCGCGCGGCGCCCACAGCCCAAATTGCATGGCCGGAATTGAAATCTGTCGGCCTCCCATATAGTCACCCCGGTAGCGCCGGGATTGGTGTTCAATATGAGCCTTTTCCCATGGCTTCTTGGATTGATACCTCAGCCGTCGAACCGGGTCCAGCCGGGCAGCGCGCCGCGACCCAGGGGCCAAAGGTCGGCCGATCCGCGGGGGCCAGCCAAATCGGGCCCTTGCCCGCATCCTATGGGCTCGCGCCTAGCCCGACCCTAACGCCGCGGCGCCTCGTGACCGCCAAGCCGGCGTGCGGCACAATAGGCGACTTCTCGCCATACGCGGCCCACGGAACCGGCCCGATGACCGAACCCGCCGAAGATTTGCTTGGGACCACCCTGGCCTTTGCCCGGCGGGCACTGGCCGATCCGCACTGGGACCATTTGCGCATGGCCTTGCCGGAAGGCCCGCCCGCCCGGCGCGACGTTCTGCCCCGGCCGCTGCCGGTCATGGCATGGCTGGACGGCATCGAAGACCAGGCCGCCCCCGATACGCGCGACCTATGCGCGGTCCTGTGCCGCGCGGCGCCGCACCTTGCTTGGGGTCAAACCTACGGCGCCGCCGACTTCAGCGCCGGGTTCCTGGAACGCTATGGCTGGACGGAGTTGCTTGGCCAACGCGGCCCCTTCGTCAGCGACACGATAGCCTGTGGCTTCCTATTGCTGGGCCCGGGGATCGAGTATCCGCGCCACCGGCACGAGGCGGAAGAGGCATACCTGGTCCTGGCGGGAACCGCCGATTGGCTTAAGGCGGATCGCGGCTTCGTGCCGCGGCCACCCGGCGCGCTCGTCCATACACCGTCGCAGTGTTGGCACGCCATCCGAACCAGCGACCAGGCTCTGCTCGCATTCTACCTTTGGAGCGCCGGCGATCTGACCCAGAAATCGGAGGTTCGACCGGCGGGCTAAGCAGTCAAGGCGGCATTGTCCGAAGGCCGAAGGACTCTTTCCGCCGGCAGGCGCACGGTAGCCGTGGTGCCGACCCCGAGCTCGCTGTCGATCGAGAACGCCCCGCCGTGCAGATCCACGAAGTTCGTGACCAAAAATAGGCCGAGGCCAACGCCCTCGAACTCGCGCGTGTGACTGCCGTCGACTTGATAAAAGGCCTCGGTCAACCTCGGCAGGTTTTCCTGCGCGATGCCGATACCGCTGTCTTTCACGGCAATGGCCAAGGCGCCTTCAGGGTCGAGCGCGGCCGAAAGCTCGACGCGGTCACCTTTGCCACTAAATTTGAAGGCGTTCGACAGGAGGTTGACTACAATCTGCTTCAGGATCCGGGCGTCGGCGTTGATACTTGGCAAGCCTGGCGCCAAATCGAAGGTGAATTCGCGTTCCAAAGAACTGGGCCAACCGTCCGCGATCTTGATACAGGTTTGCAACAAGTCGATGGAATCGACTTCTTCCTCCATAAGCTTGGACTCACCGAGTTCGATCCGGGAAACATCGAGGACATCGTTGATGATCTTCAGTAGGTGTTTGCCGGAGTCGCCGATGTCTGTGACATATGCACGGTAGGTCGGTGGCTCGACCGGCCCGAAGACCTCGCTGGTTATCATTTCCGAGAACCCGATGATCGCGTTCAAGGGCGTGCGCAGTTCATGGCTCATGTTGGCCAGGAACTCGGTCTTGGCGCGACTGGAGGCTAGGGCCTGCTCGGTCGCGTTCCGCTGGGCTTCCTGAGCCGCCTGTCGCTCGGAAATGTCGCGGAAGGTAAAGGTGTGGAAGTTTCGTTTGGCGTCGACTTCCTGGCGGCCACGCCAAAACGGCGCCAGGTCGACCGCACCGATGGTCAACTCGATGGCGACCTGCGAACCGTCGTGGCGCCGGATCGTGATTTCGGCGGGCCGCCAGTATTCGAGTTCCTGGTCTTCGTCCCAGATCGGCACGATCGTAGACATGAGTTCACCCGCACCGGGCAGAACCTCATCCAGCGGCCGGCCCATGGCCTCGCCGGCAGGCAAGTGCAGGATCGCCTCGGCGGCCCTGTTGATAAGAGTTATCGCCCCGGCGTGATCGGCGATAAGGATGCCATCGAAGCTGTTTTCGACCATACGGTCCATCAAGGCACGCCGGGTCGCGATGGTTTCTCTTTGCTCCAGGATATGGCGCGCCTGAGCTTCGGCGTGGCGCCAAAGCGCCAGCATGAGCGACAAGGCTGCCGCGCCCATCCAGGGCGCCGTGGTCAGCGCGATCGGCACCGCCGCCTGTAGTGCGATCGCCATCGCCTCGATCGCGGCCATGCCGACGACACAATTCACGACGGCCCAGCGCCAGCTCAGCCTGGCAAAAAATATCGTGAAGACCACCACCAGAAGCGCGGTGATCGGCACCGAGAGCGCTGACCCGAAAATCTGGATATCGCGGCCCTGTCGAAGCGATTCATAGGCCAGCGCCTGAACCGCCGGCCCCGCCATGGAGCGGTGAAGCGGCACGGGCAGGGTGTCGCCAAGCTCCGCCGCGGTGGTGCCGACAATGACGGACTTGCCGGCCAAGTCCTCATGGGCATAGCGGCCCCGCATGACATCGACAAAGGATACCCGCGGGATCGTGTTCGGATCGATCCCGTAGTCGATATAGAAGGACCGATCTTGGACCGCCGCCGGACCAGCGAGCAGGGCGAAGAACGACGGCTGTCTTCGATCGAATAGATCCTGGACGTCGCTCACACGCCTGATCAGGCCATCCGGCGCCGGCGAAACGTTGATGCTGCCGATCTGCGCGTGGGCCATGAACTCGGGCCTCGGCATGGTATCGAATACTTGGCCACCGGCCAATTCCGGCGCGGCCTCGCGGCGGAATCCGGGCAAAATGACCCGGTTGCCGGCCCGGGCCAGGGCCTCGGCCAGAGCCCGGTCGTTCGCTTCGGTGCTGCGCGCGCTGAAGTCGACGTCGATGGCAATCTCGCGCACGCCGGTGGCCAACAGGCGGTCGATTAGCGCCGCGTAGTAATTGCGCGGCCAGGGCCAGAGATCCAATTCGCGAAGGCTGTAGGGGTCGATCTGGACGATCACCAGATCGCCGCTGGCCGGGCGCTCCAGCAGGCGGAACCGCAGGTCCATCAAGGCGCGGTCGACGGGCACCAGAACGCCGGCGATATCAATCACGGCGAGCGCGACCACAATCGCCAGGGCGCCGACCTTGCGGTTAAGATTCAGGGAGAACTTGGGCATGAAGCGCCGTGTGTGATCAATCCGGCCGCCGGCCCTTTGGGTGCCTCGGCGGGGGTAACCTTAACGGGAGCATCCTAACGTTCTACAAATGCCCCGCCCGGTCCGCCCCATAGGCGACCAGCAGCGTTGGGGGTCATTTGGGTCCGCACGCGACACGGGCCGCCCCATGGGCAGCCCGTGTTTCTTGAGATTCAGGATGATCATCTTAGGGTATCAGCGCCGCTCTCGGCGATTCTGTGCGCCGAGACCGACAGCCGGCTATTTTTCGTGGCCCTTGGCCTTGCCGTTGCCATTACCACCCGCGTTACTCTGGCCCAGGCCTGGGTTGGGGCTGAGGCCCTGACCGACCGCTAGGCCTCTGCCATTCCCGGTTTGGTTGCTGAGACTGGCGCTGGCGCTCTGGCCAGGGGCGACACCATTGCCCCCGGCATTGCTCAGACTCGCGCTGACGCTCTGGCCAAGCGCAAGACCCGTAGTCCTAACCTGGCTCAGATTAGCCGTGGCTGTGGTGCTCCGCCCAAGGGCGAGGCCGTTGCCAGTAGCCTTGCTCGAACTGGCCGCGACTTTAGCGCTTTGGCCGAGAGCCAGGGCTTGTCCGCCATTGGCGCGGGCCGTGGTCAGGCCGCTTCCGCCGGGCATTTCGCTAGCTACTGGTCCCTTGCCGACGGCCGCCTGGGGCGCGGCACGGCTCGCGGCACGTACCAGGCCCTTGGTCGATTTAGTCAGATCGAGCGTCTTGGCGCCGAGGGCCTGCTCGATCTTAACCACGCCGGAGTTTCCTCTGGTTTCCACGGTCGAGGTCGTCGAAACCACCTGGGTCGCCGCCACGCTGACGGCCGGAGTAGCGGACACCGCTTGGGCGGCCGTCTCGCTGACGGCCGGGGCCGAGGATGCCGCTTGGTCGATTGGCGCACCATCGGCAACGCCGCCCTCCACTTGGACGTCGGCCGCGCCATCGCGCATCACGGCACCGGTTTGGCCCGGGCGCACCAGGGTGCTACGGCCACTGGCCAGGTTCTTAACCTGGACCAGGCCCTCGACCACATGGACCACCGAGCGGC
>JAJFGO010000113.1 GCA_021776095.1 Kiloniellaceae bacterium | reverse complement strand
CAAGTATGACAATAACGCCTATGGTTTGTACCAAGCTCGCAGAGAGATGGATGATGTCATGGAGGCTAACTATAAGAATATATTTGATGATGAGGCCGCTCTTAACTCCATGAAGATTATCAACAAAGGTCTTCGTGATGGAGTAAAAGACAGTATCGAGGCGGTTGCCCCAGGTAAGGGCTTCTCTGAGTCTATGGAGAAGCAGAGCAGGCTTTTGTATGCTAGGGGCAACATGGCTCCGAAGGCAGGTAAAGAGCTTGAGACACCTATGGCTAGGTTCGAGCAACGTAAGAAACAGCTTGCCAACATGAATGTCGCAGGAGCAAGTGCAGCGGCAGCTCAGGACGTTGCTGGCATAGCAACCAAGGGAGCTGTAGAGCCTATCTTAAACACCCTTGACGCTATGATTAGGGTCGCAAGTCCTGAGAAAACCAAGATACTCAGAGCTTACAGGATCGGTGTCATAGAGGCGGCTAAAGATATGCCGGATAAGGATGATGAACAGGAATAAAGGACAGAAGCCGTGGAGCTTTAGGCGCAAAGTTGTAATCAGCACTCTGATGTTCTGCGCCCTCACCGTTATGATCTCGCTCACCAAGGACACCACCGTAGCCGAGTCTGCCGTAACGAGCGCGTTTGCTTTGGCTGGTGCTGTGATCGGGTCTTACATATTTGGTGCGGTGTGGAATGATAAGGTGGACAAGTGAGTTATTCTCTAGGTAAGAAAAGCAAGCAGAAGCTCAAAGGGGTACACCCTGATCTGCAAGCCGTTGTCTATCGCGCAATAAAAATAACCACTATAGATTTCACCGTTCTTGAGGGTCTAAGGTCTTTAGACAGACAGAGGATTTTATTTAACAGCGGCGCATCAAAGACCATGAAAAGCAGACACCTGACTGGACACGCTGTCGATCTTGGCGCTTGGGTTGATGGTCAGGTCGCATGGGATTGGCCGCTATATGATGTGATCGCTGTCGCCATGAAAGCGTCTGCTGATGAGCTTGGGATACCTGTCGAATGGGGCGGGGATTTCGTGACATTTAAAGATGGCCCTCACTGGCAGCTACCGTGGAAAGAGTATAGGGATTTATGATCGCGCTGATAAAATACTGGAGACTGTTTGCGCTTGGCGCTGTGCTGATTAGCCTTGGCGTCTCACACCTTGTCGCGTACAACAAAGGTGTCCAGACCGAGCGGAATAGAAACGTAACTAAAGTAATCGCAATAGAAGAGAAGCAAAATGAGATTAGCAATAACCGCCCTGATACTGTGCAGCTTATTGAGCGGCTGTACCGGGGCAAGTTTTAATAAAGAGGCCAGACTGGCGCTTCCTGATGTCAGGGAGTACAGCAAGCAGACTCAGGTAAAAGCTGCCGACGAGCTTACAGTCTGTGACTGCCCTACGGTTATTGAGATGATTAAGGACTATCTTGTGATGCGCGATCAGACAAGGGCTGCGCTTCAATAATCTCTGTGTTGCACTGATAGACACCGATCTTGCCATACAGATATGACCCTTGCGCTATCGCTGCTGTCAAAAATACAACTAAGAAAAATATCACCCAATTCTTTTCATCGCTACTCATAGTTCCCTCCTCACCAGCTAACGCCAAACCACAGACCTATGCCGTGGATTATACCTACAGGGAAAACAAAGGCCCCTGCTATTAATAATAAATACTTTGCCTGTATCAAGCACACGATCACATGAGTAAACCACGCTAACGGGCAAACCAATATAATAAATAGGTACAATATACCTGCGAAAAAATCACTCATAATTTCCCCTTTCTCACATAGTAATCAACCAGCTTGTCTACAGCTTCTTTCTGCTTCACAAGCACCTTTAGCAGCTTCTCCTCATACACATCATTCATCGCAGTCTCGCCTGTAACCCACCTGTTGACAGTCGGACGGGACACCTCGATTTTACGCATGAGGAAAGACTTCCAATACTTCGACATGAATAATGTCTCTCCGAATTTTTTAAGTTCCTTTGGTGTCATACCGGGTCTACCTCCTTGGCTGTCTTGGTCCAGTCCTTGTGATGCTGCTTAATCAGCGGCTTCTCAGTCTCAGCATCGAGGCCAGCCAGCCAGCTTGTATAGGATTCAACGCCCTCATCGGCGGCGGCATCACCTGCATCTTTCAGTGCTTCGTAGTCACCCATCTCGATCTCAGGCTCAGGCTCATCTACCACCTCAGCCTCGATAACCTCCGGCTCTTTCTTCTCAGGCTCTTGCAGTTCCTTATTGATATTATCAATGATGCTAGAGCGTGTCGCTGCTGCTGGCTGGTGTTGCAGGTCAAAGTTTTTGTTGTCATACGCGATGATCTTTTGCAGCAGAGAGTTCTGTCTAAAGTGCCATTTAGCGGCCTGCTTGAGCGCGGCTGTCTTCATTCTCTCAAGCGGGAAGTCCTTCCATGCCAGCCCCTTGCCCTTGGACGCTATCATGTTGAGGTCAGCGCGTGAGACTGTGTGAACATCGCTCGTCATCCTGCCGCCGTTGGTGTAGCTAATCTGGACAACGACACCCTCTAAGTCCTGTAGTTTGCCGAAGGGGTTGTTTGAGCTATAGTCGAATGACTGCACTCCGCCCTCTGTTTTTATAGATATATCGTCACCCTTATACACTGGCTGTATCTTAAACTCAGCATCAGGGTGTGCCTCCTTGATCTTGGCGATGAACCCGTTCGTGTCGATCTGGAGCGTGGCTACCGGGCCACCTACCGCCTTGTCGTAGCGGCTCTCAAGGTGAGCCATCTTACGCCCGTCAATTTGTACCTTGAACGTGGCAGCATCTATGACAGCCCTGCATATTGATTGCGGGTCGCACTTGGTCAGGTCGCCATACTCAGCGCCCTGCGTCTTGGCTATCTCGGCTATCACGGAGGACGCATATTTAAACGCCTCCCTGTGACCAGCCTCATCATCAGGGTTGAGGTCAAGCGCCACGGTAAGCTGCTTGCTCATATCCTTAGAGGTTAGCTTCTCGGTTATTACTGTCAGTGCGTTACCTGTCATCTCACTCTCCCTCCATCATCTGCTTAACGGCCCACCCCGGCGCACCGAGCGGTTGTATACCCTCGAAGTACGCAGGCCAGTGGTCGGCATCCTTGCACTCTTTATATCTCTCGATCAGCCTATCAAGCTCGAACATGCCCATGTCGTACAGCGACAGGCCGGTCATCGGATCGAACGTACTATAGGTGTTGTAGCACTGGACGATGTACGGAGCCTCTTGCTCCACGCAGATGAATGTATAGTCCTCCGGCTTCTTACCGTACAGCGCCTCATATCCTATAGTGGTCAGTGCGACAGACAGGTGATAGCCAAAATTCCAAGCGTCCCTCTGGAACAGTCCGGGCTTGTTGCTGCGCGTGATCTTGAGATCATTGATAAGACCGTTGTTCTTCATGTCATCCGGCCTGCATCTAAATTTTATACCCTCGTACTCAAAGAAGATCGAAGCCTCGACATAGCCATCACCGTCAAGCAGAGCATTGGCGTAAGTATCGCTCGTGATAGCCTTTGCCATCTCCTGCGCTTGCTCAAGTACAGCCTTGGAGATGACAGCCTTATCACCAACACTCTCATGCCACTCGGCTACGGGCTTGATACGCATGTCGTTGCGCCATCCTTTTTCCTCGCCCTTGTCATTGATATATGTATCAGGCGTGAGTGCGTACTGATCTTTATATAGCTCCGGCTCCAGCGCGAGCACATGCACAAGCTTGCCCAGCTCAAGCGATGGGCTGCTCTCCTGCTCACCGCCCTTGTTGTAGAGGTAGTCGAACCGCGCTGGGCAGTCAGCAAACTTTGAGAGCATGGACTTGGACAGCACATCGGTCTGGCTGTGATAGTCCTCGATGTCCATGTCCTTGAACAGTTCTGCTTTAGTGGACTGTTTTTTCTCCGCGCTCATGCTGCTTCCTCCGGTTGGTACTCGATGGCAAGCAGGCTATCTATTCTGTCTTGATACTCTTTCATCTGAACATGATGCCTAGCAAGCTCCTTTTGTTTTTTCTTCTCTAGTCCTTCGATCTCCCTACTATTAAAATCTATGGCTATTGTGTTAAGTGGTATCTCAACGTCAATAGAGCCAAGGAAGATGTAGCCGCCATCATTCTCTGCAAAATTACTATTACTTATATTTACCTCGCCTATCATCCATTCGTACTCGCTCTCTACACATATAGAAACGTACACGGTTGTCTTTAAAACCTCAGGTATTGCACCATCATCTTTGAAATTCATTTCTTTATCCTTTCATGTACTCTGTCACGATACTGCGCTATGCGTTCAGGGAACTCTGGCTCAAGATAGACGGTGTTCTGAACGCTGATCCCATCCTCTGTGGTTAGGACTATATGGAACCCATCGAAGTCCATATAAACACCATCTCCAAGGTACTCCTTATAATTAGTGGGCTGTTTCTCTTTAGCTGTCATCGCTCAGCGCCTCCTGATAGGCTTGGTAGGTTTTAAACGCCTCAGTTGTGGCCTTCTCATATTCAACACTCGCCTCAAACCTCTCTCTTTGGCTCAATCCGGCAGAGTTTCTGGAGGCTAAGGCACGCACAACGGCCTGTGCACTTTCATACTTCTTGAATGCCTCAAATGATTTACTCATCAGTTCACCTTATGGTTCGCTTTTGCCATCACATACTCTCTTTACTTTCTGGTTATCAATATAAGATCTAGCCTCTTCCTCGGTATCATATCTTGGAAAACCATCAAGCCACGCCTTACTACCTAGGTGTCTAGACTGTATTCCGAACTTACCGTTCTCATACTCAACAACTCTTCTGCATATCTCATTAATGTGCATCTAATTCACCACCTTATGATTAGCTTTTGTGTTCTCGTACATACCATCTATGGCGATCTTCAAAGCGTCTCTAGTCTGCTCGAAGGTGTACCCCTTGGCTTGCAGTATAGAGTACAGGTTGGAGACCATCCCGGCGATCACGCCATCCATCAGCGCCTCTGCTGGCAGCACGTTCTCCCACTCGTTGATCTGGGTCTGCGACCAAGCCATGAGGTTCTGAGTATATGTCTGAGCGAAGTGAAGCTCCTGCTCTGTTGGCATTTGTTGTTCTTGCGGCATTAAATTTCTCCTATACTTATATTCTATCAAAGACACGAACCTGTGTCAAATTTCTTTAAATCGTCAGGGCTGTGGACCACATCAGCTAGGCCACCTGCCCTCCTCACTTCTCTCATCCAGTTTTCCTGTCCGGGGGTTAATTTCTTACCTGGTTTCTTAACCTCTGCGCTAACGAAAATGGCTATCGTTTCACCGACCATATCGGGCGTCACCAGAACAGACCTATGTCCTATCAGATCAGCACTGTCTTTGGCAAGCCCAAATTTCACAGGTCTTGGGCCATAGATTGTCAGCACTCTACGATCCTTACTCCACACCAGCTTGTTGCCCATCCACGCTTGGCCGACATTATTACGAAACAGTTGCAGACCGTACTTGTGAGCCGCCAGCCTGCACCTCTGTAGTATGTTCGTTTCTTTCTCTGAGTTCGACATGTTTACCCTCTCGTATCTTTACGTTAACCTGACCAGTCTCAGCGCCCTGCGTGATCTTCACGTCCTCAGTGGATAGCCCAAACCTCCTCATATATGCCTTGGCATCCTCGGCATCCCGGCCGGAGAACAGGACTGTGGGGCAGGTGTATCTCATCAGTCCCTCGGCCTCATGTTTGTAAATCTATGGAATGCCCAGCCGGGCTTGTGGCCACGCTCCTTACCCAGCGCCTGCCAGTCCTCTAAGGTCTCGCATCGGTACTCTTCGCTGGCTCTCTTCGCCCGTACCACCTTGGGGTCAACCTCCTCCAGCTCACCCTCCAGCTCCTGAACCTCGCGGCTCACTATAGGATACTCATACCCGCATGACGGGCAGGTCGGTGTCGGCTCGTGGCAGCGGTAGCAGATTGGGCACTGCCGGACCTCCACATCACGCTCTCCCTGCTCGCGCTGGTCCTTGTCCTCACTCGCAAGGGACCACTCACGCTCCTGACATGGCAGGCCGTGGGTGTCAAAGTTGTTGGCGTGATCAAAGATCAAGGCGGGCTCATCCTTGCGCCTCAGCACCCTGCCCCACTTCTGGAGCTGGAGAGGCAGTGACTTGGTTGGCCTCAGATCACTCATACATTCTACAGTCACGTCCTTGACCCCAGCGTTGAGCGCTAAATCAAAGCCGAAAGTTAGAAGGTCACAATTGCACAAAACCAAAATCCGGCGAGCGGCAAAATCTGAGATAATTTTCCGTAACACATCAGGGGGTGTCTTGCCATCAACGTGCGCGGCAGGGATGCCCTCGGAGATAAATTTCTCCGCTGTCTTCATGGATGACTTGATGCCTGCGCAGTAGGCTATATTGAGCTTGCCGCAAGCATGGCGCTTATAGTGCGACACCGCGTTGCCGATGATCACACTGTCGCTCATACGCTCATCTATAGCGCCCCTTGCATAGTCGCCATTGCTGGACCCAATGCCCTCCAGATCCACCTTAGACGGGGCGAAGGCCCTGTACTCAGACAGGAAGCCGTTATCCATGAGCCACCGCACAGACTTACCCTGGACCATCACATCGTACCAGCATTCAAGCCCCTGACCCGACATCTTTTTAGGCGTGGCTGATAGTCCGACAATGTAGCATCCAAGTGCTGTGTAGTGCTCTACCATATCGTTGAGCATGTTCGTGCCGAAGTGTGTCTCATCCACAAAGACAACATCGGGCTTGCTCATCTCAGGCAATCTTCTTTTAAGGCTCTGTAGTGACGCGATATGCGTCTTGGCCTTCGGGTTAAATGGATACTTCGGCGCGACAAAAGAGTGCGGAATGTGGAAGGTGGCGAACGTGTCAGCCATCTGCTTAAGCAGCTCACGCCTCGGCACGATGAACACAGACCTGCTTCCCTTATCTCTGGCCGCGCTAATCATTGCCGATGCCATCACGCTCTTACCGGACCCGGTGGGTGACTGCATCAGCACGCGCTTATGTGATCGCATCGCCTGACGGACTTCGTTAATCTGTTCGTCTTGGTGTGGGTATAATGATATCGTCACAGACCATCTCCTTCGCCAGTCTCTCTGCTTCCTCGCGAGTATAGCCTGCATCATACTCAAGTATGGCGGCTCGCTCCTCGAACTCTTCTTCCTCATCAATCAAATGGTATTTCATACTTTTCCTCCATAACATCTATCTTCTCAGGCTCGTCTATGGGGAGCGATGGCTGATGCGTTTGATCGTCATCAAGAAAATATGACATCGGCAGCTTAACCGCCCGCTGCTTATTGCCAGCACTAAAGCTTGTGCTCCCCACCGGCTCGGAAAAGTCAAGTTGCTCCAGCATCTTCTTGTACCCTCTCGCCCACTCCGTATTCCTGAGCTTTTGCTCCATGCTCTGATTGCTCGCCCCGAACAAAACACCCTCATTATTTTTAGCAAGTTTAATGCTGTAGTTGGCAAGCATCCTCCTTGCTGTGTCCACCCCCAGAGGCCCGTTGTCTGAGTTAATGGCGTTCAGGATGCAGTCGCCAATGGTCATGTCTATGCCCAGAGATCTAACGGGAACTGTGATCGTGCAGATATATTGCAGCAGCCTCTCAGGGTCGCTCTTGACGGTGATGGTGGTGTGCTCGATCCAGCTACGCTTCTCCACTATAGCCTTAGCCTTCTCTTCGGTGATGATCTCTGTGTCAATGAGCAGGCAGTAACCAGCAAGCATGGGCGCTATCTGGTCAGCCGACCTCGCATCACGCAGGTGCTCTGTGGCGACCTTCTTGAACGTCTTTACGTTAGCCAGCAGCGTGTCGATGTTATCTACTGTCCGGCGCAACAGCTTGCGTGAGTATTCCGGTGTGATGGTATTATCAATTTTATTAACGATGTCTGCGAAGTCCTCATACGCATCGGCACCTTTGTTTTTCTTCAGAGCCATGAGAGTGTTACGTGTCTCATCCTGTAGAGAGGTGATTGGCGGCGTCACCCCTCCGAAGCAGAAGCACGCCCGGATTGCAACTTGCTCCTGACCCATCTTAAGTATGTTGCTGCCATCTGACGCGCCCCTTGCTAGAGAGATGATCTTGTCCATGTCTGTGTCATAGTTGGAGCCGCCCGGCTTACCACCAGCCTCGTCAATAACGACAGGTCTTGCGGAGTTCCCGATCTTATTCCTGATCGCCGCCTCTGTTGTGCCACCGTCCAGATTGATAGCGCAGTCGCCAAGGATAGTCCGAACGATCTTCCTTATTATCGTACTCTTACCGGAGCCACTCTCGCCCGTCATCCAGACATGCGGCCTCCAGTCTAAAGCAGCGCATACCGGAGCGATAACAATCCACCCTGCCATTAGCGTGCCGGACAGTGAGCGCTCCCAATTAAACATCGCGCATATATCTTTGAGCTTGACCGCCTCCTCATCGGGTAGCGCGTCATCATGAGGATCAAAGACAATTCCTGACTTAACATACGTGTACTTACCGAGGATGTCTTTCGGCTTCACCCTCTTACCGTCCTCTATGACTTCATCGCCACAGTGCAGCAAGAACCGGCCCGCATCAAGCCACGCTCCGCTGCCTCTCACCCTGCCATGCTCCTCGAACGCTGGCTTTCTGTGCGACTCTTTTATCAGCATGTTGGCAATGACATCTGCCATCTGCGACTTACTCATCTTAGAGCCGAGGACAGCCTCCCACTGATCTACATCAGCGAGCGTGTAGAGGGTTGGGAATGTATGCTCTTTCGGTGTGAGCTTTACGATCTTTTGTTTGTTGAACGGATAGTAACAATATTTATCGCCCTGCTCTCCGAGTATCCGTAAGGGGAAACCCATGTCGCCAACGTCATCAGGATCAAAGTTGCGAGCCATCGCAGCGACATCCTCATCATGCCCCGGCACTTCCTCGTGGTGGTTTGGCGGCCCGTCATCTACAGGAGCGCGTAGCTTGTTCTCCTCTATGATCGCCAGCATCTCATCGAACTGCTTGACTACAGCTTTAGCTCCATCTGATGTATGAATGTCGTTAAAGTCTGACCGCTTGTCTGGGTCGTTACCCGGAATGTCGGGAATGACAGCATAGCCACCCACCGCTGCCGCAGCCTGCTGTGCTTTTTCAACGCCGACATTGGTGAGAAAGTCGGCATCGCGCCACTCGGTCCAGCGCTCATCGTCACCAGCCACCTCGCCCTTTTTGATGTCCTTAACTTTAGCTGGCCTTGGTGTCTTAAATGTCCATTGGTCATTGTCTGCTCCTATAATGATTGTCGCTTCTGGATGTTTCTTTTTGATAGTTTTGGCGACAGGCTTGAGTGATCCGGCGTCC
Organism: Kiloniellaceae bacterium; assembly: GCA_021776095.1. Classification (GTDB taxonomy): domain Bacteria; phylum Pseudomonadota; class Alphaproteobacteria; order Kiloniellales; family J153; genus JAJFGN01. The sequence continues at coordinate 31,742 of JAJFGO010000113.1, read as the reverse complement.
ATAGCCGCAACCACTGCAATACCTGTCGCCTCCGCAATAGAACGCGCTGTGGCGTACCCCTCCGCTACACAGATCACGTCCCTATTCTTCTTTGGATGGACTACGCCATGATAACACCCAGCCTTATCACCGCCCTTTGCCAAAGTCCCATCCGGCAAGAAGAAACTATACCATCTATCTTTACCGTCTTTAGTTATTGTCTGGAACGTCCTGAGTTCACCATCCGTATTACGCAGCGGGATCAAAAGCATTCCATCGTGAACGCGGCAACCAGCGCCCTTCACTTTCTTTTTAGTGAGATACGGATGCGACTTAGCAGGCTTCGCCATCTCCCAAAGCTCTTTGGCTTGGGCGGCGCATGCGTCTGCATCTGCTTTGCGCAATTTCTTCTCTGCCGCTCGGCGCTCATCGCGCTTGCGGTTAAATTCATCCTTCTCTGCATCACTCAGATCCTTAGATGCCTTGTTGTTCCACCAGCCGTTCAGCCCTGACTTGCAGGACTTGTATGTGCCGAACGCACCATACTGATCTTCTATGTAGGAGAAATATAAGGACTTCGATCCGTTGCGGTCGTCATGCCCTTTGATTAATTTTTGCTTACCATCTGTGTCAACAATATCGGCGGCGCTTGCTGGAGCGCACCCTGCTGCTTCGATATGGCTGATGAATTTATCTACGTATTCTGACAATTTAGTTTCCCGCACAGTGGTTAAAAGCTGGCCTGAGATTGTGCTGTGCCACCCCCTCAACTTGCCGCGTTCAGAACGCACCAGCAATCACGATTTTAGGAATACGTCTGAGAGATGGTCAATGATGAATTTTAAAAAATTTACTGAGTTTGTGGATTAAACAATTTGATGACGTTCTTACCCCGCACCACTCTTACTCTTGAGGACGGGTCATCGCTGTGTATATCTATCGCGTAAGAGACCGCATGTTCCAGAACAAGGAACTCGGCCATCCAGTACCATATTGCTGTCTTTTTTTGAACTTTGTATTTGCGCGTCATCTGGTTATAATATCAGCATGAAAGCATTTATGATAGTGACATTCGTTCTGTTATCCGACCCGACCTTCTCACTGCAACGCATCATTACGCACGAGAGTAGAGAGGTCTGCGAGATACAGGAAGGGATGCTGAACCAAGACATAACAGGGCAGTCCTACAGAGATAGCAAGGTGGTAACATTCGGGGGTATGGACTGGGTGTTAGAGCTGGCAGAGTGCCATGACATTCCATGGATGCCGAGCAAGGGGCTTAGGGTTGATCCTTAGCCTCCACATATTGCGGCCTCAGCTCACCCATCATCAGGGCCTTGCCGCATTTCTCACATAATATTTGTTGCCCATCTACAGGCTGCCTGCCGTGAACCATCATGTCGTCTACAGACAGCGCATCGCCATCGCTCGGCTTGCGCTTCAGGTGGAAGGCAATGCCCTCGCATCCGTCAACGTGCATCAGGGCGTATGGGTATTGGTCAGGCAGCATCACTCACTCCTGATTCTCCTTAGTGCTACTATAGTGTTAGTGAGCCGAATGTCTGCGTTAATCGGCTCATATAAAAACGGGGCTTTCAGCCGCACCCAGAACTCCGTGGAGTTAGGGTAAAAAACTGGTACTAACTGAAGCCCCTAAGCCTTTCGGCTATTCTGTTTGCTGCTTACATCTCCGGCACTATTGTCTCGTATACGCTCTGCAACACATACAGCCGTGACAACGCTTCTTCTAACATTGCGGCTTGTTGTGTATCTGCTACTATGTCCCGGATTTTCAAATACCCGCCATCTGTCAGTGCATACCAAAAACCGTCTGAGCAAGCTAGGCTGTTTGCGTATTCAATAAGGTCTTCGTCTTCAATGCTCTCGATTCCGCCAGCGTCCAGTATTTTTTGTGCCTTTTCGTTAAGTCTAAGTTTTTCCATCGTTCTCACTCCTTATTATCTTGGTTATCTGTGTTGTTAGGTCTTGCCACACAAGCGGGTTGACCGGAATCATAACGGCTTGAAACTGGACACTACGCTGTACGTCTGGATTATCTTCGGTCATAAGCTCTTCCAAAAGCGGCAATAGGGCGGCGATAGCTGGGCCGTGGTCTTCAACAAAGTCACAACAGTTTTCACCCTAGTCTTCATTGCCATCACACAAACAGTTAGTTAGGTCTGTCATTAATTTTTCTTTGTTCATTGTTTTTCCTCTGCCGGGGGGTATGGGAGTGCGGCGAACAGTTCGTCAAGAGCCTGCCTTGAAACTCCGACCATTATCCCATCCATATCTAATTGATCTTGGTGGGTTTTTAGTTGGTGAATAGCTTCTGCTGGATAATCACCTCGCCACCCCTGCGCCAGCATCCCGCGTTCTTGGAGGTGGTCTATTGCCATTTTAGCCCCTCTTACAGCTTCATATCCTCCCCCTATACGCACGACACATAATTCAACACTGTGTTTCAACCCCTCCACATCAACGGGCTTTTGTTCTAGGGCTTTCAGACACAACTCAGATTGTTCTTTAGCCCTATCTCCGCGAAAAACTATAAAAGTTTCACCGCCTTCTTTTGCGCCGTGGATTTCATAGCGTATATGTCCCGTATGTTCATCAACACGTTGGAGGTAATAATCAAGCGCATCATTTGTCATTGTCGTTCTCCTGTTCCGGCAACTCAAGCCTATCCCCCGCCTCTGCCAAAGCAAACAAAGCTGGCTTCCATTTCTTCCACCACACCGCTGCATCCTTACCGTCCATTTCAATAATACATTTTTGGCTAAAGGCTTTCCATTCAGCAAGTGTGTGCTTTTCGCAACCTATCTTCATAAACCCCTGCCATATTTCTATTATGTATTTGTCAAATATCTGAATTGGAGCTTGTGTGAATGTGTAACCATATGCTTTTGCACCACCGCACAGATTGGCATCGCACAGATTGGCACCGCTCAGATTGGCATCGCACAGATTGGCATCGCACAGATTGGCATCGTTCTTGACAGCCCACTTAACCGCCAAACCGATTTTAATACTCTCGATTTCTGTCTTTTTACATTTAATCTCGGCGGTAAATTGGACCGCGCCAGACCACCTATTTTTTATTTCGTATTTCATTGTCGTTTTCCTTCACGAAACTGGCTAGCAATTTGACCCCATCGTGAAAATCTGAGAAAAGAAAATCACTGTCATTTAATGACTGGGCAGGAATGCTCATTGTGTAATTTGTATGTGTTCCCTTTGTCCGAATTTCACCTTCGATCATATGCCAATGGTCTGCTGCTCTAGCGATGTTATCCGGTACCTTCTCCCTAAAGTCGCGGCAGATTTGCAGGGCTTGTTTAAGATGCGCATCACATATCATTCCTGTAACACCAAATAAAACTATGTCGCGTTCCAAAGCCTCTTCGATAACCTTCAAGCCGCACTCGGTAGTGGTCATTTGCTTTCCTTCTGCTTGTTCATAATAGCGTCCCGGCGTTGTTGTGTGTCGAGCAGGGTTAGGGCTTCGCGGATTGTTTGTTCGTGGTTGGCCACCAAGAATGAAGCCCAGTAAGAAAAGCTTTGGTCTGGTTTTGTTGGGACTAAATCGGCGTCAATCAAAGCCCTCCCCGCTGGTGTTTCTTTGTCAGTCATTTAATCTTCCTCTATAGTTTTTATGTTCTCAGGGTATCGGACACGCTTCCCTGCTTTTGTTCCGCAGACCTTACACGTAAGGTGGCTTAATGTGAAAAGGCAGCCATCCAAACGCCAGTCGTGCAGTCCAATATAACAAAGTAATTTACGCATCAACTCTGCTCCTTTTGATTGAGGGCTTGTCTTGCAACCATTATAGTGCTGTCGATGATCTTGTTTTCATCGTTGGCTAAATTGGCCTCCGCTACACCAACCCCGCCAAAGGTAGATATTTTAGTTAAAGCCCCCCGAAGCCGTTCCAATTCCTGCGCGTCTTGGGTTAAGCGGGTGCTGGCAGCGCAAGCGTCAAACCCCTTGAGCCATATTTGTTTTTCAGCAAACGATGCGTGCCGTGGTGGCGTTCTCGCTTCGTATACATCAAGCGCATCCGTATTTGCCTCACTGGGGCGGGTGTTGGTTTGATCGCAAGGTAAAGCGCCACAGGTAGGACATATATTTAATTCATCACTCATTTGCTTCTCCACACTCTCAGCGTCTCATTTGTTTTTTTAACCCTGATTTCCATACCGTGGTTTTTGGCCGTATTACGCAGGTGTCCTCTAAGACTATCCGGTGATGCCCTTTCTTTTGATAGGTCAATGATAAAACTATCCCCTATCAACATCTTGCTAAATGGAAATCTGGTGTTAAAGCCGTGACCTTTTTTATTCCCCGGCGCTGGCATTGGTATTCCTTTTTCGATTTTATAATCACTCACTGTTCTTTCCTCCATTGCTCGTATTGTGTTAGCCATCGCCAGAGCCAGAGCTAGAGCCAGAGCCATCGCCAGAGCCATAGCCATAGCCATAGTAGCCATAGCCAGAGCCATAGTAGCCAGAGCCATAGTAGCCAGAGCCAGCGCCAGAGCCAGAGCCATCGCCAGAGCCAGGGCCATCGCCATAGCTAGAGCCATCGGGATCGGAATCGCCATTAATTTCCTGTTTAATCAGCCTTGGCATCATCGGCCCCCTCAATAAGTTTAATCGCATCATTAGAGCATGATAAAATCTCGATAGCATCAAGCCACACAGACGGAACAGCGGGGGCTATACGTGATTTGTCTTGATTAATGCCGTACAACGCAATACCTGAAAGTGATATACTTTTCTTACAATGCCAACGCCACATACGCCGTCCATTTTTAAGAATAACCTCTGTGCCTGATTTTTGCTCAAGCTCACCGAACCAGTTGCCAGCAGAGTATGTCCTGATAATTACCTTTTGGCCTATCATTCCATTGAGTCCGTCACTGGACGGTGTGTTGCTACCAAACATGTTCGCAAGCTGTTTGGCTTCGCCAATTGTTAGATCATCTATAGTCATTTTAGTTTCCTTTCGTTGTTTTAAACTGCTCGTATTGTGTTAGGGCTTTTTGTGCTTCCCACCCACTTGCACATGTAATATTGTGATGTGTTAACAAATTCACTAGCACCTCTATAAGCTCACAGGCGGCGGTGTGTTTGTCGTTCATCTCATCGTAAAGATCGAACTGTGCATCTACGGTGTTTTTGCCAGCAATGTCTGCGCGGATGTATTTTACACCTCCGAGGTCGCCAAAATCAATAAATGTACTGCTACCGGGATAAGGCTCTCCATTAACAAGGTCTATACTGGCCCATATTTCTTCCGGCATATCTTTTTCATCGGTCATTTTGTTTTCTTTCTAAGGTCGCGCAAGGCATCGTATAAATCCTTTAGGCACTTACGGCCTTCTTTAGTGAGTAATAAGCGGCACCAAGCCTTGATTTTGAATAACATCACCCAGCACTCCTTACATAGGCCAGCATCGCTAATATTTTATCCGGCATACAATCACTCTCTGCTATGCGGTCTTTGGTCATCACCCAACCCCCTGATCTCTCTTGCGGTCCAGCTCGACCTGCCCCTCGACCTCATCGCGCTGGCCTATATGGTATTCCATGTCGCTGATGAGGTCCACCATCGAGCAATCAAGGTCCGAGGTGAAGTCTAAGCTCTCGTCCTCCATAGCTTTACGTGCCTGCTGTATAAATGCTTTAGCTGTTTCGAGTGTCATCGTCATCCTCCTCACTACATAATTCTAAACTGTCGTTACGTCCACACATGGAACACCAAGGGTTTGACCAACCACGATCTGTGATTGCTGCTTTTGCAGGGCCAACATGACCGCATCTACCGCACTCGTAGTCACTCATCATCGTCCTCCATTGTTAACGGTATCTCCAGCACCTCACAATATGCTTCCAGCGAACGCATGGTCATCATAACGTTGGCGAGCTTGTGGCGTGCCTGTTCTATGGTTTTTAGCGTATCGACCACCCCCCTGTCGAGCTTTTTTTTCGTGGCATCTGCGGCCATATGATCCTCCTCAACTCAATTATCTGTGTATAATTATATTATGACACGAACATGTATCACATGTCAATGGAAAATATGTAATATGTGATGGGTGTTTTTAGAAATTTGCGGTCTTGGTTTTAACCAAAAATCCTCAACTTGTTTGGGTTTTCAAATCTGAAATGGAGTTTTTCACAGCGCGGAAAATCTAGAGTAAAAGTTTCATATGGGTTTTACTCCATATAATGCTGGCAAAATCCAGGCACGAAAAACGGGACTGTCCTATTATAGACAATCCCGAATTTATATTATTATTGTTATATCTTAATGATATCAGATAGTTGTTAAGATAGGGTTAATCAGATTGTGCCAATATCAAAAGCTAGATCCTCAATGCCAGCACAATACGCCATAGGGCATTTATCCTCAAAATAATGCACCGCATAATTAGAGCCTGATATGATAGACCCTTCTTTATTGACTGTAAGGACGGTACACAGATCATGTTCTATAGATATGATTATCATCATATAGCCCAGCCTTGCGCCACTACCGCCACGGACGTTATAAACATTTCCTATTGCAGGGCTTTGTATTATACAGTTGATCTTCTTATCAATGTTAAATTTCATGCCCCCGTATAGCACCGCACCCAGCCACCACGCAAGCAAAAAAAAATACCCCGGCGTTAACCGGGGCAAGTTGTATTAGACGGGATGTCTAAACTTTAGTGCAGTGACCTAATCAGCCGCGCCACTAACCAGAACTTAAACTCGCGCCATGATCTTATGCTCTTAAGCCTGGTTAGTCCGTCAATGGCAAGTGCGCAATAATATGTTGCGGCCACACTGTCTTTAAATGTAATACTCGTTAAATAGTAAACATCACTATATATATGTTTACGCAATTCACTATTATGGTCTATCCAATTACTCATTATCCCGTCTCCTTTTCAGTAGTCTATTACTTGTCCAATTTGTTCGGTTTCATATTTCCACCATGCCGCTTGCTTTAATGCAGTGGCGCGATTAACAAACACGTCTTTACTATAGTACGTCTTTTTATAATCGCTATCCGTTACGGTCAACACGGCATGGTAATATTCACCACGTTTTTTTGCGCTATCTTTAATCATGATTATTCCCCTTTACCTGTAAGTGTTGCCACAAAGTCACCGTTAGGTAATTCGCCAAAATCCATAGTTTCAAAAACACTTCGCGCAAGGGTTTCAAATGCGAACCACGCAATTATATTTTTAAATCCGGTCATCCCTAGTTCCATAATGTCAGCAGTAAATTCATATTCTTTGGCAAGATCCAGTATTTCATCCTCATACTCATCAAAGAATGTTGTAGTGTCACTATAGCTGGTTAGCCCCGCAACCATGCCGCTTACGCAACCTTGGTTTTCCAGATCATCAATCCACCTTTCCCTATAGTCAGGGTCAGATAACTCATTTCTAAGAATACGTTCTATTGCTTTATGTAAGGTTGTCATTGTCTTTTCCTTTCTAAAATCCAGTTTCTAAATGGCTTGATTATTCTACCTCGTTATCTATTAAACCGTCACAGGCGCAAGCGTGCATGATAGCTTCGCCAAGCTTTGCGGCGGCCTCGGCGTAATCTAAAGCCGTGTCCAATTGCTTACCGTATTGCACTGTAAAAAGACCATTAGTGGCTTGATATAGTGTTATCGGGTAATCGTGCTTTTCCTCGGTGTATATGATTTTATTAGTGCTCATAACTGCCCCCTAGCGTCAATAAATGCCTTTGCATCTATATATGACTCAAATGTCTCTATGATGTTGAAATACGGTGTGAGCGCTATAACGACTGTATAGACTTTGTTTGCGTAATTAATGCTCATTGTTATCATCCCGTCTTTTGTGTTGTGCCGTTATCGGCTTATTTTAAGTGTAGAGGGTGCAGATGTTTGATTTTAGATCATCCTTATCCTGCTTTTGTGGTGGTCGATCAAGTCACCTATCAACGACCCTCTATTCTTAGTATCTCACACAATCCTTAATAATGAGTTAAGAAACGAACATGTATCATGGTTTATTTATCGGTACATATATAGTTACAGGCTCATAACCAATGGCCCGCGCTGCTATCTTATCATCTAAATAAAACCCTATCCTACGCTTGCCCCATGTCATGCTCTATATCTCCCAGTCTTCCTCTACAGGCTCATACATAGTCACCGGCTCATAACCAAGCGCCCTTGCAAGCTCCGGTGTTATCCTACCCAGTGGCCGCAACGCCCTATATATGACCATGTGATGCAAGCCTATCTCACCCGCCAAACGCCTTTGAGATTTGTAAACCAAGCGCCGCCGCAAATCATCCAATAATTCCGTCTTTGTAATCATTTTAATTACCTCCTTAAAAATAATACTAATATCATCTGTGTGTGATCTGTGTATCATCAAAACGTGTGTTTGTAAAGAACTAATGTTACTGTCTCGTTGCACTGCTACAATCGGTTGATCTCTTGTTGCAAAATATCATCCTGAATAGCTGTTTAGTTAGAAGGGGTTATATGGGGTTAGAGGGGAATTTGCAACGGTGCAACGGTTTTAGAAAACACCCCCTTACCTAGCCACTCTCTGGCATACACCAGAAAACTGTTGCACCGTTGCTATTATTATTATTATTTATAAAATATATATATATATAAGGGGGTTACAGGGTGTTTTTAAAAGCAACAAACGATCAACAAACGTGCAACACTTTCCATTTTCCCGTTGCGGGACATAATAAAATGCCAAGTCATTGATCTATAGGGATATCTGGATTATGTCAGATTGCGCTTTTCGGGCTTGCCAGTTTTGTCGGATTGTTAAGTGTCTGATATTGTTGCATTGTGCTTTTATACTAATAGTATAACGAAAATCCCAAAAACGCGTCTTGTTAAGTGTCTGATATTGTTAGGTAATCGCGTTATACTAAAAGTATAATGGCGCGTGTCAGATTGCCCCCATTGCGCGGCCCGGATCGTGTGTTAAGATATGGTTAACAGGAAGGGATATTATGAGCACCGAGGAAGAGGAGATTGCCGCGCTTGCCGAGGCTAAGGAAGAGCAGGATCAAAACCGGCGGCTTATGAGACAGCGCCAACTTGACGGGGCCATGCTCGATAGCTGGCAAGATATCCCGCTGCCCGAGTTTGCCGAGGGTATGAGCTTGCAGGAACTCGCCGAGGCTTGCGAGCCTATGGCGATAATGTCATTGATTAAGGTCGCGTATCATGGCACTAGTGAAGCGGCCAAGGTCGCCGCCGCTAATTCCATACTCGATAGAAGCAAGGGGAAAGCTATTCAGCAGACTAAGATAACGGTTGAAAATGCAGACTATGTTGCTATGCTTGACGACTTGAGGGATGTTGCCAAGGGGGTTTACATTGATAAGGATGATTGCATTGAGGGCGAGGTCATTAATTGATCTGGGAAACCATACGCCCCCCACCCGTGGGTTATTATTTATAATCGCCCCCCTCTCAATCTGCGTATAAATTTGAGAACCATTTACATAAGGGGTAGGTATCATGACCACACAAGCAGCAGCTCTTGAGCGAGAACATAAATTCCAGTAAGGGATGGCGGGGGCTGGTTAGTGGATGATTGGCCCCCGTTACTATTTAAATTGAAGGGAACAGGGAATGAACGTAGCAGAGATGTACCGGTTAAATAGCTCCGGTAAAATGACGGCGAGGCAGATCGCTGACAAAGAAGGCACGACACGCAACGCTGTCTTGGGGAAAATATATCGGTACAAAAGGAAGGCCGGGATATCTCAGGACCTCAGGGCAAGTAATGACCCAACGAGGGGCGGCAAGAAGACATCAAAGAAATACAAGCCCAAGTCTGCTGAGGTGGGGCCTCTGAACAAAGAGCTTGAGGATCTGAAGCGCCGGGAGTGTCGGTTTCCGTATGGGGATGGGCCGTTCGTGTTCTGTGGACACAAGACGCGAGATAGGTCATCATATTGTGAGGAGCATCACGCACTTTGCTCTGGCGGTCTGGGTAAGACAAAGGTAGAGAGAGATGCACGGGATAAGGCAAAGGCTGCTCAATAGCACCGCACTGAAGTCCGGCTTCAAATGGATGCTGGAGCTGACCGAGCAGGACAAAGCGATCAGGAAAATATACGGTCCTGATCACGCTAGAGCATGGAGGAACCCTTGGGTAGCATAGCCGACAGTGTTGCTTGTATAAAATGCGGGAAATCCCTTGAAGAATGCTCGTGCGCGGGGCAAGATAATAAGACAAAATGAACACGAACACACAACAAGAAGCTGAAATAAGCAAGGTCCGTCTGCATTATCAGGACGGTAACGAAGAATTACGCGCCAAAAACGAAGAATTGCGCGAGATCATCTCCAGTTACGAGGGTTTGGTCGAGAAGATGTCCAGAGAGAAGCCGCGTGTTGACTATAAAGGGCGATACAGACATGTCGCGTCTCGATTGCGCCGCTACCGTAAGATTTTTGGCAGACTATATTGGTATAAGTAATTTCTCTGTGTCGTGATCATGGTCGAAGCAGAGAATAGGCGAGGCTAGTGTTGCCTCTAAGGGCGCTCCAAGGGTAGCGTGCCGAGAACCCGGTTTTACTGAGGGTAAAATATAAATTACCTGTTGACCTGATGGTTCCCAACTCGTAAGGTCAATTCTTGTTCGTTGAGGACGTTCTAACACGACTGTCTACGTGGGGATGTCTTAGAATATAGATAGTATACTGCTGGAAAGACAGCTCATTAACCTCGCTTCGGCGGGGTTTTTGCATATAAGATGGCAGCCTTGCATTAATTTGCAGGGCTGCTATCATTTTATGTGGGGGTATTCCATGACAGAAGAAGATCAAGACAGGTCTCGCAAAGAGATCTTGCACAGGATAGCTAAAGAAAAAAGGCTGGCGCACGAGTATCTGTTTTCACACAGACACGAGAACCAAACTCCTGAATTTCATGGCGACATCATTGATAACTGGCACGACTATTCAGTAAAGCAATTATCTATTCAGGCTTTTCGTGGCGGTGCAAAATCCACTGTTGGATGTGAGGAAGCCACAATAATAATGGCCCTCTTCGGCACATTCAGGAACGGGCTTATCATCGGTGAGAGATACGACAGGGCCGTAGAGAGGCTTGAGGCAATAAAGTACGAGCTTCTGAATAATGAAAAGATAAACTTTCTATTTGGAGACCCACAAGGGGAGACATGGCGTGAGGGTAAGATTGAATTATTCAACGGGACAGTTATACAGGCTTTTGGTCGTGGACAGTCAATACGTGGAGCGAAACATCTGTCATACAGACCTGATTACCTCTGCGGAGATGACATTGAGGATGAAGACAGCGTTAGAACAGAAGAGGCCAAGGAGGAAACCGCGTCTTGGTTCATGAGGGTGGTCATGCCTGCGATGGACCAGAACGGATACCTCATGAGGATTGTCGGCACACCACTTGAGTCCGACTCCTTGATGGAAAAGCTTGGCAACAATGATGATTGGGCAGCGTTGCGATATCCTGTCGAGCACATAGATGATGATGGTAACAGGAAGGCAACTTGGCCTGACAGGTTTCCGCTCAAGGATGTTGATGAAATTAAAAGAAGGTTCGAGAGGATGGGAAAGCTTCTTGAATACGGGAGAGAGTATATGTGCGTGGCTCGTGATGAAGATACAAGGCAGTTCACTGATGACATCATAAAAGTAAAACCAAGGACAAGAGTGTGGGAGCCTGTTTATGTTGTTTACGATCCAGCAAGAACAGCAGACGAGAAAAAATCAGATCACACCGGCAAGGCCGTCTTCTCATGGCTCGGAGACCACCTAAAGATCTGGGAAGCGTCCGGCCACTTCTGGCTGCCGGATGAGATTGTTTCAGACATGTTCGACACAGCAGAGAAATACGATCCCGTTGTTGTCGGTATAGAGAAGACTGGTTTGAGCGAGTGGGCTATGCAGCCTATCCGCAACGAGATGACGAAGAGGAACGTCATACTCCCGATCAGACCCTTGGAGCCGCCAAGGGGTCCAGGTAAGCTGGACTTCATCAGAGGGTTGCAGCCTTTCTTCGCGTCAGGACAGGCAACCATGGCAGTTGAATGCCCTGATCTAAGGCAGCAGCTTTTGAATTTCCCGGTGGGTAAAAAAGATGTTCCTAACGCATTGGCATATGCTTTGAGGATGCGGCCCGGTCTTCCTGTGTACGAGGATTTCTGTGACGATCATATTATTGTTGATAGGTATCCGGTCAAGGGCCAGAAGATAATGGCTGTCAATTATGAGGACGGTGTTGTGACTGGCGTTGTGTACGATAAGGGTCCTAACGGCATAACGATCATCTCTAACTTTATCCGAGAGGGTGATCCTCAGCAAAGGTGCAAGGAATTACTTGAGCATGGATATTATGTGGCCGAGGGATCAAGCAACCTTGACGTTTATGTTCACCCGGCTCACTATGATAACAAATATCAAAACTCTGGTCTGTTGGGAGCGCTGAGAAAGTGTGGATGCAACCCAAAAAGATCGGGCGATATTATGAAGGGGCGGGGGTACATAGTTGAGTCATTGCGCCAAAGAAGAGGCGGCATTCCTGTATTTAGAGTGCATTACAAGGCAAGGCACGTCCTTAATGGGATGTCTGCCGGTTACGCTTTTGAATACAAGAAAGTCGGTGCAGGTTTATCTGATAGAGCAAACCCAGGAATGTACCGAACTCTTATGGAGGGCTTGGAGTGCTGTCTGTCAATTTATACTGGCAGCACAGCAGGTATACCGCAGCAACCACCCAACTATAGAACTGGTAAAAATGGTCAACGCTACTTGTCAACAATGCCAAACAAGAGGTAGGATAAGTCATGGAAGATCTAGATAAAGAGTTATCCACCAATAAAGCTATACGTGAGCAGGCTTTTAAAAAGTACAAAATGGCCGAGAGCGGATACGCTGAACAGAAGGATCGCGTCAATACAACTATTGACAACTGGAAGATGCACAATTGCGAGCTTGACAGCAATCAAGCGTATGAGGGCGCGTTGTCCAGAGTTTACGTTCCAGCGGTTCACGATGCCGTAGAAGCGAGGGTGACAAGGTACACAAATCAGTTGTTTCCTACTAACGGACGGTTTGTCGAAGTCATCACAGAGGATGGGACTTATCCTTATGCACACATGGCCTTGATTGAGAATTATGTGCATAAATCAAAGTTACGCACAGAAGTTATTCCTCCCATGATCCGAAGCGGTGACATGGAGGGGCAGTATTCCATAGCTGTGACATGGAAAGAAACGACACGCAAAGGCAGGCTTCGCACTCTTGAGAAGCCTATCGTTGGCGATATGCAGGTGGACCTTGAGGGTCTTGATGATGTAGAGACAATTGTTGAGGAAGAGTACACTGAGGGTAGACCTCATGTCGAGGTTATCGCTGACCAAGATTTAGTTATATTCCCCGTCACATCAACCTCTATCGAGGACGCTATTGATAATGGCGGCGGCGTCTGCCGCATGATGCGTATGAGCAAAGGGAAGATCGAGAGAATGGCCAGAGAGGGTCACTTCTCGGAAGAGGCGGCCAAGCAACTGACAAGCGGTTTCTCCAGCGCCGGGTCTAACCAATCAGGCTATTCAGATAAAGATATTGAGCAAACGCAGGCATGGTCTGCTGGTATCAAAACGAAAAACAAGACCGAGACCGCGCTCATCTACCAAGTGTGGACCAAGATCAAGGTCGGTAAGGAACACAGGATTTGCGTTCTGTATTTTGGCAGCTCTGACATTATCCTGTCTGCAAAACTTAATCCATATTGGTGTGACAGATGCCCGATCATCTCTGTGCCAGCAAGGAAGTTACCGGGTCTTTGTAAGGGCGTTGCTCCTGTTACAACCGTTGCACCTCTGCAATATATGGCGAACGATGTCGCCAACCTCGGCATGTCATCTGGTATCTATGCTCTGATGCCTATCGTGATGACTGATCCTGAGAAGAACCCCAATATCGGGACCATGACAATGAATGTCGCCGCTATATGGCAGACCAATCCGAACGATACGCAGATCGTTGAGTTCCCCGACATCTACCAAAAGGGCTTTGATATGGTTGACTGGTGTAAGAGCCAGATCATGCAGTCATTGAGCGTCAATCCATCTATGGTGACATCAGGAGGGGCGTACCGGAGACCTACGCAGGCCGAACAAGCAAACGAGCAGATGGTTGATGTCCTGACCAGCGCCGATGCGACACAGATTATTGAGCAAGGTATCATGGACCCTCTGGCTGAGTGGTTCTACGATCTTGATAGACAGTTCCGCACCATACCAATCACCATAAAAGCGTATGGTGAAAAAGGCATAGATGTCACGATGGAAGTTATTGAGCCGATACAGATCAATAACAGATACACTTTCAAATGGTGGGGCGTTGAGCAGTCAAGATCAGCGCAGCAAATTCAATTACAAACATCAGCACTCAATGTTCTAAGGGGTATGCCGCCAGAGTTACTTGGTGGTAAGACATTGGACATCAGTCCTCTTGCGGAGAGGATAGCTGAGAACGCGTTTGGCCCAAGGCTCGCGCCTAAGATACTAGTCGATGAGAGAAGTAAGATGGCTATGTCTCCAGAGCTGGAGAATGATATGTTCGCTCAAGGCTATGATGTCCCTGTCAACGAACTTGATGATGATGTTCTACACATGCAGGTTCATTTGGAAGATCTTGACAGAGATGCCACAGGTCATTTAAGAAAACATATCGAATACCATCAGAAACAGTTGTTGGAAAAGCAGCAACAGGTTAGCATGGCTCAAGCGCAGGCGTACCCCTCCGGCGCACCTGCCGGAGGAGCAACAGTCCCTCAACCTGGTAGCTCTCCGGCAGGTCCTTCTAATATGAGATCGCCAGCAGGCACGATCCATCAAGACGAATTACAAGATCCTGGTATGATGCCAAGAGAACATGGAAGTTTTTAACAATCTAAAAAGGGGTAAGACAAATGAGTGAAGAAGCAATGGAAGTTGAAGAAGAAGTTATCGAAGACATAGAGGTTGATGGCAACGCTCCGTCAGGTGAGGCAGGGGTAGAAGCCCCTGCCGATCCACCTGCTGAAGATGATGGCTCAGACATAAGGGCTGAGATGGAGGATCTTCGGAGGAGAACTGAAGCTGCTGAGGCAAGAGCAGACGCATCCCAGAATGTTGTAACTCAGCAAATTACATATCAGGATAGGGTCAGACAAGAGCAGGCCCAAAGAGAGGCTCTGGAGGCTATGACTCCTGCTGAAAGACTTCAATATCAAAGCGAGATTGAGAAAAACGAACTTCGTCAAATAGCAGACTCCACAAGAGCTGAACTTGCTGATAGCAGGGACCAGTCTGAATATAACCGCATGGCAATGGAGGACTCCAACAGGGGCAAGGTCGCAAGAGAGCACTCAGAGGAAGTTGAAAAAAGGTTGAAGGCAGCACATAACGCTGGGTACAATCATGTCAAGAGGGCAACAATTTTAAAAGACCTACTGGGGGAGAAACTATTGGAAGGCGCATCAAAAGGTACGACAAGGCAGGTTGAGCAGGCTCAAGGAACTGTGAAAAAATCCACATCATCCCCGGCAGTTAATGGTGGTGATGTTAGTGATGAAACAAACACATTGGACAGTGTAGAAGCAGACAGAGCAGCTCGTGATGAAAGGTTAGCAAACAGGCACACAGCCTACTGATAATTTTATCTATTGGCGTTCTTGACTTTTCGGATTATACTGTCAGTGTAATATTAAAGTAATCATACTCTAGCAAGGAGAGATATCGTGGCGACAAATACAGCAAGTAATTATACAGATGATGTTCTGGATTATCTCGACGAGAAGCTGCTGCCAATCGCGCAACGAACTCTCGTCTCTTATGGATTGGGTGAGCCTATCAAATTGGACAAGGGTCGCGGCAGAACATATAAGGCCATCAGACTGAAGCGTTTACCGCTTCCTTTTACATCACTTTCCGAAGGTGTTCCCCCGGTAGGACTTTTGATGGATCTTGAGCCTATCACAGGTGTCGTTGATCAGTGGGGCGCTCTTGGTAACATCACTGATGTTGCAGAAGAGACTGTCTTCCACCCGCCTTTCCAAAACCTGATTAAAATGCTTGGTCTACAGGCCGGTGAGACACTGGAGCGCAATACTTACAACACACTGATGTCAGGCACGCAAGTTCAGTTCGCCAACAACAAGGCGAGCCGATTTAACCTGCTTGCTACTGATGTGATGACGAGTGCAGAGCTTATTAAAGTTACTGGCATCCTCAGAGTTCTGGGTGCTCCGGCTTACGATGGCTCCGAAGAAACAAATATCAATAAAGATGCTCGTATGGGCGGGGCTAACGCTTCAAAAAGCCCCCGCGTTCTTGAGCACTTTATCTGCATCAACCACCCATCAATCACCTCTGATCTTAGAGGCGACACAGACATCAAAACGGCATGGTCTCGTAGCGATGTTAACCGCCTTTATAACCATGAGATTGGCGAGTGGAACTCAGTTCGCTTCTGTGAGTCAAACATGGTTCCGGGCTTTACTGGTGTTGCTGCTGTTAGCGGCTCCGCTGGTACAGCGGGTGCTTTGGCATCTGATGATTACTTCATCATCGTCACAGGCTCAGACACTCAGAACCAGTACGAAAGCCTGATCTATCAGGTCTCTGCCGGTATCACAGTAACGGGTCCAACTGGATCGGTTGATGTGACACTTCCATCAACACCTGGTTTCACTTACAGTGTCTACATCGGCACAACCACTTCACCAGTTAATTTAGGTCTATCCACAGCAGGCCCGACTACAGGCCCTCTGATCGGTCAGGCCACACAATTGGCTGCTGGCGCAACTGTAACCATTACCAATCTCGGTCTGGCACAAGTGCCTCCAGCACCAGTCGCTACGGGCGTTACAGTGTATCCTAGCTTCATCTTCGGACGCGGCGCATACGGTCAAGTGGAACTGTCAGGTATGAAATATACATACCTTGATAAGGCTGATAAGTCTGATCCGCTGAACCAGCTCTTGACTGCTGGCTGGAAGGTGTTCTACGGTACTATTATACTGAACAACACGTTCATGGCACGTATCGAATCAGGTACAGCATTTCCAATAAACTTCGTCTAATAATGGACTGAAGCATTAAATAAAGGGGTAATTTAATGGCTAAAGGGAAAAAGGGTGGAGCCTCCAATAAGGGCGGCTCCACTGATAAGACACCAGCAAAAACCGTTGAGAAGGAATACAATCCTGAAGTTCTGGACTCAGAGCTTGAGGGTATTCAGCCTGTAATGGATGTTGCTGGTGAGCCTGATGTCGAGGCAGACTTCGACATTCCAGGTGATAGTGAAATTTCTGATGGTGCAGAGGCATCCGAAGTCGAGTTCGTTGATGAGGCGAGCCCGGCAGAGGATGTTGAGGGCAACGCAGAAGCTCCAGAGGAATACATCTTACTTTCCGATGAGCAGAAGGCGAAGATCATCGCTGAAGCAAAGAAGATGGCGAAAGAAGATGCCATCAAGGACGCTAAAGAAAACTTCATGAAGTCTGAGCTGGCTAAAGCAAAGGCCAAGGAAGATGCGAAGCAGGGCATCAACACGAAAGAGAAAATGGTAAGGCATAAGGTGAATTTAGCGTCATCTGCGGCGTTCCATTTGATCAACTTTAAGCAATACTTCCATGGGCATACATATGATATTCCTGAGAGTGTCGCTAAAGGGATGAGGGATACGGAGTATCGCGGCCACGTTCAAGAGGCCATCCGTAAAGGTAACAACAACAAAAACGAATATGGTTTGGTTGAGCGCGAAGGTTTTGCATCGGGTCCGGTGCAGGCTGGTGGTGGTTCAGTTAAGCCGGGAGGGGTAGTAGCAGTATGAGTTCCGCAGCAGAAAAATTAGAAGAAGCATTTGAAAGCCCACCAGTGAACATCTCACTGAAGGGTATCGTAGGTTCGGGAAAAGATGGTTCTGAGCTTGCTATGGCAACACAGATACCTGGAAACCTATCAAGGCGTGAGACAAACAAGATCCTTGATAACATCATGTACTGTGTTCAGCGCCAGCGTATTATTGGCGAGATACCTTTTTACAAAGAGCAGATTGCTTATTGCAAAAAGAGCATTGATAATACTGCCGAGCAGATCAGGATGTCTGACGAGGCGGCAGAAGCAGGCTGGAAAAACAGTGACAAACAAGGTAAAGTAAAACTTAAGGAAGCTCAGGCACAAAAGCGCAAGCAGCTTATGGTTAACATCGCAGGATGGCAAGCTGACCTTGAGGGTTATAAGAAAAGTTTGATAGAAGCAGAAGCGCTCGTTGCTGAAGCTCAAGGCGAAGTTGAACAGGGAGAGGCAGATAAGTCTGCCTAATAAGGGTAGGTTTAAATGGCTTTAACATTCCAGCAGATTGTATTGAGAGCAGCCCAAGGCGCTAAAGTGCCGGGGTTTCTTGACCAAGCAGGTGAAGCCCTGAACATGGTCTTGGCTAACTTGGCAGAGTTTTACAATTTTGACCTTCGCCACAATGATGGCTTCACCGTAACGACTAATTCGGTATCTCCTCCAGAAGGTCCGTATCCTTTACCAGCAGACTATCTAAGGCACGTATTCAGGGAAACGCGGTTTATTGTTAACGGCGTTCCTTACGTGCTGTTTCAGGTCCCATTACCGCTTCTAAAGAAGCAGTTCACGGGTCAGGGCTTCACGACATACCCGCAGGTGTTCGCTACGGATATCAGTGACTCCGGCAAGAACGTGTTCTTCTGGCCTCCTCCGAACGCGCCTTATGAGATTGAGTTCCCTTATTACAGCGCAAGCCCACAAGAGCCAGACCCGGCAAACAGCACTAATGTTCCTTGGTTTCCTATATCCGAGTATCTGGTGAAGGCCACACAAGCCATCCTTCTGTCTGATTACGATGATGACCGGGCCGAGAGGATGGAGTTCAAGGCCGAGCAGATACTCACCAAGTACCTAAAGATGAAAGACGACAGGCAGGGATATGCCGAGACTATCAAGCTTGACAGTAAGAACTTCGCGGGGAGAGGCGATCTTCCTAGTACGAAACAAGATCCGTTCTAAGGCATATCAATGGCATTACGAAAACAAAAACCAATCGTATGGGTCCCATCGGGCGTAACTGACGCAGTTGATGCCGCCAATGTATTGCAGGGCGCGATGAGGAATTTGGTCAATCTGGTCCCTGATCCCAGCACCAGAGGCATTTACGTACCAAGGCCAGCATCGGTTCTCCTTACGGATTTTTCCACAAGCGGTATTAGCAATCCGGGTTTTATCCCGGCGTACAAGGTCGTTGGGGATAAGGTTTACGGCTTTATCGCTACGTCATCGCCCGGAGGCAAGGACGTACCGTTTATATACAATCTTGATAGCGGCACGTTTACTGCGATCTCCGGCATAACAGCAGGCAACACTCCAGCCTCGGAAAGCTCATCAGGAACGTGGATACCTCCCACAATAGCGGTTGTAGGCACTACGGTCATATTTACCCATCAGGGGTTCTTGTCAGGTGCTCCTGTTGGGTTCCTTGATATCTCCGGCGCTCCGTCATGGACAGCAGCGCAGACATCAGTAAACCCGCTGCCCGGAGTACCTGTAGCCGTTGAGGAGTTCGCAAACAGGGCTTGGTACTCTGTAGGTAATACTGAGTATTTCAGTGACAATTTGGTTCCAGATACAATAACAAATGCGACACAGAGCGTAACGATAGGTGATGACAGCGTTATAATCGGTAAGGGTAAAATACCTCTGTCATCCGTTACTGCCGGGTCTGTGGAAGCCCTTATGGTCTTCAAGGCAAAGTCTATCAATCAGATCACTGGTGACATCGCGCTGAATACCTTACTTAACTCTGAGGTGGCAACAGGCATCGGAACATTATCGCCCCTGTCTATACAGCCAACACCATTTGGCCTTATGTTCACATCACAGCACGGTATCAGGAACATCTCTTTGGGAGGTGACGTTAGCCCTGTGATAGGCGCTGATGGCGCTGGCATCTCTGTGCCGTTCATCAACTCCCTTGAACCGAGCCGCATCTCAGCGGGGTTTAACATCAACACCTACCGCGTCAACACTCAGAACAGCTTTATTCCTACGCTTCCCTTTCAGGACTGGTGGTATAACACTGACCTTCAAAACTGGTCAGGGCCTCATACTTTTCCGGCAGCTCTGGTAGAGCCTTGGGCTGGGTCTTTTGTTATAACCCCGCAGGGCATAGACAATCAGTTATGGCAGAGCGATATAGTGCCTCTGGATAGCAGCTCATACATCGAGAACGGTGTGACCATTGAATATCTGTATGAGACCGTCCTGTCCCCAAGCGGTTCAACAATGAACGAGTGGTCTATTGTCGAGTCATCCGTGGGGCTTCAGTTCAGCAAAGAGGGTGGCACTGTTAACTTCTTTGCCGAGAACGAGGACGGTGACTTGCTGGCAAACGCATCAAAAACCATAGATGTTAATTTCTCGGCTTGGGGCGTAACATCTTGGGGGCAATCTCAGTGGGGCGGTGACATAACGCTTTACCAAGACATCAGGGTTCCGTGGCCTAATATCCTCTCCTTCTCTCAGGCAACATTCAGCGCAAGCGGCAATGCCGTGAACGGATTTAAAATAGGCTCATGGTCAAATAGATACCAAGCCAGAGGGGATATGAGGCTGAGATAATGGCTATTACATCAACAGTACCTAATATATTCGTCAACGGCGCAGGCAACGTCATGGAGTCTACCGAGGTCATTGCTAATTTTGACCATATTATCAGTGATGTTAACAACAATGCTACGGCGCTGTCTGAGCCTATCATCGGAGCCTTGCCGTTCCGTAATCTTACCGAGGGTGAGATTACTGATGCTAATAAGATAATGGCTAATTTTCAGTTCATTAGAGGTCAGGTAAACAGCAGAGCTGTTGCTGCCGCAACTCCTATTGTTAATGAATTTCCCAATATTATTAAAAACAAGACACTCAATGACGCTGATGATGTTAATGAGAATTTTCAGCATCTTGTTGATCAGATTAACGACAACGCATCAGGGACTACTGAGAACTTTGTTGTCACAGGAGGTAACGGGGTGCTGTTAGCATCATCAGCTAACGGACTTGAATGGAATGATAGAACAATGCCATCCAACTCTAATTGGGTTTTCTCGGATTGGAACGGCTCTAGGTTCTCAGCTATTAGCTTCAACTCACCTGCTGCGGCGTACTCTGATAACGGAAAGGATTGGGTGTCCGCTACATTACCTATAACAAGACTCTGGACAGCAATGGGGTGGAATGGATCTTATTTTTTAGTCGTGTCAAGTATACCAACATCTTCATGGATGAAGTCAACTGATGGTATAAACTGGACATTCGGAAGTATGCCAGTAACCACCAACTTTAGAGGACTTGCTTGGAACGGATCTTTATGGGTGACTATGGATCAGAATGATGGAAAAAGATGCTACACATCTCCTGATGGCGAGAACTGGACTGAAAGAACTGTCCCTGGATTATCAGATATTCAGTACAGGCAAGTGGCTTGGAACGGATCAACATTTGTGGCGGTAGGTGGCGATGGTGGTGCTTTTGGTATAGATGATGTTGTTACGTCCCCTGATGGTATAAACTGGACTTTCAGAGTTAATGTCCTACCTAAAAGCGGCCAATGGAACAACTTCGTCTGGAACGAAAGTGTGTTTATGGCAGTTGAGCAGGGAGACAGGATCGCTGTATCGGTTGATGGGGTTAGTTGGTCATCAAAATTTGCCCCAACAGGGGAGGCTTGGGGGGCTATTGGATGGGATGGAAATGTTGTGTGCTTAGTATCAAATCTAGGCGGTCCTATATACACAAGTGATGATGATGGTGACACATGGTCAGTCGGGACAACTATACCATCCTACGACAGAACGGATATAGCGACATCATACTTAACTTTCACAACTTATTAATATATAATATTCACAGCAAGGAGAATAAAAATGGCAATAGATTTAATCACACTACCGGAATCCCCGGCGCAATGGGCGAACAAGCTTAATGAGACAATCAACGCTGTAAATATCGTGGATGTGACGCTGTCTGATTTAATAGCAACATCAACTCATCCGAACAAGCTTGACGGTACGAGCGCCCCCGATGCCAACGATGACAGCGCGAACACAGGCAGTAATGGCGCATTCGAGGTGGGTAGCTTCTGGCTGGACACAACAACATCTCCGAACGAGGCTTACCGTTGTATGGATGCAACGCCTACGGCGGCTGTCTGGCTGAATACGACCGTAGAGGTTGGTGATCTTGGTGCATTGGCTGTTCTTGACTCGCTCGATGCTGACGATATATCAGATGCCGCCACGACAAATAAATTCGTTACGGCTGCTGATATCACTACGCTCGGCAATACATCTGGTACGAACTCAGGTGATATGTCAGATGCGGATGTGAAGACAGCCTACGAGAACAACGCTGACACGAACGCTTTCAACGATGCTGCCGTGACCAAGCTTGGCGGCATCGAGGCGCTTGCAGACGTAACTGATACAACAAATGTCACAGCAGCAGGAGCGGCAATCCTGTCGTCTGATAACACCTTCTCCAGTACCGGGTTTCTTGATTTACCGTCCGGAACAACGGCAGAAAGACCCGGCGTTCCTGTGAACGGTATGCTCCGTTACAACGACACGACCAATAAATTCGAGGGCTATGAAAACGGTCTTTGGGTTAATTTGATATAATATAGGAGGCGACATATGTCTAGCATACCTTTTTTAACAGGGCCGCAAAATGCCTTTGATATAGCTGATAGGCTAAACCGCGTTATTCTCCAAATTAACGCAGGTCTTGACGCAGAGCTTGACGCAACTCTAGCGCAAGGTAATATTTATGTTGGTAATGCTGGTAATGTCCCTGTTGGTCAGAATATGTCGGGTGGGGCCGCAATTAACGAGTCCGGTGTTGTAACTATTAATGTTGATGGTATACTTATCGGTGGAGAAACTTTTTAACTTAAAACAGGAGAGTAATCAATGGTATCCTCAAACCCAATTCAGATACTGTATTCACCAACAGCAACAAACACGCCGACTCTCGGCTTGGGTGCAACAGATAATAACATTGCTTTGAACGGCCCCGACGAGAAGTTGTTCTATTATAATGGAACAGTTACAAAATCAGCAACTCTTTCACTTATAGGCACAGCACTACAAAATGTTTTGGAAGATACTACTCCACAACTCGGCGGCAATTTAGATGTGAATGGTAATTCGATTGTAACGACTGGCGGGGCAAATATTAATCTAAGTCCTGATGGAGCAGGAACAGTTGATGTTAACACAAGTAAAATTGTTAATGTTACTGATCCTTCTGCGGCTCAGGATGCTGCGACAAAATCCTATGTTGATAGTGTCGCAGTTGGATTGCTGGACTTTAAAAATTCAGTCCGCGCCAAATCAACAGCTAATGTTAATTTGGCGGCAACAACGGGCGGTGCTTCACAAGACGGTCTTACCCTGGCAAACGGTGAAGATATCTTACTCGGAGACCAAACAGCCGGAGCAGAAAACGGTATTTATACAGCCGTTACTGCCGCCAACCCTTCTACATGGATACGCAGATCCGATGCAGATATAAGTGCTGAAGTAACTGCTGGTATGTTCTTATACGTGACAGAAGGCACGGTTAATGCTGATACAGGTTGGGTGCTATCTACTAATGACCCGATCACTTTGGACACAACCGCTCTTACTTTTGTGCAGTTTTCAGGAGTTGGTACATTCACTGGCACAACAAACCGCATCAGTGTTGCTGGCGGTGTAGTTGATATTGACGCTGCATATGTCGGCCAAGCATCGCTGACTACGCTAGGTACGGTCACTACTGGTACATGGAACTCTGATGTTATTGGTCAGACTTACGGTGGCACTGGTGCTGACCTTTCGGCATTGGCAGCTAATTCACTAATCAGGAATAATGCTGGTGGTACAGCTTTCGAAGCGGCTGTAGCGGATACTGACTACATAACACCAACCTCTCTTGTTGGCGGGGAAACATTCTAAAGGGATAAAATGACAAACCCAATTCAGATTTTATACTCACCCACAGCGACCAATGCCCCGACTCTGGGCATTGGCGCAACTGATAGTAATATTGGTTTAAATGGTCCAGATGAACTCCTGTATTATTTTAATGGAACGACCACGGAAAAATTCAAACTAAATCAAAAAGAAAGCCTTGGATTTGCAGGTTCGGATGAAATCACAGACCTCACCACAGGGGCAGCAAAGACCACCTATAGAATGCCGTATGCATTTCTGGCAACTGAATATCGAATATCAGTTAACACTGCTCCCACAGGCTCTGTCATTCAAGTTGATATCAATAAAAATGGCATAACAGTCTTTACTACAGAGCTGACTATCGACGCTACAGAAAAAACCAGCGTAACAGCAGCAGTTCCAGCGGTGATAGCTGGGGGATCGACTACATGGGCCGATGATGATGAAATCACTATAGATATAACAACTGTAGGCAGTACGATTGCAGGAAAAGGACTGAAGATAACGATATTAGGAAAACAGATTTAATGTCAGGACTCATAATTAATCCATTTCAAGTACAGCCATTAATAACAGGCGGCCCATGGGACTTTAGTGGTGCTATATATAATAGCATCAGCAAAGTTATCCCAAACATGACACAGGCACGAGGCTTATACACTGTACCAGGAGGATTGATAGCATTTGCTGTAGATAGAATAGCAACTGGCGACATTGTGAGAAAATATTCTATGTCTCCAGCTAATGATATAACTTCATTAACTCAAGTCGATACTTTTGCCTTATCAGGTCAGTCACTGGCAAATGACGCTATGGATATTTTCTTTAGCCCTGATGGGCTTAAAATGTTTATTATGGGATTTTCACCACAGGATCAAATTCACCAATACACATTAACAGGCGCTCACGATATATCAGCTCCTACTTTCGATGGTCAATATGGAGATACGTTTGGCGGCAATCCTGCCACCTTCGGGTTATTTATTAAACCTGATGGTTTAAAAGCATGGGTCACAGAAGGTACTGGACAAATTTTTCCAGTGACATTAACAACAGCTTGGGACTTTATTGCAACAGCCCCAAGTACAGGAACAGCCACCTCACCAGGAGGTTTACCGTCTGTAAATTGGCGCGACATTTATTTTAGAGATGATGGTACTAGATTTTATTTAGCGTCATTTACAGCCACAGAAAATGCAGTTTTCCAATTTGATCTTTCAGTGCCATGGGATGAAACCTCACATGATGCAGGTACAGTTATTTCCTTGCCGGATAGTGGTAATAATTCTGGCACGCCACCTTTTAGCATTACAGATGTTGAAATAACACAAAGTGGCACAAAGGCGACTATACTTAATCCGTTAGACAATACATTATATGAATATGATTTATAAGAAGCAGCACTGTGGATGAATATAAAATGTAAATTATAGGTGACACATGACCACCGTCCCCGAAGAACAAGGCCCTCTAAATAACATCCAGCAGGTCATCTTTGTCATCAATAAGGTGATCGGTAATATTAACGCCTGCTTCGCCCTTCTGTTCTCAGGAACACCTGACACGCTGGCTGGTTATGATGCTGCTGGTGATAAGTGCGATGTCACCGTGGGTAGCGGCCTTGACCTGACGGGATGCGTCCTCACTACAACAAACGAGGATGATATTCACTCAGGGGTGTATTTTATCCCGTCTGGTGATACAATTACAGTGTTGGAGAACAAGCAGATGATAAACAAGGGCGGTCTGGATATTGAGGGTGATATCGTTATCGAAGGCCAACTTTTTATGGAGGCATAAGTGAGCTTTATAAGATTAGACGAGCAGGCCACTCCCGCGACGCCTCCGGCAGGCAAGGCAACACTGTTTGTCGATATCGCTGATAGCGAGGTCGCTGTCATAAAGGACACTGGGGCGGTTCAAAAATTTTTACTCGCTGGCGATGTTGACGGTCCCGCATCTGCGGTTGATAACAACGTGGCGTTCTTTGATGGTGTCACTGGTAAGCTCATCAAGGACAGCGGGTTAACGATCTCAGGCAGCAATACCGGAGATGTCACTCTTGCCGGAACTCCCAATTATATAACCATAGCTGGTCAGGTCATTACCCGCACTCTCATTAATCTTGCTTCGCATGTGACAGGCAATCTTCCTGTGACTAATCTCAATAGCGGCACTGGAGCATCAATAAGTACATTCTGGCGCGGTGATGGTAGCTGGGAAGATCCGCTTCCAACATTTACCTCCACAGACCAAACAATTACAACGGCAGGCTCTTTGACAATAGCTCATGGCTTGGGAGTATTACCAGCGGGAGGAGTTGTTATATATTTAATCAATCAAGTTGCTGATGCTGGATTTTCGCCCGGTGATGAGCTTGCCTTTTATCCAAGAAACGACGATGTTTCGCTTCTTCTTGACGCAACAAATTTAACTGTAAGATTTAACGATGACGCTAATGTTTTCAAGCTTGCCCACGCTACAACAGGAGCCGGAACTGATCTAATAAATAGTAGTTGGAAAATCCGTTTTATAGTAAGGAAGACTTAAATGACGACATATTATGTGGATGGCAGCGGCGCTTACATGGGAGGATTTGAGGGCAATCATGGTATTGATACGTCCCTTTGGACAGAGGTTGCGAGTCCCCCGGTATCGGCAGATGAGAATTGGTCGGGCGTGGCGTGGGTGATTTCAAAAGATAATTTAAAAGACTTTCTTGCCGATTACCGCTGGCAAAAAGAAACAGGGGGCATAGTTTGGGGAGGTGTTCCTATCAGGACAGACGAGCGTTCACGATCACTTCTGTCGGGTATTCAGAGAAAGATTGTTAAAGAAGCGGATGACTTTCACGAAAGGCGGGTGAAAACTGTCGCCGGATTTCAAACGCTCACTAACTCGCAACTTGAATCTCTCTACGATGCTGTAGCAGATCACATACAAAAATGCTTTGATATTGAGGATGCAATTATTAGTCTTATTGATAGCGGCACTCTCACTACAGAAGACGCTGTAGAAACAGAATTTGATACACAGTATGCCGCTCCATGACCCTAAAAAACCCTTCACCTCCGATGGCTGTAGCTGGTTCCCTGATCTATGGTTTAGAGAATGTTGCCGTTCCCACGATTACTCATATTGGGCCGGACATGATCGTCTTGACGCTGACCTAGAGTTTCTCCGCTGCATAGCGCACAGCAGCTCCAGACTTGGCCCCTTCCGATTTATCTTCGCAGGTGTTATAGTTACAGGGATGGCTATAGGCAGGCCGCTCAGGGAATTTGTGATAAGGATGAGAAAATGAAAGACATGAAAGAGCCTATCCAGCAGATGATCCAGTCTCATGATACCATTATAGCGGGAGCAAAGGTATCTCCGGCTTTGGCTGGTAGCGCTTGGTACGCACTGACGTTAAATCAATGGGTAGCATTGGCAACGCTTATCTATATAGTATTACAGGCAGGTCTTTTGATCCCGAAATACGTACAGATTTACAAGGGATGGAAAAACAAGGATATTGGCAAATCTAAGTAATTGAACTACAATATGATAAGAGGATTTTATTATGTCAGGATTATGGACAGCGTTTGATTACCCGGCAGTAGCAACCAAGGCTACGGCAACCAAAGCGGCTAATAGCTCTAGCGGTCCAGAGACTCTGCGCGTGAGAGATTTTACAATAAGCGTTGCAGGGGCGGCGGCAGCATCAGGCCCCATCAGGGCTGTCCTGTGGGACGGTGCAGTCGGTGGTGGTACAGAATTGTGGTCAGGTGTGTTGCAGGCAAACATAGATGGCTCGGCCTCTATATCTGTAACTGGCGTTGACCTAAGGGCCACTGTTGGTAATGATATAAATCTTGACACAGATGCTCCGGCAGCAGGTTGTCAAGCAGCGGTAACGATGTCAGGTGATCTCGCAAGAACTGGCGGTATAGGTTTCGGTATTATTTAACCAAGGAGAAGAAGTATGTTAGGTGGAAAAGAAAACAAAGGTAAGGGTTGTATCCTTAAAGGCATGAAGTCAGATATTACTGAGTTCAACCCAAAAAGTCCGGCAGGTGGTAGCGTCAATGATGGCGCAGTTCGCTCATCTACGCCTAAAGTAGGCAAGGGCAAAGGCAGCACTAAAGGCAAGATGGGATACTAGCCATAGCCGCTGCCTAGAATAGGAGAGGTATAATGGTATTAGGAGTAGTAAGGCCGGGACCATCATTTACAATGACAACGCCAAAGGCTCGCACGCCTGCGGCTCCCACACAGTCTGTTCAGGCTGAAAGCCCATACACAGGTCCGTATAAAGGTGTTGAGCCGGGAACGATCAGCGCACAGCCGTTCCTTGATTATATGGGGCAGGTTGAAAACATGGCTCTTGATCCACGTAATGAGATCAGGGACCGTGAACAACAGCGTCTACAGGAACAGACAAGGGCTGGTTTAGCCCAGCGCGGCCTTAATCTATCCGGTGCTGGTCAGGGCATTGAGAACCAAGCAATGACTGACTTCGGCCTTGACTGGCAGAACCAGCAGCTCGGCAGGGCTGGTCAGGGCGCTCAGATGATAGGCAGCCTTGGCTCTCAAGCGCAGAACATCGCCCAAGCCGGTTTCAGTAACGCTATGGACCTTGGCGCTGCTCAGTTCGAGTATGAGCCTGAGGTAGCGCCGCAGCCTGCATTTTCATACGGTGGTCACAGCTCTTACTCTCCGGGTTTTGGTGGCGGCTTCGGTGGCGGTGGTGGCGGCATGACATCAGGGCAGCAATGGCGGCAGGGTGTTATGAACAGGAATTTGGCCCAGAACCAAGGGGTACAGGCATCTAATGCCGCTGCTATAGCTGAAAGCCAGCAACGCAGGGCAAGGGCCTTTGATCGTATGCAGAGATACCAGCAAGCATCCTTTGCAGGTAGGGGCGGCTCTCCAGCGCCAACCAGTAATCCTTATGCCGATATAGCCCCGGCAGCGGGAGGTGGTTACGCTCCTTCACCTTATGACATCTACTCAGGACGCGCCACCAACGACCCGTTCACTAGATACGGGAGGTAAGCATGGCAACAACATTCGCAGAACTAGCAGCTTCCAGCATGGCTCGTACAGGCGGCGTTAACGCGCAGCTACAGATGGGCCGTGATAAAATCAACCAAGCGCAGTTCGCAGCCCAGCAAGCAGCACAGCAGAACGCTAGAGACTACGCAGCCCAGCAAGACTTGGCGAAGATGCAATTTGATCGTGAGAAGCAGGCGCAGCAACAAGCGAATTGGGAAGCAAACTTTGGCGCTACAGCAGCCCAGCGTGAGCAGGCTCAGGGAAACCTTGACCGTCAGTTCGGCGTTACCACGGCTCAAGAGGGTAGGGCGCAGCAGGAATTTGAACTTGAGCAGATGGAGAAGCAGCGCGAGCAGGATGTCATGGGCGCTATGTCTGGGATGTCAAGCCAGCTTGATATGGGCTATTGGGGATCTGAGGAGGCTGATGCTGTAGATGCTCAAGCTGAGGCAATGGGATGGGATGATGCTGTCACCGGAGCACTACACAGAGAGCGTGAGAAGATATGGAATAGTATGAACAAGCCTGCTGGTGCGATATCCACATCTGAGACCGAGAGGACTAGATCAAGGTTACTAGAGCTGTCAAGGATACCGCCAGAGCAGAGATCGCCTGATGAGCAGCTAGAGTTTGATATAGTTAGCGATGAGATGGATGTTATTAGGCGCGGTGGCGGTCAGGAGTTCTTTAGTAAGAAGGGTTTGGTTCAGGATGATACTGGTAGATGGGTTTCAGCAGGGGGCGTTGATGAGTCCCTAGCAGGCAGAGAAGAGAAGATTAAATATGCTGGTAAGTGGGGTGAGCTTAGTGCGGCCCGTGAGGATATACCTCTTACTGAGGAAGCTAAACGTCTTGCAACAAACTTAACGGCATACAAAGACTTTGAGGCCACCATACCTTCAATGTTTAATACTATTGATAAGCTAAAAACGCTTGCACAGGTAGCCAACTACTCTAAAGGACAGAAGATTTCCGATGCTACAAGGGCTGAATTGCAGGCAGCAGGGTTTGGTAATGTTAGCGATGGTTTAACAGCTAGAGCTGCTTATGATAACTTTGTTAAAACAACAGTTCTTCCTAATCTTAAACAAATGCTTGGCGCTCAGTTCACAGCAGTTGAGGGACAGTGGGTTCTTGATACATTTGGTGGCACAGAGATGACTCCTCAAGAAAAAACAGCAGCACTAGACGCTAAAGCTATATCATACTTAAACGATATGAGAACTAAAGCTCTTGCTGCTGGTTTAGACCCTAATGATAGTGAGAACTTTAGGATTTTCCTTAATACTGTAGATGATGAGAGTGCTTTTACTGCTGCTCAACAGGAGTATCGCGGCGGGACCGCTGCTGGTTCGGGTGGTGCTAGGCCAGCACTTAAGAGTAAATATGACTTCTTGGATTAATAATGACATCAGACAGGCAAATAGATTACGGAAGAGTAAAATCAAACATCCAGAGGATGCGCTCAATGGGTGCTCCAGATCAGGATGTTGATGATTACCTGTCTGATATAGGCGTTAGCTTTGACGAACTTAAATCCTCCGTAGTAACGCCAACCCCAGAGCCTCAACCGCAACCAGCGCCAGCAACAAAGCAAGGTAGCCCATACGATAATGTGGTAAGGGGAGCTGATAAGGGCCTGCCGCCACCTTCACAACCTGGTAGGTTCGAGAAGATCGGTCAGGAGTTTATGAGCGGTCTAAAGGAATCTGTTGAGTTCGGACAGGAAGCTAAAAAAGATTTAGAGGGTGGTCGTATCGGACCAAAAAGATATTTAGCTCAGACCGTACCTGGTGTTGGGTTCCGCGCTGGTGTTGTGGAGCCAATAGCTGCTGGCGCTAAAGCCTTATACCAAGGAGCCAAGACAGCAACAGATGTCATACCCGCCGCTATTGCTTCTGGTGTTACAGGTCAGCCGTTCGGAGAGGTCTACAAAGAAGCCCTCGATCAACCAGGGCCTATGGCTAGGGGCGCTGGTAAGGCGGCAGCGGCAACTCTAGGTCCTCCTATAGCAGGCGCTCGTCAATACTTGGAAGATAAGTATGTTAAGGGTGATCCGACAAGGGCAAGGGATGTCAGTGCTGGTGGCTACCTAGCTGAAGCATTGGTAAGCTCTATCCCCGGTGGAAAGCAGGCAGCGACAGCAGGACGGGCTGGGGCCAAGGTCCCGTTCAAGCCCACTATGGAGACAGCAAGGCCGGGATTTACCGGGCAAGTAGCTGATGTTATAAAAATTGGAGAGACTAGGGACCGGGCCGTACTTGATATGGCGCTACCTACTGGCAAGAAATACGAGACGGCGGCGGCGACTAGGGGTAAGGAGGTTTCAGGCGTTGGCCCATTTAAAACTTACACAAAAAAACTTACGCCTTGGGAGAAAGAATACACTAACGAACTTATCAACACTAAGGGTATAGACCCTCGCAATCCTGTGCAGGAAAACATCAACACCATTAATAATGTGGTTGGCGCTGAGAATGATCGTATCGTTGGTATCTTAAAAGATAACTTTCAAGGGATTAATACAAGTCAGCTCACATCTAATATTAACAAATCAATTGACAGAGCTTTTGAAGCTGATCCATTGCTGAAAGGGACAACCACAGCTCAAGGTAATATTGATCTGGTCAAAGGGACGTTCGCAGACATC
>JAJFGO010000112.1 GCA_021776095.1 Kiloniellaceae bacterium | reverse complement strand
TGGTGCCCCTGGCCGGACTCGAACCAGCACGGTCTTGCAACCAACAGATTTTGAGTCTGCCGCGTCTACCAATTCCGCCACAGGGGCCCTGGAAAAGCATGAATTGGGCGCCCGCATGATAGGCATGGGCGCGCCCTTGGCAAGCGAGCTTAAGCGGTCCGCGCGGCGATGCCTAGAATGTCCAAAATACGACCGCAGTATCCCCAAATCACCGCGGCTTTTGGCCAAACCGGCGAATCCTATGGCGAAGAGCGGCGAAATTCGTTAATAAATAAGGCAGTACTCCAGGCGCAATAGCAGGCTGCACGGGGTAATTTGGATGGATTGACCGCGGTGTGGATGGCTGGCGTGGCTGGCTTCAGACCGCCGCGATGAAATGTAACCCGGTTCGCGACGCTTGGCGGGATCCCACCCCCGAATGCGATCGCCGGCATACGCCCAGGCCATCAGGTCCCCGACCTCGAAGATTCTGGCCCTAATGACTTTGGCCTTGCCCGCGACACATCAAGAGTGAGGACGCCACCATGTCGGGAGCCGGTCTTGGGCAGGGCCCGCCGGAATCACTGCGCCGGCGCGCCGGACACAGGGCAAGCGGAGCGCGTGTGGGATGGTGGATCAAAGGGGCTTCGATCAGCCGGATTTAACCCATCGGGAGATCACGGCGGTCGTCAAGTGGTTTAACCCAACCAAGGGCTTCGGTTTCGTCCAGCCGAGCGACGGCTCGCCGGATGCCTTCATGCACCTCTCGGTGGTCACCAGATCGGGTCTCGGCCACATGCCGCAGGGCGCGACCATCGTGTGCGACCTGTGCGCCGGCCCCAAGGGGCCGCAGGTCGCCTCGGTCCACCGGATCGAGGAGATGCCGCCCGAGGAGCCGCCGCGCGGCGACTACTACGGCGCACAGGACGCCACGACCGAGATCGAGGGCACGGTCAAGTTCTACAACCGCGACAAGGGTTTCGGTTTTGTGGTGCCGGACGACGGCGGCCGCGACGTGTTCGTCTCGGCCCGGATTCTGGAGCGCGCGGGTCTGGACGGCTTGGGCCCGGAACAGCGCGTGCGCATGGCGACCCGCGACGGCCAAAAGGGCCCCATGGCCGAAAGCATCCAGATCGTCTAGACCGGTTCCGGAGCGGCCACGACGGTTCAACGAACCGGCGGCCTATTGCACGCCCGGCGCCTCGGGTTCCTCGGTCAGATGGTCAGGCAAGGCGCGGCACGGTCCGGCTTGATGATGGACCATTTTCCAGACCGAGCCATCTTTGACGAAGAGGTTGGTCGCGACCAAAACGCTCGAGCCCAGCAACTCGTAACAGACCACCACTCCGGTTTCGCCTATGACCCGGGCCCGCGGCGCGCGGCAGGTAATCGAGGGCGAATTTTCGCTGGCCAGAAGGCTCCGCCAGGACGCCATGACATCCTCGCGATTGTCCAAGGCCTCCCATCCGGGGTGAATGCAGCTCACGTTCTCATGCGCGGCCCAAAGCCCATCCATCCCCGCAAGATCCCGGTTGCTGAAGACCAGATAGAAGGCCTCGTTCGCGAATTGCAGGCTGTCGATTTCACTCATCAATTCCTGTCCAGGGCTACGCCGTAGGGCTCACGTTCGGAAGGTTTGCCACGTCGCCTTAGGGTCCGCACCCGCCCGCGCCGTTGAAGCGGGGCGCATCCAGGTCTTGCCGGCGTAACGCGCGGCCCGGGCGGGCGCCGCTGTGCTGGCCGTCCTGCCAGACGACGCGGCCATTGACTAGAACCATCTCGATGCCCGTGGCCGGTTGCTTCGGATTGTCGAAGGTCGCGGCGTCCAGAACCGTATCGGGATCGAAGACCGCCAAATCGGCATAGGCGCCCGCGCGCAAAGTCCCCCGGTCCTTCAGACCGAAACGTTGCGCGCTGAGCGAGGTCATCTTGCGCACCGCCTCTTCGAGAGAGAACAGCCCCGCCTCGCGCGCGTAGTGGCCCAGCACCCGCGGGAATGTGCCCCAAAGGCGCGGATGCGGATGCACGTCGTGGGGCAGACCGTCGGAGCCGATCATGCTGTGCCGGTAGCTGAGAATCCGGCGCACGTCGGCCTCGTCCATTGAGAAAAAAATACCGCCGGCCGGCAATAGCGCCGCGACCGCGGCCTCGATGCTCAGGCCCATCTCGGCGGCAATATCCTTCAGGTCGCGGCCCGCCGCCTCGGGGTGGGGCTTGGACCAGGCGACCAGAACGCGGGCGGCCTGCATGCCGCGCACGGAGTCTAGAGTGGTCGAGCTGGCGACATAGGGATAAACGTCCAGGCCGACCGGCTGCCGGCCGCGCGCGGCCTCGATCATGCCGAGCGTCTCTTCGCTGCGGCCATAATTGGACACACCGGCGCACTTGTGGTGCGAGATCACGACCGGTACCCGCGCCTCGCGCCCAATGCGAAAGGTTTCCTCCAGCGAGTCCGCGATATGATCGGATTCGTCGCGCATATGGGTGCTGTGCAAGCCGTGATAGGCGTCCAGAGCCTTGGCCAGTTCGATCACCTCCTCGGTCGGCGCGGCGCTGGCCGGCGGATAGAAAAGGCCGGTCGAGAGCCCAATCGCGCCGGCCTCCAAGGCCGCTTCCAGGCGGCCGCGCATGGTCTTGATCTCCGTGCCGCTGGCCGCCCGATCCAAGCGGTCCATGGCGCCGACCCGCAAGCTGGCGTGGCCGACCTGGGCCAAGGCGTTGGTCGCCGGCGGATCGCGGTCGAGGGCGCCGAGGTAGTTGCCGAAATCGGCGAAGAAGCCGTCCGGATCCTCGCAAATCAGATCCATCGGCGCCGGCGGCCGGGTCGAGATTTGGAGCGGCGCCAGGCTGACCCCGCAATTGCCGGTGACCACCGTGGTCACCCCCTGGCTAACCTTGCAGGTCATCAAAGGGTCGGCCAACAGAGCGCGGTCGTCGTGGGTGTGAACGTCGATGAAGCCGGGTGCGATTGCCTTGCCGGCCAGATCGATCTCGCGCGCGCCGCGCATACCCGACAGATCGCCCAGGGCCAGGATACGGTCGTCCTTGAGCGCCAAGTCGCCGCGCCGCGAAGGGCCGCCGGTGCCGTCGATCAGACGCGCATCGCGCAGCACGAGATCCGCCGTGTCGCCGGCCCGCGCCATGAATGCCTCCTTGCAAGTTGTGGATCTGTTCGGCCGCAGTATCGGTGCTTCTTTGGGGCTTGTCACTTGGCGCCGTTAGCGCCGGCGCCAAAGACCCCAAGGACGCCGCCTCAGGCGGTTACCACGCCCTTGTCGGCCAAATCCTGCAGGAGGCTGAGCACGTCCTTGGCAATGACCTCGCGCGGGGCGTCGAAGGCCTCGGCCAGATCGTCCAAGATGGCGGCGAGCGTCGCCGCGCCGTCGCAGCGCTTGACGACCTCCAAGGCGATGTCGTCGAGCACGAAGACCCGCTCGGGCGCCAAGACGACCCAGGTATCGCGTTGCTTGTCGAAGCGCAGTTTGACGCCGCGCGGCAGGCGCGGCACGGAGTCCTCGCCGATTTCGGCCCGCCCGGTCACGATACCGGGCCCGGTGCCGCGCGCCGGTCGGAAAAGCACGAGTCGGGGAAACACGCACGACCCGCGCACATGCGTAACCATCCTGAGACTTTCATCGTCGCAGGCATCCAGCGGCGCGCGCCGGCCGCGACCGAACTCACGAAGGTTTAGCGAAAAACCTTAGATTTCGGCGCAAACGTAGGAATTGATTTCGAGGCCGACGCAGATCTCAACGACTTTCGGGGTCTTCCAGGCCATAGGAGTCTCCTCTGCCAAAATACGCAAATCGGTTCTTTTCGATCAGTCTGAGTATATATCCGCCGTTGCGCGGGGCAAGTGCCGAAAATGACCGCGCGGTTTCGCGGCCCTGGTCTAAGTGCGAAAATGGCCGCCGATCACTCATATTTGATGTAGGCATGGCGTGGATCGGCGGGCGTGCCGTCCAAGGCGCCGGCCTCTTTGCCCGGCTGCCAGGTCACCACATCCTCGATCTTGCGCGCCAATTCGAAATCCTTTTCCGTGATGCCATCGGCGTCGTGAGTCGAGAGGCTGACCTCGACGGAATTGAAGGCGACCGACAGATCAGGATGATGCCACGCGGCCTCGCACAAGTGGCCGATGGCATTGACCGCCATGAGCGTGCCTTTCCAGCCATGGGTCTCATAACGGCGGCGAATTGCGCCCGCCGCGCAGGTCCAGCGCGGCAGATCCCGTTGTAGGCGCGCCCTAGCCTCGGCCTCGCCGAAGGTTCGAACTTTAGCTGTTTCGCTCATCTCGGGCTCCCGTCCGCCGGTTCAAGGCCCGGCCCCTAAGGACGACGAAACCTGGCGCCGCCGGGTCTCAGCGCGTGCGCTCGATCTCGATCCCGACGGCGGCGTCCGGCTCCACATCCAGCTTTTCGACCCGGACCCGGACCCGCAGGGCGCGCGGGTCGTCCAGGCAAATCTCGGCGATCCGCGCCGCCAAGGTCTCGACCAGATTGATATGCCCGGCCCCAACCATCTCCTTGATTCGCGCGATCAGGTGCTCATAAGAGATGACGTTGGCGATATCGTCGCCGATCGGCCGCGACGTGCCGAGGATTTCCAACTCGGCATTGATGCGCACGCGCTGCGGCTCGCGCTCGTGCGGATGAATCCCAATCCGCGCGCGCAGCATCAGATCCCGGATCAAAAGGCGATCCGGGCCCCCGGCCTCGCTGACGAAGCCCTGGGCCGCCAGAAAGCGGTTTTCCACGCCGTTCGCCTCCTCGTGTGGAGCCTATGCCAATCGCGTTATGCCGCAAATCCCGGCGGCAGGCAATTCGCTCCGCCTTGCGATGTGCGGGCCGATCCGCATGATAGGCGGCGCCTCTTGGCCAAGCCAAGCCGTTAAGAGCGCGGGATCCAGCCCTCATGACCGACCAGTCCGCCTTCAAAGACCACTTCTCCCACGACACGCGGGCCTATAGCCGCTATCGCCCTGGCTACCCAAGCGCATTGTTCGCCTATCTCGCCGAGCTATGCCCCCGGCGCGAGCGGGCCTGGGATTGCGGCTGCGGAAATGGCCAGGCGGCCCTGGGCCTGGCGCCCTTGTTTCGGGCGGTCGACGCGACCGACCCGAGCGCGGCGCAACTGGCCAAGGCGGCGGCGGCCCCGAATATCGCCTATAGCCAGGCGCCGGCCGAGACCAGCGGCCTGCCGGCCGGGGCCTATGACTTGATCGTCGCTGCCCAGGCCGCGCACTGGTTCGACTTCGACGCCTTCTATACCGAGGTCCGCCGGGTCGCGGCGCCGGACGCCGTCATCGCCCTGATCAGCTATCACCGCATGCGCATAAGCCCGCAGATCGACGCCATTACCGAGACCTTCCACCGCGAGACCCTGGCGCCCTATTGGCCGCCGGAACGCGCCCATGTGGACGCTGAATACCGCACCATCCCGTTTCCCTTCGCCAAGATCGATCCGCCCGCTTTCGCCCTGCGCGCGGCCTGGCCGCTCGATCGGGTCATGGGGTATCTGGGCACTTGGTCGGCGGTCAACCTCTACCGGCGTGAGACCGGCGCCGATCCCTTAGCGCCCGTGGGCCGGGCCCTCGCCGACCTTTGGGGCGATCCGGCGCGGGAACGGGAGATCGCCTGGCCGATCCACCTGCGCTTGGGCCGCGTGTTCGGGCCGGCCGGCGGGTAATCGCGGCACCTTTCGAGAGCCCAGGCCGCACCTCAGCCGAAGTCGAGAGCGGCGCAAGAAAGATAATCGCGAAATGCGCCGGCCATGACGGAAATAACGGCGCACCCATATTCCAGTCGAACCAATAAACGGTTGGTCCTGGCACCAGTAGTCCTATAATTTTTCTGAGCGCTCAAGTTTGACCACTGTCGCTCACGAATATTTTGGCCGAATTCTTTTGCGGCGGAGTCGACAGCGGGCCCGTTCCGGTATTAGGCTGTGTCGGTTAGGTTTATCTATATGTCGCAATTGGGTCGGAAATGATCTGCCAAGACCTCTCACAATCGACGTGAAAAGAACGCTCGCCGAGTAATCCTTCCGGCGAGACCAATTAAGAACGAATCAAATCTGGGAGATTTCAGGGATGCGTGACTTCGATTCGTGCAAGGACCTGTTTGCCTCCGGCAAAATGACCCGCCGGGATTTCATGCAACGTGCCATGGCGCTGGGTGCGACGACCGCCTTGGCCTCGACCATGGCCGGCCAGGTCATGGCGGCCACGCCGAAGAAGGGCGGCCGGCTGCGCCTCGGCATCGGCCATGGATCGACCACCGACACGCTGGACCCGGCGACCTACGAAAACCTATATGTGCAAGTGATGGGCGGGGCGGCCCATAATAAGCTCACCGAGATCGGCAACACCGGCGACCTCGTGTCCGAGTTGGCCGAATCCTGGGAGCCGACGCCGGATGCCATACAATGGCGCTTTAAGCTGCGCAAGGGTGTCGAATTCCACAGCGGCAAGACCCTGGATGCCGACGACGTCGTCGCCTCCTTCAACCATCATCGCGGCGACGATTCGAAGTCGGCGGCCAAACCGATCGTCGACCCGATCGAGGATATCAAGACCGACGGCAAGGACACCGTGGTCTTCACCATGAAGAGCGGCAACGCCGATTTCCCGTTTATCGTCAGCGACTATCACCTGGCGATCCTGCCGTCCAAGGACGGCAAGGCGGACGCCACCTCCGGAACCGGGACCGGCGGCTATACGATCGAAAAGTACGAGCCGGGCGTGCGCACCGCCCTCAAGCGCTTCCCGAATTATTGGAAGAGCGGCAAGGCGCATTTCGACGAAGCCGAGATGCTGTCTATCGTCGATGTCGCGGCGCGCACCAACGCGCTGACCACCGGCGAGATCGACGCTATGGACCGGGTCGACATCAAGACCGCCCACCTGCTGGCGCGCAAGCCTAACGTCAATATCGCCGAGACCAGCGGCACGGCCCATTACACCTTCGCCATGCGCACCGACACGCCGCCCTTCGACAACAATCACGTGCGTCTGGCCCTGAAGCATGCAGTCGACCGCGAAGCCCTTTTGAAAACCATCCTGCGCGGCCATGGCGTGGTGGGCAACGACCACCCGATCGGCCGTTCCAACCGCTTCCACGCGGACGACCTGCCGCAACGCTCCTACGATATCGACAAAGCCAAGTTCCACCTGAAAAAGGCCGGCCTTTCCAGCCTCAAGGTGGACTTGAGCGCGGCCGACGCGGCCTTTGCCGGGGCGGTCGACGCGGCGGTGCTGTTTAAGGAACACGCGGCCAAGGCGGGCATCGATATCAACGTGGTGCGCGAACCCAACGACGGCTACTGGTCGAACGTCTGGCTGAAAAAGCCGTGGTGCGCGGTTTACTGGGGCGGCCGGCCGACCGAGGACTGGATGTTCTCCACCGCCTATGCCGCGGGCGCCCCCTGGAACGACACGTTCTGGGAGCACGAGCGTTTCAATAAACTCCTGATCCAAGCACGCGCCGAGCTCGACGAGGCCAAGCGGCGCGACATGTACACGGAAATGCAAAGGCTCGTCCGCGACGATGGCGGGGTCTTGGTGCCCATGTTCAACAACTACGTCATGGGTCTTTCCACCAAGGTCGCGCACGACACCATGGGCGCCAACTGGAGTCTCGACGGCTTCAGGGCGATCGAACGCTGGTGGTTCGCATAAATCCATCAGAACGGTAGACGAGGCTCATGGACCAAATACTGAAGATGGTCGCCCAGCGCCTAGCGCTGGGCGTCGTCACCCTCTTTGTCGTCTCTCTCATCATTTTCTCGGCAGTTCAGCTTCTGCCCGGCGATTTGGCAGAGGCGATCCTGGGCCAATCTGCCACGCCGGAAACCGTGGCCGCGTTTCGCCGCGAGTTGAAGCTCGACCTGCCGGCGCATGAGCGTTACTTCAATTGGCTGTTCGGCATCATCCAGGGCGACCTTGGGCGCTCCCTGGCCAATCAGCGCGAGATCACCGAATTGATCGGCGGCCGGCTGCTCAACACCCTGTTTCTCGCCGCCTTGGCCGCCGCCATCGCGGTCCCGCTGTCCCTCACCTTGGGCATTCTGGCGGCGCTCTATCGGAACAGCTTTTACGACCGCGCGGTCAACGTCTTTACCCTGTCCTCGATCTCGTTTCCCGAGTTCTTCGTCGCCTATATCCTGATCCTGGTGTTCGCGGTCAATCTGGGCATGTTCCCCAGCATCTCGAATATCAGTGGCAACCTCGAATTCTGGGAACGGGTCTATCGCACCATCCTGCCCGCGTTGACCCTCACCCTGGTGGTGGTCGCGCACATGATGCGCATGACCCGGGCCGCGATCATCAACCTCTTGGCCAGCCCCTATATCGAGATGGCCAACCTCAAGGGCATCAAACGCGGGCGCGTCATCACCCATCACGCCCTGCCCAACGCGCTGTCGCCGATCATCAACGTGATCGTGCTGAACCTGGCCTATCTGGTGGTCGGGGTGGTGATCGTGGAGGTCGTCTTCGTCTATCCGGGATTGGGCCAACTGATGGTCGATTCGGTGTCCAAGCGCGACATCCCGGTCGTGCAAGCCTGCTCGCTCATCTTCGCGGCGACCTATGTGCTGCTCAATTTGACGGCCGACATCTTGTCGATTTTGAGCAACCCCCGCCTGCTGCACCCACGATAGGCGCGACGGATCATGCAAGAATTTTTCAAGTTACTTCGATCCTCGCCCTGGAGCGCGCGTTTCGGCATGGCCGTGATCGTGTTCTATGTGGTGATCGCGGTCTTCGCCCCGGTTATGACGCCTTATACCGAGACCGAGATCGTCGGCTCGGAGTTCGAACCCTGGGGCGAGGGCTTTTTGTTCGGCACCGACAACTTGGGCCGGGATATGCTGACCCGCCTGGTTTACGGCGCCCGCAACACGATCGGCATTGCCTTCGTCACCACCTGCCTCGCGTTTTTTATCGGCGGCATCTTCGGTCTGATCGCCGCGACCCTGGGCGGCTGGGTCGATCAAGCCTTGTCGCGTATCGTCGACGTGATGATGGCCTTGCCGTCGCTTATTTTCGCGCTTCTGCTGCTGACCATTCTGGGCACCTCGATTCCGATCCTGATCATCGTTATCGCCTTCCTGGATTCGACCCGCGTCTATCGTTTGGCGCGCGCCGTGGCCATGAACGTGGCGGTCATGGATTTCGTCGAGGTCGCGCGCCTGCGCGGCGAAGGCCTGAGTTGGATTATCGGCCGCGAGGTTTTGCCGAGTTGTATGCCGCCCCTGGTCGCCGAGTTCGGCTTGCGATTTTGCTTCGTGTTTCTGTTCATCAGCGCGCTCAGCTTCCTCGGCCTGGGCATCCAGCCGCCGACGGCCGATTGGGGCAGCATGGTGCGCGACAACGCGACCCTCATTACCTATGGCGACATCACGCCGCTGCTTCCCGCCGGAGCGATCGCTCTGCTGACCGTCGGGGTTAACTTCGTGGTCGATTGGTTCCTCCACAAAACGGCGGGTTTGCGCGATGAACAATAATTCCCCTCCCAACACCAAGGGCGAGGTTCTGCTTGAGATGCGGGGCCTGCGTATCGAGGGCCAGGCGGACGAGGAATGGCACGAGATCGTGCATGGCGTCGATCTGACCCTGCGCCGGGGTGAAGTGCTGGGTCTGATCGGCGAATCGGGCGCCGGCAAATCGACCATCGGTATCGCCGGTATGGGCTTCACCCGGCCCGGTTGCCGCATTTCCGCCGGGACCATCGTGTTCGACGGCGTCGACCTGACCAAGGCCCCGGAGTCGGAGAAACGGAAGCTGCGCGGCGCGCGCATTTCCTATGTCGCGCAAAGCGCGGCGGCCGCGTTCAACCCGGCGCACCGCCTGATCGAGCAATACGCCGAGGCGCCGGTGCAGCACGGCATCATCAGCGCGAATCAGGCGGAGAAGGACGCGAAGGACCTTTACCGCCGGCTGCAGTTGCCCGATCCCGACAACATCGGCAGCCGCTATCCCCATCAGGTGTCCGGCGGTCAGCTGCAGCGCGCCATGGTCGCCATGGCCATGGCCAGCAAGCCGGACCTGATCGTGTTCGACGAACCGACGACCGCGCTCGACGTCACCACCCAGATCGAGGTTCTGGCCGCCATCAAGGACGTGGTCCATCAGTTCAACACGGCGGCGATCTATATCACTCACGACCTGGCCGTGGTCGCGCAATTGGCCGACCGCATCATGGTTTTGCGCTACGGCAACCTGATCGAGGAAGGCGAGACCCGCGGCATGCTCGCCCAGCCCAAGGAAGACTACACCCGCCGGCTTTTGGCCGTCCGCTCCTATGCCCGGGATGAGGAACCGCCGGCCAAGGAGGACCCGCCGCTTCTGGAAGCGCGCAACGTCTCGGCGCGCTATGGAACGCTGATCAAGGTGCTGGAGGATGTCACGGTCAAGGTCGAGAGCAAGCGCACGGTCGCGGTGGTCGGCGAGTCGGGCAGCGGCAAGAGCACCCTGGCGCGCGTCATTACCGGTCTGCTCCCGCCCTATGAAGGGGAGATCTTGTACAGGGGCGAGGTTCTGCCGGCGTCCTATAAGAACCGCAGCAAGGACCAATTACGCCGGCTTCAGATGATCTACCAGATGCCGGATGTGGCGCTGAACCCGAAACAGAAGGTTCGCGACGTGATCGGCC
Organism: Kiloniellaceae bacterium; assembly: GCA_021776095.1. GTDB lineage: Bacteria > Pseudomonadota > Alphaproteobacteria > Kiloniellales > J153 > JAJFGN01. The sequence continues at coordinate 162 of JAJFGO010000112.1, read as the reverse complement.
GTCCCCTGGCATTTTACCTGGGTATGGACGCTTCGGCCCGCAATCAGCGCGTGCGCGAGCTTCTGGAGATGATCGAGTTGCCGACCGATTTCGCCGACCGCTTGCCGGGCGAACTATCCGGCGGCCAGAAACAACGCATCTGCATCGCCCGCGCCTTGGCGG
>JAJFGO010000111.1 GCA_021776095.1 Kiloniellaceae bacterium | reverse complement strand
CTTCACGCTTGCCGATAAAATTGGGCAACGCCTTTTTTGGCGGGACGTGGGGCCGGGTTGAGCGCCCCCACTTTCGTGTCCGGCAAGCCTCGGCAATGTTTTTTCGATCTGCTGCGGAGACTCTTATGACTCGCCAGGTTTACGTGTCCGCCCTTGCGCTGGTTTGCATGCTCGCTCTGCCCGGGACCGGGTCGGCCCGGGCCGAGATCGCGCCGCCGCCCGAGATCGCCGAACAGGTTGAGCTATGCAGTGGGTGCCACGGCGCCGACGGCGTGCCGGTGACCGAAGCCACGCCGATCATCTGGGGCCAGGAAGAATACTACATTTACGTCCAAATGCGCGACATCAAGGCCGGACGGCGGGCCAACGAGATCATGTACAGCGTGGTCGCCGACCTTTCCAAGGCCGAGATGCGGGCTCTGGGCAAGTATTTCGCGCAAAAGCCCTGGCCCAGCACCAGCTTCAAGGCGCAGGAAGGCGACGACGCCGTGGCGCGGCGCATGGCGGCGGCCGGGCAATGCGCCCAATGTCATCTCAGCGCTTTCGATGGCGACAGCCGGGTGCCCCGGGCAGCCGGTCAATTGGCCAGCTATCTGCAAAAGACCATGCTGGATTTCAAGCACAGGCGGCGCATGAACGCGCCCGACAAGGCCAGCCTTCTCGAGACTTTCGACGACCAGGACATTGCCGCCATGGCCCGCTACCTGGCCTCGCTGCAGGCGCACTGAGGGGCGGCTAGTTGCCCAAGGCCTGGCGAACCCGCTCATCGCTGGCGAGTTCGCGCGCGCTCTTACCTGCCTTGTCGCGTTGCGTGGGGTCGGCACCTTGGGCCAAAAGATAGCCGACGACCGCGGCATGACTTCGTTCCGCCGCGATCATCAGGGCCGTGCGTCCCCGGTCGTCGGCGAGGTCCAGGGCGGCGCCACGCTCAACTAACAGGCGGACCACCGCCAAGCCTTCGGCCGCGGGAACGTCGTTGCTGTGCCCGGCGGCCCACATCAAGGCGGTCAGATCGTGGCCATGGCGCCGGTCGAGATCGATCCCCGCGTCGAGCAGACGGGTGACGATGGTGCCGTAACCGCGCCCGGCGGCATAGACCAGCGCGCCCTTGGCGGTCGAGTCCAAGGCTGCCGGGTCGGCGCCCGCCGCCAGCAGCAGCTTCACCAGGCGCGCATTGCCGTTGAAACTGGCCGCGATGAGCGGCGTGATCCCCTTGACGTTGACGGCGTTAGGGTCGGCACCGGCCTTCAAGAGAAGCTTGACGGTCTTGCGTTCGTTGGCGATGGCCGCTTTGACCAAGGCGGTGTTGCCCGCCAGGTTCCGGAAATCGATTTTGGAACCGCGGGCCATGAAGAACTCGACCAGATCCTCGTGTCCGGCCCCGGCGGCGATCAGAAGGGCGTTGTTGCCGAAGCGGTTACGCGCCTCGATCGAAGCGCCGCGCTCGATCAATTCGCCGGCCAAATGCAGGCAGCCGCGGCTGGCGGCATCGAATAGGAAGAAGTTGAGATCCCGGGCTTCGCCCGCCCCGCTCTTGACCGTGTAGTCTAGGCGCAGGTCTTGGCAGATCCGAGTTTCGTTGTCCGGCGGTGCCGCGCGCAGGGGCGCACCCATGAGGCCCATTAGGGCAGATGCCAACCAAAGGCCGCAGAGCAGAAGTCTGGTCACGCCTCTCATGATCCCTCTCTAGGCCGAAACCGGGTCGCCCGATTTCGGGCGCTGTTTCGGCAAGGCTAGCATCGGCCGCCGGGCTTCGGAAGAGGCGCTTGGCGCCTCCGGCGGGCTTCGCCGCCGAATTTTTCTGGGCAGGCGCCCGCCCGGGCGATAGCCTTGCGGTCCCTTTCATTCCGGCGGTGCCATAACGAGGTCTGCGACTATGAACCAACCGAAACAACTTTCCGGCGTGTTCGCCCCGGTCATCACGCCCTTCGATGCCGATCTGCGGCCCGATGCGGCGCGCCTGATCCGGCACTGCCGCTGGTTGCTGTCGCAGAACTGCCAACTGGCGGTCTTCGGCACCAACAGCGAGGCGAATTCGCTATCGACCGACGAGAAGATCGAGCTTCTCGATGCCTTGGTCGAGGCGGGGATCGACCCGGCGCGTATGATGCCGGGCACCGGAGCCTGCGCCCTGACCGATACGGTTCGCCTGACCGCCCAGGCGGTCAAGCGCGGCTGTGCCGGCGCCCTGATGTTGCCGCCGTTTTATTACAAGGCGGTCAGCGACGACGGGCTGTTCCGCAGCTATGCCGAGGTGATCGAGCGGGTCGGCGATGCGTGCCTGCGCATCTACCTCTATCACATACCGCCCATTGCCCAGGTGCCGATCAGCCACGATCTGATCGAACGCCTGATCGCGGCCTATCCCGACACCGTGGTTGGGATCAAGGATAGCTCCGGCGACTGGGCCAACACCGAGGGCATGCTGAAGCGTTTTCCCGGCTTTACCGTTTTCGCCGGCAGTGAGAGTTTCCTGCTGCGCACCATGCGCGGCGGCGGTGCCGGCTGCATTTCGGCGACCGCGAACATCAACCCGGCGGCGATTCACAAGGTGTTTGCCGAATGGCAGTCGCCAGGGGCGGAGGACCTGCAGGCCGGGCTGGATGCGCTGCGCGGGGTCATGCAAAGCTTCCCCATGATTCCGGCACTCAAGGAAACCCTGGCGCAGTTTGCCGGCGATCCGGATTGGCGCCGCTTGCGCCCGCCTTTGGACGAACTCACTGAAGATCAGCGCCGGGCCCTGACAGCGGCCCTGTCAGCGCGGAATTTTGCCATGCCGGGCCTGCCGGTCCTGCAAGAGGCCTAATCGTGGCGCGCCGGCCGGGGCCAAGGTCGGAAAAGGGCCCCGGTCCTGGAGCAGGGCCGAGCGGCATGCGCAAGGGCCTGACCCAATATGGCGACGAGGCTTTTGCCTTGTTCCTGCGCAAAGCCTTCATCAAGGCCATGGGCTATTCCGATGACGCCCTGGCGCGGCCCATTGTCGGCATCGGCAACACCTACAGTGGCTACAATCCCTGTCATCGTACGGCGCCCGCGCTGGTCGAGGCGATCAAGCGCGGGGTCCTGATGGCCGGTGGTCTGCCGGTCGAGTTCCCGACGATTTCCCTGCACGAATCCTTCGCCTGGCCCAGCAGCATGCTCTATCGCAACCTCATGGCCATGGAC
>JAJFGO010000012.1 GCA_021776095.1 Kiloniellaceae bacterium | reverse complement strand
GCGCGGCCACTCCGGAGCCATCGGCTAACGCGATCGGTGGCGAAATGGGTCGGACCATCATCGGAAAGCGGAGGCGGGCGTATAGGGCCGATGTCGCGGTGCATCCCGAGCCTGACTTCAGGCCGGTTCCGATATCCGACTATCGATCACGTCCCTCAACCATTCGATCAGCGTGGTGATGATCCACGGCATCGTCGCGATGCGCACTAAGCCCTGTGGCCTGAAGCCCTGCTTGCTGCCTTACCGCTGCCGGGCGCCGTCTTTGTCCAAAAACATGGCCCGAAGTTCGAGTTCCGGGACAAGCAACGCGTCTATATGACAATGGCGGGAGATGTCTGGTGGAAGGCGAATTCGAGGAAGACGGCGACCGGGTGATCGTCAGGCTTCCACAAGGCCATATGGTGTTCACGCGCAGCGGCGCCTGGCTCAAAGGCAATACCATGGAGATGAAGCGTCAACCCGGCACCTAAGCCGGACTCAGATTAACGCCTCGCCCTCTTCATCGGTGAACAGGGTGAAGAGCTCCTGGGGCCGGCGCACGCCGCGCAGAGCATAGCGGCCGAGCGACACCAGACGGTCGCTCGAGCGGCCGGTGGCTTCGGCGAAAGCCGACAAGATCACAAGGGTCTGGTCGAGCGAGCGGCACATGGCCTCGATGCGGCTGACTTCGTTAACCGCCGGGCCGACCACGGTGAAGTCCAGCCGGTCGCGGGCGCCGATGTTGCCGTACATCACGTCGCCCAGATGCAGCGCGACCCGGAAGCCGGTCACCGGCAGGTTCTCGCCAACCCGTTTGGCGGTCACGCGCGCCATGCGCCCCAGCACCCGGTCGGCGGCATCGAGCGCGGCGTCGCAGCTCTCAGCGACCGGGTCGCCCTTGAAGATCGCCAACAAGCCGTCGCCCATGAACTTGAGCACCTGGCCGCCGTGCTCGTGCACCGTGGTCACCATGCACTCGAAGTAATCGTCGAGCATGCCGAGCAGCCGGTCGCGCGGCGTGGTATCGGCGATCTTTGTGAAACCCTGCAAGTCGCAGTACCAGAGCGCCGCGCGGATGGTTTCGCCGGTGCCGCGCAGGATCTCACCGCCCAGCACCCGACGGCCCGCATCTGTGCCCAGATAGGTGCCGAAGACACTGTGGGCGATACGGTAGGCCGATGCACTCTTGACCGTGAGCGCCAGCGTCGGCGCCAGCTGCTCGATGATGGCGATGTGGCGGTCGTCGAAGCCCGCGGACGCGTCGCTTAACCAGGACGACAGCACCCGGTCGGCGGGGCCCAGCCGGCGGATCTCGCCAAAAGCGGTGGCCAGGGCGAAATAGTCCGTCCCGCCCCGCGCGCGAAAGCGCTTGAGCAAAGGAAATTCGGACGGCGCTTCGTCCGGGCCAAGCCGGTAGCGCATGCGCCAGAGGTTCTCCGAAGCCATGTAGCTGAAGGGGATGCGCGAGGCCTTGAGGCCTTCCCGGTTGAAGCTGCGCTGCCAGTCCTCCTCGACCGCCGTTTCGTCACCGCGCCACCAGATGAAATTGTGACCGCCGATGATCGGATGCAGCGTTGGTTGCGACAGATTGGCGCGCAGCAGGGGCACGCCCGCCGTCACCAGCCGCCGGCAAAAACCCGTCAGGATCTCCGTCTCCGACGACCCCTTCAGCCCCTCGGAGACGACCCACCGCGTGATGTCCAATTCGGTCTTCGGTGTCATCGAGCTTCCGAGGCAAATTCAAGAAGGATATCGAGGACGTCGTCCTGGGTCGTGACCGCGTCGCTCGCACCGGACCAGCCATGCCCGGGCAGGTCAACATAAAGGTGCCGCCAACCGGGCAAGGATTCGAAGACCGGTTCAAGACCATCCATCATGTGGCGATGATCAAGCTTGCCGCCATTGAGAATCACAAGCGGAACGCCGCTACCGTACCCTTCGGCATGAACCTCTCCATCGTGGATTTGCGAAGAATGGCAGTCTGAGCCTAAACGTCAACAACAAGCCCGCTTCTGGCATATCTGCGACATGCGAGAAGTTTCAGACCATGTCCGGAATCGCTCCGTGACCGGATATCGCGGCGCGCTGGATGGCCTCTGCATCCATGATGTCACACCTCTTGGGGCGTGCCCGGCCCCCTTCCGGAATCCCCTCCGTGACTTCCGCACCCCCCTTGTCTAAGACAGAAATGGCGGGGCGGCCGAGGGGCGCCCATGGAACGTGCGTGGGCCATGACACACTTGAGCGAAGAACACTTGGGCGAAGCGCCCGGCGGGGCCGGGGAGAGGCGCCTGGCGTGGCGGCCTTTGATCGGGGTCATCGCCTGCTTGACCGTGCTCGACGTGACCATGGGGCTGACCTATCCGCTGCTCGCCCTGATTCTGGCGGCGCGCGGTCACGACACGGTCACCATAGGCGTGAACGCCGCCATGATACCGATCGGCCTGATCGCGATCTCGCCCCTGGTTCCGCGCATCACCCGGCGCATCGGCGGCGTTCCCTTCGTGCTCGGCTGCATCCTGGGCACCGCGGCCCTGCTGGCGCTGCTCAAAATTTTGCCTTGGCTCGGTGCCTGGTTCGGCCTGTGTTTGATTCTGGGCGCGACCACCGGGGGGCTCTTCATCGTCACCGAGGCTTGGATCATGGAGCTGTCCACCCAGGCGACCCGCGGCCGCGTCGTCGCGCTTTACACCAGCCTCTTGTCCCTGGGCTTTGCCGCCGGGCCGGTTCTGCTGGCCTGGACCGGGATCGAAGGCTGGTTGCCGTTTCTGACCGGGATCGGCTTCGCCGTGGCCGGTTTTGTGGCTTTGGTCTTGACGCGCGACGGCTTTCCGGCGCCGAAACCGGAGGCCCATGCGTCCTTGCTGGAATTCCTACCCCTGGCGCCGACGCTGCTGTTCGCGGTTCTGGTGTTCGCCATGTTCGATACCTCGGCCATGTCGCTCATGCCGCTCTACGGTCTGCGCCACGGCCTGGACGAAGCCACAGCCGCCTACGCGCTCAGCGTGCTCATCGCCGGCAATGTCCTGCTGCAGTTTCCCATCGGCTGGCTGGCGGACCGGATTCCGCGCCGGCGAGTCATGCTCGGCTGCGCCGGGATTACCGTCCTCGGTGCGGTGCTCTTGCCGCAGGTCATCGGCACGATTCTGCAATGGCCGCTGTTGTTCGTCTGGGGCTCCGCCGCCTTCGGCGTCTTTACCCTGGCCCTGGCCGAGTTGGGCGACCGCTTCAGCGGCTCTCTGCTTCTGGCGGGCACGGCCGCCTTTGCGTTTATCTGGGGGCTGGGCGGCATCATCGGGCCGCCGCTGGCCGGCGCCGCCATGGAATACCTGGGGCCGGAGGGCCTGCCCCTGGTCATGGGCGCGAGCTTCGCGGGCTTTTTCGTCCTGGCCGCCTGGCGGACCTGGCGAGGCAGGCGTCCCGTTTAGAGTCTTGGCCCGCCGCGACTTCCACAGCCTTGTCGTTGCGGGCCGCCGGCGGCGCGTCAAACTCAATGACGTGCGATGTGACAGCAGGGAGCTTGCGCGACGACCCCGCCTTTCGACCGCCCGACCTCGGCCCCGGCCGTCGCGGGCGCCTGTTTTTTCCCTGTTCAGTAGGGAATAACAGGGAATCGGAACCGCCGGGATGGAACAGGGACTAGCGGGGAAACGGGCCCGGCCGCGCTAGGACGCCGCCCGCTTAAGCGCCTGTTCCAGATCCGCCGTGATGTCGTCCAGGGTCTCCAGACCGATGGAGAGGCGGATCACGTCGGGGCCGGCGCCGGCGGCGATGCGTTGCTCGTCGGTCAGTTGCCGGTGGGTGGTCGACGCCGGGTGCAGGACGAGCGAGCGGGCGTCCCCCAGGTTGGCCAGGTGCGACAGCAAGTCGCAACTTTCCACCACCTTGATGCCCGCCTCGTACCCACCCTTGACCCCGAAGGTGAACACCGAGCCGGCGCCTTTCGGCATGTATTTGGCTGCCAGGGCGCGGTACGGGCTCGACTCCAGCCCGGCGTAGGAGACCCAAGCGACCTGCTCGTGCTGTTCGAGGAAGCTGGCGACGCCAAGGGCGTTGTCGCAATGGCGCGCCATGCGCAGGGACAAAGTCTCGATACCGAGCAGGGTTTGAAAGGCGTTCATAGGCGCCATGGTCGAGCCCAGGTCGCGCAGGCCGACCGCGTGGGAATGGGTCGTATAGGCCATGTCGCCGAAGGTCTCGGCGAAGACCAGGCCGTGGTAGGCCTCCTCCGGCGCCGCCAAGGCCGGGAACTTGTCGTTTTGCGCCCAATCGAAGGTGCCGCTGTCGATCACGCAGCCGCCCTGGGAGGTGCCGTTGCCCGACAGAAATTTGGTCGTCGAATGCACGATCAGATCGGCGCCCCATTGGAACGCCGGGCATAGGTACGGCGTCGCCATGGTGTTGTCGACGATCAAAGGAATGCCGGCCTCGCGCGCAATGGCCGAGAGGGCTTCTAGGTCGCTGATCACCCCGCCGGGGTTGGCGATGCTCTCTGTGAAAATTGCCTTGGTTCGGGGCGTCAGCGCCCTGCGCACGTTCTCCGGCTCGTCCACGTCGACGAAGCTGCAGCGCCAGTCGAACTTCCTGAAGGTCTTGCCGAACTGGGTGATCGAGCCGCCGTAGAGCCGGTTCGAAGCGATGAATTCGTCGCCCGGCTCCATGAGCGGAAAGAAGGCCAGAATCTGCGCCGCGTGGCCGGAGGCGCAACAGGTCGCGCCCCGGCCGCCCTCCAAGCTGGCCAGGCGCTCCTCCAGCGCCGCCACCGTCGGGTTGGTCAGGCGCGAATAGATGAAGCCGAAGGTCTGCAAGTTGAACAGGGAGGCCGCATGGTCGGTGTCGTAGAACACATAGCCGATGTTCTGAAAAATCGGCGTCTGGCGCGCGCCGGTCACCGGTTCCGGCTGGCTGCCGGCGTGGATCATGCGGGTTTCGAAACCGTAGCGGTCCTTGGGGGTCTCGCTCATGCGATGCGTGTCCTGCGGCGCTTGCTGGAGATGATACGGGAGTTGAAGCCGCCCCAGGATAACTCACTATGCAGGCGGCCGAATTCAATCTTCGGGCAACGGTCCATCACCACCTCAAGGCCGGCGGCCTCGGCCCGGGCGGCGGCGCCGTCGTCGCGCACGCCCAGCTGCATCCAGATCGTCCGGATGCCTTTTTCGTCCTTGAGCGCAATAGCCTCGTCCACGATCGCACCGGCGGCGTCCGAGGCGCGAAAGATATCGACCAGATCGACCGGGATGGGGACCTCGGCCAGGGTGGCGTAACAGGCCTCCCCTAGAATCTCTTGGCCGGCCGCGCGCGGGTTGACCGGGATCACCCGATAGCCCTTTTCCTGAAGGTACTTCATGGCGAAGAAGCTGGGCCGGTTCCAATTCGGGCTGGCCCCGACCATGGCGATGGTCCGGGCCTCGGCCAAAACACTGCGCAAGGCCTCGTCGCTGTAGGTTAGGGGCTCGCTCATGGGGCGTGGGCTCTCCGGGTCCAGGGGGGCAGGGGCCAAGCATCCCGCAGATGCGGGTGCGGGGAAAGACCCTTGGGCGCCCCGTCGACGCGTCGCCGCCTGATCCAAAGGCCGGGCCGGGAAAGGTCATAAATCACAGTCCCGCATGGGATATTTCTTGGCCTTTAGGTTAACCCGATCGCAACGACAGCTAGGGGATAATCTGACAGTCGCAGGTAATGCGACAGGCCCCGCGCGAATGGAACCCCCCGTCCATTGGCCGTCTTCGGCCCTCCTCCCGCGAGCGCGCGGGGCCGCCCATCGCGGCGCCGGGGCCCGCGGCGGACTAAAGTTCCAATTATCAGATTAAAAACAGAGAGTTACTGGCTATTTTCTAGCCTAAAACCTAATCGCGGCGGCGCGGGCCCCGGGTCTCCTTACAGGACACAGATCGGCCTATTCGTGACGCCAGCCGGGTTTGCGCTTTTCGATGAAGGCGTCGATGCCCTCGCCGGCGTCGTGGAAGGTCATATTCCGGGCCATTTCCTCGCTGGCGAAATCGTAAGCCGAGGTCAGGCCCATCTCCATCTGCCGGTAGAACGCCCGCTTGCCGGTGGCGATCGCGGCGGCCGATTTAGCCAGGATCGCATCGGCCAGTTCGGCCACGGCGGCGTCCAGCCCCTCGGCCGGAACCACGCGGTTAACCAAGCCATAGGACAGCGCTTGCTGGGCCGGAATGGTTTCGCCGGTCAGCAGCATTTCCAAGGCGTGTTTGCGCTGCACATTTCGGCCCAGGGCGACCCCGGGGGTGGTGCAGAACAGCCCGGCATTGATGCCGGAGGTGCCGAACTTGGCCTCTTCCACCGAGACTGCCAAGTCGCAGCTGGCCACCAGCTGGCAACCGGCCGCCGTGGCAATGCCGTGGACCCGGGCTATGACCGGTTGGGGCAGGCGGGTCATGGACACCATCATGCGGCTGCAGGTCTTGAACAGGGCCTCGTAATAGGCCTGGCGGGGGTTGGCCCGCATCTGCTTCAGGTCGTGGCCGGCGCAAAAGGCCTTGCCCGCCCCGGCCAGGACAACGACCCGGACCGAACGGTCGGCCGCGGTCTGGTCCAAGGCGTCCTGCAGGGCGGCCAGAAGCTCCTCGGACAAGGCATTGTATTGCTTGGGCCGATTTAGGGTCAGGGTCCGAACCCCGCCGGAATCCTGGCTTAACAGGATCGGCTGATCGGCGGCCTGGCTCTGGAGGGGCTGAATCGTGGCGCTCATGGGGCCTGTCCTTGCTGGCTGGGGGCGGTAGTGGCGGAGTCTGGCCCCGGCGAGGCCGGAGTTCAAGGGTCTGGGCGCAGGGGCCCTCAGGCGCTATGAAGGATCGCACGTCCCTTGAGCGGAGAATCCAGCCCCGTGCCACGTATATCCATCGCCGAAATCGAGCAACTGTGCGAAGAGGCCTTACCCTGGGTCCATATCCTGGGCCTCACGGTCGAGGAAATCGGCAAGGGCACCTGCCGGGTGCGCATGCCGGCCAAGGAGGAATTTCTGCGCCCGGGCGGCACGGTCAGCGGCCCGGCGCTCATGAGCCTGGCCGATTACGGTATGTACGTGGCCGTCCTTTCGGCCATCGGGCGGGTCGAATTGGCGGTGACCATCAGCCTGAACGCCAATTTCCTGCGCCGCCCCAAACCGGGTGCGATTATGGCCGATTGCCGCCTCATCAAGCTCGGCAAGCGCTTGGCCTACGGCGAGGTTTCGCTGTTTTCGGAAGGGGAGGAGGAGGCCGGGCCGGTGGCCCACGTCACCGCCACCTATTCGATCCCGCCGGATCGGGCCAAATAACGGCGCAGCTTTAGGGTATTCGAGAAAGGTAATATAGTACCGCATCTCTAACGCCCTCGGATAAAACACGTTTTTGCAATTGACAGCTTGGTGGCCTTGGCCTAGAAACCGCGCCACCGGGACGGCCCAGGCAGGACTTGGGGCACCGCTCCGCCGATTTTTCCAGACAACGTGGTTCAAGCGATGAAGACCTATAGCGCGCGCCCCTCGGATATCGAGAAATCCTGGGTATTGATCGACGCCGAGGAAGTGGTTCTGGGCCGCCTGGCGGCCGAGGTCGCCAACCTTTTGCGCGGCAAACATAAGCCCAGCTACACGCCGCACATGGACTGCGGCGACAACGTGATCGTGATCAACGCCGGGAAGGTCAAGCTGACCGGCAAGAAGTTGAAAGATAAGATCTATTACTGGCACACCGGCTATCCTGGCGGGATCAAGCAACGCACCGCCGGCGAGGTCTTGGATGGCGATCATCCGGACCGGGTGGTCCGCAAGGCGATCGAGCGGATGGTGCCGAGCGGGCCTCTGGGCCGCCAGCAATTGAAGAACCTGCGGGTCTATGCCGGGTCCGAACACCCGCACGAGGCGCAGAGCCCACGGGTTCTGGATTTCGCCGCCCGGAACCCCAAGAATCGGAGGACCGCCTAAATCATGGCCGAAGAGACCCAGACCCTCACGGACCTGAGCGACTTGGGCGGTGCCACGGGCGCCGTCCCCCAGGCCGAGCCGGACGCACCGGCGCCCAAGCGCGACGCCCTAGGCCGGTCCTATGCCACGGGTAAGCGTAAGGACGCGGTTGCCCGGGTATGGATCAAGCCGGGCTCGGGCCGGATCACGATCAACAAGCGGGACCAGGCGATCTATTTCGCCCGCCCGGTGCTGCGCATGATCATCGGCCAGCCGTTTTCCGAGGCTAACCGGAACGACCAGTTCGATGTGGTGTGCACAGTCAAGGGCGGCGGACTTTCGGGCCAGGCCGGCGCGGTGCGCCACGGCATTTCCAAGGCGCTGATCCTGTTCGAGCCTGAGCTTCGTCCTGTGCTCAAGAAGGGCGGCTTCCTGACCCGCGATTCGCGCACCGTGGAGCGCAAGAAGTACGGCAAAGCCAAGGCGCGACGTAGCTTCCAATTCTCGAAACGTTAACCCGAACGGGATAACCTCTGGTAAGAGGGGCGCCTGGATCGGGCGCCCCTTTTTATTTATCGAACGGCGATAGCGCGGTACCGTTCACGTCTCCCCGGTGAGGAGGACAAGATGACGGCCAAAGTTTTCATAGACGGTGAAGTCGGTACCACGGGGCTGCAGATTCGCGCGCGGTTAGAGCCGCGCCGCGATCTCACGCTGCTGCGCCTGCCCGAGGCGGCGCGTAAGGACCGGGACGCGCGCGCGGAGATGCTGAACGCCGCCGATGTTTCGATCCTGTGCCTGCCCGACGCTGCCGCGCGCGAGGCCGTCAGTTTGATCGAAAAACCGGATGCCCGGGTGATCGACGCCAGCACGGCGCACCGCACCGACCCCGATTGGGTTTATGGCTTGCCGGAATACGACGTCGATCAGCCTCGGCGCATCACCGAGGCCGCACGGGTTTCCAATCCGGGATGCTATGCCCTGACCTCGGTCGCACTCTTGCATCCCTTGGTTTCCGGCGACCTGATTCCGGCCGATCACCCGATCACCATCAACGCGGTGTCGGGTTACAGTGGCGGCGGCAAATCATTGATCGAGAGCTTCGAGAACCCGAACTCGCCGGACCATACCGAGGCCGCTTACCGGGTCTATGCGCTGGGCCTGAAGCACAAGCACGTGCCGGAAATTCAACAGCACATTGGCTTGAGCCAAAGGCCTTTATTAGTGCCCAGCGTCGGCCGTTACCGCCAGGGCATGATCGTCCAAATCCCGTTGCATTTAGCCGCTCTGCCGGCGCGGCCCAGCGCCCGCGACCTGCACGCGGCCCTGGCCCGTCACTATCAAGGCCGGCGTTTTGTCAGCGTTGTGCCCTTGTTGGAATCCCTGGCCATGAAACTCTTGGAGCCGGAGGGCCTGAACGGCACCAACGAACTGCGGATCTTCGTCTGTGCGAACGAGGACGACGGCCACGTGGTGCTGATGGGGCTACTCGACAACTTGGGTAAAGGCGCCTCCGGCCAGGCGGTGCAGAACATGAACCTAATGCTGCGCCTGCCCGAAGCGGCCGGCTTGGAATAACCGGCCCCGGCGGCGCGAACGCGAAGCGGTGACAACTATGTCTGCACTCATAAAGCCCTTCCGGGGTGTGGCGCCGAAGATCGCGCCCGATGTCTTTGTCGCGGAGACGGCTGTGGTAATCGGCGATGTCGAGATCGGCGCGGGCTCGTCGATCTGGTATGGCTGCGTGCTGCGCGGCGACGTCAACAAAATCCGCATCGGCCGCAACACCAATATCCAGGACGGCACCATTGTCCACTGCAATCACGATCGCGATGGCGACTACCGTGAGACGGGGGGTGGCGAGCCGACGATTATAGGTGACGATGTGGTGGTTGGACACATGGCGCTCCTGCACGCCTGCACGGTGGGCGACGGTGCTTTCATCGGCATGCGTGCCCTGGTGTTGGACCGAGCCGTGGTCGAACCGGGCGCCATGGTTGCTGCCGGGGCCACGGTCACGCCGGGCAAGGTCGTGACCGGTGGCGAGCTATGGGCCGGGATGCCGGCGCGCCGGGTACGCACGCTCAGCGAGGCCGACCGGGCGCAAGGCCCCTACATCGCCGATCATTACCGCGAGCTGGCCGCCGAATATAGGGCGCACTCGCGGGGCGGCGGCCGCTAAGCGGATGGTGGGTGGCCATGGTGGGCAAGACCGGACTCAAGCGCAAACGGATTAAGCCGCGCAATCCCCTGGTTCCGGTGGTGCGGCGCCTGCACCCCAAGGTCGAGGCGTCGCCGCGCGCCTACTCGCGTAAGGCCAAACACAAGGCGCGCGATGAGCCCGGCGGCGACCCTAAGGTTTAGGCTGCTCGGCCAAGGGGCGGGGACGTGAGTCCGGACCCGGCGGTTCTGAATTCACTAATCAGTCAGATCTTCGACTATGCCGGGGTCGGCGGCGGCACGCGGCGCGGTCAGTCCTGTGCCTTGACCGCCACGTAGGACCCGGGCGCGTCCTCGATCACCTTGAGCTTGCCGTCGCCGGGCGTACGCGCCGGGATCTTTTCGCCGCTTTGCTTGCCGGCCCAGCCGGCCCATTCGGTCCACCAAGACCCCGGATGCTCGGTCGCGCCTTGAAACCAGTCATCCGGGGATTTGGGGTTCTTGGCGTTGGTCCAGTAATTGTACTTGTTGCTGGCCGGCGGGTTGACCACGCCGGCGATGTGGCCGGAGGCCGCCAGGACAAACTTGACCGGACCGGAAAACAATTGCGTCGCCGCATAGGTCGAGATCCAAGGCGCGATATGGTCTTCCTTAGTCGAGAGTATGAAGGCCGGCGTCTTGATCTTGGTCAGGTCGATCGGCACGCCTTTCAACTCGATTCCGCCCGGCTGCACCAGCAGGTTCTCCTGATACATCTTGCGCAGGTAGAAGCTGTGCATGGCTGCCGGCATGCGCGTCGAATCGGAGTTCCAATACAGGAGGTCGAACGGGAAGGGGTCCTTGCCCAGAAGGTAGTTGTTGACCACGAAGGACCAGATCAGGTCATTGGCGCGCAGCATATTGAAGGTCGTCGCCATGTGCGCGCCCTCCAGATAGCCGGTCTTGCTCATCTTGTCCTCGAGGGCGGTCAGTTGCTCCTCGTCGATGAATACGCCTAGCTCGCCGGCCTCGGTGAAGTCGGTCATGGTGGTGAAGAAAGTCGCGCTCTTGATGCGCTTGTCCTTCTTGGCTTCCATGTACGAGAGGGTGCAGGACAGCAGCGTGCCGCCCAGGCAATAACCGATGGCGTTCACGTCTTTTTCGCCGGTCGCCTGTTCGATCGCGTCGAGCGCCGCCAAGGGCCCCTCGATCATGTAGTCCTCGAAGGTCTTTTGGGCCAGTTCGGTATCCGGGTTAACCCAGGACACGATGAACACGGTGAAGCCCTGATCGGTCGCCCACTTGACGAAGGAGTTCTTCTCGCGCAGGTCCAGGATATAAAACTTGTTGATCCATGGCGGAACGATCAACAGCGGCCGCTTGTAAACTTTTTCGGTCGTTGGCGTGTATTGGATCAGTTGGATCAAGTTGTTCTGGTAAACCACCTTGCCCGGCGTGATGGCGATGTTCTTGCCCATCTCGAAGGCTTCAGTGTCGGTCATGCTGATCGCCAGGCTGCCCTTGCCCCGCTCCAAATCACCCAGCAGGTTCTCGAGCCCCTTGACCAGGTTTTCGCCGCCGCTTTCCAGGGTCGAGGTCAAGACCTCCGGGTTGGTCATCACGAAGTTGGACGGTGCCATGGCGTCGACGAACTGCCGGGTATAGAAATCGACTTTCTTAGAGGTCTTGTCGTCCATCCCCTCAACGTCTTTAACCGTTGCCTGCATCCAGCGCGCGCTCAGCAAGTACGACTGCTTGATGAAGTCGAAGACCTGATTCTCGTCCCAGGCATCATGCTTGAAGCGCCGGTCGCCAGCGTCCGGCTCGATCGCCGGATCGGCGTCTTCGCCCAGCATGCGGCGCGCGGTGGACTGCCACAGGTTCATGTAGTCCTGCCACAGGTTCATCTGCGCCTGCACCATCTTGACCGGATCGGTCATCATGTGCGTGGTCATTTCCAGGAAAGCGCTGCCAAGGTTCAATGGATCGAAATTGGTGTTTGGCTCGCGCGCCTGTCGCTCCAGGAAACCGGTTACAAGATTTTGGCTCCGCTCCGCGATGCTCGCCATCTTCTGCGACATCTCAACCGGATCGGGCATCTTGATCTCGGGAGCCTGTTGATCAGCCATGTTGCTTCATCCTTTGACGCCGCGCCGAAATATGATTGTGCCGCCCTGCCCGGGGACAGGCCAATTCTCGGCGCGAAACATAATTGCCGAGTGACCTCGTTACAATAGCCAAAACCCAGGACTTCCGCCAGGTTGGCGGCTCAAGAGCAGGTCCGGGTTGAATAAAATCGCTCTCGGCAAATTGTCCGCCCAGCGACCCCATGTCAGTCCTCTTTGGCGACACAATTTTGGGCGGTCAGAGACGCCTGACGGCCGAGGAAATTCGATCGAGATCGGCGCCGGACCCATCGGGGCGGTTGACCCGGGCCAGGGGCATGGGATACTCCAACGACGCGTGAGTCCAAGGATTTCGCGGGGGCGGAATGACACGAACCAGCAATTTTCGGATTTCCACTGTCCGACCAGGCACCTTTGTTGTGCTGGCCGCGGGCTTTCTGATGTCCGCTTGCACTGCCTTGCCGGAGTGGACCGATCCCGGCAGTTGGTTCGAGGAAGAGACGCCGCCGCCAAGCCGGATATCGTCCGCTCAAAACCTCGATGAGGCGAAGGCCGGGGATTTCCCCAATTTGGCCAGCGTCCCGGACAAACCAAGGGCCGCGACCCCGTCGGCACGGCGCGAGGCCATCGCCGCCGGTCTGGCCGCCGATCGTTCCAATGCTCAGTACAGCGGCCAACGCCTGACCGCCAAAGGCGCGGAGGCGGACGGTGCCCCCGCGATACCTACCGTCGCTCGCGATCTGTCGCCGCCGGTTACCAAGGCCGCGGCGGTGCAGCCGACGGCGCAGGAGACCCGTGGCACCGAAATCGTTCCGGCGCCGGCCTTGAGCCCGGCCCCGGCGCGCCAGACGGGCCAATCCGCCGCCACACCGAGCCTGGCGCAAAGTGCCGCGCAAGCGGATGTCGAGGTTCCGGCCTCTGCACCGGTGCTAAGTCAGAGCGCGCCGGCGCAACCCTGGCGGAGCGAATTGGCTGGGATCATCTATTTCGCCCATGGTTCCGACGCGCTGAACGCCGAGGACCACATTATTCTGCGCGATATCGTGGCGATCAGCCGCGAAAACGGTGCCCGGATCCGTGTGATCGGACATGCCAGCGCGCGCACCAGCACTGTCGATCCGGTTGAACACCGTATAGCCAATCTCGAAATGTCGCAGCGCCGGGCGGATTCGGTCGCCAAGGCCTTACTTGGCTTGGGCGCAACGCGCGACCGAGTGCAGGTTGAGGCCCACGCCGACATGCAACCGGTCTATCATGAGTTCATGCCGACCGGGGAAGCCGGCAATCGCCGGACGGAAATCTTCCTGGAGTATTAGCCGCGCCGCCGGTAAAACGCGGGCCATCGCTTTTAGCCGCCGCTACGCCGGTATTCGGCGACCGTGCGGCCCCGCGACAACCAGGCCAGGGTCATGGATCAAGAGTTCCACAGTGTCAAACGCCTGCCACCCTATGTCTTCGCCGAGGTCGACAAGCTGAAGGCCGCGGCCCGTGCCGCCGGCGAGGACATAATCGACTTCGGCATGGGCAATCCGGACCAGCCGCCGCCGCACCACGTGATCGAGAAGCTGGCCGAGGCGCTGATGGACCCGCGGATTCACCGCTATTCGACGTCGCGCGGAATTCCCGGTCTGCGTAAGGCCAACGCGGCCTATTACGCGCGCCGCTTCGGGGTTGAGATCGATCCCGAGAACGAGACCATCGTAACCATCGGCTCGAAAGAGGGTTTGGCCAACCTGGCCCAGGCGATCACCAGCCCGGGCGACATCATCCTAGTGCCGAACCCCAGTTATCCGATTCACGCCTTCGGCTTCATTATCGCGGGCGCGGCGATCCGCAGCATGCCGGCCGGCCCCAAGGTCGATTTTATGGATCAGTTGGAACGCGCGGTGCGTCATTCGGTGCCCAAGCCGGCGGCCTTGGTTTTGAATTATCCCGCGAACCCGACGGCTGAGGTGGTCGATCTGGATTTCTTTGCCGAGGTCGTCGATTTTTGCCGCCGTCACAGCATTTACATAATTTCCGACGTGGCCTATTCGGAGGTCTATTATGACACGCTGCCACCGCCGTCGATCCTTCAGGTGCCGGGCGCGCGCGATATCGCGGTCGAGTTTTCCTCGCTTAGCAAGACCTATTCCATGCCCGGTTGGCGGGTTGGTTTCTGCACGGGTAACGCCAAGCTGATCGCCGCCTTGGCACGGGTGAAATCGTATCTGGACTATGGCATTTTCACCCCGATCCAGGTCGCGGCCACCGCCGCGCTGAATGGGCCGCAGGATTGCATCGAAGAGATGCGGGCCCGATATCGGGCCCGACGCGATGTACTGGTCGGCGGCTTGAATGCTGCCGGTTGGCCGGTTCCCAGCCCCAAAGCCACCATGTTCGTCTGGGCCCCCCTGCCGCCCACTCTGGCCGAGACGGGTTCGCTCGAGTTTTCCAAGCTATTGCTGCGCGAGGCCAAGGTTGCGGTCTCGCCCGGCGTCGGCTTTGGCGAGCACGGCGAAGGATACGTCCGTTTGGCCCTGGTCGAGAACGAGCATCGGATCCGTCAGGCGGTGCGCAATATCAAGGCCATGCTGCGGACCCACGCCAAGGGCAAGGCGACCGAGCCCAAACGGATTGCCTCGTGACGGCGCCCCTGCGGGTCGCGGTGGCCGGTCTTGGCACGGTCGGCGCCGGTGTCCTGCAAATCTTGGAATCCCGTGGCCGGCCGATCGCCGCGCGGTGCGGCCGGCCGCTTGTCGTTACTGCGGTCTCGGCCCGCGACCGGCACAAATCGCGCCCGGTCGACGTCTCCACCCTGCGCTGGTTCGACGATCCGGTGGCCATGGCGGCGGACCCAGAGGTCGACGTGGTGCTCGAACTGATAGGCGGTTCCGAAGGGGTCGCCAAGGCGGTCACCGAGGCCGCCATCGGCGCCGGTCATCATGTCATCACCGCGAACAAGGCGCTGCTTGCGGTGCACGGTGCCGAATTGGCACGGGCCGCCGAAGCTGCTGGTGTGTTCCTGGCTTACGAGGCCGCGGTGGCTGGCGGCATACCGATCATCAAGGGCCTGCGCGAGGGGCTGGCGGCAAACGACATCTCGCGCGTCTACGGCATTCTGAACGGCACTTCCAACTACATCCTGACCAGCATGCGCGAGACCGGGCGCGAATTCGACGAAGTCCTGGCCGAGGCGCAAACGCTGGGCTACGCGGAGGCCGATCCCGGTTTCGATATCGACGGCGTGGACGCGGCCCACAAGTTGGCCATTCTGACCGCGCTCGCTTTCGGCTGCGAGGTCGATTTCGACGGTGTCTACATAGAGGGCATTCGCGAAATCTCGGCGCTCGACATCGCCTTCGCGAATGAGCTTGGCTATCGCATCAAGCTGCTTGGCATAGCGACCCAAGAGGAAGACGGGATCGAGCAGCGGGTCCATCCGTG
This sequence comes from Kiloniellaceae bacterium, assembly GCA_021776095.1. Classification (GTDB taxonomy): domain Bacteria; phylum Pseudomonadota; class Alphaproteobacteria; order Kiloniellales; family J153; genus JAJFGN01. The sequence continues at coordinate 46,427 of JAJFGO010000012.1, read as the reverse complement.
CCTGGTCCCGGAGGGCACGCCCATCGCCCATGTCGACGGCGTGTTCAACGCGGTCGTGGCCGAGGGCGATTCCGTCGGCAGATTTCTGGCCGAGGGACGCGGCGCCGGGGCCGGGCCGACCGCCTCGGCGGTGGTCGCGGATCTGATCGATATCGCGCGCGGCAATTGCCTGCCCACCTTCGCGATTCCGGCGACTGAACTGCGCCGGAGTCCCGCGTTGACCTCGGAGCGCCATGTGGGCAGTCAGTATATCCGCGTGATGGTGGTCGACCGCCCGGGCGTCATCGCCGATATCGCGGCGGCCTTGCGCGACTGCGCGATTTCGGTCGAGGCGCTGCTGCAGCATGGGCGCAGCACGACCGAGGCGGTTCCGGTGGTCATCACCACCCACGAAACCACCGGCGCCGCCATGGACAAGGCCTTGCGGCAGATCGCCGACTTGGACACGGTACTGGAACCGCCTCGGCGAATCCGGATTGAGTCCTTATAAATTCGGATAGATCCGAGCGCGGGGGCACCGTGGGGCCCATAGATCGATCCGCCGCCCTGGCAGCTTGATGTCGGGCGGAGAAACAATAAATTGAGGCAAGAGGGACGCATGACCGACACAACTGCAATGGACCGAAACTTGGCTCTGGAATCGGTTCGGGTGACGGAATCCGCCGCCTTGGCCGCTTCCCGTCTGATGGGGCGGGGCGACGAAAAGGCCGCCGATCAGGCGGCGGTCAACGCCATGCGCGATTCCCTGAACGGCCTAGCCATCGCCGGCACTGTGGTGATCGGCGAGGGTGAACGCGACGAGGCGCCGATGCTGTTCATCGGCGAGAAGGTCGGCGCCGGCGGTCCACCGATCGACATCGCGCTCGACCCTTTGGAGGGCACAACCATCACCGCCAAGGGCGGCCCTAACGCCCTGGCGGTGATCGCCATGGCCGAACAAGGCGGCTTCTTGAACGCGCCTGACACCTACATGGATAAAATCGCGGTCGGCGGCGGCCTGCCGGACGACGTGGTCGACCTGGACGAGGAACCGGCGGTCAACCTGATGAACCTGGCCAAGGCCAAGGACATGGAAATGTCGGACTTGGTGGTCTGCATCCTCGACCGGCCGCGCCATAGCGAGATCATCGCGAAGGTGCGCGCGGCGGGGGCCCGTATCAAGTTGATCGGGGACGGTGATGTCTCCGGTGTGATCGCGACCAGCAGCCCGGAAAGCGGCGTCGACATGTACATAGGCACGGGCGGGGCGCCGGAAGGGGTCCTCGCCGCCGCGGCCCTGCGGTGCATCGGCGGGCAGTTCCAGGGGCGCCTGGTTTTTCGCAACGACGACGAGCGCGGTCGCGCCCAGCGTTGCGGCATTACAGACTTTGATCGGAAATACAGCCTGCACGAGCTGGCCAACGGCGATGTCATGTTCGCGGCAACCGGCGTGACCGACGGCAGCATGCTGCGCGGCGTGCGGCGGACCCATCGCGGGGCGACGACCCATTCCATGGTCATGCGATCGAAATCCGGTACCGTGCGGCTCATCGAGGCGATCCACAACTTCAAGCGCAAGACCTGGTACGAAAACATCGGCGACTAGTGGATAGGCTCCAACATAGGGCGCGCCGCCGGCCATGAGTGCCGTGGCGGCGGCGCGCGCCGAACCCCGGTCTTGCTTCCTGGGCGTGGAACGCTCGCTGACCGGGCGGCGCTGGGAAGAACGGCTCGGCGATTCGCGCCAGGGTCTAGCTCTAGCTCAAAGGCTGGACGTGCCGGAGATCGTCGGGCGGATCATGGCCGGGCGCGATATTGGCCTGGAGGACGCGGCGGCCTTTCTAGCGCCGAGCCTGCGCGACGCCTTGCCCGATCCATTGTGTCTCAAGGATATGCCGGCGGCGGTCGAGCGCCTGGTCCGTGCGGTACAGGCCGGGGAATCGATCGTTATTTTCGGCGACTACGACGTCGACGGTGCGACCTCGGCTGCGGTCTTAAGCCGGTTTCTACGCGCCGCCGGTTGCCCGCCGAAAATCTATGTTCCGGATCGGATTGCCGAGGGCTACGGCCCGAATACCCCAGCCTTGCTGCGCCTGCGCGCGGAAGGTGCGGCGCTTGCCATCACGGTTGATTGCGGGATCGCCGCTTTCGCACCCCTGGAAGCCGCCGCTGAGGCCGGGCTAGATGTCATCGTGGTCGATCACCACGCGGCGGAGCCGCGCCTGCCGCGCGCTCATGCCGTGGTTAACCCGAACCGGCTGGACGAAATCGGGCCGGGGGAGGACCATAACCGGCTGCGCGCCCTAGCCGCCGTGGGGGTCACCTTCCTTCTGGTGGTTGCCCTTAACCGGGCCTTGCGCGAGGCCGGCTGGTACGCGCAGGCGGGGCGGAGCGAGCCGGACTTGCTGCGCTTGCTCGATTTGGTCGCCTTGGGAACCGTCTGCGATGTGGTGCCCCTGGCGGGACTCAACCGGGCCCTGGTCACCCAGGGCCTCAAGGTTATGGCCGGGCGCGGCAATCCGGGCCTGACCGCGCTTTGCGACGTGGCTCGGGTGGACGCCCGTCCGGACGCCTTTCACGCGGGGTTCGTGCTCGGGCCGAGGGTCAATGCCGGCGGCCGTGTCGGCGAGGCCGAGTTGGGCGCCCTATTGCTGTCCAGCGACGATCCGGCCGAGGCGGCTCAGATCGCGCAGCGGCTCGACGGCTATAACCAGGAGCGTCGGACCATCGAGGCGGCGGTGCTGGACGAGGCGTTAGCCCAGATCGAGGCGGCGGATGCGGGCGCCGGTGGCCTGGTCCTGGCGGTCGGCGAGGGCTGGCACCCGGGGGTGATTGGCATTGTTGCCAGCCGCTTGAAGGAACGGACCAATCTGCCCGCCATTGTCATTGCCCTCGACCCCGAAACCGGGTTGGGCAAGGGCTCCGGGCGTTCGGTGCCGGGGGTCGATCTGGGCGCGGCGGTCATAGCCGCGCGTCAGGCCGGCCTCTTAACCGCCGGCGGCGGCCACGCCATGGCCGCGGGCTTGAGCGTCGAGGCCGCGCAACTCGAGGCCCTGCGCGCGTTTCTGTCGGATCGTATCGGCCGCGCGCTGGAGGCCGCCGGGTACCGTGCGTCCCTGGGCTTCGACGGGGCGATCCAGCCGGAGGCCGCGAACGCCGACCTGGTGCGTGAAATCGAACGCTGCGCCCCCTTCGGCGCCGGCAACCCGCAGCCGCGCTTCGGTATCGCCGCCGCGCGCATCCTGCGGGCCGACCCAGTGGGAGACGGCCATGTCCGCTGCAGCCTGGGTGGAACCGGGGCCGGGCGCCTGAAGGGGATCGCCTTTCGCGCCTTCGACAGTGCCTTGGGAGCCGCCTTAATGAACACCGGCGGGCGGCCGCTTCACCTGGCCGGAAAGCTACGCCTAGATGACTGGGCGGGGCGGGATTCAGTCCAATTCATAATCGAAGACGCGGCCCCGGTCAGCGGCTAGACTGTTCCCGATGGATTTCGTAGGGAAACTCCCCGACACAGCCGCCGCCCCCAAAACGCCACCCAGGCGCGGCTCTTGGCATGGCGTTGCTGGGGCCGCGATCCTGGCTTGTTTGGTGGCGGCCTCGACGCCGGCATCGGCCGAGCAAAATATCGACTTGGAGCTCATTTTGGCGGTCGACGCCTCATCCAGCGTCTCGGCGGAGGAATTTGATCTCCAGATCACAGGATTGGCCGAAGCCTTTCGCACGCCTCAGGTTTTGGCCGCGATACAGGCCACCGGCGATCTCGGGATCGCGGTCGCCATGGTTCAGTGGTCCGACAATCGCAAACAGATCGTCGCGGTCGACTGGTCCGCGGTGCGCGACGAGACCAGCGCCCTGGCCCTGGCCGATCAAATCGCCGGCACGCCGCGGTTTCTGATCGGTGGCGGAACCGCGATCGGCGGCGCGATTCAGTACTCCATCCGCCAATTCGAGAACAACGGCTTTCGGGGCCGGCGCCAGGTCATCGACGTGTCCGGCGATGGACGCACCAATCAAGGCTCGCGGCCCAGCGACGAGCGCGACCGGGCGGTCGATTTGGGAATTACCATCAATGGCCTGGCCATCCTGAACGAAGATCCGACCGTCGACAGCTACTACTACCGCAATGTCATCGGCGGCACCGGGGCCTTTGTCCTGACCGCGAACGACTATGAGTCCTATGCCCTGGCGATCTTGTCGAAACTGATCCGGGAGATTGCCGGGGTCCCGGTGGCGAGCCTGCCGCCGATCTTCGATCCCGCCCTGGCGGAAGCGATTCCCTGAGTCCCGTGGCGGCCTTCCGAGCGCGCCCGGCCGCCTCGTGGGGCTTGAATCCCGGCCCTGGAACCGCTACACCCCTGGCGCGCCGACCCCATCGTCTAGAGGCCTAGGACACCGCCCTTTCAAGGCGGCAACACGGGTTCGAATCCCGTTGGGGTCGCCACGCGGGCCGCGTGGTCCGGCATCCCTGTCGCCAGATGCTGCCCCGGACTTGGCCCTGACCAAAGAGGATTGCCGCGTGACCGATGAGCGCCTGCCGACCGACGTTTGGGTCATGGCGCACGTGCGGCGCTGCAACGACGAGGGCATCCCCGCCATGGTCGTGCGCAAGGGCGAGGCCAAGGGCGGCACCCTGGTGCTCAAGATCAATCAATTCGCGGAGGGTTGCAGGGTGTTCTCCCAGGCCCGCGATATCGACGGCAATCTCGGTTGGCTGGCGGCGTTCAAGGGTGCGCTGGTGCCGGAGGCCGAGGCCGACGACTACGTCACTCGCGCGGCAGCCCGCGACCCGGACCTTTGGATCGTCGAGATCGAAGACCGCGCCGGTCGCAATCCCTTCGGTGGCAAAATCTTTTAGGCCGGCGGGTACAAGGGCGCGCGGCCCCCAGGCCGGTTCAATCCAAACGAACGTGTTTTTTGCCGGCCCAGTTTTCCAGCTTGCCGCTCTCCAAGAGCTTGTTGCACGCGGTCTTGAGGTCGCGCTTGCTATGGCCGAGCGCTTCCCAAGCCTCTTCGATCGCAACCATGGCAGCGCTGGCGATTTGCGCTAGTTTGTCTTCCGAAAACAACTCAGGCATGTCACGGATCGCCTCGGCATCGTGCCAAGCCGCAACCAGGCGCTTGAGGATCGGATCGAGGGCATCGTTGGCGACCATGTTCCCTCCCTTCTCTTCAGTCGTGAAGATCATGATAACCCAGAACTGTGTCAGTTCGAAGGCTGTTTGCGTGGCGCCCCGCGGATCCGTGTAAGGCGGGCCCCCGAACTGACGAATACTGCGCCCGGTTTGCTGGTGCGTGACCGCTGGTTTTGTCCGTATGAGTTTCTGAATTCGGCGCCCATTTCCACTCAAGGATGCTTCAATCCGGCGGCAAGAACCACCAAAATTGAGCTTACGATATCGCCGCCGAATCTCGGCCGGACGACGATCGAACAGGCCGCAAGAGCTTTGGGCGAACAGGATCGGGGGGCGTTGATGACGGGCAAGATTAGGTCCGTGGTCCGAAAGGGCCATGGCGTTGGGGCAAGGCTTTTCTTAGCCGCTGTTTTGTCGGCGTTTCTGGTGGCACCGGCAAGCACCGCACAGGGCCCGGCGGACGCCGGCGCCTTTCTGACCGACTTGAGCAAGCGGGCCATGGCCGAGTTGAGTCAGACGGACTTGGCCGAAGCCGAGAAGGAGCAGCGGTTTCGCGTCCTGATGCGCCAAGGCTTCGATGTGAATGCGATCGGGCGTTTCGTTCTCGGGCGCTATTGGCGCAAGACGAGCGCGCTGGAGCGGCAGGAGTTTCTCCGGGTCTTCGAGGACTCCATGGTGTTTCGCTTCTTGCCGGTCCTGGGCGACTTCATGGGCGACGTGCTGCAAGTTGGCGCGGTCCGTCCGTTCGGACAGGCGCCTAATATCTTCAGCGTCGAATCACAGTTGCGGCGCAATGAGGGTCCGCCGGTACGCGTCGATTGGCGGGTCTATAAGGGGGCCGAGGGATACCGCATTCTGGATATCGTGGCCGAGGGTGTCAGCGTGGCAGTCACATTGCGGTCCGAGTACGGGTCGGTGCTCAAGCAAAACGGCGGTAACGTCTCCGCCCTAAGCAGCACATTGCGCAAAAAGATCGCCGGCCTTTAGACCGGTTTTCGATTGGCATAGTCGCCCGGATATTTTGTCCGGCCACACTGCATGATCGGACATTTTACCCTAGAAATGCTGAAAGAATGAGGGCAGTTGTCTTGCGGAAGACATTTTGCCCTAATTATGGCATCAAAAATGAGTACAAAATAGGATTTGTATTGGAGTTTGTAAAATACAACATATTTAATATTTGATTTCATGAAAAGAAACCTCTATATTGATCTGAGGAGTTAGGGAGAATCGCCATGAAGCACATCATCGACGTTGGCGCTTGTTACCAGGACAGCGAGGTCTTCTGGAATCAATGGCGGGTTGAGCGCGTCACCGCCGATTACCGGGGCACGCCGCATGCTGTGGTGCAGAACCTCTCCGATCCTACGGTCAGCCGGACGATCGCCTGCAAAATCTTGGAGGATCGCCGCCGGTATTGCCGGATCGAAATCGGGGACCTTCAGCCCCAGGTGCCGGTTCTAGTGGCGCCGGCGGCCGGCGGCGTAGCTGCGGCTCTTATGAATGGCTTTGGCGCTGCAGCCTAAAGGGCTCACCGCCGGCCAACTCGATTCGCGGTGGATGGAGCGGCCACAGAGGCATGGTCCGGTTGAACCGGATCGTGCCTTTTTGCCTCTCACGCGACCGTATTATCGAACCGCCTAACCACAAGCCGCTTCGCCGGAGTATGCTCTAGTCGTTTGCCGGAATAGGCGGTGGGGCCTTTTCGGCGCTTGGCAGATAGAAGATGTGCCGGCCGATTTTTGGCCCCAGGTTCAGCTTGTCGCGCCAAGGCGGGACCACATTGTCGGCATGGTACCATAACGCGCCCTGGGTCGGGTCGTCGGACGCTTGCCAAAACACGCTCTGGGCCAAGGCCTTAGCGCGCTCCCAGGCACCCCATTCGCTCGGCCGATCACTGCGCCCGTCGCACCACCAGGTGAACTGACAGCGATAGCGCGCGTCACCGCCTTGGCGGACGACGCCGCAAACCTCCTCGGGAAAGCGGGGATGTGAGGCGCGGTTCATGACCACGTGGCCGACCGCAAGCTTGCCCTCATCGGGTTCGCCCCGGGCCTCGAAGTAGATGGTCAGGGCCAGGCACTCAATCTCCTTGGCCACGTCGAGCCCGGCCGCTGTGGCCGGCAACGTCGCACCGCCCAGGGCCGCGGCCGCAACGGCCATGGCCGTGACTATGCCGAGTGCCCCGCAGGTTCTGCGCCGTAACGTCGAATGCAGTCCACCGGCCATGAGTGCCGCGTCCTTGATCACATGCCAGACCGTCTCATTTATTGGACGGATTTCCCCGGGCTTCACGGCTGCCTGAATGTCACGGAGCCCGGCCAGAACCCTACAAACTTTGTTTGCTTCTGTGAAGAGGCCGCGGTGACGGGGCTTTCAGAGGCCGTCCGGGCACTGGCTATTGGGCATATCGCGCGAACAGATATTAAAATAGCAAGGATGTAAACAAGCTAAAACCTTGAGTCGGTGTAATAAATTAAGAAAATAGGATAATATCTTATTATGAAATATATATTGCTCGCTAATTTAGCTTACCGCACGGCTTCAGGTTAGCGGGATATTAAGCATGACGCCTTAGCAATAACACACATGCGTATTTGTCGCGCCGCGGGCCAAATCTGCCCTCTACGCAGGCCCTGCCTGACGCCGCGATTGACTTGGCCCGGTGTCGATTGGCGATGATTTCTCTGCTACGTGCCGCCATTTTGCGACCAGTCGTTCTTTTGGCCGGCGTCGGCCTTTTCGGCTCACTGGGCTTTGTCCTCTACATCTGGATTACCGTCAGCGGCCATAAGGACGGCGTGCCGATTGAAATTTTCGAACGCCAGCACGTCGTACGCGAGGTGCACGAAGGTCTGTTCCAACTGCACTGGATGTTCCAGCGCGTTGCCCGCGAAGCCGAGGCCATTCCCATCGAGTCGCTGCGCGCCCGGGTCGCGCGGATCCACATGCGTCTGGCTGAGACGATAGACGATCAGGACCGCATAGGCGCTGCCATGACGGTTCGACTACACGACTACGTGAGTCCTCTATTGGATGCGCTGCAAGCCTGGTTGGATGGCGGCTACACGAGACTATCGCCGGCGCCCACGGTAGCCTATGAAGAATTGGCGCTGCGCACCTTGGACTCACTCAGGTTGATCGAAGTGCTCCTGGCGAAATCGCACGACGAGGCTAGCGAAGTCCTGGAGCAACAGATGTTGCAGCTCGATAGGTTCAGGCACAGCCTGCCACTGGTCATGGCCCAGATTCTATTCGTCGGCCTATTGCTCGTCCTCTACGCCGTGCGCGCCCACCGCCTGGGCCAGGCGAAAACGACGGCGCAGAATCGCCTGCGGGACGCCTTGGAAGCCATTCCGGTCGGATTTGCCCTGTTCGACAAGGACGGGCGCTTTGTTATGTGCAATGGGCGGCATCGAGACCTTTATCCCGGCCCAAAGAACAAGCTGGCTCCAGGCGCGAGTTTCCACAACTTGGCCCAGGGTGCCGCGTACAGCGGCAACCTTGTCGACGCGGTCGCCAATCCCGAGGAATGGCTGGCCGCGCGCAAGGTAGCATTCCGCGAGCGGTCCGGTTCGATCGATGTTCCTCTCATGGATGGTCGAAATCTGGAGGTCTTGGATCGCCCGACCCCGGATGGCGGCACCGTGGCGATCTCCGCGGACGTTACGGAAAGCCGGGCACGCGAGGCCGAACTCCTGCGTGTCGGCGGTGAATTGCGCGAGAAGAACTACCAACTTGATGCGGCCTTGGACAACATGGTCACGGGCCTCGCTTTGTTCGACAAGTCGCACCGCTTGGTCATGTGCAACCGGCGCTACCTCGAAATCTACGACCTGCCGCCTGAGCTAGGCCGGCAGGGCGCCGAGTTGAGCGAGATCATGGCGGTGAGCGCCAAGCTCCAAGGCCGCGACGAGCAGGAAACGCGCAAGATTGTCGAAACCCGCCTGGCGATCGCGGACGATCACTCGCCCAGGGAGGACCGGGAATACCTGTCAAACGGAAAGGTAATCAGGCGTATTCTTCGGCCGATGTCCGATGGCGGCTCCATGGCCACCTACGAGGACATCACGGCGCGCGCCAAGGCTGAGCGGGACCTGCGCACGGCCAAAGAGGAAGCGGAGGTCGCGAGTCGTTCCAAATCGGAATTCCTGGCCAACGTTAGCCACGAGCTTCGTACACCCTTGAACGCGATCATCGGATTTTCCGAACTTATTAAGACCGAACTCTTCGGCCCGGTGCAGCCCGCACAATACCGGGACTACGCCGGAGATATTCACGACAGCGGGCACCATCTCTTGAGTTTGATCAACGACATCCTGGATCTTTCAAAGGTCGAGGCCGGCAAGTTCGACATGGTGGAAGAAGATGTGGACCTGTCGGCGGAGGTGAAAGCCTCTATCCACTTGGTGCGGGACCGGGCCAATCAGGGCGAGGTGTCCTTAATCAACGACCTGCCGAATGGCTTGCTTGTGCTGCGTGCGGATCAACGGGCGGTCAAGCAGATGCTTCTCAATCTCTTGTCGAACGGGGTCAAGTTCAGCCAGACAGGGGGGGCCGTGACGGTTGGTGCCGAACACCGCGAAGACGGTTCTCTGGCGGTCAGTATCACCGATACCGGCATCGGCATGAACGCACGCGGCGTGAAGCAGGCCATGACACCTTTTGGCCAAGTCGATTCGACCTTTACCAGTCGCTTCGAGGGGACCGGCCTGGGATTGCCTCTGACAGAGCGGCTGGCGATCCTGCACGGCGGCTCTCTGGAGTTGGAGAGCGAAGAGGGAGTCGGCACCTGCGCGCGCATCGTGTTCCCAGCGGCTCGGGTGCAGCCCGGTGTCAATCTGGCGCAAGAACGACGCCGCGTTTAGCGCCCTCCAGAATCAGCCGGATTAGGGGTGCTGACACCGCGCCGAGGAAAGCTCCCTGCCGGGCCGGCAAAGCGATCCCGTATTGACTCATATCAAGGATTTAAAGTGCATTTGGCTCTATACCTAATCCTGCGGACGGATGGCATGGCGGCCGGGCTGGGTGCGTCAGGAGGGCGCGAAATCAAGGTTCTTTCCGCCGGGATGTGCTGGATTGACGAAATAGAAGCCGCCGCTTCATTTCGCCAAGGACGATAAGAGGGTCGGTTTAGCCTGTCGCCCGGACGTGACGACTCTTTCCCCTAATTTTAATCGCCGCTTTCTAGCTATGGAGGCGGCGATTTTTTTGTCTGGCGCCGCGTCGCCGGTGCCCTTTGGCCCGCCGCCGGCAATTCGCTAGACTTGGCGGCGGGCGCGGTCATCGGGCGACCGGCGGGGAGATGGCATTGTCGAGGGTATCGGGATGAGTACCGAAGCGGTTTCCGCCGCGCAGGCGCGACGCATCGCTTTGGCCGCCCAGGGATTCGGGTTACGTCGCACGCGCCGGCCTTCAGGCTGGGACCGGATCGGCCGGGCGGTCGAGACTATGGGCCTGCTGCAGATCGATTCGGTCAATGTCTTGGTCCGCTCGCACTATATGCCCAGCTATTCACGGCTCGGGCCCTATGACCGTAGCGCGCTCGACCGGCGCGCCTTTGCGCCGCGGAATCGGGCATTGTTCGAGTATTGGGCCCATGAAGCCTCCTTGCTGCCGTTATCGCTTCATCCCTTATTTCGCTGGCGGATGGCACGGGCCCAGCGCCTGGAGGGCATTTACGGCGGGCTGGCCAAATTTGCCCGGGAAAAGCGCGCCTACATCGCGGAGGTCCTGGCAGAGGTGCGCGCAGCCGGGCCTTTGTCGGCCCGGGAGCTGTCCCGCCCCGGTGCGCGCAAAGGTCCCTGGTGGGGTTGGACCGATGGCAAGACGGCGCTCGAGTACCTGTTCTGGACCGGCGAGATCACGACCCACAGCCGGCGCAGCTTCGAGCGGGTCTACGACCTCAGCGAAAGGGTCATCCCCTCGGCGGTCATGAACGCCCCGACCCCGCCCGAGCCCGAGGCCATTCGCGCCTTGGTTGCGATCTCGGCGCGGGCCCTGGGCATAGCAACCGAGGCCGACCTGCGGGACTATTTCCGCCTGCCGGTGACCGGGACACGGCATGCGATCGCCGAGTTGATCGAGGCTGGCGGCTTGGTCTTGGCGGACGTTCGGCGTTGGCGGCAAAAGGCCTATCTGGACCCGACGGCCGACTGCCCGGGCCAAGTCAAGAGCACCGCGCTGCTCACCCCCTTCGACCCGCTGGTCTGGGCCCGGGCGCGGGCCGAGCGGTTGTTCGACTTCGAATATCGTATCGAGATCTATACCCCGGCGGCGAAGCGCCGTTACGGCTATTACGTCCTGCCCTTCCTTCATCGGGGGCGTCTGGTCGGCCGGGTCGATCTCAAGGCGGACCGAACCGAAGGCCGCTTGCGCATTCCCGCCGCGCATCTTGAGTCGCGCTGCGATCCGGGCGCGACCGCCGAGGCCTTGGCGGGGGAGCTTGTCATGCTCGCAGAATGGCTCGGCCTGGACGACGTGTCCCTCGGCCGGCGCGGGAATTTGACGCCGGCTCTGAAACACGCGCTTGCGGCCGTATCTTGATCTCGAGGCTTCTGCCCTGTGGCGTTTGCCGCTAAGGTGCGCCGGCAAAGACAACAGGGGGCAAGACATGGCGGCAGCGCCGAACAACGTTACGGTCATCGATCATCCGCTGGTTCAGCACAAGCTGGGACTGATGCGCCGAAAGGAGACTAGTTCAGCGGATTTCCGGCAGTTGCTGCGCGAGATCGCGCTGTTGATCGGTTACGAGGTGACGCGCGACCTGCCCTTGACCGAGGTCGAAATCGAGACCCCGCTCACTTCCATGATGGCGCCGAAAATTGAAGGCAAAAAACTCGTCTTCATTTCGATCCTGCGCGCCGGAAACGGGTTGTTGGAGGGCCTGTTGGATCTGGCGCCTTCGGCGCGGGTTGGGCACATCGGCCTGTACCGCGATCCCAAGACCCTGGAGCCGGTGGAGTATTACTTCAAGGTGCCGCAGGACTTGGCCGCGCGACAGGTGATCGTGGTCGATCCCATGTTGGCGACCGGCAACTCCGCCGCCGCCGCGATCACCCGTATCAAGGAACGCGGTGCCCGCGACATCAAGTTCGTCTGCCTTCTGGCCGCGCCGGAGGGGATCAAGGCCATGCAGGATCAGCACCCGGACCTGCCGATCTTCACCGCGTCGATTGACCAATACTTGAACGATCACGGTTACATTGTGCCGGGCCTGGGCGACGCCGGCGACCGCATCTACGGCACTAAGTAACGGCCGATCCGCCACGGCGCCCTCTCCCCCGGGCCGGAGTCGCGATATCATGGCCGAAGTGGCCGCCTATCATTGGATATTTCTTCTGGTCGCCGCGCCTTTCGTCGGCAGCTTTCTCGGGCTGGTCGCGGCGCGCCTGCCGGACGGGCGGACGGTGGTGTTCGGCCGCTCGGCGTGCCCCCACTGCGGCCGGCCCCTCGGCTGGCGCGAATTGATACCCCTGGTCAGCTGGCTGCTGCAGCGTGGGGCGTGCCGGAGCTGCGGCCAGGCTCTGTCCTGGGGTTATCCGGCAATTGAATTGGCGGCGCTTGGGGTCGCGGTATGGAGCCTCACGGTCACACCGGGTTGGCTGGCCTGGGCCAGTGCCGGACTGGGATGGAGCCTGGTGGTCCTAACCGCCATCGACCTTCGGCACCTGATTTTGCCGGACGAAATCACCTTGCCTTTGATCCCGGCGGGGCTGGCGCTGGCCTGGGCGCTCGACCCGGGACGCTTGAGCGACCACGCCATCGGCGCCGTGATCGGGTTCTTTTTCATTGTCGTCCTGCGCTGGGCCTATGCCCGGCTGCGCGGGCGCGAGGGAATCGGTCTGGGCGACGCGAAGCTCTTAGCCGCCGCTGGCGCCTGGATATCCTGGCACGGTCTGCCCGGAGTGGTGCTCATCTCTGCTGCCGTGGCTTTGGTCGCGGCCTTGGCCGGGCATGTCATCCAAAGCGGCCTCGCGGGACGTATCGAATGGCAGAGGGAGTTTCCCTTCGGCCCCTTCCTGGCCGGCGGCTTCTGGCTGACCTGGCTTTACGGGCCGATCACAATAGGGACACACTAGGTGGCCGGCCTTGGCGCTAGACTGACGCCGAGCCGGACTGTGGGGGGAATTTCGGTTATGCAGCCCGTAATTGGGCCGATTGGTGCGGGCACGCCCGTCCATTTTTAGGCATTTGGGTTGTTTTAAGGTTCTCTGGGCTAGATATATCGTTTTACCGCACAGCCGCGCGGCGGGCCGGTGAGGGTAGGTTTCGGATGACCATGAGTATGCAGTCCCCGACGGACAAGCAGGCCGACTTCGAGCAAACGCTTGGCAAGAGCTTAATCGAGGACGGCAAGCTGGACGCCGCCGGGCTGGAGCGCGCGAAGCGGGTCCGTGCCGATACCGGCGAGCGCCTGAGCGTTCTGCTGCCCAAGCTCGGCCTGGTTTCCGAACGGGACATGGCGGCTGCGATCGCCGCGCAACTCGATTTGCAAATTGTCGGGCCGGCCGATTTCCCCGATGAGCCCCTGTTCAAGGACAAGCTGAGCCCGCGGTTCCTGCGCGAGGCTCAAATCCTGCCTATCGGCCAGGATTCCGAGGGCCTGCAGGTCGCTATGGCCGACCCCTTGAATCGCTTTGCCGCCGACGCCTTGCGTTTGGTCGCCGGCGGTCAGATCGTGCCCTGCGTCGCGGTCCCAGGCGAGCTGGAGGCCGCCATTGACCGGCTCTACGCGGTCAAACCGGGCCCCGCCGGCGAGCCGGGCGAGGCGGACCTCGAGGAGGGCGATCAGGGTGTCGAACTGGACGTCGAGCGTTTGCGCGATCTGGCCAGCGAGGCGCCGGTCATTCGCTTGGTCAATCAAACGATCACTAAGGCGGTCGAGGCGCGCGCCTCGGACATCCATATCGAGCCCTTCGAGAACACCTTGCGGGTGCGCTTCCGGATCGACGGCGTTTTGCGTGAAGTCGATTCGCCGCCCAATCGGTTCCGTGCGGCCATTGTCTCGCGCGTCAAGATCATGGCGAAGCTGAACATCGCCGAGCGACGCTTGCCGCAGGACGGACGGATCAAGCTGGCGATTCGCGGTACGCCGATCGATCTACGTATTTCAACCATCCCGACCATGCACGGCGAAGGCGTGGTCATGCGCGTCCTGGACCGCCAGGGCGTGGCCCTGGATTTCGCAACTCTGGGGGTCAGCGACTACGCCTTGGAGACCCTGATAAAGATCCTGGAACGGCCGCACGGGATCGTCCTGGTCACCGGCCCGACCGGAAGCGGCAAGACAACGTCGCTCTATACGTCCTTGGTTCGTTTGAATAGCCCCGATAAGAAAATTCTGACGGTTGAAGATCCGATCGAGTATCAGCTGGACGGTATCAATCAGATTCAGGTGCAGCCTGGCATCGGCCTGACCTTCGCCAACGTCCTCAGGTCGATCCTGCGCCAGGACCCCGACATCGTGATGATCGGCGAAATTCGCGACGTGGAAACCGCCGAGATCGCGATTCAAGCGGCCCTGACCGGCCATCTGGTGCTCTCGACCCTGCATACCAACGACGCGGCCGGGACGATTTCGCGGCTGCTCGACATGGGGGCGGAAGACTATCTGCTGACCACGACCCTAAACGGGGTTGCCGCGCAACGTCTGGTGCGCAACTTGTGCCGGCATTGCAAGGCACGCGCCGTGGCCCTGCCGGAACTGGTCGAGCAGCTCAATCTGCGGCGTCATACCCGCGAGCCTGAGATCCACCTGTACCGCCCGGTCGGCTGCGAGCACTGCAACGGCACCGGTTTTTTTGGACGCAGTGCCCTGATCGAGGTGCTGGTGGTGACCGACCCGATCCGGCGTCTGATCCTGAAGCGGGCCGATTCCATGGACCTGCACCGCGCCGCGGTCGAAGAAGGCATGCGCACCATGTACGATGACGGCATGCAGAAGGCCCTGGCCGGAATCACCACGGTCGAGGAAGTCCTGCGGGTGACCCGGGATGTTTAATGCCGCGTTTTACTTATAAGGCCGTATCGCCGGACGGCGAGGTTATCGAGGGCGAGACCGAGGCGGCCAGCCGTCAGGCGGTGGTCGATCGCCTGCACGCGGACGGCCACGTACCGATCCGTGCCGAGTTGAGCCGCGCCGCCGCCGCGGTCGCGGCCGGGCCGACCGGTCTGGCGGGCCTGTTTCAGCCCAGGCGGGTACGGCGCGAAGATCTGGTTCTGATCACCCGGGAATTGGCGACCCTGTTACAGGCCGGGCTGCCGCTCGACCGGGGCATGTCGGTGATGCTCGATCTGGCCCCCGTGGGTCCGGTTCGCGTCCTGGTCGAGGAAATTCGCGAAAAAGTGCGCGGCGGCGCCACCTTGGCGGACGCCCTGGCCGAGTATCCGGCGGTGTTTCCCAATTTCTATGTGGGTATGGTGCGCGCCGGCGAGGCGGGCGGCACCCTGGACGGTGTCCTGGTTCGCCTGGCTGAAACCCTGGAGCGGGCCCAGGCCCTGCGGGAGAATGTTCAGGCGGCCTTGCGCTATCCGGCCCTAGTGGTGGTCATGGCGGTGATATCGCTTGCGGTGCTAATGACCGCGGTGATTCCGGAATTCCGCCCCTTGTTCGAGGACGCTGGGGCGGCCATGCCGGTCTCCACCCAGATCGTCATCGGCATTTCGGATTTCCTGGCGGCCTATTGGTGGCTGGTCGCGCTGCTTTTCCTGGCCGCCGCCTTGGGGTTTCGACAGCACAACCGCACCGAGGAGGGTCGCCTGCGCTGGGACGCCTGGCGAATTCAGGCGCCGATCTTCGGCGACCTCATGACCAAGATCGAGGTCGCCCGCTTCAGCCGTACCTTGGGGACCTTGCTTAGCAATGGGGTTAGCGTTCTAAACGCCATGTCGATGACCATCGACACCTTGGACAACAAGGCCTTCGCCCGGGCCGCGGCCCAGGCCCAAGGCCGCTTGGCCAAGGGCGAGGGACTGGCCGACCCCCTGGCCGAGACCGGGGTGTTTCCGGGCCTGGCCCTGCAATTGGTGCGGGTCGGCGAGGAAACCGGTCGGCTCGACGACATGCTGGTCCGCATCGCGGAGATCTACGACGAGGAAGTTAAACGGGCGATCCAGAAAATGCTGTCCCTCTTGGTGCCGCTGGTGACCTTGGCCCTGGGCGTTTTGATCGCGGGAATCATCGGGTCCATGATCTCCGCGATCATGAGTTCCTACGACCTGCCGTTCTAAGATATTGGTTTCAGGGATTGAAGCCATGCCATTGATACACAACAGAGATGAAAGGGTTTTCCGTGTTCTGGTTCCGAAAATCGACCAAACGGCGCCGCACGCAGGGCGGCTTTACCCTGATCGAGCTGCTGGTGGTCTTGGTCATCCTTGGATTAATCGTGGCCTTTGCCGCGCCTCAGGTCATCAAGTATGTGGGCGGCGCCAAGTCGGACGCGGCCAATATCCAGATCGAGCGCTTGTCCAGCGTGCTCGACCTCTACCGCCTGGAGAATGGGCACTATCCGCCCCAGGAAGTCGGCCTTCAGGCCTTGATCGAAAAGCCGTCGGACGTGGCAACCTGGAACGGGCCCTACTTGAAGAAGGCGGACTCCCTGAACGATCCTTGGGGCCGGCCCTACATCTATCAAATACCCGGCGAATCCGGCGACTACGATCTGTACTCTCTGGGTGGCGATGGCCAGGAAGGCGGCGAGGGCGAGAACGCGGACGTGAACGTGAACAACCGTTAGGCCGGGCCGGGCCGGGCGGTTTCACCCTGATCGAACTCTTGGTTGTGGTGCTGGTCATGGGCCTCATTGTGACCATGGGCCCAATCGCGTTTCGCCAGGTCTTGCCGGGTCTGGCATTGAAATCGGCGGCGCGCGAACTGGCCGCCGTGTTCCGGGAGGCGCGCAGCACCGCAATCCGCGACGGTACCCAGGCCTATGTGCTGATCGATGTCGAGGCGCGCGCCTATCGCCTCGGCGACGCCGGGGCCCAGCAGGAGCTCGAGTCCGGTTTGGGTCTGGAGCTCTTGACCTCGTCCTCGGAACAACTCAACGACAACGAGGGGCGGGTCCGTTTCTATCCCGACGGCACGTCTACCGGCGGGCGCCTGACCCTCACCAAAAACGATCGGAAGCTCCATGTTGTGGTCGATTGGCTCACCGGGCGGGTTGAACTCAGGGACTGAGCGCCGGCCCGCGCCCCGGCGTGCGCTGGGTCGGCGGGTCGGCGGCTTCACCCTGCTGGAGGTGATCGTCGCCTTCACTATCCTGGCGGTCGCTTTGGTCGGTCTGTTGCAAGCCTTTGCGACCGGCATGCACGGCTTGAGCGCGGCCCAGGCGAGCGCCACCGCAGTCATGCATGCCCGCTCCAAGATGGATGAGGTCGGCCAGACCATCGCCCTGGAAGACGGCGAACTGAGCGGCGAATTCAACGACGGCTATAGTTGGTCGGTGGTGATCGCACGGGTCGAAGATCAGGGTGAGTTCGGTCCGGTGCAGCCGATCGCGATCCCTTACGAGGTCGAGGTACGGGTCGCCGGGCCGCGGGGCGGCGGCCTCTCGCTGAAGACCTTGCGCCTGGGACCGGCCCAATGAGGACCCGGCGCCGAGCCTCCGGTTTCACGCTGATCGAGCTGTTGGTCGCCTTGACCCTGTTCGGGCTGATCTCGATCGTGGTCATGGGCGGCCTAAGATTCGGCACCCGGGTTTGGGAGACCGGCGATTCACGCGCCCAGGCGGTTGCGGAAATTGAGGCCGTACAAAGTGTTTTGCGGCGCTACCTGGCACAGGCCAGCCTGCCGAAGCCGTTCGGCAAGCGGGCCAATCGGGAGGCGCTCTTTGTTGGCGAGGCCTCGCGCCTGCAATTCGTCACCTTGAACGCCGCCCATGTGGGGATCGGCGGCCTTTATCAGATTGAGATCGCCCGGATCGAAGGCCGGGCCGGCGAAGGCGACAGCTTGGAATTCGCCTGGCGCTTATACCGGCCGGATCAGGTCTCTAGCGATGAATCGCTGAGCGAGGAGATCGCGGCCGACGATGAGGATACGCTGGCCGAAGGCCGGCGGACTCTTCTGAACGGCGTGGAGTCCGTGACCTTCGGATATCTCGGGTCGGACGGCCCGGGTTTCGGCGAACCGGAGTGGGAAGAGACTTGGGACGAGGCCGGAAACCTACCCGGCCTGATTGCGGTCAACGTCGAATTCGCGGAAGGTTCGAGCCGCTATTGGCCGCCCCTCGTGGTCCAAACCCGCCTGGCGCGGGAGGGACGATAGGGCAAATCCGGGCCGGGTCAGTTCAGTTCTTGATCGTCTGCTCGATGAACATCACGCCGACCTTGTCGCCGTGGCGCCAGCAGACATGGCAATGGAACATTGGGCCGTTCTGCAGCTGCAAAACGAAAGACTCCGGAACCTCGAGGTTTTCTGGGATTTTCAGCGCGGCGCCGCCGGCCGACATGTTGACCACCAGGCAATCGCAAGTACAGGTCGAATGCTTGTAGATAATCTGCGCCGATTTTAGGGTCTTGACCCGCGGATGGCGGCGGCGCGGGTTTGTCTCGTTAGCGGGGGCCTCATAGGTATGCCCCAGCTCCTCGCTGCCAGCGCGCTCGAGGATAGAGGACACGCATTCGCGTAAATCATAGCCGCTGAATGGCTTCACCAAGCGGTCGACCGCGCCCGCGGCCAAACCTTGCTCCAATTCCTGCTGACCGGTCAGGGCCGACTGGATAACCACCGGCGTATGGATGTCGGCGTCGCGAAGCCGGCGCAGCACCTCGTACCCGTCGATATCGGGAAGCATGATGTCGAGAAGGATCAAATCGTAGTGATTTTGGAGCGCCAGATCGACCGCATCCTCGCCTAGATGGGCGATATCGCAGGAAAAACCCTTGGATTTCAGGGTTTCAGCCACCACTTTGGCAGTGGTCTTATCATCCTCAATTTGCAGGACCCGCATCCCTTGACCCCCAAAAAACGTAAATCGGACACATACGGCGAATGATCTTCTGTGATAATTGTTAAGAAATCTGCACCATGATTGGTGTGTCCAGCTGATTAATTCACTCTAGGTGGGGCGTGTATAAATGCTGGGCGTAATGTAGGATAAACCCAGAGAAAAGTTGATGATTGTCGCGAACCTCATACCAGCGCCACTTGGCCGGGGTACCGGGCGTTTCTGGCGCTGGTGGACCGGCGAATTGCTGGCCGTTCTACCGGCCAAGCTGAGGGATCGCGTTTTTCCGGCCGGCCAGCGGTTGGTTATCGATATTTCAGATGGCAAGGCCCATTTCCTGCGCAGCAAAGGCGGCGCCCTGAAACGGGTCGGCTCGATCTTCCTGGAGAACCCCGACCTCTCCGACACGCCTGGACCCAGTCAGGTCGAGGCGGTGCAACGGATTATCGACCGGGCAGGGCTGAGCGGGGCCGGCGGCCTGGTCCGGCTGCCGCGGGAAAAGGTTCTGCGTCGTCTGGTCGATCTGCCCTCAGCGGCCGCCGAAAACCTGCGCGAAGTCTTGGGTTTCGAGATGGACCGCCAAACCCCTTTCAAGGCGGACGAGGTTTATTTCGATTTCCGGGTCCGGGACCAGGATTCCCAGCGCAAGCGGATCAAGGTCGATCTGGTGGTCGTGCCGCGCGATGTGGTGGATCGCGTCATGCGCTTGGCCGATGCTTGGGGGGTCGATCTCGATTTGGTTGACATGGGCGGCAAGACCACTCAGGAGGACCAGTTATTCGACCTCTTGCCCCATTCGGCACGAGAGGCGCGCGGCCGTTTGCGCCGTCGCTTGAACATTGCCGCAGGGGTCGCGTGCGCGGCCATGCTTCTTGCGGCGGTTTACCTGCCGTTGGAGGCGAAGCGGATAAAGCTAGCGGCGTTGGAGGCCGAGTTGGAGGGCGCGCGCGTTGCCGCCGCCAAGGTTGATGAAATGCGCCAACAGGTCACCGACCTGACCACGCGCAGCCGCTTCGTGGTTGAACTGAAGGGCAAACAACTTACGGCGACAGAAGTGCTGAACGAGGTCACACGCCTGCTGCCGAACAATACCTGGGTTCTGAAATTCAGTGTGCGCAACAACTTGTTGAGCGTGTCGGGCTATTCCGCGAAGCCCTCGGCGCTGATTGGATTGCTGGAAGAGTCATCGATGTTCGCGAGTGTTCGTTTCAGCTCGCCGGTGACCATGGATCAAAAGGTCGGGATGGAACGTTTCAACCTGACCGCCGCTGTGGAAGGCAGGGCCGGTTAGATGGCCAGCGGGTCTGAATCGATCGGTGGCGGCGCGGTGTTCTCATCGCCTTGGATGAGCCGTGCGACGGCGGTCGGGGTTTTGCTCGTCTTGCTGTTGGTTGGCTACAGCTTGCTGGTGGCGCCATTGGTTGCGGCCTATAGCCAGATCAACGGCGAGATTGCGCAGTCCAGCGACCTTTTGGCGCGTTACCAAAGGGTCGCGGCCCAGCAATCCGTCCACAAGGCACTGCTCGACCGGGTCAGCGCGACACATACGGAAAGCGGCGTCTACCTGCCCGGCGAAACCGACGCCTTGTCCGCAGCCCGCTTGCAGGAAATTGTCAACGCGCGGGTTGAATCGAACGGCGGGCAAGTGCGTAGCGTCCAAATTTTGCCGCCCCGCGACGATGGCGATTTCCGCCGGGTCGGTGTACGCGTTCAAATGACCGCCAATATCGCGGCCGTCGCGCGCATGCTCTATGCTTTCGAGGCGGGCGATACGTTCCTGTTCGTCGATAACCTTGATATCAGCAACCGCCAGAAACGCCAGCGCGCCGGCGCGCCAACCGATCCGGATTTGCTGGTCCGCCTGGACTTGACCGGTTATGTCCGGCCCGAGGCAGAGAAATGATGGTGAACCGCAGATCCGTGATGTTTATGCCGGCCTGTGTGGCCGGCGGCGGCCTGTTCGTCGCGGCGGCGCTTTTTACCGTGCTGAGCATGACCCCCGGGGTCTCTACCGAAGGGTCCAGCGCCACCATGCGAGAGATCATTCCCGCCAGCCAGGGTCCGATCGACACTGCTTTCGCCATGCCGCCGGCCAAGTCTTTCGTGGAAATCGTGGCGCGCCCGATCTTTGCCTCGGACCGCCGGGCCACGCAGGAGCAGGAAATAACCATCGAGACCATGAGTTCCGAACTCGACGTTCGCCTGATCGGCGTTATCGTGGCCTCCGACGCGCCTATCGCTATCGTTGCGCCACGCGGCAGCGATAGTTTCGCCAGGGTTACCGTTGGCGACCGGTATCTAGGTTGGACGGTTGCCCAAATCGAGCCCCACCGAGTGACCTTTCGGCGCGATAAGGCGGTCGAGCGGGTCGAACTCAGCTTCGATCTGCCGCCCAAACGCCCGCGCGCCGCAAAAGAGCAGGCAGCAGCCGGCACCAAAGCGAAAAAGGAATGAAATAGTCTAGACTAAGTTGAGGCTGACGGTCTTTTTAGGGGCGGTATTCAAAAAAACTTGAAGAAGTTTGGCGGATTTTCGGTTCGCGACGATCCCGCACGGTATTATTCAACTTTTATTAACTCCGTCTCATTACGATTCGTTAGCTAAAGTTTACATCTTGTCCAGGTGTAGTTTATCTAATTAGATGGAAACGCGGGAAAAACTCTACCGCTCACGGTGGACGGTCGAGCCGGCGCTTCGGGGGAACGCGGGACGTGAAATGCCGGGATAAAAGTCGCGACGCGCGCCTTTTTTTGAGCCGCCGGTTCATGCTGGCGGGCGCGTTGCTGGC
This sequence comes from Kiloniellaceae bacterium, assembly GCA_021776095.1. Taxonomy (GTDB): domain Bacteria; phylum Pseudomonadota; class Alphaproteobacteria; order Kiloniellales; family J153; genus JAJFGN01. The sequence continues at coordinate 24,576 of JAJFGO010000012.1, read as the reverse complement.
TGCGCTGGCGTCTTGCCAGGGCACACGCGACGCCGGGCCCTCGGCCACGGCGTCCGATGCCTTGGGTATTGACATGCCGGCGGCCCAGTCCGCCCCTTTGAGCCGGAGCACGGTCAGGGCCGGATCAGGCCCGACCAAGCTGGCCGCGAGCCCGCTCGGGGAACTTGCGCTGCTGCCCGACGCCCTGGAGGCCGATGTCGAGGAGCCGGAGCTGTTCCGCGGCACCGGCGTCATGGCCCGCCGGCCCACCGGGTCGCGGACCGAGGTCGGCATGATCGACGACGGCGATATCACCTTGAATTTTGCCAATGCTGAGATCCGCGAGGTGGTCGACGCCGTGCTCGGGCAAGCCTTGGGGCTCAGCTACATTATCGACCCCCGGGTTCAGGGCGAAGTGACCGCGCGCACCAGCCGCCCGATACCGCGCCGGTCGGTGATCCCGGCGCTGGAGAACATCCTGGCCCTGAACGGTGCCGCCCTGACCCTGGATAACGGGGTCTACAAGGTGGTTACGCTGCAACAGGCCGCGACCGGCCTGACCAGCCCCGTGCTGTCGACCCGTGCGAGTGATTCGGCGCGCGGCTTCGCGGTTCACATCATTCCGGTGCGTTACGCCTCGGTCCAGGCCATGTCGGAGGTCTTGCGCCCCTTCATCGGCCCCGGGCGGGTGTTCCGCATCGATGCCGCACGCAACCTTATCGTGTTCGCCGGAACCGGACCCGAGGCACGCGACCTCATCGAAATGGTCAGCGTCTTCGATGTGGACTGGATGGCGGGCATGTCGTTCGCGCTGTTCCCGGTGCAAATCGCCGATGCCAAGGCGGTGGTGGCCGATCTGGAGACCGTGTTTTTGCAAAACGGCCAAAGCCCTCTGGCCGGCCTGGTCCGCTTCGTGCCGATCGAGCGTTTGAACTCGGTTCTGGTGATCTCGCCGCAAGCCGCCTATCTGGACCAAGCCGAAACCTGGATCGACCGCCTGGACCGCGGCGGTGAGGGTGCCGGACGGCGCATTTACGTGTATCACGTCCAAAACGGCCGCGCGGCCGACCTGGCGGAGGTCTTGGCCCGCATTTTCGAGACCGGCGAAAGCGGCGGGGCGACCCCGCCCGCGGCCGGATTGGCACCAGGCTTGACCCCGGCTACACTGACTAGCCAGCAGCCGATAGCGCCGCCTGCGGCCGAAGGCCTAACCGCCCAAACACCGGCCGCCCCGGTGCCCGGCGAAGGACAGCGGCTTTCCGATACCACCGGCATTACGGCGATCACCAGTAGCGGCAACATCCGGATCATCGCCGACGAGCGCAACAACGCGCTGGTGGTACTGGCCACGGCCGCCGAGTACCGCATGATCCAGGCGACCTTGAAGCGCCTGGACCTAGTTCCCTTGCAGGTTCTGATCGAAGTGACGATTGCGGAAGTCATGCTGAACGATACATTGCGCTACGGCCTGCAATGGTTCTTCCAGAAGGGTAACAACGGGCTCAGCTTCAGCACCCTGGCCGACGGCGCCGTCGCTTCGGCCTTCCCCGGCTTCTCCTATGTTTTCTCGCCCAGCGACGCGCGCTTTGTCCTGAACGCCCTGACCGAAATCACAGACGTTCGCGTGATCTCCTCGCCGCAATTGATGGTGCTCGATAATCAAAGCGCGCGTCTTCAGATCGGCGATCAGGTGCCGATCGCGACGCAATCGGCCGTGTCGGTTACCGATACCGGTGCGCCGGTGGTGAACTCCATCGAGTTCCGCGACACCGGCGTGATCTTGGCCGTGACCCCACGCGTCAATGCCGGCGGCCTGGTCACCCTGGAGGTCTTGCAGGAGGTCAGCGACGTGGTCGCTACCACGACCTCGGAACTCAACTCGCCGACCATTCAGCAACGCAGCATCGAGAGCACCGTCGCCGTGCAGAGTGGCGATACCATCGCCCTAGGCGGCCTGATTCAAGACCGCGACCAAGAATCAAAGAGCGGCCTGCCCCTCCTGTCCGAGATTCCCATTCTGGGCAACTTGTTCAAGACCACTAACAATGCTCAGCGCCGTACGGAGCTTTTAGTTCTGATCACGCCGCGGGTCGTGCGCGATCGCCGCGAGGCGCAAGACGTCACCGACGAACTTCGCAAACGCTTGACCGGTATCGAGCCGCTAGAGCAAAAGATCGTCGCACCGCAATGAGGCCGGGCCTGCCATGAACGCGCGCGGACTCGCGCTGATTACGGTGCTGTGGGTCCTGACGCTGCTTTCCTTGATTGCCGCCAGCTTTTCTAACTCGACCCGAACCGAAATCAAGCTTGCCTTCAACCAGGCGGCGGTCGCCCAAGCCGAAGCTCTGGCCGATGCCGGCGTGCATGCGGCATTGCTGGGTCTTATGGCGAGCGGGCAGGGGGGGCAGTGGCGCGTCGATGGAACGGTCTACGGTTGGCGCTTCGGCGCAGGAGAGATCCGAGTCAGTGTCCAAGATGAAGGCGGCAAGATCGACCTGAACGTTTCGACGGATGCTTTGCTCAAAGCCTTGATGGTGGCCGCCGGGGAAAGCTCGAACGACGCTGCTGTCCTAGTGGACCGGATCGTCGACTATCGTGACATCAACGACCTGCGCCAACTGAATGGCGCCGAAGATCGCGACTATAGCGACGCCGAGCTACCTTATGGAGCCAAGGACGCCCCCTTTGAGGCGGTTGAAGAGCTACGGCAGGTTTACGGCATGACCACGGCGCTGTTCGATCGGGTGGCTCCGGCATTGACCGTGCAAGCGGCTCAGCGCGAGCCGCACGTGCCGACGGCGCCGGCCCTGGTCCGGGCCGCCATGGCCGGCGAGGTGCCGGATGAGATCTCAGATGAACCTGTGGCTGGCAAGGACGGCCCCGAAGCCCCCGAGACCATAGGTCCCGATACGGAATTGAGCGCCGACGAGCCGCGCGAACCGCCGGTTCCCGGCGAATTCTCGGCTCAGGATGGCGAGCCCTTGCCACCGCGCTCGCGAACCAATTTTTTCACAATTCACTCTGAGGCGCGCAGCGATTCTGGCGCGGTCTTTGTCAGGGAGGCGGTGGTCGAAATCGGCACAGCAAGTGAGCCGCCTTACGACTTTTGGGGCTGGAAGCAGGGGCGGCGCATCCTATTCCCGATCGCGGTGGAGGCTGAGTAGGACGGCGTCGGATTTCGTCGGGCGCGTCCGGCCGATTTTGTATCAATCCTTACCGGCGGCGGCGCGTTGTTCCCGGCTGCGGATGCCCGCGTCGGCTAGGAAGCGCGTGAAGATATCCGACAATGCGACATCCATGGCCCGTACCGAAGCTTCGACACCGGCATCCTCGGCCGGAACCTCGGCGCCATAACTTTTTACCACCACCAGGCGCTTGCCGCCGGTATCGGCCATGGCTAATTCCAGTTCGACGACCACGCGGGTAGCATCGGCCCGCAGGACGCGTTCGAAGCGCCGGATGCGTCCGGTCACTTCGAAGTCCGCGGGCAACCGCAGGTCGGGCGTGATCACCGAATCCGCGGCGCCGCTCCGCCTCAGGAAATCCACCAACTGGCCTTGCAGCATGCGTGGCGGGCTCTCGATCCAATAGTGGTAATCGTGTTGCTGTATTTCGTGTGCATCGCCGATGCTGAACAGCATGGGGCGTTCACGCATCAGGCCCTCGGCGTCGATCGGCGAGACTGAGATGGTACCCGGAAGGCGCGCCGGCGGTTCCTGAACGACTTCGACCTCGATCCGGTAAAAATGATCGCGAGGTACCGGCCGGGCAGCACCAAGGCAACCGCCCAGGATCGCCAAGAGCAGGATGCTAGGTATGAGTTTGCGATTGGTCATTGGGCGCTTTCGGGCTTACGCGCGGGGCTGCTGGCTTTGGCCTCTGAAACAGCCTCACGCGGCGAGCTGTCTAGGAGGACGCCAGGGTTGTTGCGGATCAGCCGGCTAAACTCGTTCATATTGCGCGCCGTGCCGTCGAAGTTGTGCACGATCGTATCTACACTGCGCGAAACCGAGGCCAGGGTGTACTGAAGGTCCTTCAAGGTCTGCTCAGCGCTGGCGTTGTTCGACTCGACCAAGCCGTCGATGTTGCCGGTTAGATTCTGCAGATTGCCCATGGCGACAGCAAGGTCGCGGCTGGCGCCGCTCAAGGTTTGTGTCGTGCTCTCTGAATTGGCCAGGATCTGCCGGACCGATTGGACATTTTCGTCGTTCAGGATGTCCTGAATCGGCGCCAAACTGGTATTCAGCCGGCGCGCGAAGGCGGCGAACTCGGCCGTAATTTGCGGCGTGTCGCGGTCGATTGTGCTGACCAGGGACTGCAGGGTGCCGAGCAAGGGTTTGACGCTGCCCTCGCTGAGCGCGGTTAAGCGGTTGGCGGCGACCCGCATGGTTGTGAACATGTCGTCCGGCGCGGCGCTGGCGATCCGCCCGCCCTTGGGGACGGCCTCCGTGGCGCGCCCGCTTTCGATATCCAGGGTCTTCGCCGCCAAAAAACTCGAACTACCGATACGGGTGACGCTGTCAGCCGGGATGCGCCAGCCCTCGGCGACGCTGATCTCGACCCGGAATCGGCCGTCCGCGCCGGGTTCGGCAGGTTCGATCTGCTCGATCTGGCCGACGGCAAAGCCCTCGAAGCGGACCTGGGTTCCGTATTTGATATCGGCGACGTTGTCCATCGTCAGAAAGTAGCGGTCGGTCGGCCCGGTCCGCCCGGCCAAAATGGCGATCGAAACGAAGCTCGCCAATGTCATGCTCAATACGAAACATCCGACCAGGACGTAATTTGCTTTTTTGCTATACATGCCGTGTTCTCGTTCTGTCGTCTAAACCTTGGTCGTCGCCCGACAGGCGGCGCAGGTATTCCTCGGGGTCGAGCGGCGTTTCGTCGGGCCGGCGATTCAACAGGCCCTGTATCCGCTGGTTGGGGCTGTTACGCACCTCCTCTGGCGTGCCGACCTCGACGATCCGGCCCTGGTCTAGAATCGTGATCCGATCGGCGATCTTGAAAGCGCTGTGTATTTCGTGGGTGACCACCACGATGGTCATCTGCATGGCGTCGCGCAGGCGCACGATCAACTCGTCAAGGGCAGCTGAGACGACTGGGTCCAGGCCGGCGGAGGGCTCGTCGAAAAACAACAGCTTCGGGTCGGTGGCGATGGCCCGAGCGACTGCGGCGCGCTTTAGCATGCCGCCTGAAAGCTCCGAGGGCATGTGATCGCCGAAGCCGGCGAGGTTGACCACCTCCAGCTTCATGCGCGCCATGATGTCCATGGTCTTTTCGTCGAGCTGAGTATGTTCGCGCAACGGCAGTTTGATGTTCTCCGCGACCGAAAGCGAACTGAACAACGCGCCGCCCTGAAAGGCGACACCGATGCGGCGCCGTTGATCGAGCATCTCGACCGGGCCAAGTTGGGTGATGTCCTTGCCGAGCAGCTCGATCGTGCCGCTGCTCGGCTGTTCCAGACCGATCAGGTGACGCAGAAAGGTGCTCTTGCCCGATCCGCTGCCGCCCATGATAACCATGATTTCGCTCGGCCGTATGGTCAGCTCCAAATCGTACAAGACCTGGGTAGCGCCGAAGTGGGCGTTGAGACCGCGCACCGCGACGGCTGATTCCGACGGTGCATGGGCGTCACCGAATGGGATGGTTTGGGCGTGCTCGATCGTCATCGTTCAGGTCGTTGCCAAAAAACCGAAAATCATGTCGGCCACGATGATTGCCGAGATGGCGTGGACCACGGAGCGGGTCGTGACCCGGCCGACGCCATCCGAGCCGCCGCGGACCCGGGAACCGTTGACTGAGGCAATGATCGCGATCAGGACCGCGAACAGCACGCTCTTGCCCAGGCCGTGCAAAATGTCGCCGGGGGATAGAACCTCGATGGTGTTGGTGACGAAGGCGGCCATGGTGATGTCGAGCGAAGACGATACCAGAAGACCGGCCGCGCCCAGGCCGATCAGATTCGCCCACATGGCTAGCGCCGGCAGCATAATCACCATGGCCAGCAGGGCGGGCGCCACAAGGAAACGAACCGGGTTGATGCCGATGGTATGCAGCGCGTCGACCTCTTGATTGATGGTCATGGTGCTGATTCGCGCCGCCAGTGCGGAACCGGACCGCCCGGCCATGAGTATGCCGATGATCAGCGGCGAAAATTCGCGGATCAGGGCCAAGGCGATGCCGACGTGGGCGAAAGACTCCGCGCCGAACAAGCCCAGGGAGTAGAGGCTTTGCACCGCCAGCATGAAACCTATTGCCGCGGCCAATAGGGTGGCGATGGGCAGAGCCTCGATCCCCACATGCATCATCTGCGCGACCACGCTGGCGAAGCGTACCGGCTGGCGCCAGCGCCGGCCGAACAGGGTCCAGAACAGGCTCTCGCCGAGTAGGACCGTGGCATAGCCCAACTCATCGAAGGCGCGCACGCCGCGCCGGCCGGTCTGTTCCAGGAAGGCGAGCATCGCGCGAGCCCCCTAACCTTTCGCCTGCACGGCGCTGGTTAGATCCGGGTGGATCGCGAAGACCGTGTCTAGACGGGCCAACTCAAGGACCCGCAAAGCCTGCGGATTGACGGCGAAGAGGGCTAAGTCGGCGTCCTTCTTTCGGGCCTCCTGCAAGGCCTCGATCAGGCAGGCGATGCCCGAGCTGTCGATATAGGAAACCTCCGCCATATCGACCAGGATCCAACGGCCCTGATCGACCGCGCCGAGCAACACCTTGCGGATTTGCGGCGCGTGCTCCAGATCGATTTCCCCCGCCAAGTGCACGACCCGGCGGCTGGCAGTTCCGTTCTCGGACTCGGTCATGACGAGCCGTCCTTTCGCTTGTACATGCGCAGCAGATTCCCGCCACCCGGGTCGGGCAGGTATTCGACCCGGTCCATGATCGCGCTCATGAAGTAACAGCCCAGCTTGCCCGGTTTGACATCGTGCAAGGCGCGGTGCTGGATCCTGGCCGGATCGATGCGCGGCGCCTGGTCGCGCAGCTCGACCAAGAGGCCATCATCCAGGCTCGCCAGGGTCAGAACGATTTCGCCGCCGCCTTGGCTCTTGTATCCGTGGACGATAATGTTCTGGCAGGCTTCGTCGACCGCCAGCACAACGTCCCGCGCATGTTCGGACGCCAGGTCGCACATCAGCGCCGAGGCCTCGACCACACGGCGGATCAGCTTGATCCGGTCGACCCGAGCGCAAAACCGGACCTCCAGGAGAACCCGTGTCAGCTCAAGATCGCCAGCGGGGAGAGGCGCGGCTTCACTCATTGTTTTGTACCCATGAGTCGTCGATCACCAGCACGGTCAAGTCGTCCCGCATGCTCCAACCTTCCTTGTCCAACTCGCATAGGAGGGCCTCCATGCGCACGGCCAGCGGCATGGGCGAGAGGGCCTCAATCATCTGTATCAGACCGTCGACGCCCAATTGCTCGCCCTGGCCATAGCGAAACTCGGTCAGGCCGTCGCTGAAGATGAAAAACTCGCCGCCGGACATCTCGACCTCGCGGGTCGAAAGATTGAGCTCCGGCAGGACCCCAAGGGGCGGCCCGTCGGCCGGATAGGACTCATAACGCTGATCGATGGTGCGCAGAAGCGGCGGCTCGTGCCCCGCATTGGCGATTTCCAGGCGGCCGGACCCGGGATCGTAGGTGCCGGCGACCATGGTGACGAACATGCCCCGGCTGGCGGTCTCGTGGATCTCGCGATTAAGGCGTTCCAATATTTCGGCGGGGTGAAAGATCGTCTTGCCCAGGCAGCGGTACAGGCTGGCCGCCTTGGCCATGAGCAAGGCTGCGTTCATGCCCTTGCCGGCAACGTCGCCCAGGGCGAAGGCGATCTTGCCGTTTGGCAGGGTGAAGAAATCGAAGAAGTCGCCGGATACTTGGCGGATCGGCCGGTTGAGGCCAAAAATCGGGGATTCGCCGGCCGCGGCGCTGGGCAGCAAATGACGTTGAATTTCTGCTGCAAAGGCGAGGTCGCGCGTCGTATCGCTCTGGTCTTCGACCGTCGCTAAGAGCTGCGCGTTTGCGATCGCCAGGGCAGCGGCGCTAGCCATGGCGCCGAACAGGGCAGACTCCCGGGAATCGAGGGCGCCTTGGCCCAGAGGACGGACCAAACGCACCACCCCGCACGGCCGACCGAGGGGTAGTAGAGGGGCGTAGGCCACGGCCGCAATCATGTCGGTCTGGGGGCTGCCCAGGATCGTTTTCTCACCAAGGCAACGTGCTAGGTAGGGGTCTCGCGGGTCGGGTTGCCGCCCGCGCGCAATCGAGCGCCCCCGTGCGGATTCGAAGATGAAGCCCTCCGGATCGTTGCGCCAAAGGAACACCTCCACGATTTCCGCGTGCAGGTTTCGCACCATGCCTTCCAGGGCCGCATTCAAGGTTGCAGACAGGTCGCGCTCGATCGCGAAGTTCTGGCAATAGAGCGCGAGCCGTTCGGCGTCACCGAGATGATCCCGGTCCGGCGCGGCCGTGGGGGTTTGGGGGTGAATCGCGTGCATGAGCGCCTTGCCGAAAACGGGCTATGATCAGGCCTAAGATTACCGGTAAATGATTAAGCGTACCTTGGTTGCGGCAGGTCCGTGCAGAGGGCGAATTCCACTAAAACGGTAAGTTTTGCAAGAAATTCTTTCTGAGGTCGATCAGTATTAAAATTGCACAGAATTTGGGAACATAACTTATATTCTGATGTAATGTAATAATATAATTGTATAGCAATATGTATATTTCACTATAATATCTATACATTATAAATAATTATACGTCCAGAATCGATAATTTACTTCCGTTTCCATAAAGAAACTCGACGAAAACATATCATGTTATGTTATCGTATGCCATTGCGACACGCTTGTAGGGGCGAGGCACTGGGGACTTCCGCATTACCGGTGTTGGTATTCGACACGGATCACTGGGCAATTGAGGACTTTCGGATCGTCCTCGGCCCAGCCGATCTGTCATCCGCCGGCGCGTCTTCCATCGGCCCGGCGTTCGAGGCCGAACTTCACAGGATACGCGGTGGTCCGGGCGGCTTGGCCGAAGTCGAATTGACGGTTGAAACCGTCGGTCCCGCCGCGGTCGCGGCGGTTCAGAGAGCCCTGGAGGATAGCCAGCCGTTTACGGCGGTGTTCGTCGATGCCGGCGCGCCGCCTGCCTATTGGGGGCTCGACGTTGCCGAGGCGGTCCGCGCCCTGGACCCCGAAGTACAGATCGTGCTGACCGCCGCACAGTGCGATTTCGATCCGAGGGATTTGAGCGCACGTATTCCGCCGGCCGACCGCCTGAGCGTGCAATTCAAGCCAATTCACCCTTGCGAGATCCAACATCTCGTCCTGGCGGCGGCTGCGCGACGGGACGACGACCGTGCCCGTGCCTTGGTGCGGCGGAAGCCGCGCGACGAGCCCGGCAGCGCTTTCACCGATTGGGCCATTGGCTTGATCGTGATCGGCCGCGACGGCCGGGTCGAAACCTGCACGGCGGCCATCGCCGACCTCTTTCCTGAGGCCAGCGGCAAGATCGCCCCGGGCCGCGCCCTTCCCAAGGTGCTAAAGAGGCTCCTGACGTCGGAAGCTTTGCGATCGGTGGAACTGGGTCCTTTGGGCGCTGTCCGGACAAGGGAGGTCAAGCTCGCCGATGAGCGCCGGTCCCTGGCGGTGCCGGTTCGGGCGCGGGGCGGCGCCAATGCCATCCTGTTTGTGGAAGTTCCCGAACCCATAACGGCCGAGGATCCGCGGCGTGGCCTTGGCCGCCGCCCCGAGGATCGGGTCGATAATTGAGGTGATGGGGAACTCCGACCCATGCCGCTCTCCGCAAGATTGTCGCTCCTCGGTGGGTTTCGGCTCGAGACCGCGGAAGGTCGTGGGATCGTCGTTCGAACGGCCAAGGGCCGGGCCTTGCTCGCTTACCTGGCCTGCACTCAAGGGCTTAGGGCATCGCGCGAACACTTGGCGCTGCTCTTGTGGAGCGATAGCGACAGCCGCAAATCCCGGCAAAACCTTCGCCAAGTCTTGCTGAAATTGTCGCAAGTGCTCAGCGCGCACGACCTGCGGATTTTGCAGATTGAGGGCCTCGACGTCGCGCTATGCGACCAGGACCTCACCATCGATGTTCAGACCTTCGACTCCCTGGCGGCCACGGGAAGCAACTCGGCCTTGCTGCATGCCGCGGACCTGTATCGGGGCGAGTTTCTGCCGGGCCCGGCGCTGGACGCGCCGGTTTTCGAAGACTGGTTGCAGGACCGGAGGATCCGGTTTCAGATCACCGCCCTAAATTGCCTGCAGACCTTGTTCGCGCGTCACCGCGAGGCCGGCGAACTTGGCGCTGCCATCGAAACCGCCAAGCGCGCTCTGGACCTCGACCCCTGCCAAGAGGCGGTGCATCGCGACCTTATGTCGTTGTATGTGGCGAACGGCCAGGGTGGCGCGGCGCTGACCCAATACCGGGCCTGCCGGGCGATCTTGCTCAGGGAGCTCGACGTCGGTCCAGATGAAGTGACGGAGGCGCTGTTTCAGCGTGTTTGTGCGGAGATGGCCGTACGGGCCTTCGTTCCTTTATCCGGGCGCAGTCCTACCTGTGCCGACGTTCTGAACCCAGATACTCCGCCGATTGGACGCGAGAGAGTGCTGGGCGCCTTGCTTGAGGCGTTTCATGCGCTCGATGACAGGGGCGCCCACCTGGTTGACTTGCGCGGCGAGGCGGGGATCGGCAAGACCCATCTCTTGGATGTTTTCGCGGCCCGCTTGGCGCGGTGCGGCGCTCCGGTCTACCGGGTTGCGGTACGCCGGGCCGAACGCTTACTGCCCCTGGGGCTGTGGGGCCAAATCGAGGAGGTTCTCCGCACCGAGATCGAAGCCGCAGATCCACCATCGCCTTACCGGCTGCGCGAAGGCCTCGTACCCCACCAATCGCCGCCTCATGCGGCCGACATGACGCAACGCCCTGCGGGCGGCAATTGGTCCGAAACTTTCGACAAAATTCTGGCGACGTGGCGCGAAGCCGCCGCAATCGGCCCTGTGGCGATTATCTTGGAAGATGTGCAGTGGTCCGACGGTCCGAGTCTCCGCCTTTTGAACCGGGCTCTACATAGCCTGGGCAAGGCGCCGGTGCTTTTTGTCATCGCCATGCGCTCAAGCCGAGCACGGGCGCCGACTCAAATCGCGGGTGTCCTGCGCGATTTGGAAAGAGCGCGCCTGGTTCGGCAATTGGACATGCCGCCGCTGTCTCATGCTGATTCCCTGGCTTTGATCGAGCGCACCTTGGCTGAAAGCGGCGCGGAGGAGCTTAGCGATCGCCGTCGGCGGCGCATTCTGGCCTTGGCCGGAGGCAACCCGCAGGTCCTGCTGGCTGGCCTCGACAGCACGGCTCGCGCGCAGCCGCCCGGTCTGCCGCTGAATCTGCTTCACAGTGCTCACGACGACCTGGCCCGCTTCCCGCCGCCGGCGCGGGCGCTGATCCATTACGCGAGCTTGATGCGAGCCCCAATCGAGTTCGCCGTTTGCGCCCGGGCGGCTGGCATCGCATCGTCGCGCGCGGTCGAGGTATTGGAGGCGCCGGTCGCCGTAGGCGTGATGCGAAGACAGGCGGAGTCTCTCGACTTTGTCCGCCCATGGTTTCGCAAGGCGGTACGGGACGATTTGCCGGAGCCCCGACGTCGGGCCATGCACGCCGCGATCGCGGCCGCGTTTCAACAGGTATATGCGGGGGATTTGGCGCCGCACTGCCGGGCTCTGGCCTATCATTGTCAGGTGGCAGGCCGGCCTTTGGCTGCGGCCGAGTACTGCATGCTCGACTTGGAACAGGCTTTCGCGCGCGGTGCGCGGCGCGGCATATCCAAGTCTTTGACGGATCTTGAGGTTGTCTTGCGTGAGCAGTCGCCCGGCGTGTGGTTTGAGGCGATGCTCTGGCGCGTGGGCACTTTGCGCGCGGCGATCGCGAAAGCCGACGCCGATCCGGCCACCGCGTTGGTTGAGCTTCGCGGGCTCGAACGACGCCGGCCGATCGACGGCTGTCCACGCAATGCCATTGCTCTATTCCACACCTTGTCCCGCGCCCTGAGCGTCGCCGGCGAGGATGATGAAGCACTGCGCTATGCGCGCCGTGCGCTACGCGTTTCGTCGCGCCATGGCGGCATGGCCGGGCCTTGGTGCTTAGCCGAGCGCTTGCTGTTTCGCCTGCACCTCCACGGTCCGGCCAAGGGCCGCTTGGTTGCGAGCCTGGAAGCTGGGGCTCGACGCGCGCGCAAACTCGGGGCCTGGTCCGAGCTTGGGGAAATCGCGGCCGCGCAAGCGATGATGGCAGGATTGATCGGCGATGACCGGGCGGCCGACGACGCCATTGCCACCGCACACAAGGCGGTTGCCAAGCACCGCGATCCAAGAGCGGAAGCGGCATTGTTACAGATCGAGGGTATGACGCGGACCTGGTTGGGGAACGTGGCCGAGGCCCGCGCCGCATTGGACCGCGCGCTGTCTTTGGCCAAGGAGGACGGCGATCTGATTCGGACTTGTGTCGTTCGGGGGTTGCGTGGCCAGGCAAATCTGGCACTTGGGTATCTGGACGCGGCCCGTGCAGATTTGGAGCAAGTTATCGCGATGGCGGCCGATCTCGCGACGTTGCCTTACCTGCCCTTGTTCCATGCCGGCGTGTCGGAACTTGGCCGGCGCCGCGGCGATTCCCAGGCCGCCTTGCGGCAATCCTTGCAGGCTTGGCGCTTGTCCCATGGGCAGGCCTGGACCCGCCCGCCCGTCCTGCGCGCCTTGGCGGGCGCGTTCACCCTTGCCATGCACCCTCGGGGCCGGCGCGCCCGAAACGCGCGATCCACGGATTCGGGCGTCGATTGGGTCCGGTATCAGGAAACCGCCACGTGCGGCGCTTTGGGCGTGTCGACCCATTTCGCGAGTTGGGGCCTGGGGGAAAGCCGGATGGCGGCGCCGGCTGCCCTGACAATTTCACCGCGCTAGGACTCAGACTCGCAGACCATGAGCAGGGACATAGGTGCCTGACCCGGCCCAGCGGTCGGCTCGATCAGCTCTCGAAGGGTTAGGCCCGCTTCTCGAACGACTTTGTGCCAGGACTCCAGTGTCCGGAAGTACCAGGGCATGGGCGTCCAACCCTGGTCCTCGAAAGCCATAAAATCCTCGATCCGCCAGCCATCGCGCGTTTCGCCGCTGAGTGTGCCAACCTCGGGATGCAGGGTTTGAATGATGATCGTGCCGCCGCCGGTCAGGCGCCCTCGTGCGGCATTGAGTACGCCGAGCGAATCGTCCGCCAACAGCGCGAAGTTGAAGGCGATGACATCGAACCCGTCGCCCAGGGAATCGGCCCCCTCAATCAATTCGGCGTAGGAAACCACTTCGTACCGATTCACGGGGTCCGCTTGGCGGGCGGCCTCGATGAGTGGTGTGGAGGCGTCGATGCCGACTCCCTGAAGTCCCGGGATTTCGGCGACGCGCCGTAGCAGCCAACCCTCTCCACAGCCGATGTCGAGCAGCTTTACCGGGTCTCGCTCGCCAACGACTCGTGAAATCGCATCCAGGATGGCCTGATCGGTTCCGGCCCTGCGGCTCGGGATCTGACCGTCGCGTACGGCCCGAACCCAGTGGTCGGCGTTCTCGATCCAAGAGTCGGAAAGCTCTTTGTGCCGCTCCGTCACTGCGTTAGGCTGCGGCCTTTACGACCGTCATATAGGCATGAACGTAGTCCATGGCGTGCGCGTCAGGCGCCACGCGGATTTCGTCCTCGTAGCTGGCATAAAAGGCATCGACGATTTTCCGGCGTTCGGCCAAGGCGCGTGCGGGGTTCAGGCCGTTCATGAATACGGTCTCGCTCCAAGAGCGCAAGGTCCCGACCAAAGCGGGCGCGAAGGCGTCCAGGTCGCCGCTCGTCAAGTAGTCCGCCTTGTAAGGGCAGGGGACAATCTGGGTTTCGATGTGCTCCAGCGACAAGCCCATGCCGCGCAGCGGGCCGTCAGCATCGTCCAGTGGTGCGCGGAACTGTTCGACCGTCTTGTAGAACTGCGGGAAATTGGTGTCGCGGTATTCTTCGGCTGTGATCGTGCCGCGGTCGCGCAGGCGCTGCCACAGCATGTTGAAGGTATCGAACATATTGGCCCCGCCGGTGTTGCCCAAATAGCGGCCGTCCTCGTCGATGCAGAAATTGACCAGTACAAGACGCCCGCCCGGGACCAACTCGTGGGCGCGATGACGCAGGATGGTGGCCCAGTCCAACATGCCACGCTCGGTGAAGGCGGCTAACTCCGCGCCTTTCGCGCCGACGGCGTGCACATGATCGCTGATCGGGCATGGCGCCCCGGTGATCCAATGCATGGCGGTCGCGGAAAACCCCAGGTCCAAGCTGCCCGGCGGCAGGATTTGGCGATAGAACGAGGTGCCGGAGCCGAACACGAACAGGCCCTCGATGTCTTTCAGGTGCTCGCCGGCCGTGCCGAGGCCCTGGGTATTGAGAAAAACCTGAGAAAAATCGTTGTTCGGCAAATCGCTATAGGTCAACACAACGGGCCGGCCCAGCGCTTTTGCGTGCAGGGCCGCAACGACGCGGCCGATCATCTCCATGGAGGTTCCGCCGTCGGCCGCACCGAAATCGGCCAAACCCACTGGCCGTGCCGGCTCGCCGCCCAGGTCAAGCGCCTCCAGCGCGTTCAGGACCAGCGGTGTCGCTTTGTCGATGACATCCTTCGCCCCCTTGGTGCGGGTGCTGTAATAGCCACCGCTCTTCATGGAAATCGTCGTACTGGCGTCGCTGGGCTGGGTCATGGTTCTGAGCTTTGTAAGAGGTCCGCGATCGGCGGTTGAGAATAGATCCAGGTCCAGGCCGGCCTATGTTTGGGCGGAACGTATTTGAGTGCAGGTTGGAAGCCGGGCGCGTAGTATCCGAATGACGGAATAGCGGGGCCGGGGCGTGTTCTCCCGTGCCCCGCTAAATTCCGCCATAGGTCGAACCATGGACCTAAGATGCGCCTAATACCGCCTTAGAAGAAGCTCACCCAATACCATGAACCGGAACGAGAAAAGTGGGTCGGGTTGAAACAGCCCGACCCAATCTCGATCTAGAGGTCGACCCATTTGAACGGCAGGCCACGAGCGTTATAGAAAGCCTGCTCCGAGAACTTCGCATAGGCGATCGACTGCTTGCGGAACTTGGCGATGCTGACCAGCACCTCCTTGCTCAAGGGATCGGCCGCCGCCAGGTCGCCGATGACCTTGCCCGCCAACGCCCCAAGACCGTCGAGCACGGGATCGGGGAACTTCTTGACCACGACGCCGTGCTTGTTCACCAAGGTATCGAGCGAAGCGTTGTTGTTGGCCACGAACTCGTTGATCACATATGAGTTCGCATAGGAATTCGCCGTCTCGATGATGGCCTTCAAATCGTCTGACAGCCCGTCCCAGGCCTTCAGGTTAATGAAGTTGTCGAGCAACGTCGCGGGCTCGTGCCATCCGGGGAAGTAATAGAACTTGGCGCTCTTGTAGAGGCCGAATGCCAGGTCATTGTAAGGACCGACCCACTCGGTCGCATCGATCGCGCCCGACGACAAGGCCGGTGGAATTTCGCCGCCCGGCAGGTTGACCACGTTGCCGCCGGCCGCCTTCACGACCTCGCCGCCCAGGCCCGGAATGCGCATCTTCAGGCCCTTGTAGTCCTCCAGCGAGTTGATCTCCTTGTTGAACCAGCCGCCGCCCTGAACTCCAGTATTGCCCGAAGCGAAGAACTTGCAGCCCAGTTCAAGGTAAACCTTGTCCGCCAGTTCCTGGCCGCCGCCGAACTGAAGCCAGGAATTCTGCTCCAGTGCGTTCAAGCCGAAGGGGATCGAGGCGATGAATTGGGTCGCCGCCACCTTGCCCTTCCAATAGTAAGGCGCGCCATGACCCATTTCGATAGTGCCGCTGGAGACCGCATCCATGGTCTCGAAGGCCGGCACGATCTCGCCGCCGCCGAAAACTTCGACCGTCAGTTTCCCGTCCGAGGCCCTGCCGATAAACTCCGCCAGCTTGTTCGCACCGGTGCCGAGGCCGGGGAAATTCTTCGGCCAGGTGGTTTGCATGCGCCATTTCATGCGGCCTTGCGATAGCGATGGCTTGGGGAAGCTCGACGCCGCGACGGCGGTCGCGGCAAGGGTCGTGGTTGTTGCCTTCTTGATGAAGTCCCGGCGCTTGAGCCCCTTTTCCGAGCCAATGTCGGCAGTTTTGGCGTCGTTTTTCGACATGATGGTTAGGTCCTCCCTGGTATGAAGATCGAGACACGCGGCCTCGACATCCCATGGCGATCGAGCCTTTGCCCGCCGCCACCGCGAGAATAGGCGGCGATTCCTGTGAGTTCAAGGAAACGGCGCGCTTCCGTTGCGCTAGCTTGCGATAGCGGTGAGTGGAACGGTTTGGGTATTGGGGTCCAAAGTCTTCCATCCTGCGGGGCCGAGGGCCTCGAGCGGGCGGAACTTCAGCTTGTAGGACATCTTCGGGGATTCGGCGATCCAGTAGCCCAGATAGGCATAAGGCAGGCTGCGCCGCCGCGCCTCGTGCACCAGCCACAAAATCATATAGCTGCCGAGGCTGCGTTCGCTGAGCGCTGGGTCGAAGAAGCTGTAGACCGCGGAGGGGCCGTCATCCAGCCAGTCGATGAGGCACGCCGCCACCAAGGTGCCGTCAGGCGTCCTGAATTCGGTCAGGCGCGTGTCGATCCGGCTATGGTGGATCATGCTGCGGTAGTCGGCCATGGTCATGGCAGCCATCTCACCGTCGCCGTGACGCGAAGCGATATAACGGGCGAAGACCGCGTATTGCTCGGCGGTCGCGGTGGCCGGCACCTCTCGTGCCTCCAAACCTTCGTTGGTTCGCCAAACCCGCTTTTGCGAGCGACTGGGTACGAAGCCGTGGGCCGGAATCCGAACCGGAACGCAGGCGCGGCAGTCGGTGCAGGCCGGCCGGTAGGCGAAATGATGACTGCGCCGGACGCCGGCGCGCGACAGGGCGCTGTAGGTTTGGGTTGGGTCGCCGCGATCGATCTCGGTGATCAGTTTTTTCTCGCGCCGCCCCGGTACGTAGGGGCAGGGCGTATCCGACAGCACAAAGAAAACCTGTTGCGGCAGGCCGAGACCTGCCACACCGTTTTGTGGATTCAATCCGATCGGGTTACGTCCCTGTCTCATTCCGCGGCTTGGTTGTTTGTGGTTAGGCCTCCGCGAGTTCATCGCTGATCTCGTGGCAGCCGGTGCCGCTTGGCGGAGGTATTATCGCAGGATTGGGCCCCCGCTTGCCAGTGCTGATTTACTAACGCTTAACCTTAACGCTTTGCCCCAAGCACACGGGGCCGCAGGCTCCCGAGCGGGTCGCTAAGGCCGGAAAGCGGCCGAAATCCGACTGGGATCAGTCTTGTGGGGCGGGCTGAGCGCGCAAGGCGACAGTGCCGGACAGCATGTCGTGGAGGGTCCGGCTGCGGTCGCTGAAAAGACTAACGGCCAAGATCAGGCCACCGGTCAGTGGGACTGTGGTGTAGAACAGGGCCGTCTGCAGCAGGGCCTGAGGATAGTCCAGGCGTTTGCCGTCCCAGGAGCGCAGGGCGACCCCAAATAGAGTCATGCCCGGGGTGGCGCCGTTGCGGCCGATAAAATAGGTATGATAGGCGATCGGGAAGATGGCCAGGGCGATCGCACCCAGCGGGAATAGCAGGCCCAGGGTCATGACGCCGGCGATCCAGAAGGCCACGGCCAAGGCTAGGTTCAAGCCCCAAACCAGCGCCGCGTCCATCAGAAAGCCCAGGCACCGCCGCCAGATCAGGCCATCGTAGCATTCCGGGGTGCTCAGTGGATTCGGCGGGGCGTCGCCCCAGGTATCGCCGTATAGGTATATTTCTGGCAGGTTATTCCGGGATGCCACGCATCTCACCTTTTTTCCGGGGGACCGGGATGTGGTGAGACATGGGGATTGCCGGGAAGACCGTCAAGGCGGCGCGGCCCCGCCGCCCAAGCCGCCGTCTATTCGGCGGGCTTCA
Organism: Kiloniellaceae bacterium; assembly: GCA_021776095.1. Classification (GTDB taxonomy): domain Bacteria; phylum Pseudomonadota; class Alphaproteobacteria; order Kiloniellales; family J153; genus JAJFGN01. The sequence goes on along the minus strand of JAJFGO010000012.1, from coordinate 6,600 downwards.
CGGCGGTTTGGGGCGGGAGCCCGGTTTCGCGCAGCAAGATCACGGAAATCCGCCGATTGCGCGAGGCGTAGGGGTCTGCCTCGTCCATGGGCTCCTTGTCGGCCAAGCCGACGACGGAGGCAATGCGTTCCGGCCGCAATCCGGCGCTGACCAGGGCCCGGCGGCTGGAATTCGCCCGATCGGTCGAGAGCTCCCAGTTCGTATAGCCGTTTTTGGCCGAGAACGGGGTCGCGTCGGTGTGGCCCTTGATAGCGATCTGCTGCGGTAGTTGCGCGATGGCGTCGACCACCAGGGACAGGATCTCGCGGGTATGGTCGAACATATTGGCGCTGCCGGAAGGGAACATGGACTTTCCGGCCTCGTCGACGATCTGAATGCGCAGCCCCTCCTCAGTCTGGTCGATCAATAGATTGCTCGACAGCTTGCGCAGGTCGGGGACGTCCTCAATCGCTTCCCGCAGGGCTTCCTGGACCTTTGCGAATTGCTCCTCCTCGCGTTTGGCCAGGAAATCCTCGAGTTGCTGATCGGAGACGTCCTCGGCCGCCTGCTCCTTCTTATCCGACTGGCCCGCTTCGGTTTCTTCGGTTGCCGTGTTCTCTTCCGGGTCGCCGGTGTTATCCCAATCGGGGGGATTGGTTGGTAGTTTGATCATCACGCCGACCGGGGTTTGATCGTTCGGGTTGGCGCCCTCCTTGGTCAGGGTACGGCCGCCCATGATGCCGCCGCTGCCGCTGGTCGAGCGCGAGACGCTGGCCGGCGCGAAATAGTCGGCGATGCCCAGTTTCTGTTCCTCGGTGGTGGCCTGCAGCAGCCACAGGAGCAGAAAGAACGCCATCATGGCGGTCACGAAGTCGGCGTAGGCGACCTTCCAGGCGCCGCCGTGATGGCCGTGGCCACCCTTCTTGACTTTCTTGATAATGATGGGGGCGACGTTGCCCTCGTCTTTTTTCTTGTCGGCCATGCGCTGGGCGCCGCTGGCTTATCCGGCCGCCGCCGGGGCCGCGTTCTCGAAGGCTTCTTCCAACTCGTAGAAGCTGGGCCGCACGTCGCTCGACAGGGTCTTGCGCGCGAACTCGATGGCGATGGCCGGCGGATGACCGGCGATGTGGGCCAGAATGCCGGATTTGATGCAAACGTAGAATCGCCCATCCGCGACAATGATGTTGGTGAGCGCCGAGGCCATGGGCCCGACGAAGCCGTAGGACAGCAGAATCCCCGCGAAGGTGCCAACCAAGGCCGCGCCGATCAGGTGGCCCAGAACTTCCGGCGGTTCGGTGATCGAGCCCATGGTGTGAATGACGCCGAGCACCGCCGCGACGATACCCAAGGCCGGCATGCCGTCGGACATGGCGGTTAAGGCGCTGGAGACCGCGTGTTCCTCGGTGTGGTGGGTTTCGATATCCTGGTCCATCAGGGCCTCGAGCTCGTGCGGGTTATCCGAGCCCATGGTCAGCAGGCGCAGGTAATCGCAAATGAACTGCATGGCGTGGTGGTCGTTCAGAACCAGCGGAAATTGCGAGAAGATGTCGCTTTCCTCGGGCGTTTCGATGTGCTTCTCCAGCTCAAGGTTGCCCTTGGCGCGGGCCACCTTGAAGATCTGGTAGAGCACACTCAGCAGCTCCAAATAGCCGTCCCGCTTGTGTCTCGGGCCCTTGATCATACGGCCTAGGGACTTGGTCGCGCCCGCCAGGATCGTCTTGGTATTGCCGGTAATGAAGGCGCCGATCGCGGCCCCGAAAATGATCACGAACTCGAAGGGCTGGAACAGGACGGCCAGGTGGCCGCCCGGTGCGGCGTAGCCGCCGAGGACGGCGACGATGACGATAATAGTGCCTACGATGACGAGCATAGCGGCTGAATCTTTGCGCCCAGGGGAAACGAAGCGGCCGCCATTGTCCCGAAGCGCGGTTAAGAAGGCTTTAACCCGCTGTTTCTGAATACGGATTAAGGCCTTGCCGGGGCTTCTTTAGGGCCGGCGCGCGAGACCTGGGTGTGTTAGGCCAGGGCCTGCTTCAAGTCAGCGATCAAATCGGCCTCGTTCTCGACCCCGACTGAAAGACGTACCAGGCCGTCGCCGATGCCCAATTCGGCCCGTATGGTGGCCGGAATCGAGGCGTGGGTCATGATCGCCGGGTGCTCGATCAGGCTCTCGACCCCGCCCAGGCTCTCGGCCAGGGCGAAGATCTCGACCCGCTCCAGGAAGTGCCGGGCCTCGGCCAGGCCGCCTTTGAGGATGGCGGTGACCATACCGCCATAGGCGTCCATCTGGCGTGCCGCCAGGGCGTGCTGCGGGTGGCTGGCCAGGCCGGGGTAGTAGACCCGCTCGACCTTGGGATGGTCTTCCAGATATTCGGCGACACTTTGGGCGTTGATGCAGTGCCGCTCCATCCTGAGGGCCAGGGTCTTCAGGCCGCGCAAGGCCAGGAAGCTGTCGAAAGGCCCTTGGACCCCGCCGACCGCGTTCTGCAGGTAGGTCATGCGCTCCGCCAACTCCGGGTTGGCTCCGACTACGGCGATGCCGCCGACCATGTCCGAATGGCCGTTCAGATACTTGGTGGCCGAATGCATGACCATGTCGAAACCCAGTTCGATCGGGCGCTGGACCCAAGGGCTGGCGAAGGTGTTGTCGGCGACGCAGAGGATACCCCGCTGGCGGGCGAAGGCGGTGACCGCCTCCAGATCGACCAGGGAGAGCAGGGGGTTGGTCGGGCTCTCGACCCAGATCAGCTTGGTCTCCGGGCGCACCGCGGCCTCCAGCGCGGCCAGGTCGCTCAGATCGGCGAAGCTGAAGCTGAGCCCGGCCGAGCGCTTGCGCACGTTCTCGAACAAGCGGTAGGTGCCGCCGTAGAGGTCGTTCATGGCAACCACGTGGCTGCCGCTATCCAGAACCTCCAGGATGGTCGAGGTCGCCGCCATGCCGGAGGCGAAGGCGAAGCCGGCCGTGCCGCTCTCCAGATCGGCGATGCAGCGCTCGTAGGCCATGCGGGTCGGGTTCTGGCTGCGGCTGTATTCGTAGCCCTGGTGTACTCCCGGGCTTTCCTGGACATAGGTCGAGGTCGCGTAGATCGGTTGCATGATCGCCCCGGTGGAGGGATCGGGCGACTGCCCGGCATGGATCGCCCGGGTCGCGAAGTGGGGACGGTTCGGGCGGTTCTCGGTATCGGACATGGGGACCTCGGCGGGTTCGACGGCGTCAACATGTGGCCCTTTTCAGGGCCATGTCAAAGGGGCAGGGCCGTCCGGTGGCGGGTTCCCTGTTATTCCCTGCTGAACAGGGAAAAAACAGGGGGTGCCCTAAGGGGATGAGAAGCGTTGTTGGCCTGGCTCCCGCCGCCCAAGTTTAGCGACCGCCCGGCCTCGGGCAATAGAAGGGCTGTGGAAAGCGCGCATCTCGTTCTCGATCGATCCTTGTGCTAGCGTCGCCGGCCAGTCAATCGGGGTGCGCGGAGATCGCCGGACCATGCCATTCGAACCGAAACCAGCCTCGGCGCAGGGGCCGCTTGCCATTGGGGAGCGGCTCTGCGATTTGCCGTTCCGTCTGCCCGATGGCCAGGCGATCTCGCTCTATCACCATCGTTTGTTCGGCGCGCCCAAGGTGATCCACCTGGCGGGGGTCGACGAAGACGAACTGTTGAGCCTGGCGCGCCATTCGCCGGAGTTCGAGCGCCTGGAAACCCTGGTGGTCGGCGTCACCCGCGCGCCGGCGCAGGAGAACGCGGTGCTGGCCCAGCGCCTCAAGCTGCCCTTCATGCTGTTGAGCGACGAGGAGGGTCAATTGCACCGGGCGGCCGGCATGGTGCAGGGCGATGCCTCGCGCACCCTGTTTTTCGATTCCGTCCTGCGGTTGGAACGCGAGATCACGCCCGCCGATGGCCAGAGCCAGGCCGAAGCCGCCTTGGCCCACGCCCAGGCGCGACTGGAAATCCATCGGCCCCTGGTGGTCGGCGCCCAGGCGCCGGCCTTGGTGGTGCCCAACCTCATCGATCCCGATCACTGCCGGCGTCTGATCGCGTTTTGGGAGCATGGCGGTAAAGTGGACAATGCGGTTTCGTCCGGCGGCGAAAAATTTCGCCAGAACCCGAAATCGAAGATCCGCAGCGACGTGTACCTGCGGATCGGGACGCCGGCGTGCGACGAATTGCTTGCCGTGTTGAGCCGGCGGCTGCTGCCCGAAATTTCCAAGGCGTTCAATTTCGAGGCCACGCGGGCCGAGCATTTCCGGGTCGGCTGTTACGACGCGGACCAGGGCGGCTATTTCGCACCGCACCGCGACAATACCCAAGCGGTCACGGCGCACCGGCGCTATGCCTTGGTCCTGAACCTGAACACCGGCGACTACGAAGGCGGTCACCTGCGCCTGCCGGAATATGGGCCGCAGCTTTACGCGCCGCCGAGCGGCGGCGGCGTCGTGTTCTCTTGCTCCCTCCTGCACGGCGTGGCCCCAGTCACCAAGGGCCGGCGTTTCATGGTGGCCGGCTTTCTGTGGGGCGAGGGCGAGCAGAAGGCCTTCGAAGACAGCCACGCCGACCTGTTCCCCGAGGGGACCGACTTCAACCGGATGCCGTGATTCGCGGTCCCGTGTAACGCGAGGGCTCTGTAAAATGCCCGTGCCCCGCGTTCATGCCTGAACTCGATTCTGGTGTGCGACCGGAAGGGGATAAAGGGGGGATAAAGGGGACGCTACCCTTTTCCCTTTCGCGCGTCTTCGTGTTGAAATGGCCTGGCGGGACTCGCGCGTCGTTTCCGCTCACCCCGCCTAGCGCATCTTCCGCCGCAAGTGGTTCAACAAATCGATCCGGGTGATCAGGCCCAGAAACTTCTCGCCCTCGACCACGATGGCGACGTGGCCGGCGTCGAAGATCGGTAGCAGGTCGTCCATGGGCCGGCTGGCTTGCAGGGTTTGCAGGCGGCTGGTCATGGCGCTTTCGACAGGGTTTTTGAAGTGCGCCTCGTCGCGCGCGACCGCGAGCAGTATGTCGCTTTCGTCGATGAGTCCGGCGACCTTGTCGTCGGCGCCAAGGACGGGGAGCTGCGAAACCTCGTAGAGTTTCATGCGGCCGTAGGCGATGAGCAATGTATCTTCGGGCGCGACCGTGACCGTGGCGTGCTCGGCGTGGCGGCGGGTGATGAGGTCGCGCAAATCGCCGGTATGCGCGCGCTCCAGGAAGCCCTGATCGAGCATCCAGTAGTCGTTGAACATCTTGGAGAGGTATTTGTTGCCGCTGTCGCACACGAAGGTAACGACCCGCTTGGGCGTGGTCTGCGTCCGGCAATAGCGCAGGGCGGCGGCGATCAGCGTGCCGGAGGAGGAGCCGGCCAGGATGCCCTCCTTGGCCAGGAGTTCGCGCGCGGTCAGCATGGCGTCCTTGTCGCTGACCGTATAGGCGGTCTTGACCCGGGAGAGATCGGCGTTGGGCGGCAGGAAGTCCTCGCCGATGCCCTCGACCAGCCAGGAGCCGACCTCGGTGCTCAGTTTCCCGGTCTCGACGTATTCGGCCAGGATCGAGCCCTGCGGGTCGGCCAGGACCATCTCGACCCCGGGCGCGGCCTTGGCGAAATAACGCGACAGCCCGGCGATGGTGCCGCCGGAACCGACGCCACAAACCACTGCGTCCAGGTCGTGGTCCATCTGGTCCCAAATCTCCGGCCCGGTCGTGGTTTCGTGGGCCAGGGGGTTGGCCGGGTTGGCGAATTGATTGACGTAGAAGGCATCGGTTTCCGCCGCGATGCGCTCCGCCATGTCCTGGTAGTATTCCGGGTGGCCCTTGCCCACGTCGGATCGGGTCAGCACCACCTCGGCACCTAGGGCGCGCAGGTGAAAGATCTTTTCCTGCGCCATCTTGTCGGGCACCACGATGATCAGGCGGTAGCCCTTTTGCGCCGCGACCAGGGCGAGGCCCAGGCCGGTGTTGCCTGCGGTCGCCTCGATCAGGCTGCCGCCTGGTTTGAGGCTGCCGTCCTTTTCCGCCGCCTCGATCATGGACTTGCCGATGCGGTCCTTGATTGAGCCGCCGGGGTTCTGATTTTCCAGCTTGAGAAACAGGCGGCATGGCCCGGTATCGATCCGGCCCAGCTCGACCATGGGGGTGTTGCCGATACTGTCGAGGACGTTCTTGAAGACGGGTGCGGTCATGACGGCCCCTTCGCGCGCGCGGCCGGCCCGGCCGGGGTTTCCTGACCTGAAGGTGGTCTCGAAACCCGGTGTGCGCAAGCTTCCAGGCGGGCCGGCTCTAGTTGCCCATACCGGTGGGCGCGCTGGTTTCCCGGATTTTCGTGAGCAGGGCGATCGCTTCGGCGTCGCGGCCGGCCTCGCACAACTTCGCGGCGCGTTGAGGCTCGGGGCGTGCCAAGGCCAGGGTGTGGGAATCCTGGCCGACTTCCTCGGTCACCAAACCCAGCAGAACGGCGCAAAGGGGCTCTTTCGCGCCGGGCGCGGCGCCGGCGAACACCAGCGTGGCCAGTGCTATGGCGCCAAAGCTAGTGGTGCGACCCAAACGGATGGTTCCCATCCGTTTGGATAAGTCGCCCCACAAGATCAACGGCTTGGTGGGCCGATTCACCTAACGCTTGGGAACCAAGCGTTAGGATCGGACCACTAGG
>JAJFGO010000110.1 GCA_021776095.1 Kiloniellaceae bacterium | reverse complement strand
CCGCCGTCGCCTGACGGCTGGTCTCCTCCGCCGTCGCCGACATGGACTGGGCGGTCGATTCCATCTCGGTCGAGGCCGAGGCCACGACCTCAACCACTTCCTTGACCGAAGTTGCCAGGCTGATCTGATCGGTCACCACCGACCAGGTCAGCATGGGACCCACGTAGTTGCCGTGCTTGTCCGTGATCGCGGTGGCCAGGAGGTCCAACTTGTCCTCCCCAACAGTGATCAAGGCCTTGTGCGGCAGGTTCTTGGGGTCGCCCAGAAGGCCGCGCTGGTGCGCCGGGTTCTTGTGGAACACGTCGATGCACTGGCCCATCATCTGATCGGCCTTGATCGGCAGATGTTCTTCCAGTTTCTTCAGGGTCTCGCGCGAGAACTTGTTGAGATAGGTGATCTCGAAGCTGTGCGGATCGCATTGTATGACACCGTTCGGCATGTACTCGACCATTTGGCTGAGCCGGAAAGAGTCCGACACGGCCAGTCGCAGCTTCGCCAATGCGTCGCACATCTGACCGAGTTCGTCTTTCCGTTCACCCAGATCGACCTCCACGCTGTCGTCGCCTTCGGCGAGCATGGCCATCGCCTCGGTCATCCGGGAAATGGGCCGGGTGATACCGCGCGCGATGAAGGTACCGATCAGGCCGATGATCACGAGCCCGATGGCGGATTCGATGGCCAGTGCATTGCGCAAGGCGACCACGGGGGTAAGAACCTCCTCGGTGTCGATCTCGGCGATCAGGGCCCAGTTGGCGCCATTGAACTCGAAGGGCACATAAGCCGATTCGACGGGGATACCGCGATAATCTTCAATAGCCTGAACGCCGCTCTCGCCGGCCACGGCAGCCTTGACCGTGGTGGAATCGATCTTTCGGGTCAGGATCGTCGACTCCTCGCTGAAGCGCGAATCGCTGCGCATCAGTAAGTCCGAGCCAACGATGTAGGTCTCACCGCTTTCGCCCATGCCGGCCGAGGCCTTCATGATTTGGTTGATTCGGCCGATTGGCATCTGGAAGACCAGCACGCCGGTGAAACGGTTCGCCTCATCGAAAATCGGCGTCGACATGAAGCTGGCCGGGGCGTTGGCGCTGGGTGCGTAGGGTTGGAAATCGAAGAAATTCAATGCCCCCTTGTTGGCATTGCTCCGCGCGGCCCGGAAGGCATTGCCGAGATCCGTATCTTTCCATTGCCCGGTCATAACGTTGGTGGCGTAGTCGAGTTCCTTGAACACGGTGTAGACCAGATCGCCCTCCGCGTTGAACAGGAAGACGTCGTAGTAGCCCCGCTCCTCCAGGAATTGTCGGATCCACGGATGATAGCGGCGGTGGACCGCGCTGTAGGTGGAACCATCGTTGGCGACGTCGAGCAGGTGCTTTTCGCCAAGCGGATTGGGATTGTCGTTGATGTAAAGGTTCTGGAGCAGGGTGCCCGGATTGGGGCCGAGTTCGAACCAGGCCGACTGGAAATCCCTTAGGGCATCGATGATGGTCGCGTTTTCGGCCATGACTCGCAGGTCAGCCTCGATACTGCCGAGATAGTCCCCAAGCTGCGATTTGCGCGCTTCGGCCAGGGCCAGAAGCTTGCCCTCCGCGGATTCGCTCAGGCTCTCGGCCGCCTTGATATAACTCCAGCTGCCGATGGCGGCTGCGGTTAAAAAAGCGGCCCCGACAATCACGGCCGGCAGTTTTTGCGACAGCTTCAGGCTTGGGAGAAAACGGGCCCCGCCCGATGCGGCGCTGGTGCCGGGATCCGATGTCCCTAGCTTGGTGTTGGCTTTCTTTAGCATCTCTCTGCTCCTGCTCTCTGGGTTTAACCAAATTCATATGCGGTTCTTGCCAGCGGCCATTGCAGCCAAGGGCAAAGAATTCAAGAAATCCCCCTACTAATTATGATGAAATTAATTAACAAAGGACTGTTTTCGAGAATTAGTTCCAAAAATTATCGCTAATGTGCCATGTAGCTACTTGAATTAATTGTCCATTGCTTATTTGCGCGCCGATACTACTCGTTTTAGTATTTGAATTTGCCACACAGCTCGATATCGGGCGGCATCACATCCTGGGGAAAAGTCGCGATAGTCGGAGATACAGGCCGTGGGAAGGCAGCGGCCGTTGACGGCCCGGGCGCGTGCCCAGTGCGGTTCGCAATCCGTTGGAAATTTGCCGGAAAGGCCGCACCAATGGGGCCGGCGGACCCGAGACTTAATGGGCCGACGTCAGGCCGAGCGCCTGTGTTCCCCGAAATAGATCGCCATGGCCTGGGTGCGTTTACGCACGCCCAGCTTGCGATAGATGCTCTTCAGGTGGTGATTGGCGCCATTGGCCGACATGCCGAGCGCCTGGCCAATGCCTACGTTCGACAGACCCTCGGCCAGGAGGGCGAGAACCTCGCGTTCACGCCTATTTAAGACGGCCAAGGGGTCGGACCCGCCGGCCGGCGCCGCGGCGCCGCATGGCGCGCCGTCGCCACGCAATCCGCCGGCGCCGCCAAGCAGCCGGGCCGGCACGTGACGCTCGCCCGCGAGGATAAGTTCCAGCGCCTTGACGATCGCAATCTTGGAATAATCCTTGGGAATGACCCCGGCGGCGCCCCGATCGAGCGCACCCAGCATATCCTGCGCCCGAAGCGTGCCGCCGATCATCACCGTGGGCACACCCGGGCATTCCTCGCGCACCAGGCGCAGGCCCTCCAGGTTATCCATCCCGGGCATATCGAAATCCAGCAGGATCAGATCCAAGGTGCCGGGCCCATCCAAATAGCCCAATGCACCCTCCATATCGCCGGCGCCCAGAACCTCGATATTGGGATCGATCTCTCGCAAATAGAGGGTCAGGGCATCCACGACCATGGGATGATCGTCCGCGACCAGCGCGCGCATTCTAAAGGGCCTCATACAATTTGGCGCCGCTCCTGCGGGTTGAAAAACGGCACTTTAGGTTTCAAAGGTTTACAGACGATTGTCTGATGTGCCGAAAAGACCGAAAACGACACACGAATGGCGGCGGTGACAGCCCGCATCCCGCCGTTTAAGCTTAACGCCTGGTGAGTATGGAGTTTTGGGGGGCCGCGCACATGGACGATCTGGATAAAATGGTAGCCTGGCTGAGGGAGGCGCAACGTGTCGATCTGGCACCGTCGCAGGTGCGCGAACCGGCGGCCACGGCCTTGCATCTGGGAGACCTGGCCGGCCAGGCGACCCAGGTTCTCCCCTTCGGTGTCGAGCCCGCCGGGTTCTATCTCGCCCAATCACGCCTGAGCCGCGGTGGGGATAGCACATGAGCGACGACTCCCTGGCGGATTCGAGCCTAAGCGAAGTCGCGGATTTGATCGCGGCGCGCAAAGCCTCCGCGCGCGAGGCGACCGAAGCGTGTCTGGCCCGAATCGAGCGCCACGGCGAGGCCCTGCACTGCATCGCCCATGTCGATCCGGAAGCGGCGCTGCGCGCGGCGGACGCGGCCGACGCGGCCCTCGCCAAGGACGGGCCGCGCGGTCCCCTGCACGGCGTTCCCTTGGCCCACAAAGAAATGTTCTATCGCGCCGAGCGGCCTACCGCCTGCGGCTCGCGCATTCTGGCCGATTTCGTGCCGGATCAGACCTCAAGCGCGCTGAGCCGTCTCGACGCCGCCGGCGCGCTCGACATTGCGCAGCTCCACATGGTGGAGTTCGCCCTCGGCACCACGGGGCACAACGAGATTGCCGGCACGCCGCGCAATCCCTGGAACACAGACTACATCACCGGCGGTTCGTCGAGCGGCTCCGCCGCCGCGGTGGCGGGCCGGCTGGTCTACGGTGCGCTCGGCTCCGACACCGGCGGTTCGATCCGCCTGCCCGCCGCCTGCTGCGGTCTGATCGGCCTAAAGCCGACCTATGGCCGGGTCAGCCGGGCCGGGGCCATGCCCCTGTCCTTTACCCTGGACCACGTCGGCCCGCTCACCAGAACCGCCAGCGATGCCGCGCTGATACTGCAGGCCATAGCCGGCCGCGATCCGGCGGACCCGACAACCGCGCATGCGCCGGTGCCCAACTACCGGGCCGAGCTGGACAAGGGCGTGCGGGGCCTGCGTGTCGGCGTGCCGGAAAATTATTTTTACGACCCGGTCGAAGCGGAGGTCGCGGCCCTGGCGCGCGCCAGCCTGAAGGTCTTCGAGGAGCTGGGCGCCGAGATCGTGCCGGTCCGCCTGCCCGAGGTCATCGAGCTGGCCAACCCGCTCAATGTCCTGATTATCGCGGCCGAGGGCGCGGCCTTTCACGCGCGGTGGCTGCGCGAGCGCCCGGACGACTACGGCCCGCAGACCCTGGGCCGCCTGCTGCCCGGCCTGCTCTATCCCGCGACCCGGTATATCGAGGCCCTGAACATGCGTCAGGCGGTCATGGCGGCCCTGGAAGAAAGTGTTTTCGCCCAGGCCGATATCTTACACACCCCGGTCTGGACCATCCCAGTACCGAGCATCCGCGAGTCCGACCTCGCGGCAAACCCGGGTTTCATGGAGTTCCTGACCATGACCGGGCACTGCGTCCGACCCTTCAATTTCACCGGGCTACCGGCAATCAGCGTGCCGGCGGGCCACACAGCCAACGGCCTGCCGAGCGCGATCCAGCTTGTCGGCCGGCCTTTCGACGAGGCGCTGCTTTTGCGCGCCGCCGCGGCCTATGAACGCGAAACCGGTTCCACCAGTGCGGCGCCGCCGCTTTAGCACATCAAACGAACGGAAGGGAAAGTCCCATGGGCAAGATCGCCTTGGTGGTCGAATTTAAGCTGAAACCGGGCCAGCGCGACGGCTTCATCGCGCGGGTGCGTCAACACGGTGCAATCTGTCTGGAAAGCGAGCCGGGCTGCCTGCAGTTCGATGTCCTGGTGCCGAACGACACCAGCGACCACGTGATTCTCTACGAGGTTTACGCCGATCAGGCCGCGCTCGACGCCCATGGTGAGACGCCGCGCATGGCGGAATACCGGCGCGATACCCAAGACATGCTGATCGAACGCAACCGTACGACCTGCGATCTACTTGGCGACTAGGGGCTAGGGGCTAGGGCCACCGCCACACGCCCTTCGCCACCGCCGCCGGTCAACTGACGCCCAACCAGATGGGCATAGGCGCCGCCGCGCGCCAGAAGCTCGGCGTGGGTCCCGGTCTCGATCGCGCGTCCCTGATCCATGACCACAATCTTGTCGGCCTCGCGAACGCTCGACAGCCGGTGTGCGATGACAATTGTAGAGCGCTGGGCCATGAGATCGCGCAGGGCGCGGTGGACCAACTGCTCGCTTTCGGCGTCCAGGTTGGAGGTCGCCTCGTCCAGGACCAGCACCGGGGCATCGCGCAGGAAGGCGCGGGCTATGGCGACCCTTTGCCGTTGCCCACCGGACAGCGCCATGCCCCGCTCGCCGACTGGCGTCTCCAGACCCTGGGGAAGACCCGCCACGAAGTCCTCCAAGGCGGCGCGGCGCACTGCCTGGTTGAGTTCCGCCACCGTAGCCTCCGGCTTGGCGATCGCGATGTTGTCGCGTAGCGAGGCGTTGAAGAGATAGGTGTCCTGCGCCACCAGGGCGACATGACGGCGCAAATCGTCCAGCTTGTAGTCGCGCAGATCGTGGCCGCCCAGGGTGATCCGCCCTGTTTCCGGGTCCCAAAAGCGCAGAATAAGATGCGCCATGGTGGTCTTGCCGGCACCGGAGGAGCCAACCAGGGCAATGGTCTGCCCGGCGGAAATCTTCAGCGTCACGTCGTGCAGGGCAGCACGGGCGACCTCATCGTAGTGGAAAGTCACGCCCTCGAAGGCAATATCGACACCCTGGCCCCCTAGCGAATCGGCCGGGACCGGGTCTACCGCGAGCGGCCCATCGGTCACCGGCACCGGTTCTCGGTGCACGGCGTCAAGCCGGCGGGTCGCGCCCAGGGTGTCGGCCAATTGCCGGCCGATGTCGGCGATCTCGGACACAGGCAGGAAAGCCGCCATGGCGAGCAAGGTAAAGAGCGGCAGATAAAGCGGCGAGATCGCGCCGGACGCCGCCAAACTGCCGCCGACCAAGACCACCGCCAAGCCGCCCCAGGTGGTCATGACCTCGACTAGGGCAGTCTGCAGGGTCAGATCGGCGAAAAACGGCAGGCGCACCGCGTGGTGACGCCGAATCAGATCGAGAAAAGCTGTCTTGCGGGCCGCCTCCTGCTGAAACGCCATGACCTCGCCCAGGCCTTGAATGGTATCGACCGTGTGCGCGTTCAATTCACCCAGGGCCTCGCGGTCGCGCGACGCCAGGCGATCGATCCTGCGGCGCAGAAGAAACGGCGAGGCGCCGACTATCAGCAGGAATGGCAGGAGCGCGAGCGCCAAGCTGGACGAAACCCAGGCAAGGCCGAGGATCGCCGCGCCCGGCACCAGGACCGCGACAAAGGCGGGGGCAATGGTATGGGCGAAGAAGTACTCGACCAGTTCCACATCGTGGGTCGCCATGGCAACCAGGTCGCCGGTGCGCCGGCGCACTAGGTAGGCCGGCGCCAGGCTGTCCACTTTACGGAAAAGATCGATGCGCATCTGCGCCAACAAGCGGAAGGCCATGTCGTGGGCGATCCAAGATTCCAGCCAATGCAGAACCCCGGCCGCGGGCGCCAAGACCATGAGCGCGACAATGAGCGCAAATATCGGCTCACCGGTCTTGACCGCCGCCACGGCCAAGGCCGAGACCAGACCGACAGAAATGAAGGCGGCGACCCGCGAGACACCGAACAGGAAAGTCAGGGCCAGGCGGCCACGCCACGGCCGCACCACCCGCAGCAAGAGCGCCAGCGCGCCGGCCCAGCCCAGGCCATCGGCCGCCAGCACGCCGGTATCGGGTTCCATGCCTGGCACCCCCGACACCTCAGGTTCCGCGGCGGCCAAAAGCGGTGCCGATTGGAAAACCGCGGCCCCGTCGCCCGCGGCCGCTAGGGACGCGCCGCCGCGGTCCTTGGCTTGCTCGGCCATGAGGCGGTAGTAAGCGCCGCGCTTCGCCATCAAGGCGCTGTGCCGACCCTCCTCGATAACCCGGCCTTGGCCGAGCACCAGAATGCGGTCGGCGCCGATGATGCTGGACAGGCGGTGTGCCAGAATCAGGGTGGTGCGCCCGACCATCAGGCGATCGAGCGCTTCTTGGATCACGGCCTCGTTCTCGGCGTCGACTGCCGACAAGGCCTCGTCGAGGACCAGGATCGGCGCGTCGCGCAGCACGGCACGGGCAATAGCGATGCGCTGTCGCTGGCCGCCCGAAAGCTTGATGCCACGCTCGCCGATCACGCTGCCATAACCTTGGGGCAAAGCCATGATGAAATCATGGGCGTTGGCCGCGCGCGCCGCGGCCTCCAAGTCCTCCTGGCTCGCCGCCGGCTTGCCGAGCCGCAGGTTCTCCTCGACGGTGCCGTGAAACAGATAGGTGTCCTGATTGACGATGGCGAGATGGCCGCGCAACTCCGCGAAGCTCATATCCCGCAGGTCGCACCCACCCAGGAGAATGCCGCCAACCTTCGGATCGTAGAGGCGCAGGAGCAAACGAACGATGGTCGATTTGCCAGAACCGCTTGACCCGACAATACCGATGCGCTCTCCGGCCGCGACGGAAAAATTGAGCCCATCGTGAGTCGGTCCCCGCCCGCCGGGGTAGGCGAAATGGACATCGCGGAATTCCAAGGTCGCAGGCAAACCGGCGGCCGGCACACCCGATAGCCGGGTGTCCGACACGCTCGCCTTGCGGTCGAAGAGTGCCAGGATCTTGCCGGCAGCAGACTGCGCCAGCATGCCGTCGTGCAGCAGGGAGCGCAGATCGCGCAAAGGCCGGAACACCTCGATACCCAGCATGAGAACGATCAACAGGGCGCCCAGGGTCATCTCGCCCTGGCCGACCCGGTAGGCGCCCAGACCAAGGGCGGCCGCCGCCCCCACGGCAATGCCGGTATCGGTAATGCCGCGCGATAGGGAGTTGGTCGCCAGCACCCACATGGTGGTGCGGAACAGTTCGTGCGCCTTGTCCGCCAGCAGCCGGGCCCGGGCGGTGCTTTGCCCGAAGGCCTTGAGGGTGGCCAAGCCCTGGATCGAATCCAGAAACTCGGCGGCGAAGTCGCCATAGGCGCGCGCGCGGGCCAGGGAGCTGACTTGATCCCGGCGATGCCAGGCGATCGGCGCGATCAGGGTCACCAGCGCCGCAGTTAAAAATATGACCGCCACCGGCAGATCGAGCCAGGCGACGAAGGCGAAAATCAGCAGCGGGCTGATGACGGCGACGAAGAGCTGCGGCAGATACTTGCCGAAATACACCTCCAGGTGCTCGACCCCATCGATCAGGGAGACCAGCACGTCGCCGGTGCGCTGTAGCCCGAAATAGGCCGGCCCGAGTTCGACCACTTTGTCGTAGAGCCGAGCCCGCAGATCGAGCTGCACCGCCGCCGCCGTACGATGCGCGACCGCGATCCGCGCATACTCCAAAGCGCCGCGCAGCAGAACCACCACGGCGACGATGGCGCCTGGCAGCGCCAGTTCACCCAGGGTTGCCCCAGCGAAAACCTGCGCCAGCAGCCAACCCAGCAGCGCGAGGCGCAGGATGCCCAGCATGGACGACAGGAGGCCGAGCGCCACCGCCCCCCAAATTCGGTTGCGGACCCCGGTTGTAAAGCCCCAAAGCTTTGGATTGAAATACATTTCTTGGACGTTCCCTGTATCCGTGGCGACTCGAACCAATCTGAGGGTTCAGGTATACGCTCAACAAAAATGAATTCCGATCATATATTATCTATTTCGTATAAACATAATTGTTGAGGCTTTGACGGCGCTCCGGCATGATGGGGCCATGAACGGAGCCATGAACTGGGACGATCTGCGCGTATTCCTCGCGGTCGTGCGCGAGGGCAGCCTGTCCGCCGCAGCGCGGAGCCTCAAGGTAACTCAGCCGACTGTCGGCCGGCGCCTGAAGGGCCTGGAGAATTCGCTGCGGGCGCGACTGTTCGACCGCTTGCCGGAAGGCTTGGTGCCGACCACGGCGGGTGCGGAGTTGTTGCCCCTGGCGGAAGCCATGGAGCGATCGGCCCTGGCGGTCGACCGCCATCAAGCGGCCTTCACCCAAGATGCCAGCGGCGTGGTCCGGATTTCGGTCTGGGAAACCTTCGCACAGTTCCTGGCCGGTCACCTGACCGCGCTGCGCACCCGCCTGCCAGAAATCGAAATCGAGATTTCGGTCACCCATATCCAAGCGGACCTTTTGCGACGCGAGGCTGACTTGCTGATCCGCGAATGCCTGCCCGACAACCCGGGCCTAATTGCGCGCAAGATCGGCCGCTATACCTTCGCGATCTATGGCGCGCGCGACTATGTCGCCGCCCATCCCGCCGCCTACGGCGAGGCGCGCTACCGCGACTGCGCTTGGGTCGGTTACGACGAGGACCACGCCTATTTTCAGAATCAAACCTGGTTGCTTTCGCACCTGAACGGGCGCTTGCCCGCCATACGGGTGAACAACGGCATCATTCTGCACGAGGCGGTGCGCCAGGGCGCCGGCCTGGGGGTTCTGCCCTGTTTCGCCGCCGATCGGGACCCAGCGCTGGTACGCCTGAGCCCGCCCTTGGAGGAAATCGCGCGCGATCTGCACTTGGTCCTACACCAAGACCTGCGCCGCTCGCCCGCCGTGCGCGCGGTCAGCGCGGCCTTGGCGGATATCTTCAAGGCCGAAGCCGGGCGGCTTGCCGGCCACGTGCCGGAACCGCCGGAGCCCGTTTCCCAGGTGCCGCTTGTCAGGAGTCTGGTCGCGGGCTAAGCCATCGCGATGCAGACGAATCGCGCGGCGCCGGAGTCGGCCGAGAGCCGTAAGGTCCTCAAACAGGTTTTCGGCTTCGACGGCTTCCGGCCCGGTCAAGAGGCGGCCATCGAGGCCCTGCTGGCCGGGCGCGGTGTGCTCAGCGTCATGCCCACCGGCGCCGGCAAATCCCTCTGCTTTCAAGTACCGGCACTCATGCTGGACGGTTTGACCCTGGTGGTCTCGCCCTTGGTCGCGCTGATGCGCGATCAGGTCGCCGCATTGCGTCTGAGCGGCGTCGCGGCCGAGGCAATCAATTCCGCGCAGGACCGGACGCAGAATGTCGCCGTTTGGCGGCGGGTCGCCGCGGGCGAAACCCAGATTCTCTACCTGGCCCCAGAACGGCTCATGACCGCGCGCATGCTGGCGGCCCTGGGCAAACTGCCGGTTCGCCTGATCGCGATCGACGAGGCCCATTGCATATCCCAGTGGGGGCCGGCCTTCCGGCCCGAGTACGAAGCCCTGGCCCAGCTTCGGGATCTATTTCCCGGCGTGCCCATCGCGGCCCTAACCGCGACCGCCGACGCGGCGACCCGGCACGATATCCTGGACAAGTTGTTCGGCGGCCAAGCCGACTCCATCGTGCTCGGCTTCGACCGCCCGAATATCCGCCTGGCGGTCGAAGAAAAGCGGGACTGGAAGCGTCAGCTTCTGGGTTTCCTGGAGCGCCACGCGGGTGAGAGCGGCATCGTCTATTGCCTGTCGCGTAAGAAAACCGAGCAAACGGCGGCCTTCCTGACGGAACACGGATTCAAGGCCCTGCCCTATCACGCCGGCATGGACCGGGACGCGCGCGAGGCGAACCAGAACGCGTTCATGACCGAAGCCAGTGTCGTGGTGGTCGCGACCATCGCCTTCGGCATGGGGATCGACAAGCCCGACGTGCGCTTCGTCTTTCACGCCGATTTGCCCGGCAGCGTCGAGGCCTATTATCAGGAAATCGGCCGCGCCGGGCGCGACGGGGCCCCGGCCAAGGCGCACATGCTCTATGGCCTGGACGATATCCGCATGCGCCGCATGTTCATCGCGCAGGAAGATGCCGGCGAAGACCGCAAACGCCGCGAGCACAAGCGCCTGGACGCGCTGATCGGCTATTGCGAATCGCCCGAATGCCGCCGCCGCGCTCTGCTCGCCTACTTCGGGGAGGATACCGAAACCTGCGGCAACTGCGATATTTGCATCGACCCGCCCGAGGTCACTGACGGCACCCGCGAGGGGCAACAGGCGCTGGCAACCGTTCACAAAACCGGGCAGCGTTTCGGCGCCGCCCACATCGTCGACGTGTTGCGCGGGTCCCACAACGAGAAGATCCTCAAGGCCGGTCACGACCGCCTGCCGACCTTCGGCCTAGGCGCCAAAAGCGGCAAGCAGGACTGGCACGCTCTCATCCGCCAGCTTGTTTCCGCCGGGTTCCTGCGCCTCGACATCCAAGGCTTCGGTGGATTGGGCCTGACGGAAAAGGGCGCCGCCCTGCTGCGCGGCGAGACCGGTTTTCGGTATCGCAAGCCCGTGGCGCGGCCGACGCGGGGGTCGCGCCGAGGCGCCAAGACCGATGAACACCTCCCAGACCTATCGGCGGCGCAAGAGGCCCTGCTCGGCGCCCTCAAGGAATTGCGCCTGCGCCTGGCCAAGGAGCGCGGGGTGCCGGCCTACGTCGTCTTCTCGGACCGCTCGCTCACCGACATGGCCCGGCGGTGCCCGCGCACCACGGCTGATTTCGCCGAGGTCCACGGTGTCGGCGCGGCCAAGCTAAAGGACTTCGCGGCACCGTTCTTGACCGCCATCGAAGACGCCGAAACGGCCCGGACCACGCTTGAGCGATTTGCCTTGGCGCGGGCCCCGGACTAAACAAGGCCGCCTAGACGGTTCATTGGTGCGCCTTATGTTGTATTGGGTCGGTACCGTCTCGATCTAGTGAAGTAGCCTTAGCACTCCACCGTCCCGCCATCGACGTCATCCTGGAATTTCGTGAGTAAACCATGTCGGCCGAATTCAAGCGGCGCCGTACCTTCGCCATTATCTCGCACCCCGATGCGGGCAAGACGACCCTGACCGAAAAGCTGCTGCTGGCCGGGGGCGCGATTCACCTGGCCGGCAGCGTGAAGGCGCGCGGCGACAAGCGGCGGGCCCGATCCGACTGGATGAAGATCGAGCAGGAACGCGGCATCTCGGTGACCAGCTCGGTCATGACCTTCGAGCACGAGGGCCTGGTCTTCAACCTGCTGGACACGCCGGGCCACGAAGACTTCAGCGAGGACACCTATCGCACCCTGACCGCGGTCGATTCGGCGATCATGGTGATCGACGCGGCCAAGGGTATCGAGAGCCAGACGCGGAAGCTGTTCGAGGTGTGCCGCCTGCGCGATATCCCGATCATGACCCTGATCAACAAGGTCGACCGGGAGGGGCGCGATCCCTTCGAGTTGTTGGACGAGATCCAGGACACCCTGGCCTTGGACATCGCCCCCATGGTTTGGCCCCTAGGCATGGGCGGCCAGTTCCACGGCTGCTACGACCTGGCGGGCGAACGCTTCCTGACCTCCACGCAAGGCCCAAGCGGCCCCTGCGACACGACAGTCGCGCTGGACGGCATTGACGATCCGCGCCTAGACGAGGCGATTCCCGCCCCGGTGTTGGACCAGGCACGCGAGAACATCGAGTTAGTCCGCGCCGCCTATCAGCCCTTCGAGCGCGAAGCCTACCGGGCCGGGCATCTGACGCCGGCGATCTTCGGCAGCGCCTTAAAAGGCTATGGGGTGCAGGCCCTGCTCGACCTGATCGCCACGCAAGCGCCGGAGCCCAGGCCGAGCCCGAGCGACCAGCGCGAGGTTATGCCCGGCGAGGACTCGGTCACCGGCTTCGTCTTCAAGGTCCAGGCCAACATGGACCCGAACCACCGCGATCGGGTCGCCTTCTTGCGCCTATGTTCGGGCCAGTTCCGCCGGGGCATGAAGCTGCGCCAGGTGCGTACCGGTAAGGACCTGGTGGTGCACAGCCCGATTTTCTTCATGGCGCGGGACCGCGAAATCGTGGACGACGCCGGGCCGGGCGACGTGATCGGTGTGCCCAACCACGGCACGGTCAGGGTCGGCGATACCTTCACCGAAGGCGAGGCGATCCGCTTCACCGGCTTGCCCGCCTTCGCGCCGGAAATCCTGCGGCGCATTCACCTGCCCGACACCACGCGCGCCAAGCAACTGCGCCGGGCCCTGGACGATCTGGCCGAGGAAGGCCTGGTCCAGGTCTTCAAACCGGCGTTCGGGCCGCAATGGATTGTCGGCGTGGTCGGCGTCCTGCAACTCGACGTGCTGGCGGCGCGCGCCAAGCAGGAATACCGGGTCGAGATTGTCTTCGAGGACACACCCTTTGCCCTGGCCCGCTGGCTGCGCGCCGAGGACCCGAAACTTCTCAATGAGTTCGTGAAAGGCCACACCTCGAGCATCGTGCTGGACCGGGACGACAAGCCGGTATTCCTGGCCCGCAACGACTGGGACCTCGACTACTCCCAACGCAATAACCAGGATATCGTATTCCTGAAGACCAAGGAACTGGAATAGCTCAACCGCCTTCGCCGGCCGCTTCGCGCCGCCGGGCGAGGACACGCGCGATGCGCGGCGCGATCATGGGCGCGACCAGAATCAGGGCCGCGATCGACAGGATGGCGAAGGTCAGCGGACGTTCCCAAAGGAACGACCAGGAATCGTTGTTGATGATCAGCGCCCGGCGCAGATTCTCTTCCATCATTCCGCCAAGGATGAAACCCAGCAACATGGGCGCCATGGGAAATTCGAGCAGCCGCAGCACCACCGCCGCGACCGCGAAGATCACCATGAGGTGGATGTCGAAGGTGTTGAAGGAAACGAAATACACCCCGATCAGCGAGAAAAATAGAATCATCGGAATCAACACGGTCGGCGGCAAGGCCAGGATCCGCGCGATATAGGGGATCAGCGGCAGGTTCAAAATCAGCAGAACCACGTTGCCGATATACATGGACACAATGACCGACCAGAAGACTTCCGGGTTGTCGAGGAACAGGCGCGGGCCCGGCTGCACGCCATAGGACAGAAGCGCGCCCAGCATGATCGCCGTGGTGCCGGAGCCGGGAATGCCAAGCGTGAGCAGGGGCACGAAGGACCCGGAGCAGGCCGCGTTGTTGGCAGTTTCCGGTGCCGCTAGGCCGCGGATCGATCCCTTGCCGAATTCGGCCGCTTTCTTGGGCCCGGCCAGGCGCTGCTCCATGCCGTAGGCCAGGAAGCTGGCGATGGTGGCGCCGGCGCCGGGCAGAACACCGATGAAGAACCCCAGAACGGAGGAGCGGCCAACCACCGGCGCCATTTCCCGCACCTCGGCTTTGGACAGCTTCATGGAGCCGAGATTGGATTGGGCGTCTCGCTCGCGCGCGATGTCCGCCGCGCTTTTGGGCTTGAGGACCGCCATCAAGGCCTCGGAGAGGGCAAAGGTCGCCATGGCGAGCAGCAGGAAGGAAACCCCGTCGATCAAATCCATGGTGCCGAGGGTGAAGCGTTGCACGCCCTGGGTCTGATCGGTCCCGACGGTCGAGATCATCAGGCCAAGGACGGTCATCATCAGAGCCTTGACGATCTGCCCCTTGCCGGCGAAGGCGGCGACCGCAGTCAAGCCCAGAACCATGAGGGCGAAATAGTCGGTCGATTGAAACGCCAGGGACACCACCGCGAGCGACGGCGCCGCGATCAGCAAAAAGACCGCGGCGATGCTGCCGCCGGAGAATGAGGCATAGGCGGCGATCGCCAAGGCCTTGCCGGCATGGCCCGCGCGCGCCATGGGATAGCCGTCGAAGGCGGTGGCGACCGTGCCGGCCACGCCCGGCGCATTGATCAGGATCGAGGAGGTCGAACCGCCAAAAATCGCGCCGTAATAGACCCCGGCCATAAGGATCATGCCCGAGGCCGGATCGAAGCCATAGGTAATCGGAATCATGAGCGCGATGGCCGAGATCGGACCCAGGCCGGGCAACATGCCGATAAAGGTGCCGACCAGGCAGCCGGCCATGACCATCAGGATGTTGATCGGCGTGATCGCGGTCGAAAGGCCGATCAGGATCCCGTCAAGCATGGCCCTAGCGCCTCAAAAATTCGGGCCAGGGCTCTATGAAGACGCCGAGGAATTGCGTCATCAGAACCCAAAAGAAAACGACCATGGGAACCGAGGCCGCCAGTATCAGCCAGATCCGGCGCTCGCCTAGGACCACAAAACCGCCCATGAGGAACAGACTCGTCGAAATGAGGAAGCCCGCCGGCCGCACGCTGAGGCCATAGAGGACCATCAAAACGCACAGCAAGGCGACGCCGCCCCAGCGAAAGCCCGCCACCTGAGGCCCGGCGGTGCTGCCCGGCTTAATCAACAGAATGAGGGACAG
The DNA here is from genome assembly GCA_021776095.1 of Kiloniellaceae bacterium. Classification (GTDB taxonomy): domain Bacteria; phylum Pseudomonadota; class Alphaproteobacteria; order Kiloniellales; family J153; genus JAJFGN01. The sequence goes on along the minus strand of JAJFGO010000110.1, from coordinate 29,626 downwards.
GACAGCGCCCAGAAGCGCCAAGGCCTGCGGCATGCTACGGGCGGTAAAGGCGGCCTCGGCCTGGAACGCGAGGAGCGGAATACGGAAGGACAGCACGCCATAGCCCAGCGAGAATGCGAGCATTAGAAGTGCGCCAAGTCGGTCGCGAGACACCATCCCAGCCCCCCAAGGTTCCAAACCCGGGCGGTGAGGCGCCGTGACGCGCCTCCGCCGGGTGCCCGCCTCGGTCTACAGGAAACCCAATTCCCGCATCAGATCGCCGATCTGTTTTTCCTGACCTTCCAGAAAGGTCAGGAATTGGGGGCCCGGCTTAAAGATATTGGCCCAGCCGTTCCGCGAGCGAACCGTCTCCCAAGCCTCGGTCGCATACATCTTTTCCAGCACGGCGATATAGGCAGCTTTTTGCGCAGCCGGCAGGTCCGGCGGGCCAAAAAAACCGCGCCAGTTGACGAATTCCGCGTCGGCTCCGGATTCCTTGCAGGTCGCCACCTCGGGCGCGTCGGCAAGGCGTTCGGCCGAAGTTACGCAAATAATCCGCACCTGGTCCTGTTTGGCCATATCGAGGGCCTCGCCAAGACCGGTCGAGAGCGCCTTGATCTCGCCCGACAATAGCCCCGCCATGGCTTTGCCACCGGCGTCGTAGGGCACGTATTTAACCTTGGTCGGCTCCGCCCCGGCCGACTTGAAGATCATGGCCGCGACCACGTGATCCATGCCCCCGGCGACCGAGCCGCCACCGACCGACAGGTTCCTCGGATTATCTTTATAGATATCGAGCAGGTCGCCGAAGGATTGAACCGGCGAGCCCTCGTTCACGACCAAGGCGGCGTAGTCGCCGATCACCGCCGCGATGGGTGTCAGGTCGCGGAACGACTGCGGAAATACGTTTTGCAGCGAGCGGATCACGATCGGCGTGGAATTGACCATCATGGTGCCGTGCTGTTTTTTCGCCGTCTCGATCAAGTGCGCGATGGCCTTGCCGCCGCCGCCACCCGACATGTTCTCGTAGGATGCGGTGCCCACCAGACCAGCCTTGGTTAGGGCCTCGCCGGTTCCACGTGCGGTTCCATCCCAACCGCCGCCGGCGCCGCCGGGGATGAGGAAATGAATGGCATCGAGTTCCGCGGCCGTGGCGGCGCCCGGAGAGCCGACCAGTGCACCAGTTACCAGGGCCGCCGTCGCGAGGGCCGACAGGGCGGTGCGGCACGTCAAGAACAGCTTCATGGTGAACCTCCTCCCAGGTGAAAGCAGTTTGATATCGCGATCCGATCGCGTCTTGGCTTGGTCCGTGTCTTGTTCAAACCATAGCAAGCCGAATGGGGCCTGTCGCGCCTCGCCTTCTTGGGGGCTCGGTCCGGCATTGGCGCCAGCGCGTCAATCGGAATTGATTGTAGGATCCGGCACTGGGTCACATGCCCATTGGACCGCCTTGATGACCTAGGCGGGGCTTGCTCTATGGCTGCACGCGAGCCGGAAGCCGGTTTTCCTCGACCGCGTGGCAGGCAACTTGGCCGCCGGTTCGCGGCAAAGCCTTGGGTACCTCCGCCCGGCAGCGATCGTTCGCCAGCGGGCAACGCGGATGAAAGTGACAGCCGCTGGGCGGGTGGATCGGGCTCGGAACCTCGCCGGCGACGGCCTGGCGCGGCCGACCAGACATCTCCAAATCGGGAATGGCATCCAGCAGCATGCGGGTATAGGGGTGTTGCGGATTGTGGAACACCTCCTCCGCCGGCGCCCATTCGACAAGGCGGCCCAGGTACATGACCCCGACATAGTCCGAGATGTGGTAAACGACCGCCAAATCGTGGCTGATGAACAAATAGGTCAGGCCCAGCTCGCGCTGCAGATCCTTCATCAGGTTCAGGATCTGCGCCTGCACTGAAACGTCGAGCGCACTGGTTGGTTCGTCGCAAACCAGAAACTCCGGGTTGCTGGCCAGCGCCCGGGCGATCGAGATCCGTTGCCTCTGACCGCCGGAGAACTCGTGCGGAAACTTCTCTCCATCCTGCGGCGAGAGCCGGACTTGCTCCAGGAGCTCGCCAACCCGGCGCAACACCGCGCGGTTGTCGTCAATCAGGCCGTGGGTACGGATCGGCTCCGCGACAATGTCCGCGACCCGCCAGCGCGGATTGAGGCTGGCGTAGGGGTCTTGGAAAATCATCTGCATACGCCTGCGCACCGGCTCCATCGCGCGGCGCGTGGTCAGGCCGGCGATATCCACGCCATCGAATTCAACCTGGCCCTTGGTTGGTGTATAGAGTCCGACAACCAAACGCGCGACCGTCGATTTGCCGCAGCCGGATTCACCAACCAGACTGAAGGTCTTGCCGGTCTCGATTTGGAAATCGATGCCGTCAACCGCCCGCAAGGTGGATCGGCCGCTGCCCTGTAGTGCGCGTGTGATAAACGGCGGCGAAACGTCGAAATACTTCGCCAGATCGCGCACCCGCAAATGCGGGGCCGCGTTGTCCAGACCGGTCACTTGCGTTGCCCGTGCCGCGTCAGCCATCGCTACCTGTCCGCTCCATTTGCTGGTCATAAAGCCAGCACGCAACTTCCGAGCGTCCGACGTGCGTAAGGTCGGGCCGTTCATCCATGCAGCGCGCAAAGACCTTGGGACAACGCGGGTTGAAGGCGCAGCCATTGGGAATCTCTGTCAGGCGTGGCATGGACCCCTCGATCTGAACCAGACGTTCGGTGGCGCCACTCAACTTCGGGATCGATCCCATGAGACCGTCGGTGTAGGGATGCTTGGCGCGCTTGATCACTTCGTCGACCGGGCCGATTTCGGCCAGGCGTCCGGCGTACATGACCGCGACCCGGTTCGCGGTTTCCGCGATCACGCCCATGTCGTGAGTAATCAGCATCACCGCCGCGCCGTGCTCGCTGCATAGGCGTTTGAGCAAAGTGATAATCTGGGCCTGGATCGAAACGTCCAGCGCCGTCGTCGGCTCGTCGGCGATGATGAGACGCGGGTTGACGCAGAGCGCCAGCGCGATAACCACCCGCTGTCGCATGCCGCCGGAGAACTGGTGCGGATACTGGTCAATGCGCACCTTGGGCGAAGGGATGCCGACTTCGCCCAAAAGCTCGATAGCACGTTTCCGCGCCGCTTGATCGGATAGGTCGGAATGCGTCTGAATGGTCTCGATGAGTTGCCGGCCAACCGAATACAAAGGATTAAGACTAGTCAGAGGATCTTGAAACACCATTCCGATGTCGTGGCCACGAACATGGCGCATCTCTTCGTAAGGCAGGTTGTCGATCCGACGTCCGTTGAGAATGACCTGTCCACTGGCGATCCGCCCGGGCGGCTCCAACAGGCCAATGATCGAGGCGCCCGTCAGGGACTTGCCGGCGCCCGATTCTCCGACCACACCCAGGACTTCACCTTCGGCGATATCGAAAGACACACCGTCGACCGCGACCAAGGTTCCGCGGCGGGTCGGAAACTCGATCCGCAGGTCCCTAACTTCCAGTAGCGGGCGGTTCTTGATGTCGGCCATTAGCGCAGCTTCGGATTCAAAGCATCGCGCAGCCAATCACCCAACAGATTGACCGCCAGGACGAGGATGACCAGCGCAAGGCTGGGGTAAATGGTCATCCACCATTCCCCGGAAAATATGTACTGCTGGCCAATTCGAATCAGCGTGCCAAGCGAGGGCCGCGTGACCGGAAGCCCGACACCCAGGAAGGACAGGGTGGCCTCTGTCAAAACTGCCAGAGCCAGGCTCAAGGTGCCGATCACCAAGACCGGGCCGGTGACATTGGGGAGAACGTGGCGGATCATGATCAGTGCCGGATGCACGCCGATCACCTTGGCTGCCTGAACGTACTCCTTACCTTTTTCCACCAAGGTTGAGCCACGAACGGTGCGGGCGAAGTTGACCCATTGCGAGGCGGCAATGGCCAAAACCAAGACGTAGATCTTGAGTTCCTCGTGCAACGCACGGGGCAGGAGTCCGGCAACGATGCCGTCAATCAACAGGGCAATCAAGATCGCCGGAAACGTCAATTGCACGTCGGCGATACGCATGATCACGCTGTCCAGCTTGCCGCCGACATAGCCGCTGATCAGGCCAAGCACCGTCCCCACTACCGCGGCCAGAATCACGGATGCAAATCCGACCTCAAGCGATACCAGCAGACCGAACATGATCGCCGAGAGAATATCCCGGCCCTGGTCGTCGGTGCCCAGAAGAAAATCCGCCACCCCTTCGGTGCCAAAGTCGTCCGTTACGCCGAAGGGAGGCAGGCGCGCATTCATGAGATTGAGGGTCGAGACGTCATCCGTGTTATGGGGCGCGATCCAAGGCGCGAAGGCGGCAAGAAAAAAAAGCAGCATCGTGACCGCGAAAGCGATCATGGCCACCGGCGAACTCCGGAACGAATGAAATACGTCGCCATCGAAGAACCGATGCACGCTGTCCACGACTCGCCGCCCGAAGGAGGGAACGATTTCGTTGGGATGAACCTGAACTGCCATGATCGGGCCTCCTAGTGGGCCGCGCCGCCGACGTGCTGCGAGCGCAGCCTCGGATCAACCGCATAATATAGCAGGTCAACGGTTAGGTTGATGATCACGAAGAACAAGGCCATCAAGACCAAATAGCTGGACATCACCGGAATATCGACGAATTGGATGCCTTGGAGAAACAAAAGCCCCATGCCCGGCCAGGCAAAGACCGTTTCGGTAATGATCGAAAAAGCCAGAAGCGAGCCGATCTGCAGACCCATGATGGTGATCACCGGCACCAGGGTATTCTTCAGGGCGTGACCATAGTTGATCGCCTGATTGCGCAAGCCGCGGGCGCGGGCGAATTTTATGTAATCGGTACGCAGCACTTCAAGCATCTCGGCGCGCACCAGGCGCATGATCAAGGTCAATTGGAAAAGGGCCAGCGTAATCGCCGGCATGAGAATGTGCGACCATCCCTGCAGGGTCAAAAGACTGGTTTGCCAAACACCCAGATCGACCACACCGCCGCGTCCGAAGGTCGGCAACCAACCGAGCCAAACCCCGAATACCAAGATCATTAAGATACCGATCACGAAGGTTGGCAGGGATATGCCGACCAGGGATACGGTCAGGAGAGATCGACTAAGCCAGGAATTGCGGTTCAAACCGGTATAGACGCCCATGGGGACGCCGAATAACAAGGCAAGCACGGCGGACACCGCGACCAATTCAATGGTTGCCGGCAAGCGTTTGGCGATCAACTCGTCCACCGGCTTGCCCATGCGGTAGGACAAGCCGAAGTCGCCCTGCAAGGCGTTTCCGACATAGTGGAAGAATTGAACAGGGACTGGGTCGTTAAGCCCCAGACGTTCGCGCAGAAGCTCGCGCTGTTCGGTCGAACTATCCTGGCCCAACATGTTGTTGACCGGATCGCCGACATAGCGAAACAACGAAAAGGAAATCAAGGCCACGACGAACATGACGACAATGGCCTGAAGCAAGCGCTGAACGATAAAGGCAAGCATGGCCTGTGAACCTAACGTGAAGACCTAGTGCGAAAACTAACGGCGGCCCACGATCGATAAAACGCGGGCCGCCGCCAGAATCTTAAGGCATCACTTCATGGTGACGTAACGCAAGTCCACATCATTGAAGGGCCGCTGCCACACCTTCGCGACGGTGTCGGAGCGACTGCCCCAAGCCAGCGCCTGCTGATGCAGCGTGATATGCCCGACATCGTCCTGATGGATCTTGAAGGCCTTGCGGATCAATTCGTTCCGCTTGGCATCATCCACCGTGACCGCGATCATGCCAGTCAGTTTCTCGACTTCCGGGTTGCTATAGCGCCCGCTGTTCCAGGTACCGTGTCCGGCGCCTTCCATGGTCATGAGATTTTGCAGCGGGTTGTAGGCGTCATAGGAACCCGGCGTCCAACCGAGCATATAGAAGCTCGTATTGTTGCCTTCCGGCTTGCCGATCTTGTTGAAGTGCAGGGACTTCGTTTGAGCATTCAGAGTCACCTTGATGCCGATACGCTCGAGCATCGGGACGATCGAGGTACAAATCGCCTCGTCGTTGACATAACGGTCATTCGGGCAATCGAAGGTGATCGGGAAGCCATCGCCATAACCCGCATCGGCCAGAAGTTTCTTGGACATATCCGGATTGAAGGCATAGGGCGTATTCATATCTTCGGCAAAGCCGTTGATGCCCGGGGCGATCATCAGCCCGGTCGGCGTCGAGGCGCCACGCATGACAACCCGCTGAATGGCCTTGGTATCGATGGCATGGGCGAAAGCCTTGCGGACACGCACGTCCTTAAATGGGTTCTTACCCGTGCCCGGCATATCGAGCAGCTCGTCGCGCCAATGATCGAAGCCCAGGAAAATAGTGCGAAGCTCCGGCCCCTGCAGGACTTCAACGTTCGGATCACCGTTCAATCGCGGAACGTCCTGTAGCGGAACCGGGTACATCAGGTCGATCTCGCCCGACAGCAGTGCGGCCACGCGGGTGGCATTATTGGGAATCGGGGTGAAGACCGCCTTGGTGACGTTGGTCTCGAGGTTGGCCTTGTCCCAATACTTGTCGAAAGGCTCAAGCACGATCCTGTTGTCTTGCACCCACTCGACCAGTTTGAAGGGACCGGTGCCGTTCGCGTTCAGGTTGGCATAGTTGGTCGAACCCGCCACGTCCAAGACCTCGGTGGCGTTGTTTGCCTCCATGTACTCTTTATCGACGATGTAGAAGATCGGCATATTCAGAAGCAGGATCGGATCCGGCCCCTTAGTGACGATTTCAACGGTCAAATCATCGACCTTGCGCAGATCCTCGACCGAAGACAGGGCAAAAGCCATGGAAGAGGCTGGTTGGGATTGACGCTTGAACGAATAGACGACGTCGTCGGCATTGAAGGAATTGCCGTTGTGGAAGGTCACGCCGCTACGCAGCTTAAAGCGCCAAACCGTATCGCTCTTACGTTCCCAGCTTGTGGCCAGGTCCGGGGCCAGCGTGAGGTCGGGTTTGCGGTGAATCAAGCGGCCGTAAATATTGGCCTTCATGGTGTTGGTCGGGCCCTCGTTGTTCGCGTGTGGATCAAGGCCCAAAATGTCGCCGGTGGTCGCGTAACGGAAGGTTTTCGCGTTGGCGTCAACACCGGTGGCAAGAACCGCGGCGATCGCAGCCGCGGCTACTGGAATAAATCTCGTTAGTCGCATCGTGTGCTCCCTGTCATTGCCCGGTCCAAACACGCGGCCTATCCGCGACGCTATGAGACCACAGCACAGAAGTTCCGGCGGCATTCAGGGCCACCGTTGGCCATACACTAGGTGGAAGCGGGTTACTTCGCAAGGCGATGTACGCCTTTAATCCAAGCACAACTTCATCGCGTACCGCTTAGTAATACTTTCGCAGCACTCAAATATATTGCAGCGCAATATTTCTAGCCCGCACGGCAGGTTCGAAGGCTGCTTAGATATGGTCGGGTGAGGTCATTTCGCCACCGACCGCCGGTTGTGCGGTGCCACCCTCTTGCCGGCGGTTATGCCGGCCCAGCCTGGGATTTCACGCTAAATTGAAGCGCCGTAGAGCGCGATTGCGGTCCAGACCGATCACCCGGTCGATTTCCAGGTGTCGCATCTCCGGCAACGCGTCTACGACCCCGGCATCGGATACCAGGGCGGTCGAAAGCGCGTCCGCATCGGCGGCCCAGCGCGCCACGACCGTGGCGGACACGAAACCCGTCCCGGTCACGCCCATGGGAGGATTGAGGATGTGCCCGGTCCGCCCGCGCGGGTCCAGCACGGGCCCCGTCGCGGCCGAGGTTGCGACGGCCCGGTCGGTAACCTGGAGGGTATCGAGCACGGTACCCGGCGCCCCTGGATCGGCCAAGCCGACGCGCCAAGGCCGCCCGGCGCCGCCGTGGCCGAGCGCCTGGATCTCGCCCAGATCGACCAACACATTGCTCAAGCCTTCGGCGCGCAAAAGCTCGGCCACCCGATCGGTGATGTAGCCCTGGGCAATCCCGTTCAGGGTCAGCGCCATGCCTGGCCGGGCAAAAGCAATGCGGCCGGGCGCAAGTTCGACCCCGCGATAGTCGATCAGAGCGCGGGCGGCGGCGACCGCCTCGGCCGGCGGGCCTGCCGGATCGGCGCCAGTCTGGGAAAAATGCATGGCCAAAAGGCGCCAAAGCGGCTGCACCGTGACATCGAAGGCTCCCTGGGTGCGCTGGCTCCAACGCCGGGCCTGACCCAGTAGGCGGACCAAATCGATCGGCGGGCCGCGCAATTCGCCGTCCAGGTTCAACCGGGTCAGGGCGGAATCGGGGCGATACAGGCTGAAAATGGCCTCTAAGCGCGCGAGTTCCGCCAAGGCCAGGCCGATCAAACGCCGGGCCTCGGCCCGGTCCCAATGGTAGAGGGTCAGGCTTGCCTGGGCGCCGAGGGCCGTACCCCGCCATCGTAAGGCGCTGGCCGCCCCATAGGCGCGCCCGGGACCCAGAATCGGCAAGCCCGCCGCCGCCGCGAATAGAGACAGGGCGCGGCGCCGGTTCACACCGGTTTTATTAATGCGCAAGGCCATGTGTCACCGAATTCAGTCTAACCGACCTTTTTCCCACGGCCAAATTCGGGCCTGCAAAGATGTCGTTGCCGGATGCTAGGCCAGCGTGGGCCAAGGGCAATTGACGCAAGTCAAAGGCCTGGCCCTTTGGCGTGTTGAACCGGGCGAGAGCCAAGTTGCTTGATCCGCCGGCATCGATCCCGCTAAGGATGGGCGAAATCTGCACCCAGCATTCCTCCTTATAGCCCCGATCGCGAACCGATTGTGCCCGCGCCAGTCTTGAACCCAGCCGAACCGCTAGGCAGCTAAAGAGGGGGATTTCGGTGACACGGGAAATCGCGGCCCAGGATTGGATGGCCTTGATCGGGCAGGAGTTGGGCACGTCGCCCTGGGTCGCGCTGGATCAAGGCTTGATCGATGCCTTCGCACAGGTCACCGGCGACGACCAGTTCATTCATGTCGACCCGGTGCGCGCCAAGGCCGAATCACCCTATGGCGGCACCGTGGCACACGGCTTCCTCACCCTATCGATGCTGCCGGTCATGGCACGCGCGGTCCTGCCGCAAACCCGGGGCCTGCGCGCGCGGGTAAATTACGGCTTCGACAAGATCCGCTTTCTGGCGCCGGTTCCGGCCGGGGCGCGGATCCGTGCGCACTTCCGTCTCTTGGCGGCGGAGGCGCGCGCAGCCGGCGAGTTGACCTTGAAATACGGGGTCACGGTCGAGATCGAGCACGGCGCGCGCCCGGCCCTGGTCGCCGAATGGCTGTCGCGGGTGCATTTCACGCCGGAATAGGGCCTCGCCGCGGCCGGACCGCTGGGTCAATCGGCGGTCACCTGTCGGGGAGCGCTCAGGCGCCCGGCGATCTCGACCAGCCGGGGTCCCAGGTCTTGCATCAGGGTCTCGGTCGAAAGCGTGAACGACGGCCCGCCACAGATCAGGCCGAACAGCCGCTCCCCGTCCAAGGACGCGACCGGGACGCCGACGGCATTGACGTCATTTCGCCAATCGCCGAAGGACGTACAGAAGCCCTGAGTTTCCAGCTCGCGGATCGCCTGTTCGACGCCGTGCTCAATCTTCGGGTAATCCTCGGGCATGCGTTCGCGCATGGCGCGCAGTAGGTATTCGCGCTCGCCCGCCGGCAGCTTGGCCAGGATCGCCCGGCCCAAGGCCGTGGAGCCCAGCGGGATCCGCGACCCGACATTAAGGCTCAGCGCCACGGTCTGCGACCCCCGGCAACAATCCAGATAGACAATGTTCAAACGATCGCGTTCGCCGATTGCGACGGTCACATTGGCCGACGCCGCCAAATCCTCCAACATGGGCCGGGCGCGCTCCCGCACCTCCAACCCGGCGATCATGGCGTAGCCCAGGGCGAGAACGCCGGGACCCAGTTGATAGCGCCCGTTGCGCGCCGAATAGCTTAAATAGCCGAGATCGACCAGGGTATGGGTCAAGCGCGAAATGGTCGGCTTGGACAGGCCCGTGCGCTCCGCGATCTCTTGATTGCCAAGCGTCGCCTCGCCCGGACCGAAGGCCCGCAGGACCTCGAGCCCGCGCGCGAGCGAGGTCACGAACTGCCGATCCTGGGTATCGGGGGAAACGCCTGGGTCGGTAGCCCGCGACGCGGCGGTTTCCAGCTTACGTCTGGTCATGTCGCCAGCTTGCCTTGCGGCCGGATCGGGCGCAAGTTTGTAAAAGTATCTTTCGCTGTGCGGAACTCCCATCGTGGTCTCGAAGTGCGCTCCGGCGCCTGCACACCTCTTTGCCGCCAACTGGCAAAGGCAAGCGGTCGCGTTGAGCCTCCTGGCGTTGATCGCCTTTGAGCTTGTCTATCTCTATAGCGGCTCCGCCCCGGCCCAACTGCTGGCGCGCGGCGCGACTTTGGCGTTCTACGCAGTCGCGATCTCAGGCTTGGGATTGCGCGAGAGATTACTGCTCGCCGTGTGCCTGACCCTGGCGACCGGCTTGGTGTGGCAGGGCAACCCCGGCGCCTTTTGGCGGTCCCTGGATCAGGCCGCGTTCCTGGTCGCTTTCCTACAGACCATGGGCCTCCTGCGCGAAGCCGCCGTGCGCTCCGCTGCGATTCGCGATGTCGGCGCCTACCTGACCCGTCAGCCGCCCAAGCGGCGCAACCTGGCTGTCCTGCTGGGCGGCCACGCCTTCGCCGTGCTCCTGAATTTCGGGTCTATCAGCCTTCTGGCACCCTTGATCCAAAGAGGGGTTCGTGAGACCACGCCGGATCCGGAGATCGCCAGGATCCGCGAGCAACGGCAGCTTTCGGCGTTGCTGCGCGGCTTTTCCTGGGTCGTGGTTTGGGCGCCGACCACGGTTACCCAAGCGCTTCTGGCCGAAACCCTGCCCGGCATCGACGGTGCGGTGCTCCTCGGCCTGGGCCTGACAACAACCTTACTCATGATTGCCTTGGCTTGGGGCGAAGACTACGCGACTTGGCGCTCCACCGGGGCCCGCTTGCGCTCCAGCGGCCGCCTGACCCAGTCCGCCATGCCCCTGCCGCGCGGCGCGGCGCTCAATTTGGCCGGCATCTGCGGACTGCTGATCGGCGGCATGCTGGCGATCCGATGGGCGGCCGAGGTTTCGACGGTTCAGGCCCTGATGCTGACCGGCATCTTAGGATTGATAACCTGGACCCTTTTGCAACACGCGCGCGCCGGTGTGGCTAGCGCGCTCCGGCGCGCCGGCCGGGACCTCAAGGATGTCGCCGGCCACGCGGTCCCAAGCGGCGCGCGGGAGTGCGCGACCCTGGGTGCCTCCGGCTTCATCGGTGTTGCGGCCGCCGCGCTGGTGCCGGGCGAAACCGCCGCCGTTTGGGCCGCCGCACTCCACCCAGAGCCGGCGCTTTTCCTGATCGCCCTGCCCCTCATCATAGTCCTGGCCGCGCAATTCGCCCTTAGCCCGATCATGATGGTGGTGTTCGTAGGTTCCATCATTTCGGCCCTACCGACACCGCCGGCCGACATGACCTTGACCGCCTTTGCGCTGTCGTGCGGATGGGCCATTACCATGACGTCCGCGCCCAACGCGGCCGGTGCCTTGATCATGGCCCGGGTCACCGGGCGCACCACCATTGAGCTGACCTGGCGCTGGAACCTGCGCTACTCGCTGCTGGCCTACGGCCTGCTCGCGGTTGTATTCACGCTGCTCACGCGGTTGTGGTAGTTTCGCAGATCAAAACCGAATTTTGTAAATGGAACGCGATTTGAGAGACGAACCGCCGGGAGCCGCCGCCTTGCCTTGCGATCGCTTCGCCTGGTGCGGCGACAGCATCGCCTATTGGGCCGAACGCCAGCCGGACGCCGTGGCGATCGCGGATGCAAACGGCTGCCTGAGCTACGGCGCCCTGGAAGTGGCGATCGGGGCCACGGCCGACGCGTTTTCGACACGCGGCCTCGCGGCCGGCGACCGCCTGCTGATCCTGTGCGAGAATTCGATCGCGGCCGCCTTGGCGATCTTCGCGGCGCAGAGGTTGCGCGCCTGGGCGGTTCCCCTCAATGCCAGGCTATCGGCCCCAGAGGTCGAGGCGATTGTCGCGCATTGCACGCCGCGCCTGATCGTCACGACCGACGGCGCCTCGCGCGATGCCTCCGCCCATGGCGTGCGCTGGCACGCGGCAGCGGGCGGGACGCTCGACAAGTTTGGCGCGCGTCTAGCCGAAGGCCCCGCGCCCGGCGCGCCCGAGGCCGTGTCGCAAGATGCGGTGCGGCAGGTCGCGGCGCTGATCTATACGACCGGCACCACCGGTGCGCCCAAGGGCGTCATGCTGAGTCACGACAATCTCATGTTTATCGCCGGCCGCAGTTCCGAGCTGCGGTGCCTGACACCGTCCGACCGGATTTACGCGGTGCTGCCGATCAGCCACGTCTTCGGCTTGGCCTCGGTCCTGAACGGCACGCTATATCAGGGCGCGCGCCTGGATTTGGTGCCGCGTTTCGACGTCGACGCCGTGGCCCGCGCACTGGCCAAAGACGGCATCACGGTATTTCAAGGCGTCCCGCAAATGTACGCGCGCCTGGCCGCCTTGGCCCAATCGCGCGGCGGTCTGCCGGCGCCGCGCTTACGCTACATCTCGGCCGGCGGCGCGCCCCTCGACCCGGCGCTCAAGTCCCGGGTCGAAGCGCTGTGGGGGCTGCCGCTACACAACGGCTACGGCCTGACCGAAACCTCGCCGACGGCGACCACGACCCGGATCGAGGCCCCGGCCACGGATCAAAGCACCGGCCCGGCCCTGCCTGGCGTCACCCTGCGAATCGCCCGGCCGGATGGAACCCCGGCCGCGCCCGATGAGGTCGGCGAGATCGAAATTCGCGGCCGCTTGGTCATGACGGGCTATTACCGGGCGCCGGAAGATACCGCGGCGCGGATGACGCCGGACGGATTCTTCAAGTCCGGCGATCTGGGCCGCCTGGACGCGCAGGGGCGGCTTTATGTGGAAGGCCGGGTCAAGGAACTCATCATCCGCTCCGGCTTCAATGTTTATCCGCCGGAGGTGGAAGGCGTGCTAAGCGCCCATCCCGATGTCGCCATGGCGGCCGTTATCGGGCGCAAGACCGAGGACGGCAACGAGGAAGTTGTCGCCTTCCTGCAACCCAGGCCCGGCCGCGAAATCGACCTGGCCGGCCTGCGGGCCCATGCCGCCGGATGCCTGGCCCCCTACAAGCGGCCGAGCGACTACCGCGTGATGGCGGAGTTGCCGGCGGCGCCCACCGGCAAGATCCTGAAGAACAAGCTCAAAGATTATCTGTGAGCGCGGCGGCTTCGCGCTGAGCGAAGCGCCTGGCATAGAGAAAGGACGGCACGGCGAGAACCAATCCGATGGCGCTAAAGGCCCAATGGGAAAGACCGGTCCCGCCACCGCCGGGATAGGCGAAACACAATCCGGCCGCCAGCAATACGCCCCGCATGAGCCAACCGGCCAAGCGGTCATCGAAACCGCCGATGAAGCTGAGATGCCCTTGCAAGGCGGCGCTTATGAACCACACCCCGATCAAGGCGGTCACCAAGGCGGCCATGACCTCGGCCGTGCCGGCTTCGCCGACCAGTGCCGGATTGAGCACGAAGAAGAAGGGCGCGATGTAAATCACGCCGCCTAAGCGCATGGCCTCGAGCCCGACCTTGAGCGCGCCGGTATTGGCCATGGTAGCCGCCGCGAAGGCGCCCAGCGCGACCGGCGGCGTGATGTAGCTGACCATGCCCCAATAGAGAATGAAGAGATGCACCGCCAAGGTGTTCAGACCGGCCTGCACCAAGGCGGGGGCCAGGACCACGGCCAAGAAGATGTAACAGGCGGTAACCGTCATCCCCATGCCGAAGATGAAGGCGGTGATCGCGCCCATGATCAGCAACATGACGGTCGAGCCGCCGGCCAGGAAGATCAGGTCGTTGACCAAGGTCCCAGCCAAACCGGTCGCCGAGAACGCGCCCACGATCAGACCGACGCCGATCAGGACGGCGACCAACTCCGCCAAGGCGCGGCCGACCGCGACCACCAGGTCGCCAGCCGTACGCCAAGTGAAGCGGTATTTCTTGACCAGCTGATTGATGACCAGCAACAGGCCGGTGGCATAGAACGGCGCCAGCGTATCCTGGCGAAGGGCAACCATCATGAAAATCAACAGGGCGAAAACGAAGAGGTATATCCAACCCTCCCGCATGGCGCCCCGCAAAGACGGCACCTCGTGAGGCTCCAAGCCCTTGAGGCCGCGCCGCGCGGCATAGGCATCAATCTGCGCGAACAAGCCGAAATAATACAGCAGGGATGGAATCGCCGCGGCGAGCGCGATCTCGATATAGGGGCGCGACAGGAACGAGGCCATGACGAAGGCGGTCGCGCCCATGATCGGCGGCATCAGCACCCCGCCGGTCGAGGCGCAGGCCTCGGTCGCGGCGGCGTAACGCGCGGAAAATCCGGTGCGCTTCATGGCCGGGATCGAGACCGAGCCGGTGGTCAGCACATTGGATATGACTGAACCGGACATGGAGCCCATGAAGCCGCTGGCGAAGATCGCGACCTTGGCCGCGCCGCCGCGATACTTGCCGACCAAGGCGAGCGCCAAGTCGTTGAAAAACTGACCGCCGCCGGTACGCTGCAACACGGCGCCGAACAGGATGAAACCGATCACCAGATTGCCGAAGGCGCGCATCGGAATCCCGAACGAACTTTCCGAGGAGATCATGTGATAGGGAATCGCGTCCCAGAACGGCTGCGCGAAGCCGGAGATCGGGCCCGGCAGCTTGTCCGCGAAAGTCGGGTAGAGCGAAAACACCAGGACGATCACAAAGATCGTGGTGCCGCCGGCGCGCCGCGTCGCCTCGAGGATCAACAGCCACATCAGGACCGACACCCATTGCGCCACCTCCGGCGGCGCGTACTCCCAACCCAGTTCGAGGCTGATATCCGCGGTCCAGGCGAAGTAGCCGCAGCCGATCGCCGCGACTAGCGCCAAAAGCGCGTCCCACCAGGGCACGCCGCGATGCCCGCGTGCCGTGCCGCGAAAACAAAGGAAGGTCAGGGCCAGGAAGATCCCGCCCAGAATATAGAGATAGCGGCCCTCCAACACCACGAGGCCGAAAAGTTGCAGATTGAAAAGCTGGTGGATCGAGATTGCGATGGCGGCCAGGGTGCCGACGATGACGGTGGTGCGGGCCAACGCGCCGAATTCTCGGCGGTTGCCGGCGTCCTCGACGAGGGGCGTCGGCGCCCGGCCTTGGGTCATTTTTCGCTCTCGCGCCGGTCTAGGTGAATAACGGCGCCGCGCCGGCTCGCAGACCGGCGCGGCGCACGGGAACCCCGACTAGAAGACGACTTCGAAACCGCCGTCTTTGAGCGTCTTGCGGCGCACCTCGGTCCAGGCCGCGCCCCAGGCGTCGTCCGCGAGCCCCTGGGCCTTCAAGGCTTTCCAAGCGCCGGCCAGGGCCGCCTGGCGGGCGAGCAGACTGTCGTTATGGGCCTGGGCCTTGTCCGTCCAGGAGCCGGTTTCCTTGTAATATCGAATCGCACCGTCGTGGAAGGGGGCGACCCATTCGAAGTTCTGCTTGGCCAGGGCCCAGCCGCCGATTCCGGGCGCCTTGCCGTCGTATTGGTCGAACAGCTCGACCATGGCCTTGGTCATGTTGTAGACCAAGTCCGCGTCCTGCGCGGCCATGGCGACCAGAACCGGATAGGCATAACCGGCGCCTTCGTAAGGCTCTCCACCGTCGATGTTGGCGCCGACCCGGGCCTTGTTAGGCGTGAAGAACGGCGCGATCGCCTGCATTCGCGCGATACCGTCCTTGTCGTCGTGATGGATTTTGGGCCAAACCAGGCCACGCGGCGAGGCCGCCGCCTCGTAGGCTTTGCCCGAGTTGGTCGAGGCAAAGGCCGCGTCGACCTGATTGTTGACCAGGCCCTTCCAGGACGCGCCAAAGCCGCCGAACTCGACCTTGATGACGTCGTCCCAGGTCAGGCCGGCATAGGCCAAATAGGCCGTGGTATTGACGTTGAGCGCCGGAGCACCCTTGACCCAGGCAACGCGCTTGCCCTTGAGATCCGCATATTCCTTGACCCCGATATCGCCGGCAACGCCGACCGCGAGGTTGATGGCGCCGCCGTTGTTGGCCAGCAGCACCCGCACCGGCTGCGGCCCCCAATTGGGCTTGCCGAAGGCGAAGGCGCCTTCTTGCGCCATGAAGGAACCGCCGACGCCGGTCGCGGAAAACTCGACCTTGCCTTGCCGCAGCGGTTCGGTCCGCGCAATATCGTTCTTGCCGGGCAGGACGCGCAGATCGATGCCCAACGCGGATTTCAGCGCCGAACCGACGGCAACCGACTGGTTGTATCCGGCCGATCCGGTCCCGTAAGCGGTCCAGGCGATCTGGCTCGGCAGCTTGATATCCCCGGCCAGTGCATGCCCGGCGACCATGACACCGCCTAGACCCACCAAGGCGAGGAGCTTGAAAGTCCTCAACATTGCAATCCTCCCATAGTTTTCGGCGGACCTTTGGCCCAGCCAGGAATTATTGTTTTGCGAAACTGCGTTTCGCAAAACAAGCTAGTCCAAGTTAGCCAGCCCGGCAAGCGGGCGGTGGCGGAACCATTTGACGATCGGAAGGAACACAGCATGACACGTGGCGCGGACGCCCTGGTGGAGGCCCTGGTCGCCCAGGGCACGGACCGAATTTTCTGCGTGCCAGGCGAAAGCTATCTAGCCCTACTCGACGCCTTAGCCGGGCAAAACGGCGGCAAAGAGGGCGGAATCCACGTGGTCACCTGCCGTCACGAGGGGGGCGCCGGTTTCATGGCCCTGGCCGACGCCAAGATGACCGGCCGGCCCGGGGTGGTCGCGGTCAGTCGGGGGCCGGGCGCGACCAACGTATCCATCGCGATCCATTCGGCGGACCAGGATGCGGCGCCGCTGATCGTGCTGATCGGCCAGGTGGCGCGGAACGAGCGCGGTCGCGGCGCCTTTCAGGAGGTCGACTACGCCAAGACCTTCTCCGACATGGCCAAGGCGGTGTGGGAGGTGCATGACGCGAACCGCCTGAGCGAAACCTTGGCGCGCGCCTATCATCTGGCTATGAGCGGCACCCCGGGCGCCGTGGTCATAGCCCTGCCCGAAGACATGCTGAGCGACGACTGCACCGCCCCATTGGTTCCGCCCCTGCCGATCGCAACAGTCGCGCCGGGGGACAGCGACCTCGACCAGGTCATGACCTTGCTGAACCGGGCCAAGCGCCCCTTGCTAGTGGCCGGCGGCGCCTTGAGCGACCCGGCCGGCCGGCAAGCCTTGGCCCGCGCTGCCGAGGCACATCACCTGCCAGTCGCCTTGACCTTCAAGCATCAGGAGATCTTCGATAACGCATCGCCGCTATTCGCTGGTCACCTGGGATTCAAGATCCCCAAGCCCCAGGTCGAGGCCCTGGCCGAAGCCGATCTGGTGATCGCGGTTGGCACCCGCCTGGGTGACGTGCCGACCCAGGGCTATAGTTTCCCCAAGGCGCCGTGCCCGACACAGCCGCTGATCCACGTTTACCCGGACCCGGCGAAGATCGGCGGCATCTTCCGTACCGATTTGGGTTTGGCCTGCGCGCCGGCCGCTTTTTTGACCGGATTGGCGGCGCGCAACGCCCAAATCGACGACGAAAGACGGGCGTGGACGGCAAAACTTGGCGAAAAGGCGGCTGCGATGAGGCGCTATGCGCCGCGAAACTGGCCTGACGGGGTAGATTTTGGCGCGGTTGTCGCGCCCCTGGCCAAAGGCGCGCCGCGGGATGCAATCGTGGTCACCGACGCGGGCAATTTCGCCAGCTGGGTGCACCGGATTTGGCCTTGGGATGGAACCCAGCTTTGCATGGGCGCGGTCGGCGGCGCCATGGGCCTGGGCGTGCCCGGGGCGGTCGCGGCCTCGTTACGTTTTCCAGGGCGTACGGTCCTGGCCTTCGTCGGCGACGGCGGCGTGATGATGACCGGCAACGAACTGGCGACCGGCATCGCCCAGGGCGCGACCCCAAAGATATTCGTCTCCAACAACGGGTCCTACGGCACCATTCGCCTGCACCAGGAACGCGATTATCCGCGCCGCACCGTGGCGACCGACCTGGCCAATCCCGACTTCGCCGCCTGGGGCCGAGCCTTCGGCGCCGAGGGCCTGACGGTCGAAACGCCGGAACAGGCGGAAGACGTCGCCGCCCAAGCCCTAGCCTGCCCGCGCGCGGTGGTGGTCGACGTGCGCAGCAGCCTGGAGGCGATCTCCGCCTACATCACCATTACCAAGCTGCGCGGGGAAGCTTAATTCTAGGTCCACTCACGTAGACTCGCACCGGCCCACGCCCCCACCCGGCCACCCAACGGAATCGTACGCTGTGGGTGGCCGGGTGGGGGCGTGGGCCGGCGCCGTCTAAATCAAGACTCTCTAGCGGCCCTTGAAGTCCGGTTTGCGCTTTTCGATGAAGGCGGTCATGCCTTCGCGCCGATCCTCGGTCGCGAACAAGGTGTGAAAGGCTTTACGCTCTAGGGTTAGGGCGGTCTCGAGCGGCGCGTTCTCGCCCTGCAGGATCGCTTCCTTGATGGTGGTCACAGCGAGCGGCGGCAGCTTGGCGATACCCGCAGCCATCTTCAGTGCCGTGTCCAAGACCTCGCCGTCCGGCACGACCAGGCTGGCCAGGCCGATCTCGTAGGCTTCGCGGCCCGAGATCGGCTTGCCGGTCAGGCACAGACGCATGGCGTGGAACTTGCCGACCGCGCGGGTCAGGCGCTGGGTCCCGCCGGCGCCGGGCATGATGCCGACGCGCACCTCCGGCTGGCCCAGTTGGGCTCCCTCGCCAACCACCATGATGTCGCAGATCATGGCCAGTTCCAGGCCCCCGCCCAGGGCATAACCCTGGATCGCCGCGATCACCGGCTGCGACGTCCGCGCGACGGTCTGCCAATAGCGTTCGGAGCGCCGCTTCATGATCTCGACCGTATCGGCCTCGACGAACTCCTTCAGATCGGCCCCGGCCGCGAAGGCCTTTTCGTCGCCGATCAAAACGATGCAGCGAACTTCGGGGTCGTCCTGCAGGGCGGAGAATGCCTCCGCCAGAGCCTTGCGGGTCGCCAGATTCAGGGCGTTCAGCGCCTCCGGCCGCGCGATGCGCACCGTGGCGACGCCGTCCGCACGCTTTTCCCACACCACCGGCGCTGAGTCCGACATCACACTCTCCTCTTTTCAGATTCGTTTCGCCTGGCGAAAGTCTATTTCATATTCTACCCTACTCACGAGGCTAAGTCGGCCGCGAGCCGAAGAAAAGCAAAATACCGTGCGCCGCCATAGGGCCGGCAAATCAGATTTGGAGGCAAGAATGAAGCGACCCGACGCGCAGGACTACCTGGTCGGGGTTGCCGGCGCCGGCGCCATGGGCCAGGGAATCGCCCAGGTTTCGGCCGCCGGCGGGCTGCGCGTGGTGCTGCTCGACGCCAATCCCGGCGCCGCGCAAGCCGCCATCGAGACCATCCGGGGCCGCTTCGCGCGCCTGGTGGAGAAAGAGCGCATGAGCGCCGCCGAAGCGGAAGCCGCGGGCGCGCGCCTGGAAGCGATCGACGCGGTGAGCGGCCTGGCGGACTGCGACTGCGTGGTCGAGGCGGTCTTCGAGGACCTGGAGGTCAAGCGCGCGCTGTTCAGGGACATCGAGGCGGCGGTCGGCCCGGGCTGCCTGATCGCCTCCAACACCTCCTCCATTCCCATTGCCTCGATCGCCCGGGGCTGCGACCGGCGCGGGCGCATCGCCGGGCTGCATTTCTTCAACCCGGTGCCCCTAATGAAGCTGGTCGAGGTCATCGTCGGTCCGGAAACCGACGGCGCCACCGCCGAAGTCTTGGCGGCCTTAGGCACGCGCATGGGCCGGGTGCCGGTCACGGTCAAGGATGCGCCCGGCTTCCTGGTCAACCTGGGCGGGCGCGCCTTCACCACCGAAGGCCTGCGCATCTCCCAAGACAACATCGCCACACCGGCCCAGATCGACGCCATCATGCGCGACGGGCGCCATTTCCGCATGGGCCCCTTCGAACTGATGGACCTGACCGGCATCGACGTGAACTACCCGGTCAGCCAGATCGTCTACGACGGCTATATGCACGACCCGCGCCTCAAGACCTCGGCCATTCACAAGGCGCTGTTCGACGCCGGGCGCTTTGGGCGCAAGACCGGCGCCGGCTGGTACGGCTACGACGATAAGGGCCGGGCGATCGACCCGCCCTCGCCCGATCACGAGAGCGGCGCGGCACCGGCCCATCAGGTCGCCCTAGCCGAGCCGGACGACGCCCTAGCCGAATTTTGCGAGGCGCTGGGCCTGAAGGTCACGCCCGACGACGGCACCGCGCCGATCCTGGCTGCCCCGATCGGCGACGATGCGACCCAAACGGCCCTGCGCACCGGCGCCGATTTCCGCCGCCTGGTGGCCATCGACCTGACCTGCGATACGAGCAAGCGGGTTACGGTCATGACCGCGCCCGGCGCGGACCCCAGTGCGCGCGACGCCCTGGCCGCCGCCATCGCCGCCACCGGACGCAAGGTCACCGCGATCAAGGACTCGCCCGGATTCGTCGCCCAGCGCGTCTCCGCCATGATCGCCAACCTGGGCTGCTTCATGGCGGAGATCGGATTGGCGACGCCCCAAGACATCGACGTGGCCATGAAGCTGGGCCTCAATTACCCGCTGGGCCCCTTGGAGTTGGCCGAGGATCTGGGCACGGCACGGACCTTGCGCATCCTGGAGCGCCTGCAGGCCATCACCGGCGACGACCGCTACCGGCCGACCCCGTGGCTGGCGCGGCGCGCCGCGCTTGGCCTGCCAGCCCATACCCCGGCTTGAGGGCGGCGCGATGGCAAACAAGAATGTCCTGATCACCGGCGTCAGCCGCGGCATCGGCGCGGCCATCGCGACCCAACTGGCCGGCCAAGGCTACCAGGTCATCGGCGTGTCGCGCAGCGAGCCGAAGGATTTCCCCGGCCGCTTTTATGCCGCCGATCTGTCCGAAGAAAAGACTGCTAAGGCCGTCCTGGCGGAGATCGCCGACGAATTCAAGGTCCTGCGTCTGGTTCACAATGCCGGCCTGGTCGCGCCCGCGTCGATCGAGGATGCCACGGACGCCGAGTTCGACGCCACCATGCGCCTGAACGTGCAGGCAGGTATTTGGGCCCTGCAGGCCACGATACCCAACATGAAGGCGGCAAGTTTCGGCCGGGTCGTCATGATCGGCAGCCGCGCCGGCCTGGGCAAGGCGACAAGGTTGATCTATTCCGCCTCCAAGGCGGCAATCCTGGGCCTGACCCGTAGCGCGGCGCTCGAGCTGGCGAGTCACGGCATTACCGTCAACAACGTCGCACCGGGGCCGATCGAAACCGAATTGTTCGCCGCTAACCTGCCGCCGGGATCGCCGGAGCGCGAGGCCTTCGTCGCCAATGTGCCGATGCACCGCATGGGGCAGCCGCAGGAAGTCGCGGCGGCGGCCGCATATTTCGTGTCCGACGAGGCCGGCTTCACCACCGGGCAAACGATGTATGTCTGCGGCGGCCTAAGCGTGACCGGCCCGGCATGAGCCGTCATCCATGACGCATCGCGACGCGACGACCCTGAGCGATCTTTTGAGCCCGCGCGCGGTCGCGGTCGTCGGCGCGTCGGACGACCCGACCCGGATCGGCGGCCGGCCGATCGCTTACATGCTAAGGCACGGTTTTGCCGGCACGATCCTGCCGGTCAATCCAAAGCGTGACCGCGTGCAGGGTCTGCGCAGCTTTCCCTCGGTTTCGGAGATCGACCAGGCCATCGACTATGCCATCGTCGCGGTCCCCGCGCTGGCGGTGAACCAAGCGATCCGCGAGGCCGCGCACAAGGGCGCCAAGGCATGCTTGGTTTTCTCTTCCGGCTTCGCCGAAACGGACGCGGCCGGCGCCGCCTTGCAAGCCGAGATGGCAGAGATCGCACGGGAAACCGGCATACGCATTATCGGGCCAAACTGCCTGGGTGCTTTCGACGCGGGTAGCAGGTTCCTGGCCAGTTTCACAGCCACCATAGATCGCTATGCGCCGGAGCCGGGGCCCCTCGCCGTCGCCAGCCAATCAGGCGCTTACGGCAGTCACATCTATATGGTCGCGCGTCAGCGCGGACTGAAAGTCGGCAAACTGATCACCACCGGCAACGAGGTCGATGTCGACGTCGCGGAGACCATCCGTCTATTCGCGCAGGACGAAGACGTGCATACCATTGCGGCCTATATCGAGGGCGCACAAGACGGACCTGGATTAATCGCGGCCTTGGAGATCGCGCGCGCGGCGCGCAAGCCGATCATCGTCATGAAGGTCGGCCGTTCCAAAGCCGGCGCGGCAGCGGCCGGCTCTCATACCGCCGCCCTGGCCGGCGAAGACGCGGTCTACGACGCCATCCTGCGCCAATACGGTGCCCGGCGGGCGCGC
This sequence comes from Kiloniellaceae bacterium, assembly GCA_021776095.1. Taxonomy (GTDB): domain Bacteria; phylum Pseudomonadota; class Alphaproteobacteria; order Kiloniellales; family J153; genus JAJFGN01. The sequence continues at coordinate 7,166 of JAJFGO010000110.1, read as the reverse complement.
TCGACCGAAGAAATGCTGGATATCGCTTACGCCTGCCGGCCTCGTATCTTTCCGGTTAACAATCGCCTTGGCCTGGTCACCATCTCCGGCGGCGCGGGCGTCCTGATGGCCGACGCCGCGGAAGATCACGGGGTTGAGACTCCGCCCATGCCGGAAGCGGCACAGAAGGAATTGAAGGCCCGGCTCCCCTTCGCCGCGCCGCGCAATCCGGTCGATGTGACCGCACAAGCCTTTAACGACATGAGTTTGGTCGAGACCAACATGCGGATCATGTTGGAACAGGGCGGCTACGACGTGATCCTGGGATTCTGGACCTCGGTCGCGGGCGCCCCCAGCATCGCCGATAATCTTATACGCGCGGTGAAAAAGGGCATCGCCGGGTTCGAAGATCGCCTGTTGGTGCATTCGCTGGTCGCGACACAAGAAATTATCGACCGTTATGAGGCCGAGGGCCACCTGGTGTTCGAAGACCCAACCCGCGCGGTCGCGGCAATCGCGGCCCTGATGCATTTCGGTCAGGCTTTCGCGCGCGGGCCCGACGAAACACCGCCCCCCTTGCCGGCAACGGCCTTGCCCGAGGGCTCTCTTGGCGAGCGCGAGGCCAAGACGATCCTGGCAGCCGCCGGCCTGCCGATGGTCGAGGATGCCCTGGCGCGCGACGCGCAGAACGCGACCGCAGCTGCCCAGGCTTTTGGCGGTCCCGTCGCCCTGAAAATCGCCTCGCCCGATATCGCGCACAAAACCGAAATTGGCGGGGTCGCCCTCGATGTCGCGCCATCGGGAGCAGCGGCCGAATTCGAGAAAATTGTCACACGCGCGAAAGCACAGGCGCCCAATGCCCGGATCGATGGCGTCCTTGTCTCGCCCATGGTCGAGGGCGGGGTGGAATGCATTCTGGGCGCGCGCAACGATCCAGTCTTCGGCCCGGTGGTCATGTTCGGCCTGGGCGGCGTTTTCACCGAAGTCTTGAAAGACGTTTCGTTCCGCCGCGCGCCCATCGGCGTGGCCGAGGCGCGAACCATGATCGAGGATTTGAAGGGCGCGGTCTTATTGAAGGGCGCGCGCGGCGCGCCACCGGCCAATCTCGACGCCCTGGCCGAAGCCATCTCACTCCTATCGCGTTTCGCCGCCGGGCAGGCTGAGACCATTGAGAGTGTCGAGCTCAATCCGCTGCGGGCGCTCCCCGATCGCGCCGTCGCGCTCGACGCCCTCATACTCAAGCGTACAGGCGCGCCATGAGGAGAATTAGCTGATGGCCTTGCCGCCGATCCTTCAGGGACTGTCGCTGCCCGCAGTGGGCGCGCCCTTGTTCATTGTCTCCAACCCGGACCTGGTGATCGCCCAATGCACGGCGGGCATCGTCGGCGCCTTTCCGGCCCTGAACGCGCGCCCGCAGGAAGAACTTGCGGTCTGGCTTAAGACCATCACCGAGGCGCTCGACCGGCACAACCAGAAGAACCCGGACCGGCCCGCCGCGCCCTATGCGGTGAACCAGATCGTGCACCGCTCCAACCCGCGCTTGATGCAGGATTTGGACGTCTGCGTGAAGCACAAGGTTCCGATCCTGATCACCTCGCTCGGCGCGCGCGAGGAGGTCAACCAAGCCGCCCATTCCTATGGCGGGATCACCCTGCACGACATCATCAACAATCGTTTCGCGCACAAAGCCATCGAGAAAGGCGCGGACGGTTTGATCGCGGTGGCGGCCGGGGCCGGCGGCCATGCCGGCATCACCTCGCCCTTCGCGCTGATCCAGGAAATCCGGGCCTGGTTCGACGGCCCCCTGTTGCTGTCCGGCGCCATCGCGACCGGCGGCGCGGTGCTAGCGGCCCAGGCCATGGGCGCGGACCTGGCCTATATCGGCTCCGCCTTTATCGCGACCCACGAGGCCCGCGCGCCCGAAGGCTACAAACAGATGATCGTGGAGAGCGCGGCCAACGACATCGTCTATACGAACTTCTTTTCCGGCGTGCTGGGTAATTACCTGAAACCGTCCGTCGTAGCGGCCGGCATGGACCCGAACGATCTGCCGCAAAGCGATGCCTCGAAAATGAACTTCGAGGGCGGCAGCTCCAAGGCCAAGGCCTGGAAGGATGTCTGGAGCGCCGGGCAAGGTGTGGGGGCGGTTAAGGAGATTGCCGACACGGCCGTGTTCATCGCGCGACTTAAACAGGAATACAACGCGGCACGGGCCCGCTTGGGTCTGAGCGCGACGATGGACGAGGGAGATTTGGTGCATGAGTAAAACCGCGACCCTGGGGCCGGAGGCCCAATTCCGGGCCTTTCTGGCCGAGGGCAAGTTTATGATCCAGCGCGCTAAGGACAGCGGCCGCTATGTGTTCTATCCACGCGTCGCCGTGCCCGGCACCGGCGAAACCGGTCTGGACTGGGTCGAGGCCAGCGGCGACGGCGTGGTCTATTCCACCACCGTGGTGCGCAACCGCCCGGAAAAGGGCGGCGACTACAACGTCGCCTTGATCGATCTGGCCGAGGGGCCCCGCATGATGAGCCGGGTGGTCGACGTCGAACCCACGGCGGTCAAGATCGGTATGAAGGTGCGCGCGCGCGTGGCCGCCCTGGACGGACAGCCGCAAGTCCTGTTCACCCCGCTGTGAGAGAGCCCGCCGCATGAGCAAGAGTTTGAGAGGCACGGCCGCCTGCGTCGGCGTCGGCATGGTGGGATGTGGCGAGGCGCCGGGGCGCAGCGCCATGGAGCTTTTGGCCGAATCGGTGCATATCGCCTTGGCTGAGGCCGGTCTGAATATCGCCGACGTGGACGGCGTCTTCGCGGCAACGGCGGTGCATTCCATGCCCGCCATGTCGGTCGCGGAATACCTGGGCGTCCGGCCAAGGTTCTCCAACGGTTCGAACATCGGCGGATCGTCGTTTCAGGCCCACGCACTCAATGCCGCCCTGGCCTTGGAGGCAGGCCTGTGCGACGTCGCGGTTATCGCCTACGGCTCGAACCAGCGCTCCGCCGGGGGCTTTACGTCGATCTCGGAGCCCATGCCCTACGAGGCCGCGTTCAAGCCGCGCAACCCGATCACGGCCTATGCCCTGGCCGCCGCGCGCCACATGCACGAATTCGGCACCACTCGCACCCACATGGCGGAAGTGGCGGTGGCCGCGCGGCAATGGGCCAATCTCAACCCGGATGCCTTCGCCCGGGGGCCGTTGAGTATCGACGATGTCTTGAACGCCCGCATAATCAACGATCCCCTGGGCAAGCTGGATTGCTGCCTGGTCACCGACGGCGGCGCGGCCATGGTGATGACCCGCGCCGATCGCGCCAAGGACCGGCCCAAGGCGCCGGTTTACCTGCTGGGCGCGGCCATGGCGCATCACCACCGCATGATTTCGTGTATGCCGGCGCTTACGGTTTCGGCGGCCGTGGATAGCGGGCCGCGCGCCTTCGAGATGGCCGGCGTCGCGCGGAAGGACATCGACCTGCTGATGCTCTACGACGCCTTCACCATCAACACGATTCTGTTTTTGGAGGATCTAGGCTTTTGCGCCAAGGGCGAAGGCGGGCCTTTCGTCTCCGGCGGGCGGATCGCGCCCGGTGGCCCGTTGCCGGTCAACACCTCCGGCGGCGGGCTGTCGTGCGTGCATCCAGGCATGTACGGCCTCTACACCATGATCGAGGCGGTCACGCAGATTCGCGGCGAGGCCGGTGCCCGGCAGGTCAAGAACGCAAAGGTCGCCCTGGCTCACGGCAACGGCGGCGTGTTGTCGTCGCAGGTCACCTCGATCTGGGGCAGTGAGGCGACGCTTTAGAGGGAACGCAGAACTCATGGACATGAACTTCAGCGCCGAGGAATCCGCGTTTCGCGAATCGGTGCGCGCCTTTTTGAAAGAGGACTTGCCGCACGCCCTGGCCGCCAAGGTCCGGGATGGCAAGCGCCTCGACAAGCGGGACTACCTGACCTGGCACGCCGTGCTCAATGCGCGGGGCTGGCTCGCCTGGCATTGGCCGGTCGAACACGGCGGCACCGGCTGGACGCCGGTGCAAAAGCATATCTTCGACGAGGAATGCATCGCCGCCGGCGCGCCGCGCATCGTGCCCTTCGGTCTGAACATGCTGGGCCCGGTGCTGATCAAGTTCGGCACCGAGGCGCAGAAACGTACCTACCTGCCGCGTATCCTCAATGACCAGGACTGGTGGTGCCAGGGCTATAGCGAGCCGGGCGCGGGCTCGGACCTAGCTTCCCTCAAAACCCGGGCGGTGCGCGACGGCGACCACTACATCGTCAACGGACAGAAAACCTGGACCACGCTCGGTCACTTTGCCGACAAGATGTTTTGCCTGGTCAAGACAGATACCCAGGTTAAACCGCAAGAAGGCATCTCCTTCCTGCTGATCGACATGGACAGCCCTGGCATCACCGTGCGGCCGATCGTCACCTTGGAAGGCGAGCACGAGATCAACGAGGTCTTTCTCGAAGACGTGCGGGTTCCGGCGGCGAACCTGGTCGGCGAAGAGAACAAGGGCTGGACCTACGCCAAGTACCTGCTCACTCACGAGCGCACGGGCATCGCCGGGGTCGCCTTCTCATTGCAGAGCCTGGACCATCTGAAACAAGTCGCACGCGATCAAAAGAGTGACGGCCGGCCCCTGGCCGAGAACCCCCTGTTCGCCGCCCGCGTGGCGCAGGTCGAGATCGACCTCATGGCCATGGCGACCCTCAATCTGCGCACGCTCTGCGCCGCGGCGGCGGGTACCGCGCCGGGCCTTGAAAGCTCCATGCTGAAAATTAAGGGCACAATGATCCGCCAGGAGATCACGGACCTGTTGCGCCGGGCGATCGGCCCCTATGCCTTGCCCTTCGTGCCCGAGGCCTTCGACGAAGGCTATAACGAGGCGCCGATCGGGCCGGACTACGCCATGCCCCTGGCACGCCAGTATTTCAACATGCGTAAGCTTTCGATCTATGGTGGCTCGAACGAAATTCAGCGCAACATCGTCGCCAAACAGATGCTGCGCCTCTAGGGGGAGAGGACGCCCATGGACTTCGAACTTTCGGAAGAGCGCCGCATCCTGCGCGACACCGCCGCGCGCCTGTTCCGCGAGCGTTACCCGATCCAGGCGCGCCACGATTTCGCCGCTAGTGACGACGGCTTCAGCCGCGCACTTTGGACCGACTTCGCGGACTTGGGTCTGATCGGCGCACTTGTGCCCGCGGAAATGGGCGGCTTAGGCGGCGCCGGCGTGGACATCATGGTGGTGATGGAAGAAGTCGGCCGCGGCTTGGCGGTCGAACCGTTCCTGGCCAGCGCGGTCTTGGGCGCGGGCCTTCTCGCCGAGGCTGGAACCGCGGCGCAACAGGCGCAGATCGCCGAGGTCATCGCCGGCACCCGCTTGCTGGCCTTCGCCCATGGCGAGCCGGACAGCCGCTATGCCCTATCGGAGGTTCGCACCCGTGCGCGCGAGGACGCCGGCGGCTGGATCCTGGACGGACGCAAATCGGTGGTGCTCAACGGCGATACGGCGGACGCCCTGATTGTCTCCGCGCGCACCGGCGGCGACGCGGCGGACCCAGACGGCCTGAGCCTGTTCCTGGTCGCCGGCGACCCCGAGGGCGTGACCCGGCGCGGCTATGGGACCGTCGATGGCGGGCGCGCCGCGGAGATCGACCTGGTCGGCGCGCGGGTTTCCGCCGAAACGTGCCTCGGCACGGCGGGGACCGCCTATCCCGCCATCGAGCGCGTTATCGGACGCGGTGTCCTGGCCCTGTGCGCGGAGGCCCTCGGCATCATGGAGGTGTGCCGCGACACGACCCTGGACTATCTGCGCACACGCACGCAGTTCGGCGTGCCCCTGGGAAAGTTCCAAGCCCTGCAACACCGCATGGTCGATATGTGCCTGGAGATCGAGCAGGCGCGGTCCGCCACCATGCTCGCCGCCGGAAAATTGGACGCACCGCGCGCGGAGCGCGAACGGACCCTCTCGGCCGCCAAGAACCTGATCGGACGGGTCGGCCGCCTGGTCGCCGAGGACTCGATCCAACTGCACGGCGGCATCGCCATGACCTGGGACTACGCGCTGCCGCACTACGCGAAGCGCCTGACCATGATCGACCATCAACTAGGCGACGCCGACCATCACCTGGAACGTTTTATCGCATTCTCGAAAGCCGCCTGACATGACCAGTCACCTGAGCACCCGGCGCGACGGCAGGATCCTGATCGCCGTCAACGACGATCCCGCCACCCGCAACGCCTTGGGCTGGGACTTCTACGAGGACTTTGCGAATGTCATCACCCTGGCCGGCGCCGACGATGGTGTTGGCGGCATCGTGGTCACCGGCGCCGAGGGTTTTTTCTCCTCCGGCGGCAACGTCGTGGGCTTGCGCGAACGCGCCGCCATGGAGCTGAACGACCGCAAGGCCGGGGTCGACCGTTTGCACACCATGATCCGCGCCATGCGCGCCTGCCCCAAGCCCATCATCGCGGCGATCGAGGGCGGCGCGGCCGGTGCCGGCGCCTCCTTGGCGCTGGCCTGCGATTTAATCGTGGCGGCGCGCGATGCCTATCTTTCGGTCGCCTATGTGAAGATCGGCCTGACCCCCGACGGCGGCGCAACAGCGTTCCTGGGCCGGGCCCTGCCGCGTCAATTGCTCAACGAGATGGCCATGACCGGCGACCGCATCGGGGTCGAGCGCTTGCACGCGCTGGGTCTTATCAATCACCTCAGCACGCCGGGCCAGGCCCTCGACGACGCAATCGCACGCGCCACTATCCTTGCTGAGGGCCCGCCGCACGCCTTGGCGGAGATCAAGCGCCTGGTTGATGGGGCGCAGCACCACAGCCTCGACGCACAGCTCGACCAGGAAGCAGACGCCATCGCCCGCGCTCTGGGCGGAGCCGAGGCTCGGGAAGGCATTGCCGCGTTTTTCGACAAGCGGAAGCCGAGCTTCCCGCGCGCCTGAATTGTGGTAATGGCCCGAGCATGAACAGCACTCAGATGTTCGCGGTCACTGTTCGCTTTATCGCCAATTGAGCCTTGAACGCGCGTTGGACCGGGCCTAGTGGTGCGACCCAAACGGATGGTTCCCATCCGTTTGGATAAGTCGCCCCACAAGATCAACGGCTTGGTGGGCCGATTCACCTAACGCTTGGGAACCAAGCGTTAGGATCGGACCACTAGGCGCGCACCCCCGATTTCA
>JAJFGO010000109.1 GCA_021776095.1 Kiloniellaceae bacterium | reverse complement strand
ACCGAGATGTGGACGCATATCAATGTCTTCCACAACGAGCTCAGTGAGCTCACGCCTGCGGATTTGCGCCTGGACAAGTTGTCCGCTTTGTGTTCCCGGATCAAGGTGCAGTGCCAAACCCATTCCGGCATTACAGAGGGTACCCTCTACCGAGATCAGGTCCACTCGTTTCATGAGCTGGGTAAGTGCCTGGAGCGGGCCGATCAGACAACTCGTCTGTTGGATATCAAGTATCATCACCTTCTGCCCTCGTCCGATCTGGTCGGCTCGTCGATCGATGCCGGGCAATGGAACGCACTGCTGCGCTCGGCCGCCGGATATCATGCCTTTCGCCGGGCCCATCCGCGCGGCTTGAACCCGGCGACCGTGGCCGGTTTCTTATTGTACAATCGCCTGTTTCCTCGTTCGGTCTACGTCTCGCTCGAGCTGGCGTGCGACCATATTGAGGACCTGGAGACCCGTTTTGGTCTGGCCGGCGGTACCGCCGCGCGGGCGCTGCGCGAGCTGCGCGGCCGGCTGGAGTCGGCCGATATCGGCGACGTGATTGCGGGTGGATTGCACGAGTATTTGGACGCGCTGCAATACCGGATTATCGCGATCACCGGTGAGCTTGGCCGGGACTATTTCGGGCACGGCGGGGGGGCCGCCGGTACGCCGGCGCAAGACCAATGTCAACCCGCCTAACCGTCAAACACACCACGATTTACCGCTATGCCCGGCCGGTGCTTTTTAATGAGCATCGCCTGATGCTGCGGCCGCGCGACAGCCACGATCTGCGCCTTCTATCCACCAGACTCGAAATTTCGCCGCCCGCCCAGGTGCGCTGGTTGCACGACGTGTTTAGTAACTCGATCGCCATCGCGACCTTCTCAGAGCCGGCTGATACCCTGCGTTTCGAAAGCACCTTCACCGTGGAGCATTTCGGTGTCGAGGAACCTGAGTTTCCCATTGAATCTTTTGCCCGCACGGTACCCTTCAGTTACTCGCAGGATGAAGTTCCGGATTTGGGACGGACCATCGAGCGGCACTATCCCGATCCCAAGCATAAGGTCGATACCTGGGTGCGCCGCTTCCTCTCGCCCGACGGTTGGACGGAGACCGACGACTTGCTGGTCAACATATCTCAGGCGATCAATCGAAACTTCTCCTATTATGTCCATGAAGATAAAACCCAAGAGCCGGTCGTGACCCTGGACCGTATGGCCGGCACCTGCCGCGACTTCGCGCTTCTGCTGATGGAGGCCGCGCGCAGCTTGGGCATGGCCGCGCGTTTTGTCAGCGGCTATCTCTACGATCCGGGGCTCGATAACTCCGGTCCGGGCATGGTCGGCGCCGGCGCGACCCATGCCTGGGCTCAAATCTATCTGCCGGGCAGCGGCTGGGTCGAGTTCGATCCGACCAACGGTTTGGTCGGCGGACGCAATCTGATCCGTGTCGCGGTGACCCGCGATCCCTCCCAAGCAATTCCGGTGCAAGGCAGTTTCACCGGCGCGGCTGGGGATTTCCTGGACATGAACGTCGAGGTCACGGTGACAGCAGATCCCGTGAGCTGAAACAATGCCGAACGCCGACTCCGGCGCTGTGATCGCGGACATCCTCGGGTTTTGCTTCGACGAGGGACCGTCCCGGCGCTGGTTCATGAAGGACTCCGCCTTCGATGCCGAAGTGCGTACGCGCTTGGCCGGTCTGCACGAAACCGCCGCCGCGGGCGACTTCGAGTCTTGGCGCGAAACGGCGGCAGGCTGCGTGGCCCTTTGCATTTTGCTCGATCAGGCGCCGCGAAATTTGTTTCGGGGCCATGCGCGCGCCTTCCAAACCGACCCCCAGGCGCTCGCGGTGACCCGGCACGCCTTAGCACAGGGCCTGGATCGCGGCTTGCCGCAAGTCCAGCGTGTGTTCCTCTACCTGCCCCTAGAGCACAGCGAGGACCTAGCGGATCAGGAGCACTGCGTGCGCCTAATCGGTGAGTTGGACGAAGATCCCGGCTGGCTCGACTATGCCGTCCGGCACCGGGATATCGTCGCGCGCTTTGGCCGCTTTCCGCACCGTAACGCCATCCTCGGCCGCGACAGCACGCCGGAAGAAGTGGAATTCCTGACCCAGCCCGGCTCGTCGTTTTAGCCCCCATTTCTTGGCCTCCGGCGGCACGGCGGTTACCATCGGGTCATGCTCGGCGACCTGCGCATTGCAACCTTCAACACGGAAAGCCTGGACCAGGGGCCGGACTTGCCGGTGCCGTTGGAGGAACGGGTCCGAATCCTGCGGCCGCAATTGATCCGTTTGGCGGCCGATATCCTGTGCTTGCAAGAGGTCAACGGTCAACGGCCGCCCGGCGGCGGGCCGCGTAGATTGCTGGCGCTCGAGCACCTGCTGGCGGACACGCCCTACGCCGATTTCCATCGGGCCGAAACCACGCGGGTCTCCGGGCCGGCGCCCAAGCCGGGCGCCGCACGCGGCTCGGATGCGGTGCATAATCTGGTCATTCTCAGCCGCTATCCGCTGCGCGAGGTGCGGGAGCTTCGCCACGATCTGGTCGCGCCGCCGCAGGCCCGCTTGACGACCGCGCGTCCGCCGGTGGCCGCCGATGTGCCCGTGGAATGGAACCGGCCAGTCCTGAGCGCCGCCGTCGAGTTGCCGGATGGCCGCTTGCTTCATGTCATCAATCTGCATCTGCGCGCGCCCTTGGCCGCGCCGGTGCCGGGCCAGAAATCCGACGCCGCGACCTGGCTCAGCCTGGCGGGCTGGGCCGAGGGGTTCTACCTGGCGACCCTGAAGCGCGCCGGCCAGGCCCTGGAGACCCGGTTGTTGATCGAGCAACTGTTCGACGGCGACGCACGGGCCCTGATTGCCGTGTGCGGCGATTTCAATGCCGAAGAACGGCAAACCCCGCTCCGAATCCTGCGGGGCGATCCCGGCGATACTGGCAATCCCGGGCTAGGGTCGCGCGCAATGATCTCGCTCGACGCGACCTTGCCGGAATCGCGGCGCTATTCGGTCATCCATGGTGGCCGTCCGGCCATGCTGGACCATGTCCTGGTCTCGCACGGGCTTTTCGCCCACTACCGGGAGCTCGAGATCTTGAACGAGGACCTGGAGGACGAACTGACCGAAGGCGGCCCGCAATCCCACCATGCGCCCATGGCCGCAAGTTTCGATCTGCGGTAGGTGTTCGCGCCGCTACATTGGTGTGCAAATAAATTTGTGATAGCCGAGACTTTGTGCCACCCTGGTCCGCGCCCGGGAGTGTCTTCCCGGGTTATTCATGTAGAATCTGGGAGGGTGTAGGTATGTTTAAGTGTGCAAGGGCAATTTTACCGTTGTCTGGTGCGTTGCTGCTGGGGGCTTGTGCCGGTTTTCAGCTTGAAAAGGCGCAGAATACGACGCCGTCCGGCTCGGACTTCAACACCAGCCTGTACAAGGGCTATGTGGAGCTTGCCGATTCCGAGTTCCGGGAGGCCGACTATCCGGACTCGGACGTGTTCGCGAACCGCGCCATAGAGGCCGCTTCGAATAAGTCGGTTCAGCCGGAAGCCATCGATGCGCGCAATTTGCCGGCGGACAAGCGCGACGAGTTGTCCAACGCCCGCGAAGGGTTGGTCGCGGCGCTCGGCGCCGGTGCGGCCGACCGCAAGCCGGCCGAGGCCGCGCACGCGCAGGTCATGTTCGACTGCTGGATGCAGGAACAGGAAGAGAATATGCAGCCCGCTGATATCGAGCGCTGCCGTGCCGGTTTTGCCATGGCTCTTGCTCAAATCCAGCCGGAACCGAAAGTCGCCGCTCCGGCACCGGCTCCGCAGCCGGCGATGCCGCTGCCTGGGCCTTACGTGGTCTTCTTCGATCTGGATCAGGATAAGCTGACGCCGGGTGCCAAGTCGATTCTTAGCAAAGTCGCGAGCGATGCCAAGAAGGCCGACGTGAGCATGGTGCTGGCCAGCGGTCACACCGACCGTGCGGGGGAAACGTCTTATAACGATGCCCTGGCCAAGCGTCGGGCCGATGCGGTCATGTCCTTTCTGCTCGAAAGTGGACTGACTAAGGGCAAGGTCTTGACCGATGCCTACGGCGAGAAACTCCCGGCCGTCAGCACCGACGACGGCATGGAAGAGGCGCGCAACCGCCGGGTCGAAATCAAGTTCGCCAAGTAAGCCTTCGGCTTAGCCAGATAGGCCTGTGAAGACAGCCCCGCCACTGTCAAAAGTGGCGGGGCCCTTTTTTGTGCTCTAGGGGCGAAGGCCCCCAAGAGCGGCGATCATGAGTCGCCGTAGGAAATTTCGATAACCTCGATCGATTCCGGCCCGTTGGGGGTACGCACCTCGACTGTGTCGCCTTCGTAAGCCTTGAGCAATGCCCGCGCGACCGGAGATATCCAACTCACCGCCTCCGGGTTGCCGCGGGTTTCGTCGACGCCGACGATACGCACCTGGCGCTCATTGCCATGCTGGTCCGCATAGGTGACGCGGGCACCGAAGAAGACCTGCTCGTGATTGGACTGTCGCCCCGGGTCGACGACCTCGGCGATCTCAAGGCGTTTGTGCAGGAAGCGGATCCGCCGATCGATCTCGCGCAGGCGTTTCTTGCCGTAGATATAGTCGCCGTTCTCCGAACGATCGCCATTGCCTGCCGCCCAGGACACAACCTCGACCACCTTGGGCCGCTCAACCGACCTCAATTCACGCAACTCTTTCTGCAAGCAAGAAAGGCCTTGCGGCGTGATGTAATTCTTTAAACCGGCGGGCAGCGGTTCTAGCGCCTCGGGTGCTTCGTCCTCGACGTCTTCGCCGTCCGGTTCCTTGGTGAAGGCCTTGCTCATGTTAATCGTCCGGCCCTGTGGTCGACCCAGTGCGGTCGCCTCCGTCCTTTCCAGGTGCAGCGGGCGAGGGTGGCGCGGTCCCGTCGGCCGCGGCGCGTTGGCGCGCCTCCATGGACAGGCCCTCGGCGCTGCGTATATGCAGATCGCGTTGCGGGAAGGGGATTTCGATTTCGGCCTCGCGGAACGCCTGATCGATGGCGACGCAAAGCTGACTGATCACAATGATGCGCAGGGTGACGTTGGCGATAAAACCGCGCGCCTCGAAATCCAACGAGCTTTCGCCGAACCGGCGGAACAGCACATTGGGTTCGGGCCAAGCCAGGATTTCCGGGTGGTCGTCCAGGCATTTCCTGAGGATCGCCATAGCTTGCTGAACGTCCGAACCGTAAGCCACGCCGATTGGAATCTCCACCCGGCCATAGCTGTCCTTGTGAGTCCAGTTGGTCACCGCGCCCGAGATCAACTCGCTGTTGGGCACGATGATCGAGGCGCGCTGAAAGGTTTCGATCTCGGTCGCGCGCACGTTGATCCGCTTGACTGTACCTTCGTAGGCACCAACCACGATCCAGTCGCCCACCTTGATCGGCCGTTCGATTAATAGGATCAAGCCGGATACGAAATTGTTGATGATCGCCTGAAGCCCGAAGCCGATACCGACCGAAAGCGCGCCGGCGATCAGGGCGACGTTAGAGAGATCGAGACCGATCGCCGAGATCGCGAGCATGGCGGCGATGGCTAGCCCAAGGTAGCCTAAGCCCGAGGACAGCGAATTCTGAATCCCCACGTCCAGGTTGGTTTGGGGAAAGACGCGCTCCGTCAGGGCCCGTTGTATCGCGCGGGTCGAGACCATGGCGGCGATGAAGATCAGAACCGCGATGAAGATTTCGCTGAGCGAGATCGTGACGCTGCCGATCGTGAAGCCTTGCAGGACGCCGCGCGCCCAGGCGTAGATGTCGTCCGCCGGGACGCCCCAGACGATCATCAGCAGGACCAGACCGCCGAGCTGGATCGCGACATTTAGGGCAGCGCGCAGCCAGAATTTGTAACGATTGCGGGACTTGTGGGGGATGGCCAGCGTGTCCTGCATCACGCGCGAGCGCAACGCGGCTCCGATCGCCTCGCGTATCACACCGCGGAGCAGAAACAGGATGCCGATCGCCATGCCGCTGACGACCAGGTTCTCGATCACGTAGCGGCTGAGGTTGACGTAGCCGAAGGTCGCAGCGGCGACCGCCGCGAGCGCGAACAGGCCGATGATACGTTTCAGGCTGGTCCAGAAGCCCCAGTTTCCGGTCTTGGGGGGCGCCTCGTCCGTGGCGGGCGCGGCGGCCAATTCCGCCTCTTCCCAGCGCCACAGCCAGCCCTGGGTCAACAGCAGGATGCCGGTCGCCTCCATGGTGCCGAAGACAAACAGGTATAACGACCTCAGCTCGTCCGTGGGCACGATGTCCTGGCTCGAGGCGGCAAGGAAATTGTCGGCCGCGAAAACCGCCGCCAGATAGACGATTCGGCGGCCGATGATCCGGGCATGGTCCGCCGGGAAGGGGAGCATGCGCCAAGCCGGCAAGTCCGGCGCCAGAACCGCGCGTGGCAGGGCCCAGGCCAAGACGATCATGATCGCCACCCCGCAGCCGGCCACCACCATCTCCGCGAGCAAGCCGCTCATCAAGGTGGCCTCACTTCGGGCGCGCAACAGGACCGCAGCCATGATGAACGACGGCACGATGCCGTGGGCCAGCCCTTCGGCGACCGCGCCGGTCAGGCGGCGCGCATAGGTTGGATGTTGGATCGCTCGGTCGCGCCCGAAGAAGCGCAACAGCGCCCGGCGCAGCAGCCAGGCGAAGACGATCGCGGGGATTAGATAGGTCGCGACGCGGGTCAAGACGCTTTGCCGCTGGTCCTCGCTCAGGGACCGCCACCACGCGGCCGGCGCCTTGGTCCTGACCGCCAGCGCCTCAAAAAACTCCGGCACCGCCACGGCGATCGTGCCCGGGACGATCGGTATGGGATAACTCTGGAGCAAGCGCTGGATCGTTCGCTCCAGGGTCATGGCGTTGATTTGAAGGCCCAGGTCCTTGACCTTGGTCGCGGCCAGGTCGGCCTGTTTGGTCCGCGCCTCGTAGGCCGCGATGTCATCCACTATTTTATTGCGTTGGTCGGCAATCTCCTGCGTTTCCGCCGGTTCGCCCTCGGCCGGCGCGGGGCCCAGCGCCTCGAGCTGAACCTTGACCGGCTTAAGTGCGGTTTCCGCGTTGGTTCGCACCTTAACGGCTTCCTTTTCGATCTCGATCAGCCTGGCCTTCAACTCCAAGGCGCGTTCCGGGCTGATCTGACCACGGTCGATTTCAAGCGTGATGGCGTTGAAGGTCCGTTCCCATTGCTCGACCACGGCCCTGATCGGCCGTTGCGGGGTCTGCGTCTGCGCGCCCGATTGAGGCAGGTAAACGAAAAGACTGAGCAGGCACAAAAGGCCGGCGGCTAGACGTCGTGACAAAGCCATGATCCCGCAATGTTCGTTTGCAGGCGGCAGTCTAGCACGCCGGCACCCGGCCGCCACCGGGCGAGGGGTCAGGGCAGATCGGCCAGCAGGATTTCCGATTCCTCGACGGCCGCGATGGTGATTTCCGGCTCCCCGGTTATGACGATCCCATCGCGCGCGCCGGCCGGCGTGCCGTTGACCGCGATCCGGCCGCGCGCGGAGATCAGGTAGGCCCGCCGGCCGGCGCCCAGAAGGTGAGTAACGGTCTGTCCGGCGGTCAGAGTCGCGCCCAGGATGGCGGCGTCCTGATGGATCGGCAGGGCGTCGTCGTCGCCGGCCCGGCCGGAGGCGAGCGGCACCAGCGCACCGCCTCGCTCTGCCTTGGGAAAGCGGCGTTGCTCCCAGCGCGGCTCAAGATCACGGCGGTTCGGTTCAATCCAGATCTGAAACAGCTCGGTCGCTTCGTCCTCCCGATTGAATTCGGCGTGCTGAATGCCCTTTCCGGCGGACATGACCTGGACGTCGCCCGCCTCGGTCCGGCCGCGATTGCCCAAGTGATCCTCGTGGGTAATCGCGCCGCGCCGGATGTAGGTGATGATCTCCATGTCGCGGTGGCCATGGCGATCGAAGCCGGTGCCGGGCTGAATTCGGTCGTCGTTCCAGACCAATAGCGGCCCGACGCCGCGCCGCGCCGGGTCGTGATACCCGGCGAAGCTGAAGTGATAGCGCGCCGAGAGCCAATCGTTCTCGAAGCGCCCCAGGGTTTCGAAGGGCCTGATTTCGATCATGGGAATTGTCCTTTCTCAGGCCGCTAACTTGGCCGCGATTTGGGCGACGTGCTCGCCCTGGAAACGAGCGCCGGCCAATTCGTTATCGCTCGGTTGCCGACTCCCGTCGCCGCCGGCCATGGTGGTCGCGCCATAGGGAGTGCCGCCGGTTACCTCGTCCAGTGTCATCTGCCCGGCAAAGCTGTAGGGCAGGCCGACGATGACCATGCCTTGATGCAGCAAGGTGGTGTGGAACGAAGTGATGGTGGTCTCTTGACCGCCGTGCTGGGTTGCGGTCGAGGCGAAAACGCTGCCGACCTTGCCGATAAGCGCGCCCTTGGCCCAGAGGCCGCCGGTCTGATCCAGAAAATTGCGCATCTGGGAAGCCATGTTGCCAAAGCGCGTCGGCGTGCCGAAGACGATGGCGTCGTAATCCGCCAACTCGGCCGGTGCTGCCACGGGCGCGTCTTGATCGACCTTCATGCCCGAGGATTTCGCGACCTCTGGCGGCACCAACTCCGGCACGCGCTTGAGTGTAACCTCGACGCCCGCGACCCGCCCGGCGCCCTCGGCGACGGCGCGTGCCATGGTCTCGATATGGCCGTAACTGCTGTAGTACAGCACCAGAACCTTTGTCATGCTTAGGCCTCTCCGTTGCTATGGATTTCGATTTCTAGAATCTGGGGCCGCATAAGTGAGAAACAATAATAGGCTATGGAATTTTATTGTTTTCTGTGAGAAACAATAGCCATGTCCGGCCACGCCAAACCCAAGACCCTGGATCGTCCCGCAAGCGACCGGCTGGCCGCCATGGCGGTGTTCGCGAAGGTGGTGGATCTGAACGGCTTTTCCGCCGCGGCGCGCGAACTGGGCGTGTCCAAATCCGCCGTATCCAAGCAGGTTGCGCGCCTGGAAGACGACATGGGCGCGCGCCTCCTGAACCGGACCACCCGGCGGCTGTCCCTGAGCGAGGCGGGGCTGGCGTTTTATCAGGGGGCCCAGCGGGTGCTGGCGGCGGCCGAGGCTGCCGAGGCGGCGGTCACCCACCTGGCCGCCGCGCCGCGTGGCGTGCTTAAGGTCAACGCGCCCATGTCCTTCGGGGTCTGCCATGTTGCCCCCGCCCTGTCTGCCTTCATGGCCAGGTATCCCGAGCTATCGGTCGAGCTGGATTTGAACGACCGGGTCGTCGACCTGGTCGACGAGGGTTACGACCTAGCTATCCGGATCACGCGCCTGGACGATTCCAGCCTGATCGCGCGCCGCCTGGCGCCCAGCCGGAATATCCTTTGTGTTGCACCGGAGTACCTGAAGCGCGCCGGCACGCTGCTGACTTTGGAAGATTTGGCCGACCATGAGTGCCTGCTTTACGCCTATCAGGCCCCAGCCGGACGTTGGCGGTTTCACGGGCCGGGCGGGGAGCGGCAGATTCGGGTGTCGGGCCGCTTGCGGGTCAACAACGGCGAAGCCTTATTGCAGGCCGCGATCGGTGGCCTGGGGATCGCGCTTCTGCCTAGTTTCATTTGCGGCGGCGCCTTGCGCGATGGACGCTTGGGTCAACTGATGCCGGAATGGAATGGCCGGGGCAGTGCCGACATCAACGCGGTTTATCCAGCCAGCCGGAACCTCTCGCCCAAGGTGCGCGTCTTCATCGATTTCTTGGCGGCGCGTTTCGGCCCGCACCCATATTGGGACGAGGGCTTAAACGGATGAGGATTGAGGGCATATGACCGGCGCACGCCTACCGGCCCTGGCGGTCGCCTTCGCGGCGATCATGTGGGGCCTATGGTGGATCCCGGTTCGCTGGCTCGACGCGCGCGGCCTGCATGGTGATTGGGCTAGCTTGGCGCTGTTCGGGGTGACCGCGGCGCTGATGCTGCCCTGGGCCTGGTCGCGCCGGGCCAAATTGATCGCCGGTGGCATTGAGCTTTTCCTGAGCGGCGTGCTCTTCGGCGTCATGATGGTCTTGTGGAACCACGCCGTCCTGATCGGCGAGGTGGTGCGGGTCGTTCTTCTATTTTATCTGGCGCCGGTCTGGGCCACGATTCTCGCGGTCGTGGTCCTGCGCGAGCCGATCGGTGCCGCGCGGCTCGCTGCCGTGGCCTTGGGCCTGGCCGGCGCAGTTGTTGTGCTGGGTTTTGAGGAGGGTTGGCCCCTGCCGCGTTCGGCGGCCGATTGGCTTGGCCTCCTGAGTGGCCTGTTGTTCGCCCTGTCCGCCACTCTGGCGCGCCGGTCCCGTGAGACCTCGGGGTTCGACAAGACCATCGTGTCCTACCTGGCCGCCGCCTTATTCGCATTTCTGCTGGTGCTCGGCGACACCCGCCCGCCACCTAGCGGCGCCGAGGTCATCGCCGCCATGCCGCTCGCCCTGGTTACGTCGATCCTCTTTATTCTGCCGGCGACCTGGCTGGTTTTCTGGGGAGCCGCGCGCCTCGACCCCGGCCGGGTCGCGATCCTGTTGCTGCTGGAATTGGTGGCGGCGGCGATTGCCTCGGCGATGCTGACGCAGGAGCCTTTCGGTTGGCGCGAGGTCGCCGGCTGCACGCTTATCCTGTTCGCCGGTCTGGCCGAGGCCATACCCGATCTGCGCGCCGCCCGGCGCAAACCGGGCCCCTAACGAAGCTCTTGGAATTCGTGCCCGGTCTGTGTTAACGCTTTATTCATCCTCGAGGCCGCAAGAAGGCTGTCTTGAGAACGAGGTGTGATCATGTTCGAGCGCGAAGGCCTGCGACGACGACGTCGAAGCCCGCGCGGCCCGCTGACGGCGGGGCGCGCGTAGGGCCGGTCGTCCCGCGTGTGCGTACAGGGAAGGCCGGTTTTGCCGAGCGGTTTCCTTGTATCACCTCGGCCCGTTGAGTTATCCGGGCCCCGAATCGGACCGAACCCATCATGAGCTTCGAAATCCTTGCCGAGCGGCCGGACGATGCCGCCCATATCGACCCCTTGCTCGACTTGACCTTTGGCTTCGAGCGCCAGCAGAAAACCGTCTATGGCTTGCGCGAGGGCCTCGCGCCCGCGCCGGGCTTGTGTTTTTCCGCGGTTGCGCCCGGCGGCGGGCTGCTCGGCACTCTGCGCTTTTGGCCGATCGACATTGCCGGCCGGGCGCCGGCCATTCTGCTTGGGCCCTTGGCGGTCGAGCCGGCCCTGCAAGGGGCGGGGATCGGCCGCGCCCTGGTGCGCCACGGCCTGGCCGAGGCCAAACGCCTGGGTGAGGAGATCTGCGTGGTGGTTGGCGCGCCGGCCTATTACGAGCCGTTCGGTTTCGTCAATGCCGGTCTGGCCGGTTTGCTGCTGCCCGGACCGGTCGAGGCGGACCGCTTCCAGGTCCTGGAGATTGTGCCCGACGCGCTCCAGGGCGTCAGCGGCATGATCCGCCGGGCCGAGGCCTTCGCCACGGCCGAGAGCCTACGCCGGGCCTGATGCTGGCCCAACGCCGGATTGTATCGACGCAAAATTCCTTCCGGTGCCGGATATCCTTCGGCCGCGAAACCCTGTAGGCTTTTCGGGCAGAGCGCCCAAAGGGCCGCATTCCGATAGAGCGAACATAGCAATGGTTGCCGAACCTTCGGCGTCCGGCACGCCGGTCGGCGCCTACCGATACCTGCGGCTGATCGCCGCCCTGGTGCTGATGACCGTCGGCAGCTTGGGTATGTACGGGGCCATCGTGACTCTGAAGCCGGTTGGGCTCGAGTTCGGCGTCAGCCGGGGTATGGCCTCGCTGCCGTACATGTTGTTCATGGTCGGGTTCGGCACCGGCGGCGTGGCCTTGGGCTGGGTCGGCGACCGCTGGGGGATCATTGTTCCCACATGCCTGGCGAGCTTTTCCCTGCCTGCCGGGCTCATGGCCGCGTCGCAGGCCACCGACCTCTTTCAGTTTTGCCTCGCCGTCGGCGTGCTGTGCGGGTTTTTCGGTGCCGCCGCGACCTTTTCGCCCGTCGTGTCCGACATATCGCATTGGTTTAACCGGCGGCGCGGGCTTGCAGTCGGAATCGTGATCAGCGGCAGCTATGCCGGCGGGGCCATTTGGCCGCCGATTGTGCAACACTTCATCGACCTACACGGCTGGCGCGACACCTTTTTTGGGTTCGGCATTTTCGCGTTCTGCGCCATGCTGCCGCTCAGTGCCGTGCTGTACCGCCGCCCATCGATCTCACCCGAACCGGAGCTGGCGGGAACCGCGAGGCCGGTCACAGGTCCACCCCGGCCGCTTGGCTATAGCGCGACGCAACTTCAGTGCCTGGTGTGCGCGGCGGGCATTGGTTGCTGTGCCGCCATGGCTATGCCGCAGGTCCATATCGTTGCCTACGCGACCGACCTCGGTTACGCCGCCGCGCGTGCGGCCGAAATGCTTTCACTTATGCTCGGCTTCGGCATCGTCAGCCGCCTGGCGTCCGGTTGGATTTCGGATCGCATTGGCGGGCTCAATACCCTCCTGCTCGGATCCTTCCTGCAATGTCTGGTCATAGCGGCCTTCTTGTTCTGGGATTCCTTGACGGCGCTCTACGCCATTTCGATCGCCTTCGGCTTGTCGCAGGGCGGCATCGTGCCGTCCTATGCGATTATCGTGCGCACCTTCTTCCCATCGCGGGAGGCCGGGTCGCGCATCGGCATGGCGCTGCTGTTCACGATCCTCGGCATGTCGCTGGGCGGTTGGATGGCCGGTGCGCTCTATGACCTGACCGGGTCTTACACCGTGTCTTTCATCAACGCGATCGGCTTCAACATCGTGAACATGGCGATCGCGGCGCGGCTGCTGCAGCGCTCGAAAGCGCAAATGCCCGCACCCGTGGTGGCGTGATTCAATTTACATCGGCGCGGCGGTCAGGATCTGCCAGAAGATAGTGAACGTGGCGACCAAGCCAATCGCGAAAGTAATCGTGCGCCCAAAGGGAATGCCCGAGGTGTACAGAAAATAGTGCGCGAGCCTGGTCCAGAAATAGACCGCCGCCGCCGTCGCCGTGGCCTCGTTCGATACCCCGGCTAAATGCGCGGCGATCACAACCGCTGCAAACGGCGCCAGGTTCTCGATCGCGTTGCGGTGCGCCTTCTTGGCGCGTTCGGCCCAGGCCGGCAGAGGCGTTCCATCGGCTTGATAGGTGAGGGCCGGCATCACACCGACATTGACAATGTGCGCGAGGATGTACGGCACCCACATGAGAAGGGTCATACCGGCAACCCAAGTCAGCATCTCAAGTTCCGTGGTCATAAAGGCCCCCTATTGGTTGGACTGAAGAGCTGGATCGCGGCGGTTAGCGAACTTCCATGCCAATGCGCGAGAAGTCGTCCGACCAATAGAGATAGAGCACGCGCCCGACGATGTTCTCGCGCGGTATATAGCCTGCGGCCGACAAGACCCGGCTATCCTGGGATTGGTCCCTATTGTCGCCCATGAAGAAGTAGTGGTTGGGCGGAACCAGATACTCCGGCGTGTTGTCGAGGCTGCTCCGGTCGTCCATTTCCCAGATCGAATACGACCTGCCATCCGGCAGTGTCTCTTCGTACTC
>JAJFGO010000108.1 GCA_021776095.1 Kiloniellaceae bacterium | reverse complement strand
CCGCCGTCGCCTGACGGCTGGTCTCCTCCGCCGTCGCCGACATGGACTGGGCGGTCGATTCCATCTCGGTCGAGGCCGAGGCCACGACCTCAACCACTTCCTTGACCGAAGTTGCCAGGCTGATCTGATCGGTCACCACCGCCCAGGTCAGCATGGGTCCGACATATTCACCGTGCTTATCGGTGATCGCAGTGACCAGCAGGTCCAGCTTCTCCGGCCCTATATCAATCATTTCCTTGTAGGGCAGGTTTTTCGGGTTCGTCAAAACCCCATGCTCCCGCGCCAAATTCTTGTGGAACACGTCAATACTCTGACCCTTCAACTGGTCCGCCTTGACCGGCAGATGTTGCTCAAGCTTCGTTAGGGTCTCGCGCGAGAACTTGTTGAGATAGTTAATCTCCAGCGTCGCCGGATCGCACTGCATCACGCCGGTCGGCATGTACTCGATCATCTGGCTGAGCCGGAAGGCGTCGAAAACCGCGGTACGCAGGTTCCGCATGGCGGCCGCCATCTGGCCGACCTCGTTGGTCATGCCGTCGAAACCGATCTCCATGTCGGTGTCGCCCCCGGACAGCCGGGTGATGTTCTCAGTCAACTTTCGGATCGGGCCGACGATACCCGTCTGCGAGATGTACAAGGCCAGCACCAACCCGGCCAGAAGGCCCGCCGCCGCCACCGCGGCCAGCACGATGCTGGCTTTGCGGAAGGTGTCGGACGCGTTCTGCGCCATGGTGTGTTCCTTGGCCACGGTGTATTCGAGGTAATGAGCGAGCGCTTCCTCCAGGGCCTCGGCCTGATGGGCGCCCTTGTTGACCTCCTCCAGGATCTCGCGCTGGGCACCATCCAGGGTGACCAGATGGGCGCTCTCCTCGGCCAGGGCGACGATCTTGTCGAGTTCCGCCTCATAGACGGTGATCGCGGCGTGGATGCCCTTGAGCATCTCCGCCTGCTCCGGGTCCGCGTCCGCCTCAATCTCGGCCAGATCTTTATCGAGCTGGGCCCGCTCCGCGGCAAACTCTTTCTTGACCTCGGCGATGGTCTCCTCGCTGGGGTCCGCCGCCAGGTGGTATTCGCCGCGGTTGATGGCCATGATCATGACCTCCATGTCCGCGCCCTTCGCCACCTGGATGCCCGCGACCTCCAGATTGTGAGCCGCAGTGTTCATGCTGCTGAGCGCGAAAATGCCGACCCCCGCGATGACTCCAGCGACTAGGCCCAACACGCCAACGATCGTGAGGATCTTGGCCGCCAGGCGGGCGTTGTTGAAATTCAGAAAGCTCATGAGGTGTCTCCAAACCTAACGTTGAAACAGTGTCGCCGGGCCGCGCGGGCCCGGCGCCCGGACTATTCTTAGTCGAGCGGTGCCAGGACCAGGCGCTTGCCGGCCGGCTGCACCGGCCGCGCGTTGGCCCCGATCATGGTCTCGAACTGCTGCAGCTGAGCCGCGCTCACGCTCACCGGCTCGGCCATGACGTACCAGTTTACCCCCTCGCTGCACGGCGGCGTTGTCAGCGAGCCCATGTAGCGGTAGAAGCCGGCATCGTGCGGCAGAAGATCGCGCGCGTTGATCAGCGTGCTCTTGCCGCGCTTGGTCTCGCCCGCCTTGTGCGGCATCAGGCCCCAGAACTCGCTCAGCGCCATGTTCTCCGCGCCCTCCTGCATCATCACCCCGACCACGGCCAGTTCGCCGTCGGCCGACTTGTGCACCAGGTGCGCTTCCATGGGCGCGCGCTGACCGCCGACCGCGTGCTCGCTGGGAGTGTGGAAATGGAACTGCAACAGCTCGAAGCGCTTGCCGCGCACCGTGATCCCGCTACCCGGCGCGTAGTTAACCTGGATCGTATGGCCGTTGTTGAGGATCTCCACTGGGTTTAGATGATAGTCGAAATCGATCGGCGTGACGGTCGCGCCGTCGAAGCCAGCGGTGCCGCCAATGTCGATCGGCGACTGCTCGGCGCCCTGTCGGCACATATGATAGTCCTTCGACAAGCGTCCCCAGTTGTCTGGGCCCTCCTTGCCGCTATAGCTCCAATGCACTCCGCCGTGGCCCGCTTTTTTCTTGGTGCCATCCTGCGTCGCGTCCTTGGCCGCTACCTGATGCCCGCTCGTGTCTTTGGGGCCGTGGTCCGCCTTCGCTGGTGCAGCGACCGAACCATGGCTCGACGACTTCGAGGATTCGGCGTAGGCACCAGATCCGGCGAAAACCAGGAAGATGGCCGCGGCCGGCACGATACCGAACCGCACGAACGTGACGGCTAACTTGGTCCGGATCTGGTTCCGACCAGAATCTTTAACGACGAGTGGCATGGTTTCTGTCTCCGATTTTCCCAAAAGCCCCGACGGCCCGAGGCAAATGTTTGGGTTCAGCCCGCGCCCCATTGCGCGTACACCTATGAGTTCAAGCGACATGGGTCATTTGTAGTGAAATGGATTAAAAATCCGCTACTTCGCGAAAATTAGTTCTATAGTTGTTGCGAATCTCTACGGTTACTATTTAAACAGGTATAATTTCTACTTCCCGGTGTGGTGAAATCGCCTATTCTGGTAATCTAATTTACTATTTGGTTGGATACCCGGCGTGTGCGTTACGCTGAGCACGCCTGCGATCTCAGAATTAACCGCAATAGTCCGGGCGCTGTGACACGCGCACAACTTGCAATGGCGTTATTCCGCCGCTAGTTGCGGCCATTGGCGGTCCGGCCGCTTTGCCCTGCACGGGCCGCGATTGGGACCGCAGCAACCCCTAAGCGCGGGCCCTGGACAAGCGCCGTGCCGGTGGACAAAAAGAACGGGCGGACCGGCATGGCCGGTCCGCCCTTCCCCCAATAATGGGGCGCGATAGATCTTAGGCCGCGTTCATCGACTTGAGGAACTTCTCGATCTGGCCCGAGAGGGTATTGGACTGGGTGGCCAGGCCCTTGGCCGCCTCCAGAACCTCGCCCGAGGCCGCGCCGGTCTCGCTCGCTGCCTGGGTGACACCCGAGACGTTGGAGGAAACCTCCGTGGTCCCGGCCGCCGCCTGCTGGGCGTTGCGGGCGATTTCCTGGGTCGCCGCGCTCTGCTCCTCGACCGCGGAGGCGATGGAGGACGCGATCTCGTCGACCTTGGTCACCGTCTCTCCGATCGCCTTGATCGCCGTGGCCGCATCGCCGGTCGCCCCCTGGATCGCGCCGATCTGGGCCGAGATGTCCTCGGTCGCCTTGGCGGTCTGGTTGGCCAGGGACTTGACCTCCGAGGCCACAACCGCGAAGCCCTTGCCGGCCTCTCCGGCACGCGCGGCCTCGATGGTCGCGTTGAGGGCCAGCAGATTGGTCTGCTCGGCGATGTCGGAGATCAGGCTGACCACGTCGCCGATCTTCTGAGCCGCCTCGACCAGACCCTCGACCTGGGAATTGGTCTTGCTCGCCTCCTCGACCGCGTTGCGCGCGATGGACGCCGATTCGGCGACCTGGCGCGACACCTCGCTGATCGAGCTACTGAGCTCCTCGGCCGCGCTCGCCACGGTCTGCACGTTGGTCGTGGCTTCCTCGACCCCAGCCGCCGCCGCCGTCGCCTGACGGCTGGTCTCCTCCGCCGTCGCCGACATGGACTGGGCGGTCGATTCCATCTCGGTCGAGGCCGAGGCCACGACCTCAACCACTTCCTTGACCGAAGTTGCCAGGCTGATCTGATCGGTC
>JAJFGO010000107.1 GCA_021776095.1 Kiloniellaceae bacterium | reverse complement strand
CTTCGTGCGCCAAGCCTCCGCAATCGCCTCGAAGCGCCGAAGGTAGATCTCGAGCAGCCCCGCGAATTCCCGGGCCACGTGGTTAGATTCTTCGTCGATCCGGCCCAATTTCATGGCCAGCGCGAGGACGGCATCAACGCGGTCGGATACCTCGGCCGCGAAGGCCTCGTCGCGATGCAGGAGGAAGTTCTTCTCCGCGCGACGGGCATCCAGCAGGCCGGCCTGAATCTCGAGTACCAGATCCTTTCTTGCGTCATGGATCTCGATGAGCGTTTGATAGTCGGCGCGGGTGCTTTCCAAGGTGCTGTGGTATCGCAGGATAACCGCGAGAAAGAGCAGGCCGACCAGACCGAAACAGAGTCCGATCTTCTCGCCTACGCGCAATTTGCTGAGCATGTGTGCCATCGCCTTACTCCCGAAAAGGCCGAAACGCTCTGCGCCGCCGCCGCCCAGGAATGTTGCCGGATCTTGGACAAGAGGCTGAGGCCTTGAAGGCCATTGACGTTCAAGCAGTTTGCCGACTTGGCATCGCGTCGTTTTGGGGTGCCTTGTACGGGCACCCGCCTCAGCCGTAGCGGCCTTCGATGTAGTCCGCAGTTTCCTTGTGGACCGGGGTGACGAAGGTGTCCGCCGTGTCGCCGTGCTCGACGACCTTGCCCATGAGCATGAAGATGCACTCGTCGCTGGCCCGGCGGGCTTGGGCCATGTTGTGGGTGACGATCAGGATGGTGTATTCGCCGGCCAGACCCCAGATCAGCTCCTCGACCGCCTCGGTGCCCTTGGGGTCGAGGGCCGAGCAGGGTTCGTCCATGAGCAGGACCCGCGGCTTGACCGGCAGCAGGCGCGCGATGCACAGCTTTTGCTGTTCCTCGAGCGACAGCTCGGTGGCCTTGCGGTCCAGGTGGTCCTTGACCGCATCCCACAAGAGAACCTGGCGCAGCGCCCCTTCGACGATCTCGTCCTGCTCGCTGCGGTGCAGGCGTCTGCGCACTTCGCCGTGCAGGTTGAAGCCGAACAGCACGTTGTCGCGGATCGAGATCGGCAGCGGGTTCGGCCGCTGAAAGACCATGCCGATCTGTTTGCGTACCTGGGCGATCTCGACTCCTGGCGCGAAGATATCGTGGCCATACACCTCGACCGCGCCTTGGATTCGAACGTAGCCGAGCCGCTCGTTGATCCGGTTGATGCTGCGCAGGAAGGTTGTCTTGCCGCAGCCGGAGGGGCCGATCAGCGAGGTGATGATGCCCTGCTTGATGTCAAGGTTGATGTCGTAGAGGGCCTGGAAATCCCCGTACCAGAGATTGAGGTCGCGGGTATGAATGGCGTGCGCGGCCGTCTGGGCGCTCGCCGCCCCTGCGGCCCCATTGCCCGTTTCCGCGATCGCCTGCGCCTGTTCCATGACTGCGTCTCCAAGTTTCTAGCCGAACCGGCCGGCGATGTAGTCGGCCGTGCGGGTATCCTCCACTTGGCCGGTGAAGAGGGCTTCGGTATCGCCGACCTCCACGCAACTGCCGCTCAGGAAGAATGCGGTCCGGTCGGCCAGGCGCCGGGCCTGTTGGGTGAGATTGGTCACCAGAATGATCGTCATCTCCTTGCGCAGTTCCTTGAGCACGTCCTCGATGCGCATGGTAGTAACCGGATCGACGGCGATGGAGAACTCGTCGAGCATCAGTAGGTCGGGCTCTTGCGACAGGGCGCGGGCGATGGTCAGGCGCTGTTGCTGACCGCCGGAGAGCAGGCTACCGAGGGAATTGAGGCGATCCTTGACCTCGTCCCAGAGGGCGGCCCGGCTCAGACACCGCTCCACGATCTCGTTCAACTCGGCCTTGTTGGTGATCCCCGAGAGGCGTGGCGCCAGGGCGACGTTGTCGTAGACGGTCATGGGCAGGCCGACCGGCAAGGGAAAGACCACCCCGATGCGTGAGCGCAGGGCATAGACGTTGCGCCATTGGCGGACGTTCCGGCCATTGAAGAAAACCTCGCCGGAGACCTGCATGTCCGAGTTGAACATGTCCATGCGGTTCAGGGCCTTGAGGAACGAGGTTTTGCCGCTGTTCGCGGGGCCGATGATGCCGAAGATTTCGTTCTCCTGAATCTCCAGGTTGACGCCGACCAGGGCCGGCGTGCCGCCATAGGCGATGGAGAGGTTACGCACTTCGAGCTTGGCTTGCGCGGGCTCGGTCACTTGGGCGAGCCGGGATGGCATATCGGCGTCAATTGCGATCTCTCTGAGGGCCTCTACCACTTCTTTTTCCCCCGCAGGTACATGCGAAACGCGATTGAAACGGAGTTCATGGCCAGAACCATGCCGATCAGGACCAGGGCTACGCCGTAAGGCATTTCGTCCGGCACGCCGGGCACCTGGGTCGAGACGACGAAGAGATGCAGGGATAGCGCCATGGTTTGATCGAAGACGCTCTCCGGCAGGAAGGGCAGGAAGAACGCGGCACCGGTGAACATGATCGGGGCGGTTTCGCCGGTGGTCCGGGAGACCTCCAGGATGACGCCGGTCAAGATGCCGCTGACCGCATTGGGCAAGACCACGCGGTGGATGGTCTGCCAGCGGGTCGCGCCCATGTTCCAGCAGGCCTCGCGAAACGCCAAGGGCACCGCCTGGAGCGATTCGCGGGTCGCCACGATGACCACCGGTAGGGTCATGATCGCCAGGGTCAGGGCGGCCGCCAGGATGCTGGTGCCGAAGCCGAAGAACAAGACGAAGGCGCCGACCCCGAACAGGGCATGCACGATGGACGGCACGCCGGCCAGATTGATGATCGCCAGGTTGATGATGCGGGTGAACCAGTTCTGCGGCGCGAACTCGCTCAGGTAAATGGCTGCCGCCACACCCAGGGGTACCGAGACCAGCAGAGCCACGGCGACCAGCCAGACGGTTCCGACCAGCGCCGGAAAGATGCCGCCGGCGGTCATGCCGTCGCGCGGATCGCTGAACAGGAACTCGAAGGAGATCGCCGGCCCGCCCTTGTAGATCAAGGTCGCCAGGATGATCAGGACCGGCAGGATCAGTATCGCCGTCATCAGCATAAACAGGATTTGAACCAGCGACTGACGGCGCATGTTTTGGACGTTCAGGTGGGTTGCGGCGAACATGACTGCGATCCTCCTCGGCCCTAGCCCTTGCGGATACCGCGCACGATAAGGTCGGCGGTCAGGTTGATGACGAAAGTGATGACGAACAGGAAAATTCCGATGGTGAAGAGCGCTTGATAGTGATCGGAACCGACCGCCGTCTCGCCCAGCTCGGCAGCGATGGTCGCGGTCAGCGCACGCACGGAATCGAAGATGCTGTCGGGCAGGTTGATCGAATGGCCGCTGGCCATCAGCACCGCCATGGTCTCGCCGAAGCCCCGGCCCACGCCCAGCAGCACAGCGCCGAGCAGGCCGTTCTTGGCCGCCGGCAGCACCACCTTGAAGACCAGCTGACACCGGGTCGCACCCATGGCTTCGGCGGCCTCGCGGTAACGATCCGGCACCGCCTTCAAGGAATCCTCGGCGATCGAGGTCATGATCGGCGCCGCCATGAGGCCCAAAATGATCCCCGCGTTCAGCACGCTCAGGCCGACCGGGACGTCGAAGGTCTCGATGATCAGCGGGTTCATGATGACCAGGCCGATGAAGCCCCACACCACCGAAGGCACCGCGGCCAAAAGTTCGACCAAGACCTTGAGGGTTTCGCGGGTCTTGCCGGTGGCGAATTCCGCGATGTAGATCGCCGCGCCCAGCGAGAAGGGAATCGCCACCAGCATGGCCAGGCCGGTCACGCTGGCGGTCCCCGCGATCAGCGCCAGAATTCCGTAGGTGGTGCGGTATTCCGATGTGGGCTTCCAGCGGGGCGAGCCGAAAAATTCACCGAAGTCGAAGGCATCCACGAGGAACCCGAGGCCCTCCGCGGTGACGAAAACGAAAATCCCGATGACAAAAACAATGGCCGAGATGCCGCCGATGAAGACCAGGACCTGGACCGCCTTATCGATGTACCAATCGAGATTGCGGCGGTCGATCTCGTCCGCGTCGCGGTGGGCGGCCAGGCTCAAGGGTCGGGTGACATCGGCCATGTCAGTTCGCCTCCTCGCCGCGCAAGGTTTCCATCAGACCCCGCATGCGCGCCGCGATCTCCCGGTACATGGCCAGGTAACCGGCTTCGGCCTCGGCCTCGCCGGCGCCGTTCGGCGCCGCGCCGACATCCCATTCCAGATAGGACGTGCGGAAGGGCTGTGCCGGCAGGTAGTCGCTGATCGGGCCCTGAAGGCTGACGACCACGTCGTAGGCCGCGACCTTCTCCGGGTCCGGGTCTAGAATACCGGGTTTGACCGGGCCAAGGGCGAGCCCCTGGTTCTCAAGAAAGTTGTACAGGCCGGGCTTGAGGTCCGCCTTGTTGGTCCGGCCGGCGCTGGCGTATTCGCCGCTGTGTGGAAAGGCGCGGCGCGCCACGGCCTCGGCAATCTGGCTCTGGCAATTGTTCTCCGGGTCGAGGAACAGCACCTTGTAGACCTTGGGCGCCTTACCCTCGCCGGTGATAGTGAAGAGGGTCTCTTCGCAGATATTCTTGGCCCGGTCGCTGACCCGCTTCAACCGGCCGATGATGATCAGCATGTCGAAGAGGTATTGGATCTTCTCAGAGGAGGATTCGCTCTCCTTGACCAGGTCGCCGAAGACCAGGTCGCTGCGGCTTTTCGCTTGGGCGGCCAGAGCCTTGGTGTCGCGTGCTAGGTCCGCGTTCTTGTCAATGAACGCAGCGATCGCACGTTCAAGGTTGCCCTGCGCTTTCCCGGCCATCTCTTCCATTTCTTCGCGGAGTAGGCCGGACGGGGGATGGGGCAACTGCAAGGCCTCGCGGGCGATGGTCACCGCGTAGTCGCCGATGCGCTCCAGTTCATTGACCAGGCGCAGGATCGAGGCGATCTGGCGCAGGTGACCGGCGCCGGGAAGATGGACCGCCAGAAAGCCATAGCACAGGCGGCTGATCTCACGGGTTCTGCGGTTGATCGGGTGGTCGTCGATCACCGTCTGGTTGGCCAGGCGCCGGTCGCCGTTGAGGCTTGAGGCCACGGCATCGCGCAGGGCCTTTTCAACGCTGGCACCGAGAATGGCGACCTCTTCCCTGATCCGGGCGAGGTCCTTCGAAAGGCGTTCTTCGTAGAGAGCCATGACACTTTGCTCCGCTTTGATCCCGGCTCAGCCATCACCCTGCGTGGGGTGCAAGGTGAGGCGAGGCGCCGGCCCGGCCCTTTCGCAAAAGGCCGGACCGGCTATTCGCTCGACTTAGTTGGTTGCGGGCGGGCAGGTCACGTCCCGGATCGGGGCGTAGCCCTTGCTCAAGATGATGCACTGACCTGCATCGCTGAGGATCCAATCCATGTACGTCTTGATCGAACCGGTCGGTTCGCCGTTGGTGTACATGAACAGCGGCCGTGCGACGGGATAGCTGCCGTCGCTGGCGGAGGCGACGGAAGGCATCACGCATTTGCTGCCGTCGGTCTTGGAAACGCAGGCCAGCTTCACGTGGTCGGTCGCATAGGCCAGGCCGCTATAACCGATGGCGCAAGGGGTCTTCTCGACCAGTTCCACCACATCCTTGGACCCGTGCATGTCGCGGGTACCCATTTTGTAGTCGCGCTTTTTGCCGAGGACGGCCTTGCGGAAGTAGGCGTAGGTGCCGGAGTTGTTCTGGCGGCTGACCAGGACCATTTCCTGGTTCTTGCAGCCCGGAACCTCGAGTCCGATCTGAGACCAGGATTCGGTCTGCCCCTCTTCGCCGTAAATCTCGGCCAATTGGGCCAGCGACAACGACTTGGCCGGGTTGTCCTTGTGCAGATAGACCGCCAGGGCATCGAATCCGACGATGTGCTGAATTGGGTTCTGGCCCTTGGATTTGGCCAGATCGATTTCCTTCTGCTTCATGGCGCGGCTGGCGTTGGCGATGTCGACCGTACCGTTGATCATCGCCGCGATCCCGGTGCCGGAACCGCCGCCGGACACCGCCACGGCAACATCGGGGTTGACCTCACGATAGGTTTCGGCCCAGGCCTGGGCGACGTTGACCAGGGTATCGGACCCCTTGTTTTGGATCAGATCGCGGGCCTCGGCCGAGGCCGTTACAAACACGGCGCTCACGGCGAGCGCGGCAACCAGAGTCCGTTTGGACATCACGTTCTCCTCCTCCTGCTAGGCGGAACGGCCGGCGCCTCATGTATTGAAAGAGCGGGCAAGTCCCAAGTTGAGTTCGGGGAGAAACATGCCGGTCAATTGTCATGGTTTTGTTATGGCACTGTCATATTTCGGTAATTTTTTGCGTTGCAGCAGAGCGGCGCGCCGAATTGCGGCAGGGCGAACCTAGGCGTCGCACAGATGCGCTACGACGGTTGGCCGTACCGGCGCCAGGTCGACCCGCGCGCCCGGAAAGTGGCAGCTAAAGGTGCTGCCCTGGCCTAAGGTACTGTCAATCCTCAACTCCGCTCCACAGCGTTCGAGCACATGCTTGGCGATCGCCAGTCCAAGGCCGGTGCCGCCGCTCTGGCGCGAGCGGCCGCTGTCCGCGCGGTAGAATCGCTCGGTCAAGTGCGGCAGGTGCGCTGCGGCAATTCCGTCTCCGAAATCGCGGACCGTCAAGCTGGCGTGATCCGGCCCGCCCTCCCAGCGCACCTCGATACGGGTGCCGGGCGGCGTGTGGCGAACCGCGTTGAAGACCAGGTTCGAAAACGCACTGTACAATTCGTCTTTTCGGGCCAGCGCCCGGACAGCAGGATCCGTGGTTAGGACCAAGTCATGGCGGTTCGGCCCGCTCAAGGCTCGGGCCTGTTCGACGATCGACCCCAACATCTCGGAGACCGGCACGATGTCCGCCGACTCGCTTCGCCCCGTCAGTTCCAGGCGCGAGAGCAGCAAGAGGTCGTCGACCAGGGTTTGCATTCGCTGGGTTTGCTCGCCCATCAAGGCGACCGGGCGCACCCAATCCGGCGCCGGCTCCGAATCGCGCAGGGCCTCGACATAGCCGCGGAAAACCGTGATCGGCGTGCGCAGCTCGTGCGATACGTTGGCAACGAAATCCCGCCGGATCTGGTCGACCCGGTAGAACGGGGTGATGTCGCGGGCGACCAACATGCGCCGGTGGCCCTGTCCGAAGGACCCGGTGGCCTGCAGGTTGAGCATCCAGGCGCCATTGGCCGGCGAGGCGATTTCCATGGGGCGCTCCGGCCCGCCGCCGGCCAGGGCGTCGGGCAGCACAGGGTGATGGACTAGGCCGGTCACGTCCTGGCCCAGGCTTTGGGGCCATTCAAGGCCGAGAAGTCGTTCCGCCGCCGCATTGAACCAGAGAATTTGGTTGTCGTCGTCCAGAACGACCAGGGCATCAGGCAGCCGGGCCACGGCGCCGCGGAATTCGGACAGGGTTTGCACCAGGGCGCGCCGGCGCCGGCGGCTGCGCAGTTGGAGCCGTTGCAGGCCATCGAAAACGGCTTCCCAGACACCTAGAGAAACCGGCAGGCGGGACCCGCGTCCGCGGCCGATCCATCGCTGAAACAACACAAGATTGTACGTGTGCCAGCCCAGGTAGGCGACCAGCCCCGCGCCCAGCGGAATTTCCGGCGCGCCGATGAGAAGTCCCAAGACAAACAGGCCCAGGCCCAGGCCCGCGACGCACAGGAGTTCGTTGCGCCAAGCTTTGAGCATGATCAAGCGCGCGCCGAGAAACGGTAGCCGACCCCCCGAACGGTTTGGATCATCTTGCCGTAGCCGTGCGGCTCCAGAGCCTTGCGCAGGTTGCTCACGTGCATGTCGACGGTGCGGTCCCCGACGTGAAGGTTCCGGCCCCAAACTAGGTCGAGAAGTTGCCCGCGGCTGTAGGCGCGATCGGGATGAGCCATGAACACATGAAGCAGCCGGAACTCGGTCGGGCCGAGGTCCAGCGCCTGATCGGTGACGTAGACCCGGTGGCCCTTGGGGTCGAGGATCAGCCCGCCGATCTTCACCAGGTTATCGACCGCATCGGGCCGGGTTCTGCGCAGCACCGCCTCGACCCGGGCGACAAGCTCACGCGGGGCGAAGGGCTTGGTGATGTAGTCATCGGCGCCGAGACTGAGGCCCCGGACCTTGTCTTCCTCCTCGCCGCGGGCGGTCACCATGATGATCGGGATCGTGCCAGTCATCTCGTCCCGCCGCAGGCGGCGGGCGAATTCAATGCCGGACTGCCCGGGCAACATCCAATCCAGCACGATGAGAT
Source organism: Kiloniellaceae bacterium (assembly GCA_021776095.1). GTDB lineage: Bacteria > Pseudomonadota > Alphaproteobacteria > Kiloniellales > J153 > JAJFGN01. The sequence goes on along the minus strand of JAJFGO010000107.1, from coordinate 93,267 downwards.
CGGGCTGGTCGCGCAGGATCTCCGCTTCCGCCTCCATAGCATCGCCCGCCTCGGCGCAGGCGAAACCGGCCTGGCCCAGGGTGAATCCGATCATCTCCCGGATTGCGGGCTCGTCGTCCACCACCAGAATACTGCCAGCCATGGGCCAAGCTCTTGATTCTGTCTCCTAGGCCCTGCTTCGAGTGGCAGGGCGCGGGAAAGGGACTAGCCCGACCCGGGCCCAATTTCAATGACCTAACGCAAGTTTTCCGCCACCCGCGATAGGCGCTTACTGGGGTATGTGAGGGCTGGTCGCAGCCCATTCAGGGGGGCTGTGCCCTTGAGACGCAGATCAAAGAGAGTTGCCATTTCGCTGCAAAAGAAAGCAGGCGCGAAGGTCGTTCGCCGACAGCATGGGCGGTCGGCTTGGGGTCTGGGTTTGAACCTGCACCCGGTCCCTCAAAGAGCCAGCTCTTGGTAGTCTCGCGGGGCGCGTCTGGCTTGCCATCAAGCCCCGTTCTTTCCTCCATCAACAGCAATGACAGGTGCAGATTACAAGAGTCTGGTCTTGGCTATTTCCGGCCCTCTATCGAAGGTTTCTGCCAAGTCCGAAAAGTGCAGGTAATCGGACGTCGCCTGGAACGGCTTGTCACAGGCCACAAGTTAGCTCGGTCTTCCAATGGTAGGTTGGCCATTTTTTGCTTTGCAGATACCACCGCTAACCGAATTCGTCTTCGCCTAAAGCGAACTCGCCCACGCTGGATTTAGGACGCTCCAGGATCGCCCCGTCTTTACACGGACGGAGGTAATCCATGTCGAACCATAATGCTCTTCCTGAAACTGGCTTCCTACGACTTTCATCCATCCTTGCGCCCAAGGGGCCGATCCCGGTCGGCAAGTCCACTTGGTGGGAGGGCGTCAAAACCGGGCGCTATCCCAAGCCAGTCAAGCTTGGCCCGCGCATCACAGTTTGGCGGGTCGAGGATATCCGAACGCTGATCGAGACCGGAGCCGAATAGGCGGTGGGCGCTCGAAGGCCTAATCCGCGCCTTGCTAAGATGCATCGGAACTACACGGTGGAGGAAACCGCCAGGGTCTTTGGCGTCCATAAGAACACCGTACGCCAGTGGCTCAAGTCCGGCCTATCCCCAATTGACGACAGACGGCCCACACTGATCCATGGCCTCAGCCTGCGCACCTTTCTTGAGAAGCGGAGAGCCAATGGAAGGCAGCCTTGCCTTCCGGGCCAGATTTACTGCGTCAAGTGCCGAGGCCCGAGGCAGCCAGCCTTCGATACGGTCGATTACATCCCCCGTACAGCCGTCCTAGGAAGCCTGAGAGGCCTTTGCCCGGTATGCACGACGCTCATGCACCGGAGCGTTTCCTTGGTCCGCCTAGAGGCGTCAAGGGGCAATCTGGAGGTTGTGTTTCCGATGGACCGGATACGCATAGAAGGGCGAACACCCGCCATCCCAAACAGTGACTCCGAAGGGGACACAAAATCCCATGAAATCGTACAACCCTGAGAACGAGCGGGTGAAGCGCCAATACTTCACCTATCTGAAGGAGGCCCGCCGCCACAGCGAGGCTTCCCTAGACACCGTGGCCAAGGCTCTGAACCGCTTTGAACAATATGGAAAGTTCCGCTCGTTCAAGAGCTTCCATTTTCAGCAGGCGATTGCCTTCAAGAGACACCTGGCCAATCAGGCCGCCGTCAGGTCAGGGGAGCGGCTGAGCCAAGCCACGCAGTACGGCACGCTCCGGGCGCTGCGGGATTTCTTCCACTGGCTAGCCGACAAGCCGGGGTATCGCTCGCACCTCAGCTTTGCCGACGCCGAGTATTTCAATCTGTCAGAAAAGCAGACCCGCATCGCCAAGGCGGAACGGGAGCAACCGGTCCCAACCCTGGAGCAAATCAAGCACGTCATCCAGGCTCTGCCAGCCAGCACAGATATCGAACGGCGGAACCGGGCGCTTATAGCCTTCACGATCCTGACTGGTGCGCGCGATGGCGCTATCGCCTCCTTCAAGCTCAAGCACGTTGATCTAACCGAACGTCTAGTTCGCCAGGATGCCCGAGAGGTGCGGACCAAGTTCAGCAAGACCTTTACAACCTGGTTCTTTCCGGTGGGGGAGGAGCTTTCTGAGATCGTGGAAGATTGGGTAACTCACCTCCAGAAGGTCCGGCTCTGGGGGTCCAACGACCCGCTCTTTCCAGCAAGCGAAATATCATTGGGGGAGGGGCACCGCTTCGGGGTCAGCGGCTTAAAGCGTGCGCACTGGACAACAGCGAGCCCAATTCGGAGGATCTTCAAGGAAGCATTCGAGGCGGCCGGTCTGCCATACTTTAACCCGCATAGCTTCCGAAAGACGCTGGCTCGACTTGGCGAGCAGGTGTGTCAGACACCGGAGGAATTTAAGGCGTGGAGCCAGAATCTCGGCCATGAGAGCGTTCTAACAACGCTCTCCAGCTATGGGAGCGTCCCTCCGCATCGACAAAGCGAGGTATTGAGGGATCTGGGGCGACCGAAGGAGAAGACAGCTGCGTCGGATATTCTAATCAAACAGATAGCCGCTCTCGTAGGGGAAGCGAGGCGGTAGCGGACAAGGCTGGATTCGAGATTAGCTGGCCAAACGTCATCCGCATCGACCAGGTGTACCGCCCGCGCCTGTCCCTCGACTGGCAGAAGGTGGAGCCTCTGGAACTTAACGCCAGCCAGACGGCCCAGGTTGCCGAGCTTGCCCCAGTTCTGGAAGGCAAGCCGGATATCACCAAAGTCACTGAAATTGATCTGGAACGGCTGGCGCGAGAGTTCCGCACGCAGCGGATCATCTTCGAGACCGCGCGGGACGTTTACAACCAGATGCAGAAGGACTGGAAGGGCAGCAAGGAGTTCCTGCTGGCCCAACTGGTCCGCCGGGTCGAGGACTTCATCCGCTCGGACAAGATCACTATCATTCCTGCCTTGTTCCACCAAGACGACCTCAAGCGCCGCCTTATTATCACGTTGAACATGACTAAGGTCGTGCAGCACATCTGGCGGGCGATCCGCTTCGAGAACACCGAAAAGCTGGAGCCGGTGTTCGACCGGGACCGCCCGATCCGCTCAACCGGCGACATGGGAATCTGGTACACCGGCAAGCCCTGTGAATACACGGTGCGCAGCCACATCAATTTCTGCGTCTATGACAGCGCCTGGGAGGCGTCGGAAGCCTTCGAGCTTGACCACAGCGCCGAGGTCGAAGCCTGGGTAAAGAACGATCACCTTGGTTTCGAGGTGCTGTATGTCTGTCGCGGCGTGGTGCGGAAGTATCGCCCGGATTTCGTTATCCGGCTCAAAACTGGCGACTATCTGGTGCTGGAGACAAAAGGCCAGGATAGTGAACAGAACCAAACCAAACGCCGGTTCCTCGGCGAGTGGGTGGATGCCGTCAACGGACACGGCGGTTTTGGCCGGTGGTCCTGGGACGTGTCAAAAGACCCCGGTGACATCAAGGATATCCTTGCCCGCCATGGTGCAGACCGATCGGGCCACCGATCATCCGATCATCCCAATAAAGCATAGACATCCTGCCAATCGGACATTTTATATGGGGTGTTTTGTGGGATGAAACAAATAAAAAATAAAAATACCCTATTATTACAGAATATTATTAATGAACTATGGCGGATGGGGTGGGATTCGAACCCACGAGACGCGTTAACGCCTGCCGGTTTTCAAGACCGGTGCCTTCAACCGCTCGGCCACCCATCCGGTATAGAGAATCAATCACTTAGCAAATCCTGACGGGGTGGCAAGGGGTGAAATGCCACTCTGTCGCCTCCTTATTCCTTTGGGCGTGCGCCGAAGGCATTGCGCATGGCATCCCCTGCCTGGTGCCGGTCAATGCGCCGCGCCCCTGGGTTGGGCCCATTTCCCTGATATTCCCTGCTGCACAGATGTCGAGCACCAATTTGGCCTGGCCCAAACCTAGGTTCCGTCCCCGGGGCGTTCCCTGTTATTCCCTCAGGAACAGGGAAAAACAGGACCGCCCGCGCCCGCCTCAACTCATACAGAACAAGTCTATCGCGCGGCCTGGCCCCGGCAAGACAAAGGCGGGGGAAAACGCCGAGATCGCCTTATGGGGCGGCGCACAGCGAACGCGGCATAAGGATCGGATGGACACGGTTCGGCATCAAGCAGGTGGCCCAGACCGCGACCCTGGCGGCGCGCGCGCAGCCAAAGACCTCGAATCCCGGCGCCGATGCCGTCAGGCTCGCGGGTATCGCCGGCGCCGCCCTCAGCGCGCACTCTTCAGCTTTGCATGAGCCTGCCGCGCCGACCCGCGTGGCGGGGGATCGGTTTGGCTAATCGAGGGGGCGACTTCGCGCCGGAGTTTTCGCAGGAAGGCTCGGGCAAAATCGCTGTAGTCGGTCGCGATTTCCAGGAAGGCGCCCGGTCCCAAGATGACCTTGTCGCGGTAGTATTTATCCAGGTTGTAGGTATCGATAAGGATAGGCAAGCCGTTGATCGCGATGCCTCTTAGGTCCGCCTGTTGGCGCGCGGCCGACGGCAGGGTACCGATATTGTCACGGCCGTCGCCCGAAATATCTATCTTCAAATGCCGTCCGGCGAACCCGTTCTCGGCGATGAGGTGAATGGCGAATTCAATGGCTCTACCAATGCCGGTGTATTTGCGGTTCGGATTGCGTTCGAGGACCTCAACCTTATCGGCAAACGACAAAATGGTGGCCGGGCTGCTTAACAGGTGCCAGGGGATCATGTTTTGTTTGTCGACGTCGTCGCTCCACTGGAAGAGCGTTACGGCCACGCCCCCTTGTTGCCCGATGAGGTCAACAATTTCCGGGTTTCGAAAGGCGCTGGCTATCCCCATCATCTGCAAATCGTATTCGATGTCGTCGACGCTTAGCGACGTGTCGACCGCGAGAACGAGTTCAATCGAAATCGGAATTTCCGCCTGAGCGCGTTCGACTTGCAAAAGCACCGTGATCGCCAAAAAGGCCATGGCAGCCCTCAGGAGGGTCCGCGTCAAGCCTGTGGAACCGATTGTCACGCGCGGTGTCCGACCGCAAATTCGATTGGGGCGATAACGCCTCGGATCATCGGATCCTCCCGGGTTAGGTGCCGATCGGTGACGGCATCAAGCACTGCATACCTTGGGTGAATTCACTATTTCTTATGGTACGCCTATTTCCAGAAGGGAAACGCGCCCTCAAAACCGGCGGTCCGGAAGGGATGGGCAAATAGGGCGTCCAGGGCCTCAGGTGAGAGTTTTCCCCGGGATCGCCGGCCCAATTCGCCACTCACCATGGCCTTTCCAAGCATCTGTATCCCCACACTCAAAGAATTCCCCTTCCCATCGAGCCATGTCTTTGATATTACAAAGATTCATGATGATCACGAAAAATTGTCCCAGTGCGGTCGCGGAAATAAGCGAGACGGCTAAGTCTCCCGGTGTCCGGCGCTGAAAATCCAAAGGGAGGTAACTAATGAAGAATTGGCGCATCTCTATAGTATCTTTGGCCGCCACTGCGGCCCTGTCCGCGATATCGCTTTCGGGGACCGCCGCGGTGGCGGCTGAGTGTCCCATCAAACTCGGCGGTTTGGCGCCCCTTTCGGCCCCGGGAACGGTGGTTGGTGGCGAGGCCATGCGCGATGCGATGCTGATCGCGGAGAAAGACATCAATGAGGCGGGCGGTGTCTTGGGTTGCGACGTCAAGGTCGTCATCGCCGATACCGAAGGCCTGCCGGAAAAGGCCTCGGCGGTCATGGAGAAGCTGATCACCCAGGATAATGTCGTCGCTGTCGGTGGCGGTTATCACAGCTCGGTCGGCGTGGCCTCCAAGGACGTGGCCGATGCCCGCGGCGTGCCGGTGGTGTTCGCCGAAACCTGGAACGATACGATCACGGGCGACAAGCAGAAGTACATTTTCCGCATCGCGCCTTTGAGCTCCTGGGCCTCCGCCACCATTTGGCAGGCCGCGCTTTTGGTGCCTAACATCAAAAAAGCCGCGATCTTGACCGAGAATACCGACTACGGCATTCCGGCCGCCGAGGAAACCACCAAGGGCCTGAAAGCCAACGGTGTCGAGGCGGTGACCTTCAGCGTCGACATCGGCACCCAGGATTACGCCGGCATCGTCGAGCGGATCAAGGCGGAGAACCCGGACTACATCATCGTGCTGGCGACCGGCGAGGCAGGGTACAACTTCACCCAGCAGGCGGCCGATGCCGGCATCGGGCCCATGGATATTCCGTTCCAGGCCGGACAGGTGTCCCTCGAGAGCAAGGCTTACTGGGAGAATGTACCCGACGGCAACATGGCCTTCGTGCAGCGCATTGGCGTGCCGGAAAACCTCTTCAATGAAATGGGCAAGAAATTCACGGCCCAATACAAAGCGAAGACCGGCAAAGGCGCGGTCGAGAGCTATGCCATGGAAGCCTACGATTCAATCGCCATCCTGGCGCAGGCCATCAACGAGGCCAAGTCCACGGACGGCGACGCGATCGTCACCGCCCTGGAGAACATCAGCTTCGAAGGTACGCTCGGGCGCATCTACTTTCCCTACGGTCTGAAGAAGGACCCGGGCGCGGACGGCAAGGGCGACGAGTGGTGGCATCAGTGGCCGGATCCGGCTCTGACCATGATTCAATACCAAAAGGAAGGTCAGAACTCGGGCGATTCCCCCATCGTTTGGCCCGATGCCTACAAGACCGGTCCCGCGATCTACGTCAAGAAGTAGGCGAAACGTCTGAATCGTATGAGAAGGCCGCCGGCGTCGATCGGGAACACCGATTCGATGCCGGCAGATTTCTCACGATTCAACGGCTCATGGCCCACGACTAAGCGAGGTCGCACGTGGAATTCTCCTACATCTTCTGGTGGGTCATCGCCTGGATGATCTTCTGGGCCTTGGTGGGCAGTTTCGTTACCCGCCGTATCTATCTGCACCGGGATCTCGATACGTCCAATGCCACCTTTGTCGGCTCCATGCTGGGGGCGGCCACGGGTCCTTTCGGCCTGGCGCCGCTGTGGATGAAGAGCCCGGACCTGACCAACCGCTTTGTCGTTTTTCCGGCGCTCGGCGCGGTGACGCTGATTGCCGCCGCCTTCGCCTTCGCCGACCCGTCCAACAACTGCGTCGCTAACGGCTCGTTCGTCGCGTCCCAGATCGTCAACGGATTGATCATCGGGATCATCTACGGGTTCATGGCGCTTGGCCTTTCGCTGATCTTCTCGATCCTGGGCGTGGTCAGCTTCGCCCACGGCGAGTTTTATATGGTTGGCGGCATGATCACCTATTTCGCGACCGTGGTCTGGTTTCCCGGCCTTAACCCGGCCCTCGGCATCCTAATCGCCTGTGCCATGACCTTCGCCCTGGGCGCCGCCTTCGAGCGCATGTTCCTAACCCCCATGTACGAAGGCAAGATCGAGCGGCCGGTCGAATACGGCATTCTCGTGACCTTCGGATTGGCCTTCACGGTTCAATACTTCGTCCAGGCCGTGGCCGGCGCCAACCCGGTCAAGACCCAGCGCTATATCGATTTCCCGCGCCTGCGCTGGCCCTCCGCCGAAGACCCCTGGCTCGTCAAGAGCAGCCGCGGGAATATGGAGCTTTTCGACACCGTTTCGATCTCCAATCCGCGGTTCACGGCGGCGGTGATGTGCATCCTAGTGCTGTGCGCGCTGTTGTACTTCCTGCACCGCACCTGGACCGGCAAGGCGTTGCGCGCGGTCAGTCAAGACCGCGAGGCGGCAGCGATCGCTGGAATCAACCCGGACCGGATGAATATGCTGGCTTTCGCGCTCGGCGGCATGATCGCCGCCTTGGCGGGCGCCATGCTGGTGCAGGCCTTTTCATGGTTGCCGCAGGTCGGCAACATTCCCGCCATGCGCTCTTTCGTTATCGTCGTGCTGGGCGGGCTCGGTTCGCTGCCCGGCGCCTTCCTGGGTGGGATCATCGTGGGTCTGGTCGAGGCGGCGGGAACAGGTTGCATTCCCGACGCCCAGAAAGCGGCGTCCTACATTCCGGCCTATGGCATGATCGTCTTAACTCTAACCTTGTTGCTGCGACCGACCGGACTCTTCGGCCGAAGGTTCGCCAGCGGGACGCACGGCAAGTTTTGAAAAAGCACCATACCCCACAGCTGGCGGGCGTTGCCCTGATCGCGTTCTTCGCGCTCTTTCCGTTTATTTACAGCGCTGGCGACTACGACTACATCATGCACATCGCCATCACCGGCTTTTTCTACGCGATCCTCGCGTCGAGCTGGTCCATGCTGGCGGGGTATGCCGGGCAGTTTTCCTTCGGGCATATCGGCTTCATGGGCGTGGGGGCCTACACGACGGCGTTGTTTTGCCATTACCTCTATCTCTCGCCCGAGCCGACCAACATTTGCACCGAATTTCTGATCGGCGAGCAGTACCTGATTCTGGTCAATCCCATTGGCGTCACCTCATCCACACTAACCCAGGATTGCCTTCGCCAAGCGTTATCTATCTGGGACGGCAGCGTTCAGATCACACCCATGCCGGTCTGGCTCGGGATTATACTTGGCACCATCATGGGGGGCATTTTCGGCCTTCTGATCGGACTGCTCGTGCTGCGCTTGCGGGCCGCCTATCTCGCTCTGTTCACCTTGGGCTTCGCCGAGATTCTGCGCGCCACGATTAGCGCCGAGATCCTGATCACCCGCGGTCAGGCGGGTATCGAGCTGCCGCACCTATTCGATAACGGCATCACACTTTTCGGTCACGCCTTCACCAGAACCGACAAGCTGCCACCGTACTTCGCCATGTTCTTCCTGCTGTTGTTGTGCCTCGGCATTTTGGCCTGGCTGGCGAAATCGAAATTCGGCCTGTTCGTCCGGGCGCTTCGCGAAGATCAGGATGCGGCCGCGGCACTTGGCGTCAATACCACGCGCTACAAAGTCTTGGTTTTCGTCATAACCACCATGATGGCCGCCGCCGCGGGCGCCATGCAGGCACACTACGTCGGTATCATAACGCCCAACAATCTCTTCCTCCTGCAAATGAGCCTGGTGGTCGCCATGGCGGTCATCGGCGGGGTCGAGAATTTCGTGGCCGCCGCGATCGGGGCCATCGTCATCGAATTCGTGCTGGAGATGCTGCGCAACAGTTTCGATATCGGCGGCATTACGGTCGATATGACCATATGGCGTCTGGTCATTTTCGGTATCCTGCTGATGCTGACCCTTAGGTTTTCGCGCAACGGTCTCATTCTGCCCTTGATCGAGCATTTCACGCGCGGCCATGTCGCCAAGGAAACAGTGGCGAAGCGCGCCGCGGGCGCGTCGTCATGACCAACCTCGCGGTCAAGGGTTTGAACAAACGTTTCGGCGGGCTTCACGTTCTCAAGGGTGTTTCCTTCGAAATTGACGGGCCGGAGCTGATCGGCCTCATCGGGCCGAACGGGGCCGGCAAGACCACGCTGACCAACATCCTGGATGGGGCGATCAAGCCCAACAGCGGCACCGTCTATCTCAACAAGCAGCGCATCGACCAGCTTCCGCCCTATGAAGTTGCGCGAGCGGGCTTGGGGCGAACGTTTCAGGTGACACGATCTTTTCGCCGCATGACGGTGCTTGAAAACCTTTTTGTGCCGGCGCTGGCATTGAACCGGGGCCATAGCCGGGAAGAGATCGCCCAAAAGGCGCTGGAGGTTCTCGAGTTCCTGACCATCGATCACCTGCGCAACGAATATGCCCAGGCGCTCTCGGGCGGGCAGCAAAAGCTGCTGGAGCTTGGGCGCCTCTTGATGCTCGACCCGGAGATCGTGATTCTCGATGAGCCATTCGCGGGCGTTCATCCCCGTCTTATGGAGGTCATCTACCGCTATATAGAGAGGGTGAACGGAGCCGGGAAGGCAATCATTCTGATAAGCCATCAGATGGATTCGATCTTTACCCTTTGCCGCCGTCTGCTGGTCCTAAATTACGGCGATTTGATCGCCGACGGCATCCCCGACGACGTCAAGCGCGACCCCGCCGTGATCGAGGCTTATCTCGGCGCCGATGAAGAGGAATCGAACGGCGAGCAAGGGGGGCGGGCCCAATCATGACCGGAAATGCCGATACCCCGGCGGTGCTCGAAGTAAAGGGCCTCGACGTGGGCTACTACAAAGATCTGAATATCCTGCGGGACTTGACCATCAAGGCGCGCAAGAATCAGATTACGGCTATCCTTGGCGCCAATGGAGTTGGCAAGTCGACCGCGCTTAAGGCGGTGTTTGGCTTCTTGCGCCCGAACGCGGGAGAGATCCTGCTGGACGGCGAGAGCATTATCGACGTGCCGACCTACAACCGGATCCTGAAGGGATTGGCCTACATCCCGCAACAGCCGGGCGTGTTCAAGGACATGACCGTTGAGGAAAACCTGGAGCTTGGTGGTTGGACATTCCGGCGCGACACGAAACAAGTTCGCAATAAGATCGAAGCCAATTACGAGCGGTTTCCGGTCCTGCGGGAAAAGCGAAAGCAGATTACTGGGGAGCTATCGGGCGGACAGCAGCGCATGGTGGAGATCGGCCGGACTTTGATGGCCGATCCCAAGATGCTCCTGATCGACGAGCCCACGGCGGGCCTGTCGAAGATGCTGGCCGCGGAAGTCTACGAGATGCTCGCCGCGCTAACCTCTAGGGACAACCTCACCATTCTCATCGTCGACCAGGAAATCCGCCAGGCCCTAAAGATTGCCGATTATGTGTACGTCCTGGAACTCGGACGAAACAAGTTCGAGGGTGTGGCGGCCGAATTCGACGATCTCGAAAAGGCCTTTTGGGTCGGCTGACCGATCAGGCGACCCGTTTGAATCCCGTATCGGTTCTATCCGTTCAGATATTGCTCTAGCCGCGCGGTCTATCCCTTTGGTTTGCAGAATAGATTATAGACCAGCGAAACGACTTGGCCGGCTTCCTCGCTGACCAGGGAGTAATAGATCGTCTTGCCGTCGCGCCGTGTGGCGACCAGGTTATCGCCGCGCAGGCGGGCCAGTTGCTGCGATACGCTCGGCTGGCGCATCTCCAGCAGCATTTCCAGATCGCGCACCGATTTCTCGCCGTCCGCCAGCATGCACAAGATAAGGAGCCGGTTTTCGTGCGCGAGCGCCTTTAAGAGATCGCTGGCCTCGCGGGCCTTGACCATCATGTCGTCCATCGATCCGATCTCGGCAAGACCGTCAGCCATCGCCTAGCTCCCATTCGAGGCCTGGCGCTTCAGGCCTTGCGCTCCATCGCGGGTTCGTCAACTTCGAGGCTTGGGCCGGTAGGCGCCCAATCAGTTCGCCCAGCAGGCCCCAGAAAAAATCTTCGCCCGGATAACCCTGAATGCGGCCAATTTCCCGACCGCCATCGATCAGCACGAAGGTCGGCGTAAAGCGAACCGCCTGAATACGGGACAGGTCGCTGGGCCGTTCAGCGTGTAGGTCGACCCGGCGCAACGGCGCGCGCCGGCCTTCCGCCGTCTTGGGATAGATCGGTCCGATCTGCCGGTCCCAAGCGGCGCACCACGCGCAACCGGCTTGCTCGAACATAACCAGCTCCGCCGCCCGGCTGGCCCCCGATAGGCCAAGGGAGAGCAGCAGGGCCCAAACTCCGACGGCCAGGGCGCAAGGAATACCTCGGCGCATTTTTATGTCCGGTCTCGCCATGTCTGATATATAGCGTATGGGGAATATGAAAGCCAAGCTGGAGAGAGAAAATGGGCTTCGAAGTCGGCCTTGGCGGCGCGTTCGTTGCCGGCTTGCTGTCCTTCGCCTCGCCCTGCGTTCTGCCCTTGGTTCCGGCTTATCTATGTTTCGTCGCCGGGGTTTCGCTCGACGAGTTAACGACGCGCGGCGAGGACGCGCGGGGACGGCGGGTGATGACGGCGGCCGTCGCCTTCGTACTCGGCTTCATCGCCGTGTTTGTGGCTTTGGGCGCGAGTGCCAGCGCGCTCGGCCGCTTCGTGGGCACCTATTTCGAGACCCTGAGTTTTCTGGCGGGCGGCATCATTATCCTGATGGGGCTCCACTTCCTGGGCCTCTTCCGGATCCCCGTGCTTTACCGCGAGGCCCGGTTCCACCTGGCGTGCCGCCCGGCCGGGCCGCTGGGCGCCTTTGTCATTGGCCTGACGTTCGCCTTCGGGTGGACTCCCTGTGTCGGCCCGATCCTGGCCGCTATCCTATTCGTCGCCGGCGGCGAGGATAACGCCGCGCGCGGCGCCATTCTGCTTGCGGCCTACGGCCTGGGAATCGGGCTTCCGTTTCTGTTCGCGGCCCTGTTTGCCGCGCCCTTCATGCGCGCGGCGGCGCGTTTTCGACGCTATATCGGGGCCGTCGAGAAGGTCACGGGGACCGTACTGGTGATGACCGGGATCCTCATTATGGTCGGTGAAATCAGCACCTTATCCTATTGGCTCTTGGAGGCGTTTCCTGGGCTGGGCACCATTGGTTAACGATTTCTGTTGCACGTCGTATGCAAATATTGCAATATGTAATTGATCGGGTCGGGATCCTTCGGTCATGATCGGCATACCCAAGAGTCAGCGCCGCGAAAAGGCCGCAAGGGCTGGCGGCTATATCGTTCACGCGGATGAGGGAGGAACGATTGAAATTCAGATTTAAGCTTGGCACCGCTCTGGCGCTCGCGGCCTTGCTTCCCGTTGCGGCGAACGGGGCCGCGATGGTGGCGCCCGACGGCGTGCAGATTAAAGATGGCACGGTTGCGGGATCTTTGACCGGTGCGGCGGGCGATCCGGCGGCCGGCAAGAAATGGTTCGTCGGTCGCAAGCTTGGCAATTGCCTAGCCTGCCACGCCAACAGCGACACTGCCAGCGAGCCGTTCCACGGCCAGGTCGGGCCGGCGCTCGACGGTGTGGCCGCGCGGTATTCCGAGGATGAGATGCGCGCGATCTTGGTCAACTCCAAGCAGATCTTCGGCGACGCGACGATCATGCCAGCCTTTTACAGCATTATGACCGACAAACGTGTGCGTAAGGAATTCGAGGGCAAGACGATCCTGACCGCGCAGCAGGTCGAGGACGTGATCGCTTACCTAAAGACCCTAAAGGAATAAGGACGCGCGGTCGCGCGTTTCAGGCCAAGGAAGGAAGCAGCATGAAGGATATGACGAGGCGGGATGCCCTTTCGCTGGCGGCGGGCATGGCCGTCGTGGCCGCATTTCCGATGCCCACCATGGCGGCCGCGGACAACGCCATGGCCGAAATCGAGCAATTCACCGGCGGGGCCGAGGCGGCACAGAGCGGCCGGGTCACGCTCGAGATGCCGGAGATCGCGGAGAACGGCAATACCGTGCCCTTGAAGGTCTCGGTCGATAGCCCAATGACATCGGACGATCACGTCAAGCGAGTGATCATCGTTTCCATGGGCAATCCGCGACCGGGTGTCGCGACTTTCCGGTTCTCCCCCATGAATGGCGTTGCCGAGGCCTCGACAAGGATGCGCCTGGCCAAGACGCAGGATGTGGTCGCCGTGGCGGAACTGTCGGACGGTTCGTTCCACATGACGAAAACGACGGTTAAGGTCACGATCGGCGGCTGCGGCGGCTGATCGGCATATTGGGAGATTAAGGCGATGGCGAAATCGAAGCCGCGTGTGAAAGTGCCGAAAAAGGCGGGAAAAGGCGAGGTCATCACGATCAAGACGCTGATCTCGCACAAAATGGAATCGGGGCTGCGGAAGGACAAGAAGGGCGAGTTGATTCCGCGCCAGATCATCAACCGCTTCACGGCGAAGTTCAACGGCGCGACCGTATTCGAGGCCGAAATCCAACCTGCCATCTCGGCGAACCCCTACCTGCAGTTCAACATGCGGGCTGAGGACTCCGGCGAGTTCGAGTTCATTTGGGTCGATGACGACGGCTCGACCTACACGAAGAAGCAGGCGCTAAGCGTTTCATAAATTCGCCCGCGCGCCGGCCGATAACCGGGCCTGAGCGCGCGGCCCATGGGAGGGTTGATATGAGAGTATCGCGGTTTGGTGTGGCTATGGCGGGTGCCTTGGCCGGCGGGATGTTCATAGGCGGTCATGCCTTGGCGCTGCCCGAAGGGATCGAGACCGTTAAGGTGGCGCCGCCTTCGAAGGACCATCCCTTACCGGAAATTGTGTCAGGCTGGAACTTCCGTGCGCCCGAGACGCAAGCGCTTCAATCGGATGATTTCGAGAATCCCGGTTTCATTTGGGTCGAGCAGGGCGCCGAGCTTTGGGACGCCGTAGACGGAAGCGAAGGTAAAGCCTGCGCGAGTTGTCACGGCGACGCCGCCGAGTCCATGGCCAGTGTCGGCGCTGAAATGCCGAAATGGAGCGAAGCGAAAGGCAAACCGATCAACCTGGAACAACAGATCAACGCCTGCCGGACCGAACGCATGGGCGCCAAGGCCTGGAAGTGGGAATCGGGGGAGCTGCTCGGAATGACGACCTTCGTGCGCAATCAATCGCGCGGCACGCCGGTAAATGTCCAGACCGACGGGCCCATGAAGCCCTGGTTCGAGAAAGGCCAGAACCTCTACTACGCGCGGGTCGGGCAGCTCGACCTTGCTTGCGCCAACTGCCATCAGGATTACTACGGCAAGCGCATCCGCGCTGATCTACTGAGCCAAGGGCAGTCCAATGGCTTTCCGACCTATCGCCTCAAGTGGCAAAAGATCGGCTCGCTGCACCGGCGCTTCAAGGGCTGCATGAAGCAGGTGCGGGCCAAGCCCTACAAGGTTGGCTCGGACGAGTTCCTGGCCTTGGAGCTCTATGTCAACTGGCGCGGCGAAGGGCTTCCGGTCGAGGCGCCGGCAGTCCGGCAATAGATTTCAGGCGGCGGCCGGCCCCCTATTAACGGGGGCCGCCGTTCATTCCGGGGTTGTGAAATACTGAGAATGCGCGGACCTCCTACGGTTCGTGCTGTGAGAGTTTGTTGTTCATTTCGGGAGGCGGAGCGTGCTCTCCAGGCGTGATTTTCTGCAGCTAAGCCTGGCTGCCGGCGCGATATACGGCGCCGGGGCGCCCTGGGGTCGACTGGCCGCGCAGCAGAAGCTGAGTCAGGCTGAGTTGTTGGCGTTCGAGCCTCTGGGCAACGTCACGCTGCTGCATATCACCGATATCCACGCCCAGTTGGTGCCGCTCTTTTTCCGCGAGCCGGCCATTAACATCGGTGTCGGCGAGGCGAGCGGCCTGCCACCCCATGTCACCGGCGCGGCTTTCCTCAAGAAATTCGGCATTACGGCAAAGAGCGCGGGCGCCTATGCCTTGAGCGATCAGGATTTCGCATCCCTGGCGCGCGCCTATGGCAGGGTCGGTGGGATAGACCGACTGGCCACCTTGATCAAGGCGATCCGCGCGGAGCGCCCGGGCAATACGCTGTTCCTAGACGGTGGCGACACCTGGCAGGGGTCCTACACGTCCTTTCACAGCCAAGGCGAGGACATGGTCAGGGCGATGAACGCCTTGGGTACCGAGGCCATGACCGCGCACTGGGAATTCACCTACGGCGCCGATCGGGTGCAGGAACTTGTCGAACAGATCAAGTTTCCGTTCCTGGCGCAGAACGTCCGCGATACCGAATGGGAGGAGCCGGTTTTCGACGGTACTGCCTACTTTGAGCGCGGCGGTACGAAAATCGCCGTGATCGGCCAAGCCTTCCCCTATACGCCGGTCGCCAACCCGCGGTACAAGATTCCGACCTGGTCTTTCGGGATACGCGAAGAGGCCGTTCAGGAGAAGGTCGCCGAAGCACGCGCGCAGGGCGCGGCGTTGGTCGTTTTACTGTCGCACAACGGCTTCGACGTCGACCGCAAGATGGCCGGACGGGTCAAGGGCATCGACGTCATTTTGACCGGACACACCCACGACGCCCTGCCGGAAGTCGTGACTGTCGGCAAGACCCTTCTGGTCGCCAGCGGCTCGCACGGCAAATTCCTGTCTCGCCTGGACCTGGACGTGCGTGACGGCGAGGTCAAGGGCTATCGCTACAAGCTGATCCCAATTTTCTCCGATGCGATCGCGCCGGACCCGGACATGGCCACCCTGGTTCGGGAGATCCGGGCGCCGCACCTGGGCGAATTGGAACGCGTGCTCGGCACCACGCAAAGCCTGCTGTACCGCCGCGGCAACTTCAACGGCACCTTCGACGATCTGATCTGCCAGGCGTTACTGGAACAAAGGGACGCGCAGATCGCCTTGTCGCCCGGGTTCCGCTGGGGCGCCACCTTGCTACCCGGCCAGGACATCACTGTGGAGGATATCCATAACGCAACCTCCATCACCTATCCGGCCGCCTACCGGACCGAGATGTCCGGTGCGTTCCTGAAGACAATTTTGGAAGATGTCGCCGACAACCTGTTCAACCTGGACCCGTACTATCAGCAGGGCGGCGATATGGTGCGGGTCGGCGGTCTGGGCTACACCATCGACCCGGCCAAAACCATCGGCAATCGCATCTCGGGCATGACCTTGCTGGCGGACGGGAAACCGATCGCGGCTGAGGCGAACTATACCGTCGCAGGCTGGGCCAGCGTCAACGAAGACACCGAGGGTCCGGCCATCTGGGATGTGGTGGAGGCCCATCTCACGCGCCACAAGACGGTCAGCATACCACCCAACGACGCCGTGCGCGTGATCGGCACCTGACCGCCGGCGGCGTGCGAGAGCGAAAGGAGGGGCGATGAGCGCCACAAAGAAGAACCCGGTCCGCACCACGCGCCGACAGTTCTTGTCCGCGGCCGCAGGCGGCGGCGCTGCCGTGACTGCCCAGTCGATTCTTCCGGTTTCGGCCGCCGAAATCGAAGGCCTGCCGCCGGAGGTCGCCGACTGGTCGCGCTATTTGGGTGAGGGCGTGGACGCTTACCCTTACGGTCAGCCCTCGAAATTCGAATCCCATGTGGTGCGCCGGAACGTCCCCTGGCTGACGGCGTCGGTCGAAAGTTCGATCAATTTCACGCCACTCCATGAACTCGACGGCATCATCACGCCCAACGGTCTGTGTTTCGAGCGGCATCACGCCGGCGTCGCCGAGGTCGACCCGGCGGAGCACCGATTGATGATCAACGGCTTGGTGGAAAAGCCGCTGATCTTCACCATGGCCGACATCCTGCGCTTCCCGCGCACCAACAAGGTATTTTTTCTGGAGTGCGCGGCCAATTCGGGCATGGAATGGCGTGGCGCGCAGCTCAATGGCTGCCAATTTACCCACGGCATGGTGCATTGCGTGATGTATACCGGCGTGCCCTTGAAGCTGGTCCTGCAGGAGGCCGGCTTGAAGACCAACGCCAAATGGATCATGCCGGAGGGCGCCGATGCCGCCGGTATGAACCGCTCGGTGCCGCTCGACAAGGCGCTCGACGATTGCCTGCTCGCCTTCAAGATGAACGGCGAGGCCCTGCGGCCGGAGCAGGGCTATCCCCTGCGCTTGGTGGTCCCGGGTTGGGAAGGCAATATGTGGGTCAAGTGGCTGCGCCGAATCGAGGTTGGCGACCAGCCCTGGCATACCCGCGAGGAAACCTCGAAGTACACCGACCTGCTGGAGGACGGCCGTTCGCGCCGCTTCACTTGGGCCATGGATTGCAAGTCGGTGATCACCAATCCCAGCCCACAGGCGCCGCTTCTGCACAAGGGACATAATGTCCTCAGCGGCATGGCCTGGTCGGGGCGCGGCACGGTGGAACGGGTCGACGTGAGTCTGGACGGGGGCCGAAATTGGCGCCACGCCCGAATCGACGGGCCCAGCTTCGACAAGGCCGTGCACCGCTTCTATTTCGAGTTCGATTGGCAGGGCGAGCCTTTGTTGCTGCAATCGCGTGCCATAGATTCCACCGGTTACGTCCAACCGACCAAGGACGAACTGCGCGCGGTGCGCGGCACCAACTCGATCTATCATAACAACGGGGTTCAAACCTGGCATGTGCGCGCCGGCGGCGAGGTTGAAAATGTCGAAGTTAGCTAGGTCGATTGCTTTCGCCGGCGTACTCGCGCTTGCCGCCGGGCCGGTTTTCGCCGGTACTTACAGCTTGGGCCGGGAAGCGGCGCCGGTGGAGGTCTCAGCCTGGGACATCGACGTGCGCCCGGACGGACAGGGGCTGCCCGAAGGCGGCGGCACCGTCGCCGATGGCGAGATCCTGTTCCAGGAGCGTTGCGCCGCCTGCCACGGCGATTTCGGCGAAGGTTTGGACCGCTGGCCGGTGCTGGCCGGCGGGCAGGGTACCCTCGCCGGCGAGAATCCGGTTAAGACCATCGGTTCGTATTGGCCGCACCTCTCGACGGTCTTCGACTACGTTCGCCGGGCCATGCCCTTCGGCGATGCCCAGTCCTTGGTGCCGAACGAGGTCTATGCGATCACCGCCTATCTGCTCTACTTGAACGACGTGGTTGAGGATGAAGATTTCGAACTCAACAAAGCGAACTTCACCTCGATTAAGCTAGAGAACGAAGGCGGCTTCATGGCCGACGACCGCCCGGACACGCCGAACCTGGCGAAGAGCGCGCCCTGCATGACAGACTGCAAACCGGAAGTCGTCATCACCAAACGGGCCCGCGTTTTGGACGTGACTCCAGATGGCGGCGATGAGGGCGGACCGGCCATCGATTGAGCCGAAACCCGGTCGCGCCAAGGATGAGCCTGGAGGGACCGCTTAATGATCCGGCCGTTTCGAAACCGAGGTCTTAGCCGGCGGCGTTTCACCGCTACGCTAGGCGCCGCCGCCGCAACGCTAGCCGCACCCGCCGTATCCCGCGCCGCGCCACCGCGCATTCTGATCGTCGGGGCCGGGCCCGGCGGCGCGACGGCGGCCAAGCATTTGGCCGCCGAGCTTGGTGACAAGGCGCAGATCACGGTTCTGGCCGGCGCCATGCTTCACTATCGCGCACCTTTCCTGAGCACCGCGATCATGTTGGGCGAAACGGTGCCAACCCCGATACCCCTGGCGGAGCGCCTGAGTCGAAACAGCACGCGCGTTGTGTCCGGTGTGGCCGAGGCTCTGGACCCGCGGACCAAGAGCCTTGCCGCGCGCCACGGCGACACGCGTCTCGAGCTGAATTACGATCTGCTCTTAGCCGCCCCGGGAGTCGCCTTGCGGCCCTTCGGCACGGCCGCCGCTGCGGGCGATGCGTGCTGGACGGCGGAGAGTGACTGTAGCGGGGCGATCGGCTCGCTCGCGCGCTTGCCCGAGGGCGGCACCTTGGCGATCGCGGCGCCGGCCCAGCCCTACCGCTGCCCGCCGGCGATCTACGAGCGCGCCTGCCTGATCGCGCATCGCCTGAAGACCGTAAACCCGACGGCGAAAATCCTGATCGTCGACGACAAGGACCAGTATCCCATGCAGGCGCTGTTCGAAGCCGCCTACGCCGATTACTACGAGGACATGATCGAGTGGGTACCGCGCGAGTTCCATGGCGGTATCCAGCGTCTCGACTTAGCCGCCGGCACGATCGAAACCGAATCCGACAGTTTCGAGGCCGATGTCTTGCATGCGGTGCCGCCGCAATCGGCGCCGGATTTCCTGCTCCAGGCGGGGCTCGGCCCGAACGATGGCTATTGTCCGGTCGAAGCGGCCAGCCTGCGCGCGGCCGAGGAGCCCGATGTCTATGTCGTGGGCGACGCGGCGGCGGCCGGCGAGATGTCCAAATCGGCGGTTTCCGCCGTGGTCCAGGCAAAGATCGCGGCGCGGGACATCGTGGAGCGACTGACAGGGCGCAAGCCAAGCGCAGCCCTGGAGATCGCCGATCAGTGTTGGAGTTTCGTCGCACCCGGCGATGCTGTCACTTTGGGCGGCGTTTACATGCCCGAGGGCCGGCATTTCGCCTCGCGCGCGCGTTTCGTCAGCGATGTCGAGGACAGTACAGAACGCCGGCGGGAAAACGCCCGCCAAGCCATGGCGGCGCCCGGCGACATGCTCACACAAATCTATGGCCAAACCTCATGACGACATTGCTAGCCCGAGCTATCGTCGCTTTCTGCCTGATTTTGGCCGGTGCCGCCCATGCGCAGGATGCCCGAGAGGTCGCGCTTCGATACGCCGGATTGACGCTCCTCGGGGATCTTGTGGTGCCGAAGGGGAAACTCGCCGATGGTCCTGTGATTCTGCTCGCTCACGGCACGCTAGCGCACAAGGACATGGAGTTGATCGAGGCCCTGCAGAGTGCCCTGGCCGAGCGTGGCTTGGCCAGCTTGGCGCACAGCCTCTCGCTCGGCCTCGACCGGCGGCGCGGGATGTACGATTGCGCGGTCCCGCATCGTTACCGGCACGAGGACGCGCTTGGCGAAATCGCCGCTTGGGTCGATTGGCTGCGGGCACAAGGCGCGCGCGAGGTCGTTCCCCTGGGGCATAGCCGCGGCGGCAATCAAGTGGCCTGGTACGCAGCCGAACGGGCGGACGTGGCGGTGTCGAAGGTTGTCCTTCTGGCGCCGGCGACGGAGGCATCCGCGCCGGCCCGGGCCGCTAGCTATCGCGCCCGCTTCGGCGCCGACTTGTCTTCGCTTCTGGCCACCGCCCAGGCCCTGGCCGCCGACGGCAAGGGCAAGACCGTGATCGACGTGCCCGGCATTCTCTATTGCAGCGGCGCCGAGGCGAGTGCGGCAAGCCTAGTTTCGCTCTACGGTCCGGAACCCCGGCGCGATACGCCGTTGCTGATCCCCAGGATCGCCCGGCCGGCCTTGGTCATTGTTGGTTCGGCTGACACGGTTGTGCCGGACATTGCGGAGCGCGTGCGGCCCTTGGCCGACGGCGCTCGCGTCCGGCTCGCGGTAATCGAGGACGCCGGCCATATGTTCCTCGATTTCTATACGGAAGACGTGGCCGATCTGGTCGTTGAATTTCTTGCCGAACCCGGCGGCTGATCGCGCACGCTCCGCTATTCGAATTCCATCTGCTCGAACACCCGTCCGGCATTGCGCGTGGCAAGTTGATCGAAGGTATCCAGATGGGCATAGGGCGACTGGTCGACGTAATACGCCTTCGCCAGTGTGCCGCCGCTGTCCAAATGGGCACGGATCTTGCCGCGCAGATAGACCAGATAATCCTTCGTATAGCGGCGCACCTGATCCATGTTGGTTGGATGGCCGTGGCCGGGGATCACATAGGTCGCGCCCAAAGCCTCGAAATTTTCCCAACTTTCCAGCCAGGCCGCCGTGTCGGTGTCGTCGAATATGGGCAACAGCCGCTCGTGAAACGCCATGTCGCCGGAAATAACCAGGCTTTGCTCAGGCAACCAAACGACAATGTCACCCGGCGAATGGGCCGGCCCAAGGTTCTTGACCTCGATCCGGAAGCGGCCCATTTCGATCACCCGCTCGTCCTCGAAGGTCTCGCTCGGCCCGGTTAGGATCGTGCCGGCCGCTCTTTCCTTGTTATAGCCCTTCATGGCGTTCAACGATTGCGGGCCCTGGTCCGCAAAGGCCTCGGCCGCATCGACGTGGGCGAGGATCGGGATACCACGCGCCGCCCAATAGGCATTGCCCAGCATTGCGTGGCCTTGGCCATTCTCGTTGATGACCAGTTTCACCGGCTCCTGGGTAATTTGCTCAATCTCCGCGTGCAGGGCCTTGGCGAGCTGATAACACGCCCCACTGTTGATCACCACGACGCCCGCGCCGGTTACGATAAAGGAAAGATTATTGTTGTGGCCGGCGTTGTCATAACCCGGCGGCGCGGTGGCCCCGATGGCCGACCAGACGTGGGGGATGACTTCGACCGGTTTGCTGTACAGCACCGACTGCGGGTATTGATCCGCGATCTGGTCGCTGGCGACGGCGGGGCCCGTAAGGACAAGCACGGTGATCAGCGGTGCGAAAACACGACGCACGGCGGTCTCCTTCGATGAGATCGGGCGGTCCGCGCGTGCTGGACCCGCCCGCGGGGTCAGAACGCGATCTTGTCTTCGATGGCCTGCAGCCCAGCGCGGGCGCACTCGGTATCGAGCTCGCCGCTGGGGGCGCCGGACACGCCGATGCCGCCAAGCATGCTGCCATCGCCCGCCTCGACCTGCAAACCGCCGCCAAGCGGAAGGGCATGAGATACGTTGCGGATCGCCCAGGCCGGGCCTTTTTCGGTTAAGCCAGCAAGCTCAAGGGTGCTGGTTCTGAAACTGACCGAGGTCCAGGCCTTGCGGAACGAGGTGTCGGGCGTGTGCGGACCGGCATAGCGGTCCCGGATCGCCGCTTGCAGGTTACCCCCGCGGTCAACCACGGATACGGCGACTTGATAGCCTGACGCCCGGCAATTCGCGAGGGCGGCCTGCGCCGCCTCGACAGCGGCCTCCGGCGACAGCATCTTGTAGGTTACGATCGCGTCTTGCGCCGCTGCCGGCGCGGCTGCGGCGGCGCTGACCAGAAACAAGCTTGCGAGAGCATTGCGGCCCCAATTCATGTCGTCTCTCCCTTTTTCGACAACCCCTGTAGACTCGTACTTGCCGTGGCACGCGCTCTGGTTTTCCGGAGCCTATGGCCACGGGGAAAGAATACATCTAAAAAGTTGAATATGAAAGTTCCGTCTTGCCCTGTCGCTTGGCGAAATAGCCATTTCTGGGGCATGTTAGGGTGCTTCCGGCGGACCGCCGCCTGTCCCACGCAAGCGACGGGCTGACTTCGAAGGGTTGCGCCGGCGGTTTATTCGAGCGCGGAGCCAAAGGGAGGCACGTCATGGATATAGGGCGACGTCGTCTGTTGGCGAGCGGTGCGGCGGCTTCGATCGCCAGCCAGCTTCCAGTGCGGGCTGGGGCCGGGGCCTGGGCGGCAGAGCTCGGTGACAATGGGCTCTATGTTCAGGATTGGTTCGTCCAGTCGTTTCTGGATTTGCGCGAAGACCTGGGCGAGGCCGCCGGTATTGGCAAACACTTCGCGGTCATCTGGGAGCAGCGCGGCTGCCCTTACTGCAAGGAGCTGCACACTGTCAATTTGGCGCGCCCGGAGACCGTGTCCTACCTACGCGGCAATTTCGATATTCTCCAACTCGACCTTTGGGGCAGCCGCCCGGTAGTGGACTTCGACGGCGAGGAACTGGAAGAACGGGCGCTGGCGCGTAAGTGGCAGGTCAATTTCACGCCCACCATCGTCTTTTTCCCGCGCGACCCCAGAGCCATTGCCGGCAAGGGCGCTCGCGAGCGCGAGGTCGCCCGCATGCCCGGTTATTTCAAACCCTTCCACTTCGTCTCAATGTTCGAGTATGTGCGCGGCAGTCACTTCGAATCCCAGCCCTTCCAAAGGTTCCTGCAGGACAAGTTGGCGCGCCTCGAAGCCGAAGGCCGGAAGCCAGATGTCTGGTGATTGGGGCCGTCGGCACAGGCGGATCCATGGCTGATTTTTCGGCCGCAACGCTCTTGGCGGGCTGCGGCCTTATGGCCGGACTCTTGGTTGGGGTAGTGGCGCGAACGGCGCGGTTCTGCACGTTCGGGGCGGTCGAGGACTGGATATTGGCGGACGATACCAAACGCATGAGAAGCTGGGCCTTGGCGATCGCCGTCGCGGTGACGATCGTTCAGCTTCTCGACGGTGCCGGCGTCGCGCGCATCGACCAGAGTTTCTATCTTTCGCCCAATTTCGGTTGGGCGGGCGCGATCGTCGGCGGCCTGCTGTTCGGTTTCGGCATGGCGATGGTCGGCACTTGCGGTTACGGCACCTTGATCCGCATGGGCGGGGGCGATTTGCGCGCCGTTGTCGTGTTTCTGGTCTTGGGACTGTCGGCCTATATGACGGCTCGGGGTTTTACCGGCTTGTTTCGCGAGGCCTTGATCGAGCCGTTGAACCTGGATTTGACCGACCTGGACGGGCAGGGGCTATCGCACCTTCTCGCCGGCGCGCTCGGGCTCAAACGCGCCGCGGTGAGCTATGGGCTCGGCGCTCTCGTTCCGGCGGCGATTGCCTGGTGGTGCTTCAAGGATCGGGGTTTTCGCCGCGCGCCGCGCGATATTCTATCTGGCGCGCTGATCGGGCTCGCGGTCGCGTCCGGTTTCGCGGCGACGGGGATCATCGGCGCCGACCCCTTCGACCCCCAACGGGTCGAGTCTCTCAGCTATGTCCTGCCGCCCGGCGAGACCATCGTCTATCTCTTGACCTTTACCGGCGCCACAGTCGATTTCGGGGTCGGGCTGGTTCTAGGTACCTTGTGCGGCGCCTTCTTAACCGCGGCTCTCAAGGGAGAGTTGCGTCTCGAGGCCTTCGACGACGCCCGCGAGATGCGCCGGCACCTGAGCGGCGCATTCCTCATGGGTTTTGGCGGGGTCAGCGCGCTCGGGTGCACCGTGGGGCAGGGGATCTCCGGCATGGCGACCCTATCGCTTAGCGCGCCCTTGGCGCTCGGCTCGATCCTCCTGGGCGCTGCCTTCGGACTGCATTACCTGGTGAGCGGGAGCCTGCGCGAGGCGTTCTCAGCCTTACACTTCACAGGCCGGAATCCTCTCGGTTGAAATTACCGAGCGCAGCCAGGCTCGCAGCGCTTGATTTGATAACATAGGCCGCGAGTGCTCAGAGTGCGCCGTACCTGACGGCCCGGATCAATACCAGCCGCGCGGGATGTTGGCGCCCAGGTTTTCGGCGTAGAGGTCGATGCGCCGATCGCGAAGCACCTGGTTAAAGTCGTTCCAGTTGCGCTTGCGCCGCGCATCGGAAAGGTTCGCGTCGGCGATTAGCATTTCCTCGCCGTCTTCGCTTGCCGGTCCGGCAATCGGCCATCCAGTGTAGCTGATAACCACACTGTTGCCGATAAAGGGCTGGCCGCGTTCCGTGCCGATCCGGTCGGCGGCGGCCACGAACATGGAATTAGAATGGGCCCCACCCATGGCCAGGATGTTGGACATCTTAGGCAGGTTGTCCGGCTGGTCGGCCATGGGAACCCAATTAGTCGGCACGCAGAGGATGTCGGCGCCCTGAAGGGCGGCAAGCCGGAACACTTCCGGGAACCAGATATCGTAACACACCACCACCGCGATACGGCCGATGTCGGTTTGGAACACCGGCACCCCAAGGTTGCCCGGCTCGAAAAATAGGTTCTCTTCCGCCCAGAGGTGGTTCTTGCGGTAAGTGCCGATCACGCCCTGGGGACCGACCACAACGGCGGAGTTATAGAGCGCGCGCCCCTCGCGTTCGGCGATGCCGGCGACAATGTGCATCTTGTGGCGCGCCGCGGCCTCCGCCCAGGCCTGGCAAGTCGGCCCGCCTGGGATATCTTCGGCCAAGCTTTGAGCTTCCTGGCGGGTGTTGAAGACATAGCCGCTGTTGCACAACTCGGGCATTACAACCAGGTTGGCGCCGCCTTCAGCGGCCCGGTCGATCATCTTCAGGCCGTGGGCCAAATTTCGATCCTTCTCACCGACACGGGGCTCCATTTGCAGGCAGGCAATCCGGACCTTGCTTTCGGGTTCATGTTCGCTCGTCGTCATGGCGGGCCTCGGTCAGATTTCGGTTCAAAGTTGCGGTCGTCGCGTCCGCCAATCGTGGCTTTGCTCGTAGGCATGGGCAACACGCAGCACCATTGCCTCGTCGAAGGCTTTCGCGGCAATTTGCAAGCCGATTGGCATGCCCTCGCGGTCAAAGCCGCAGGGGACCGAGATCGCCGGCATGCCGGTCAGATTGAAAGGATAGGTCAGGCGCCAAGACGCCGCCAGGACGCTCTCCGGGCCGCCGGCGATCTCGACCGTGGTGGCGTCATGGGCCCAGGCGGTCAGCGGCGTTGCCGGCGTGACGATCGCGTCAATCTCTTCGAAGGCCGTGCGGAAGTCATCGATCAGCACCCGGCGGAACTGCTCCGCCTTCAGGTAGTCCGGCCCGGTCACCAGGCGGCCGATTTCAATCAGAGTGCGCACATCGGGCGCGAAGCCCGGCGCCAAACCGGCGCGCAGCGAAACATCGTGATAGGCGGTCGAGGACGACAACTCGATCGCGAAGATGGCGCCGAGGCCGTATTCCAGATTCGGGATCTCGAAGTCGCGGATCGTGGCGCCGGCCGCGGCGAGGTCGCCGATCGCCGTTTCGACCGCACTCTCCACGTCCGTCTGGTTACGGCCGAAGAAGTGATTCCGGCACACCCCGATACGCAGGCCCTTTAGGGACTGGCCCAAGGCCGCCGTGTAGTCGGGAACCGGGCGGTCCGGACAGGCCGGGTCCCCCGGATCGGGCCCGGCGAGGGCACCGAGCAGGAGCGCCGCATCGCCGACCGTGCGGGTCAGGGGGCCGGCGTGGTCCAGCGACCAGCTGTGGGGCACGATGCCGCTGCGCCCGATGCGGCCGAAGGTCGGCTTGAGCCCGACCGTGCCGCAAAGGCTGGCCGGAATACGAATCGAGCCACCGGTGTCCGAGCCCAGGGCCGCGGAGGCAAGCCCCGCCATCACCGCCGCGCCGGAGCCGCCGCTTGATCCACCGGGCACACGGTCCAAATTCCAGGGGTTTCGGGTCGGCGGTGTCACCGTGCCCCAGGCGAACTCGTGCAGCCGGGTCTTGCCGATCAGGATCGCTCCGGCGGCGCGCAGGCGGGCGACCGCGTTGGAATCCTCCTGGGGAAAGGTAATGTCGGGCACCGAGGTCCCGGCCCTGGTTGGCATGTCGCAGGTCAGGTAGTTGTCCTTGACCGCAATCGGGATGCCGTGCAGCGGACCTTTCCAGCGGCCTTCGCCGATCTCTCGCGCCGCTGCCCGGGCGTCGTCTAGCGCACTTTGCGATACATGAACGAAGCTCTGCAGGCGCCCGTCGCATAGCCGTATCCGCTCGAACGCAGCCTCGACCAGCGCAACCGGCGACAACCGCCCGGCGCGAAGTTCCGGCACCAAATCCTCGATGGGCCGGTCGAGGGGTTCGGCGCTCACCGCTCATTCTCCCCATCGCGCGCGGCGCCGGTCGGGTCGAAGACCACCGCCGGGTGCACCGCGGTCAGGTCGAGTCGGCGCAGCTTGCGCAACTCCGCAAGAATATCGGCGAAAGCAGCCAAGTCCGCCTCGAGACGTTTCGGCGTAACGTCCAAGCCGAGGACATCCCGGTAGGGATCCAGTGGGGCGCTCCGTTTGGGCGCGGTCATGGTGTGCCCTCCAGTTTCAAACCGAAAGATGCTTGGCGATGCGTGCGGCGGCGTCAGGTGCGTCGCTCCGGCCTTCGTCGTCGATCTCGCCGAGTTTCACAACTGCCCAGCGATCCGCGACTTCCAAGGCGAAGCGGACATTCTGCTCGACCAGCAGCATGGCCATGCCGGTCCGCGCGCGCTCGGCCAATAACGCCTTGGCCAACCGCTGGATAATCGAAGGCTGCAGTCCTTCGGTGATCTCGTCAACCAGCATGAGTTTGGGGCGGGCCATCAGAGCGCGTGCGACCAACATCATTTTTTGCTCGCCGCCGGACAGAGTTCCAGCGCGCTGACCCAACCGTTCCTTGAGGAAGGGAAAAACCTCCCCGACGCGCGCCAATTCCTCATCGAACCACCTGGCATCCGGCTGACCCAGGCGCAGGTTGTCGCCCACGCTCAGGTCCTGAAAGATGGCTTGCTCCTGAGGCGTGTAGGCGATTGCCTGTCGAGCGACCCGGTACGGCGGATCGCGGGTGACGTCGCGCCCGTGCAAGGTGACTTGCCCCTCGCGCGCGGGCAGAAACCCCATCACGGTTTTGAGCAAGGTGCTCTTTCCCATTCCATTCTTGCCCAGCAGCGCGACGATTTCGCCCGGCGCCACGGCGACGCTGACGCCGCGCACCACGATCGCCTCGCCATATCCGCTGGTCAGCCCGCTGACCGCCAGGATGGCCGCTTCGCCGTTCATGGTCCGCCGCCTCCGCCATCCAGCGCCGTGCCGGCGTAAATTTCGCGAACCAATTCGGAACCGACGACCTCTTTGACGGAACCGTCGAGCACGATCTTCCCCTGATGCAGGACAATGACCCGCGAACTGATCTCGCGGACGAAGTCGAGGTCGTGCTCGACCAGCAGAATGCTCAAGCGCTCCCGCTCGGTCAGTGAGGTCAGAATCGCTCCGATCCGCTCGCGTTCGTTCCGGGTTAGCCCCGCAGTCGGCTCGTCGAGAAGCACGATACGTGGTTCCAAGGCCAGTACCATGGCAAGTTCCAGCGCTTGCTTCTGACCATGAGCCAGGTGGCGGGCCTCAGTATCGAGGCTCTCTGCCAGGCCAGTCTCCTCGACGATGCGTCGCGCCGCCTCGGGCAAAGCGAGGGTGTTGTCGCTTGACCAGATCGAGGGTGGCTCCAGCCGATAGCGCGCGACCCGTAAGCATTCGGCAACCGTAAGGGTGGCAAAGACGTTGGCGGTCTGGAACTTGCGCCCGATGCCGAGCGCCACACAGCGGTCGGGCGGCCCGCGGCCCAGGTCCCTGCCGAACACCTTAATATCGCCGCCGGAGCGTTCGTAGCCATCTGCGAGACAGCGGATCAGGGTCGTCTTGCCGGCACCGTTGGGCCCGACCAGGCTCAGGAGTTCGCCTTCGTTGGCCACGAAGTCGATACCCTGGAGAACCTGAAGGCTGCCGAAATGCCGGTGCACGCCGCGAACCGCCAGCGGCTGCTCAACGCGGGGCGCCACTTCGCGGACCGGTGCAGGTTCGATAGTCGGGGCCTTTGCCGTGCGCCGCGCGCCAGGAACCATCCGGCGCCAAAGCTTCGTCACCTCCGGCATCAGGCCCTGCGGCAGGGCCACGATAACCACGACGAAGAGAACGCCGACCAGAAGCTTCCAATAGAACGGCAGGCTACCGGAGAGGTAGGAACTGGTCACATCTATGAGGATCGCCCCGATCACGGGGCCGATCAGCGTACCCCGGCCGCCGAGGGCGACCCAGATCAACAACTCGGTGCCGAGCAGGAAGCCGGTCAGCTCGGGCGCGACGACGTTGGTGAAGGCCGCGTAGCCGAAACCCGCGACCGCGCCAATCGCGCCGGCTGCAACCAAGAGCATGATCTTGATGCGCGACACCGGGATGCCGAGGTAAGCACAACGGGTTTCGTTCTCGCGAATCGCGACCAGGACACGGCCCATGTCGCTGCGCACAAAGAGCCAGGCCAGGGCCGTGACCGCCACCAAAAAAGCGCCGGCGATCCAGAACCAGATTTCGATCGACCAGTAGTAGGTGGGAAAACCGGAAAGCCCACTGCTGGAGCCGGTCGTGCGGCCCCCGGCAAAAACCACTTGGGTCAGGACAATGGGCAGCGCCAGGGTAACGATGGAACCGTAGAGCGGCGAGGCTCCGTGATAGAAGGCGAGCCAACCGGCCAGCGCGGCCACCGCCATGGCGGCCACTATGCCCAACCCGAGCGCAAGAATGGCCCAGCCGGCACCGAAACCCCAATGGGTGAACACCAAGGCGCAGGCATAGGCACCGATGCCGAAGAAGGCGGATTGCCCGAAGGTGAGGATGCCGGTGTAGCCCCACAGCAGATCGACGGTCAACGCAAGGGCCGCCAGCAGCAACGCGCGGATCAGGACGTTGACCGTATAGATGTCGAGGAAGAACGGCGCCACGCCGAGAACCACCAGCGCCGCCACACCGGCTTTGAGCACGGTCCCCAGATCAGAGCGACGCCGCGCGGCCGTGGCCGGCCTCTTGGCAGGATGGTTTTGCTCGTGCTCAGCCACTGAATAATCCCTGAGGCCGGATGCGCAGGATCACCGCCGCTAGCACCACGATGGTCAAACCACCGAGGATCGCGCTGAGGTAAGTGCTGACCACCACTTGGGCACCGCCAAGGATGAGCGAGGCGACCATCAGGCCGGGTATGGAGATGCCAGAGACCAAAACCAGCATGAAGGAGTTGACCAACCAGGGCAGGCCGAGGTTCGGGTCGACCGAAATGAGTGGCGTGATCAACGCGCCCGCCATACTGGCCAGCGCCGCGCCGAGCCCGAAAGTGGTCAGACGCACCCGGGTGCTGTCGATGCCCAGACCGCGCGCCAGGTCCTCGTTCATGATCACCGCGCGCGCATTTAGCCCGAACCGCGTGTAGTAGAGGAGCGCCGTGAGCGCCAATGCCAAGACGGCGGCCAGGGCGACCAGCACGAGCCGATAGGTCGAGTAGGACTGGCCGAGAAACTCGATCGCACCCGAAATCGGGCTTTGCACGAACTGGACCTGACGCCCGAAGACGATGGTGATGACCTGACCGATGATGATGCCGAGGCCCCAGGTCGCCAGGATCGCGTCCAGCGGCCGGGCGTAGAGCGGCCGGACGATCGCGCGCTCCACAATGAGCCCGAGCACAAACCCGACCAGGGCGGCGAAGGGAATCGCCAGCCAGGGGTTCCAGCCCAGTTGAGTGGTGGCATAGGCCGCGTAGCCGCCGATTGTCAGGAAGGCGCCATGGGCGAAGTTAATCAACTTCATGACACCCAAGATGATCATCAGGCCGCTCGCGACAGCGAAAAGGATCGCCGCAGTCGTCACGATATCGAGGAGCAGAACGCCCAAGACCCCAGGTCCCCTGTTGGTTCGGCGCGAAAGGTTCGGCCGGTCGCGCCGACTTACGACGACGAGACCGGCCGAATGCAGATGTGGTTTACAGGTTAGGGCACTGTGCGCCCGGATCGACGTCCTTGAAGGTGTTGATCAATTTGATGCCCCCGTCGGCCTGGACTTGCGCCAGATACATGGTCAGCGGCGCATGACGCTGCTTGTTCATCTGGATCTTGCCACGTGGCCCCTGGAAGGAGACATCATCGAGCGCGTCGATCACGGCTTGGGAATCGGTCGTGCCGGCTTTCTCCACCGCCAGCTTGTAGAGGTAGACGCCCTCGTACTGCGGCACCGAAAGGTCGTTCGGCGTTTTCAGGTCGTCGCCGAAGTGAGCCTTCATATTCTTCAGAAACGCCTGATTCTCCGCACTCGGGATATCGGTGATGTAAGACGCCGAGATATAGATGCCCGTGGCATCGGCACCCATGTTGCGGGCCGTGCCTTCGTCGACCGCGAGATTGCCGTAGGGGATGTCGACGCCTGCCGCGCGCAGTTGCTTGGTGAGGGTCACGTTCGGCGCGCCCCCGGCGGTCGAGGTGATCAGCGCATCGGCCCCGGACGCCTTCAACTTGCTGATGATCGGCGTCCAATCGGTGCCGTCCATGGGCAGGTACTCATCGCCCAGAACCTTGCCGCCCTTTTGCTTCACATAGTCGGCCGTGAATTCAAGCATGCCGCGGCCGAAGGCATAATCACTGCCGATCAGAAAGAACGTCTTAGCGCCCTCTTTGGCCATGAAATGATCGACGATCGGGGCGACCTGTTGTTCCGGTACCCAAGCATTGACATAGAGCCAGGGACTGCAGGAGCGGCCCTCGTAGAACGAGGTATAGATGAACGGCACGCGGCCACGATTGACGATCGGCAGGCCGGCGTTGCGGGCGGCGCTGGTCTCCATTGAGATCAGCACGTCGACCTTCTTTTGGAATACCAGGGAATCGAAGGCCTTCTGCGCGCCCTGAGCGCCACTGCCGTCATCGGCAACGACTAGCTCAAGCTGACGGCCGAGCACGCCGCCGGCCTTGTTGATCTCCGCGGCCGCAAGCTCGGCGGCCTGAACCACCGATGGTGCGACCACGCTGTTGGCACCGCTCAAGCCGACTGGAATGCCAATCTTGATGGTCTCGGCGGCCAAAGCGCCGCCACCGAATCCGAGAACTGCGGCGACGGCAAGCGCGCCCGCCCAGCTACCAGTACGTGTCTTTGTCATGGGGCCTCCCTCCATTTTAGTGGATCAAGTTAACGCGCCGAGCCTCGGCGCCAGGAAAATTCCCGCGTTTATTTGCCGCCGAAACGGCGCCGGCAATCTCTTTTGACGGTGATCGTCCGCGACCCCCGATTGCCATAATTGCCCTTGTTTTTCACAGGTTTCTGGCCTTCCCCGAATAGCCACTCTTCGCGGTGGCGACTTGATGCTGTTTACTTTTTCAACGATATGATGATATGTCAAGTGACTTGAATTACATGAAATCCACATGAATAGGGCCTTGCGTAGAGTTTGAAAGGTGGAAGAATCGGCAAATACCCGTATGCCGGGATACTCGGCGGCACGACCTATTCTGGGAGAACGTAGAGCGTTATGAGGGGAATTGAATTCAAGGAGCTGGGCATAAAGCTGCGCCACGCCAGAAAGCTGAAGCGTATGCGGCTGAAGGATGTTGCGAGCGACGTCGGATGTTCCGAGAGCCTGTTGTCGAAGATCGAGTGCGACAAGGCGACCCCGTCGTTGCGCATCTTGCATCGCATTGTCACCGTGCTCGACACCTCGATCGCCTCGCTGTTCGCCGACCCCGCAGGCACACACGTCACGCTCTACCGTGACGGTGAGCGGCCGGTGATTGTCATTGACGCCACGGATTGCCCGGACTCCATCCGGCTTGAGCGCATGACGCCCTATTCCGAAGGGCAATCCCTGGAGGCCAACATCCACGTGGTCAGCCCAGGGGCAACCAACGGCGGCGAGATCAACCACGTTGGCGAGGAGGTCGGCTACGTCTTGGAGGGAGAATTCGAGCTGACGGTCGGGACTACCACCTATCAGTTGAAAGTCGGCGATTCGTTCTTCTTCCGCTCGGAGTTGCCCCATGCCTACCGCAACCCCGGCGCGGTTCAGGCCCGCATCCTTTGGGTCAATAGTCCGCCGACTTTCTAACGCGATGCCGTTCTTAGGCATTGGCGTCCCATAGGCCGATCGGCGGGTGGCGGTCCGCCCAAGGCATGGCGCCCTCAAGTTGTGCGGACAGTCGGAGTAGCAAAGCCTCACCGCCGAAGCGGGTGCCCAGCATGACGCCGATCGGCAGGCCATCCGCGCTCATGTGCAGCGGCAGACTGATGGCCGGCTGACCCGAGGCATTGTAGATCGAATTCAGCGGATTGAAGGCCCACAGCCGCTCGAAAAACAAATCCACATCGTCCACGTCGGCATAAAGATGTCCGAGCGGCGGGGGTGGGGTCGCCATGGTCGGCGTTAGCCAAACGTCGTGGTCGACGAAGAAACGAGCGAAGTCGCGGGTTGCCATGTTCAGCCCCGAAAGGGCGCGCTCAAGATCGATCGCCGTTAAAGCCTTGCCCCGTTCCAGTAGCCAGAGGTTGTTGCGCTCAAGGTTCTTGGTCGAAGGCGTCTGCCCGGTCGCCTCGGCGTGGTCTTCGATCGCCTGCGCGGTGGCGGCGGCGAAGATGGTCATAAACACCTGGCCCAGCGCCCCGACGTCGTAGTCTGGTTCCGCAACTTCGACGTTGTGACCGAGAGCCTCGAGTTGCTTAGCGGTCTTCTCTACCGCCTCAACGGCCTCCGGGCTGAAGCGCGCCGTGCGTGTGCCGGCGATCGCCGCGCCGATGCGTAGAGGTTCGACCTGGGCGCCGACTTCGGCGAGAAACGGTCGGGCCGTCGGCGGCGCCTGATGGGGATCGCCGACGTCGGGCCCGGCGGTGCAGTCCAAAAGCGCGGCGCAGTCGCGGACGCTACGCGTCACCGCATGCTCGACCACCAGGCCGTTCCAGTGCTCGGCCGCGTCGGGGCCGAGCGGGTTGCGCCCGCGGGTTGGTTTCAGGCCAACCAGCCCACAGCAAGAGGCCGGCCCGCGGATTGAACCCCCGGCGTCGTTGGCATGGGCCATGGGTACGATGCCGGCGGCCACCGCCGCCGCCGAGCCCCCGCTGGAGCCGCCGGGGGTGTAGTCCGGATTCCAGGGATTGCGGGTCGCGCCGGTGGCGACCGGCTCGGTCGAGCCGCTGGAGCCCAACTCGGGCGTATTGGTCTTACCGATCGCGATCAATCCGGCGCGTTTCCAGCGGCGCAAAATCTCGCTATCGAAATCGCGGGTCCAGCCGGCAAAGAAACGGCTGCCGCAGTTGGTCGGTAATCCGGCTTCGGAAACCACCAGGTCCTTGAGCAGGAACGGCACACCGGTGAAGGGCCCCGCGGGCAGATCGCCTTTAGCGGCCGCGAGGGCCCGCTCTTCCTGCACCACAGTCAAGGCATTCAGGCGTGGATTGAGGGCCTCGGCGGCCGAAAGCGCACTCTCGACCAACTCAAGCGGGCTGACCTCCTTGCGCCGTACCAACTCGGCCAATCCCATGGCGTCGTGGTTTGCGTATTCGTCGAAGCGGGGCATGTTTCACGCTCCCTTCACATGGTTCAATCGTAGAGGTGACAGGCCACCAGTTGGCCATGGCCCCGATCGCGCAAATCCGGGATCCGCAAGGCGCAGGACTCCATCCGGCGCGGACAACGGGTGTGGAAGCGGCAGCCAGGCGGCGGGTCGATCGGGCTTGGCACATCGCCTTCCAATCCGCCGAGTTCGTCGTAGCGCTTGGCCGGATCGGGGGCAGGGATGGCCTTTAGCAGCGCCTGTGTATAGGGGTGTTGAGGTGCCCGGTAGAGCTGCTCACTGCCGCCAAGTTCCACAATCTCGCCCAGGTACATAACCGCGATCGAATCGCAGATTCGCTTAATGACGCTGAGGTCGTGAGAAATGAACACATAGGTCAGCCCAAAGTCTTGCTGAAGCCGCAGCAGCAATTTGAGGATCTGGGCCCGAATGGAGACATCGAGGGCGGAGACCGGCTCGTCGAAGACTACCAGCTTGGGTTGCAGAATGAGCGCGCGGGCGATGGCCACGCGTTGGCATTGGCCGCCGCTGAACTCATGGGGGTAACGGTCAAAGTCGCGGCTCTTGAGGCCAACGATATCGAGCATCTGGCGCGCCCGCTCGCGCTGCTCGCTCCGCGTGCCGATGCCGTGGAAGCGCAGCGGTTCGGCGATGTTGACCCCGACGGACATGCGCGGGTTGAGCGAGGACAAGGGATCCTGAAACACCAGTTGCATCTCGCGCCGCAGGCGCTGCAATGCCTCGGGCGCGGCACTCAGCACGTCGACCCCATCCAAAGTCACGGTGCCTGCTGTCGGCTCTATCAATCGCAGGATGAGGCGCGCTGTCGTGGACTTGCCGCAACCGCTCTCTCCGACCAGTCCGAGCGTTTGGCCGCGCGACAAATCGAAGCCGATCCCATCGACCGCCTTAAGCACCTTTTCCGGCCGTCGCAATAGCGATCGCCGCTCGACCGGGAAATGCTTGGTCAAGCCGCGAACTTGAAGCAGTGGCGCGCTCACGGGACGGTCTCGTCCACAGCAGGCGCCAGATCGGCAACCAAATGGCAGGCAACCTGATGACCGCCCGAAATGTCCTGCAGGGCCGGGTAGCGCGCGCCGCAGGTCTCAATCGCGGCCGGACAGCGCGGCGCGAAGCTGCAACCGGCCGGTAGCCGGGACAGATCCGGCGGCATGCCGGGAATTGGCGCGAGTTCGGTCTCGCGCGTATCTTCCAGGCGGATCAGGGATTCGAGCAAACCGCGGGTATAGGGGTGGCGGGGCTGCGCGAAAATGGTCTCGACATCGGCGTATTCAACCATCCGGCCGGCGTACATCACCATGACATAGTCGGCCATGGCCGCGACCACACCAAGGTCGTGGGTAACCAGGATCATAGCGCTGTTGAGGTTGCGCTGGACCTCTTTCAGAAGTTTCAGGATTTGGGCTTGGATGGTCACGTCGAGCGCCGTGGTCGGCTCGTCCGCGATCAGAATATCCGGCCGGCAGGCAATGGCCGAAGCGATCAGCACGCGCTGGCGCATGCCGCCGCTAAACTGATGCGGGTAATCGCCGTAGCGCGCCTCGGGGTGGGGGATGCCGACCTGGGCTAGGAGTTCCAGAGTGCGCTTGCGCGCCTCGGCCTTGTCGACCTCTTGGTGGATCAGTATGCCCTCGGCAATCTGATCGCCGATCCGGAACGCCGGGTTGAGCGAGGCCATGGGATCCTGAAAAACCATGCCGATCCGATCGCCCCGAATTTTCTCCATCTCCGCCTCGTCGAGCTTTAGGAGGTCGGTGTCGCGATACAGGATCTGCCCCTCGACGATCCGGCCCGGCAGATCCACGAGGCGCATGATGGAGAGGGAGGACACCGTTTTGCCGGAGCCCGACTCGCCGACGATACAAAGCGTCTTTCCGGCTTCGAGGTTGAAAGACAGACCATCGACCGCCTTGATTACACCCTGGCGGGTGGTGAAATGGGTGCGCAGCCCCTGGACTTGAAGAATAGGCTCTGCCATGGCGCTCAACGCCGGATCGCTTTGGGGTCGAGGGCGTCGCGCAGGCCATCGCCGATGTAGTTGAAAGCGAGTGATACGGCCACAATCAGAAGCCCGGGAAACACCGTGACGTGGGGCGCCTTGCGCAACACCACGCGGCCCTCGCTGACCATGGAACCCCAGTCCGCCGCGGGCGCCTGCACACCCAGGCCCAGGAATGACAGGCCCGAGGCAACCACGATCATCAGGCCGACCAGGGTTGTGGTGTAGACGATGACCGGCGAGATCATGTTGGGCAGGACGTAACGCGACACAATCGCCCACTGCCCGGCTCCCCCGGCGCGTGCAGCCTCGATATAGGGTTGGGCCGTCACGGAGATGGTCGAAGTGCGCACGATGCGTGAGATATAGGGCACCAGCACCACTGTGATGGCGACAATCTCGGTGTCGACGCCGGGATTCAACATGCCTGCGATGGCGATCGCGAGCAGTACCAACGGGAAAGCGAAGAGCACATCGAGCGTGCGCATGATGGCCTGGTCAATCCAACCGCCGAAATAACCTGCGGTCAGGCCAAGGACCAGGCTGATCACCATGGCCAGGAAGGTCGGCGCGAAGCCGACCACCAGCGAAATGCGGCCGCCATAAATCAATCGCGTGAGAATGTCCCGGCCGTTGCTGTCGGCGCCGAGTAGGAAGTCTCCACTGCCCGGCGGGGCGTTGCGCAGGGAGTTGACGGCCTCATAGGGGTCGTGGGGACTGACGTAGGGTGCGAAGGCCGCCATCAGTGCGACGATCAGCAGGAACACCAGTGAAAACAAGGCCGCTTTGTCTTCGGCGAAAGCTAACCAGGCCAGATAGGTCCGGCTGTGCGTATTGGTCCCCTGGCCGGCCGGGGCGGTTCTCAAGGTGCCATTTTTCTCGCTCGCCATTGTGCTTCGCTCAAACCTTGCGCACGCGCGGGTCGAGAAATGCGTTGAGGATGTCCACCGCCAGGTTGACCAACACGAAGGCAAGCGCGATCACCAGCACCGCCGCCTGCACGACAACCACGTCGCGCGCGACGATGGAGTAGTAGAGCTGGTTGCCGAGCCCGGGCCAGGCAAAGATGACCTCGGTGAACAAGGCGCCACCAAGCAGGAAGCCGAGCTGCAGGCCGGAGATCGTCGCGATCGGCGGCAGCGCGTTCCTGAGTGCGTGCTTCCACAAGATCGCGCGCTGGCTCACACCCTTGGCGCGGGCCACGCGGATATAACCCTGGCTGAGCACCTCGAGCATGGTGGATCGCACCATGCGGGTAATGATGGCGGCCGGTGCCGCGGCGGTCGCGATTGCCGGCAGCACCAGATGCCGGGCGATGTCCATGAGCCCGCCGTCGCCCAGGATGCTGGTCATGCCGGTGGCCGGAAACCAACGGAGCTTTAGAGAGAACATGAGCACCAGAAGCAACGCGAGCCAATAAGGCGGGGTGCTGCCGAGCATCAGGGTCAGCGACATACTGACCCGGTCGAAGGTGGAATAAGACTTGGCGGCGGCATACATGCCGACGAAGAATCCGACGGAAAGGGCGAGCAACAGGCTGGCCAGGGCCAGAATCACAGTGTTGCCAAAGCGCGGCAGCACCACCTCGCTGACCGCGCGCTTGGTGTGGACCGAGACCCCGAAATCGCCCTGAAGGATGTTGCCCATCCAGGTCAGGTATTGAAACACCAAGGGGCGGTCCAGGCCCATGGCCTTGCGCAGCTTTTCCTTGGCGTCGCCAGTGGCCATGGGGCCGAGCAGCGCGTCGGTCACGTCCCCGGGCGCCAAATGCATCAGCATGAAAATGAAGATTGAGACGCCGAACAGGATCGGAATGACCGCCGCAAGCCTGGTGATGATTTGCCTACCCACCGATGGCTCCCGGGTTGGGATACGGACTTAGAAAGTACGACCGGCGTTCCAAGGCACGGGACGCCGGTCGTACTTGAGAGTTATGCGGCGACTACTCGACCGAGACGGTCGCGAAATCGTACCAGTCGTTCGGCGGGTTGACGAACCCCTTCACGTTGGGTGCGATAAAGATCGGCTGCAAGTCGTCCACCAAGGGGACGAAGGCCGCGTCTTCCATCATGATGCCGTTGATCTTCTGATAGATCGCCCGGGCCTTGGTTTCGTCCTTTTCCATGACAGCCAGATCCAGCAACTTGTCGACCTCTTCGTTGCAATACCAGCCGGAGTTCACGCCGTTGGGCGGGAACGAGCCGCAGGCCGCGATGATGCGAATGAACGAGGGATAGGTCATGCCCCAACCAATGTGGTTCATGCCGACCTCTTCGGTCATGCCGGAGGCCCAGCGCCGCAGATAAGCGATCCACTCGAACTTCTGGATTTTCACGTCGATGCCAACCTTCTTGAGGTCGCGCTGGATCCAGGATTCGACCAATTCTCCGGTGCCGTATTGGAAGATGTCCCAATTGACCGAGAAGCCGTCTGGATAGCCGGCATCGGCCAAGAGTTGCTTAGCCTTGTCGGGATCGTAGGGATAGTAGTTCTTGACCTTGGGATCGTAGGCGAAGGTACCGGGCGAAAGCATGCCGTTTTCGACCCGCGCGGTGCCCGCGTAAATCTCCTTAACCAGGCCTTCCTTGTCGATCGCCATATTAATGGCCTGGCGCACCTTCTTGTTCTTGAGAATCGGGTGTTTGAAGTTCAAGTGGATGAACACGTAGTTGGGTACGTTATTGTTGGTCGTGAGGATGAAACCTTCGTCCTTCAGTTCCTGCACGTCGTCCCAGGGCGGCACCCCGATCATGTTGGCCTCGCCCGTCCTGAGCGCGTTGACCCGTGTCGCAGGATCCTCGAGCGGCCGGAAGATGACACGTTCCAGCTTGGCCTTAGTGCCCCAATAGTCGTCGTTGCGGGCGAGGACGGTCTTCACGCCTTGCTCGCGCTCGACGAACTTGAAGGGTCCGGTTCCCACCGGGTTGAGCGCCACACCGTCATTGCCGTGCGTCTTGATCGAGGCCGGGCTCATCATCAGCGGCTGGCCATAACTTTGCAGGCCGGTGCGCAGCCATTCGTAGTTCGGCTGGGTCAAGGTGATCTTGACGGTCATGTCGTCGATCTTGTCGACCGCCTTGATCCAGGCCGTGTAGGCGCCGACAAAGGCCGCCGACTTTTCGAAGTAGTTCGGTGAGTCCTTGTCCCAAAAGCGGGAGAAGTTGAACAGCACGGCGTCGGCGTTGAACGGCTCACCGTCGTGGAATTTCACGCCCTTACGCAGGTGGAATGTGTATTCGGTGCCGTCGGCCGAGAGGTCCCATGAGGTGGCGAGCCCGGGCACAAGCTTCGGCGTCATGACGTCAGCCTCGGTCAGGTCTTCCTTCACGAAGCTTTCGAACATCTGGTAGGTCACGTGATAAGTAACCCAACCGCCGGTCGCGTGTGGGTCGAGTATGTCGTGATCGGCCGGCATGCCGTAGACCAGCGTGCCGCCGTCCGCCCGGACGCTTGCCGTGGTGGCAACGAGGCTCACCATGAGCAGCGCCACAGCCGGCAGTGTCATCTTTAGGAGACAAGTTATTCTTTTTAACATCGAACGGTCCTCCCTAACGGTCTGTCTTGTTATTGGGTCGGCCTCCCTAAGCCGATCATTCGGGATCGAGCCGTCGCAGGGCGAGACAACCCCTACGCGGCCGCTTTCATGACCAGAATCGCTTGTTTGAGTGCAATGGCCGCCGCCTCGGTCATCATTTCCAGCCCCATGGACGCCTGCAGTTCCTCGGGCGGCGACTGCCGGGCGACATGCTCTGGCGTCAAGGGAACGTGGAGGAAACCGCAACGGGTCCGTAGGCTGTGGCGCTCGATCAGATGGCTCGAGGTGTAGAGCATCTGATTGCACATGTGGGTGCTGGCCGTATACGACACTGTGGCGGGTATTCCCGCCGCCTTCAGAGCCGCAACAATCTCGTGATTGGGGAAGTTGGCGTTGTAGGCCGCCGGTCCCTGATCCACCACGGGCACACCCGACAGGCGGGCGCCGGCGTTATCCGGTACGTCGAAGTGTCGCCAGTTAGTGCCGGTCATTTCGGCCCGGATAGCCGGTGATCCGGGTGCCACGCCGATGCTCATCCACACCATCGGCTTGTGGGTCAGAAGCGCCTGTTCAACCCGGTCATAAAGCTCATCGGTTACCACCGGCACCTCTAGGGTGACCAGGTTGCAGTCTTCCCAGGAGCGCTCATTCAAGCCGGCCAGAATTTGAGCCGAGGGATTGGCCTCGGTCATCGCCCAGCTGCCGTAACCGGTGACTACGACGGTTTGGAGATTTGCCATTTTTTGTTCCAAACCTGTTGCTTTCTTGCGTATTCAGCAGAAAAACCATCGCAAAGGTAATGAATAATATCAAATCGTATTTTTCTATAAGACTATGTCGAAATATTATATGATGTGCTAAGCTTTCCCATGCGTTCCAGACAAATCGAAGCCTTCCGATTCGTCATGGTCACCGGCACGACCACAGGTGCGGCCGACTCCATGGCTGTCACTCAGCCGGCGGTGAGCCGCCTCATCGCCGATCTGGAAAAAGATTTGGGATTCCAGCTCTTTGACCGTTTCAAAGGCCGGCTCCTGCCCACGCCCGATGCCATCCGTTTCTATCAGGGGGTCGAGCAGTTCTACATGGGCCTGGACAGGCTGGAGCGGATCGCCGAGCAGATCCGCACTCAACATCCGGCGGATATCAAAGTCTGCGCCACATCGGCGCTGTCCACCTATGTCTTCCCCGATGCGGTGCGGCGTTTCAAGACCCTCTATCCGGCGGTCGATCTACTGATCGAGACGTTCTCCTCTTCCGAGATCGTCACCCGGCTACAGACCCACCTGACCCACTTGGCGGTCACCCTGGCCTTTCCCGAGGTCGCGGGCATAGCCCAGGAGCTGTTATTGGAGGCACCTCACGTCTGCGCCGTCCACCGGTCTCATCGGCTTGCGGCTAAGACCGTTGTAACCGCCCAAGACCTCGCCGGCGAAGAGGTGCTGACAATTCTGCCCAGCGGTCTAGTCGATTGGAACTCTGTAGCCCAGGCCCTCAACAATGCCGGAATCGAGTACAAAAAGGGCATCGGTATCCAGAATTCCCACACCGGCTATAGCTTAGTTGCCGCCGATCTGGCTGTCGCTTTGATCGAGCCCTTTGCCGCTCCGACCTGGGCCAACAACGGCGTGGTGGTACGCCCCTTCGAGCCTTCAATCAGCTTCCGCTACGTCCTAGCTTACCCGCTCTTGCTACAGCGGACCGAGTCTTTGAAGGCGTTCTCCAAGATCATCCGCGAGGTCTGTCAGGGATCGGAAAAGCCGGCCTTTCCCTTGGCCCTGTAGCGATTTTTCTGGGTAACCCCCGCTGAATATTCGGTTAGAGCATTGGTGCCTGCCGCATCGCCCGTGCGGGGTTACCGCCGCCAGAACTCGGAGAAATCCGGCACGGGTTGAACCTCGATCTGCCGGGCAATCGCGGCATCCAGTTCGTCGAAGCCGAGGAGCCCCGCCGAGTTGGCCCGCGTGGACATGAATGGCAATCGCGGCAGGAAGCGTTCGTGCGCCACCTGATATAAGCGCCATAGCTCCCCGATCGGATCGGTGTGGTCGTCGGCACGGATATCGAGATCGGGATAGCCTTCGCTGCTGACGACCTTTATGGCCGCGCTTTGCCGGCCGCGCTTGTCGCCGCCAGCCCGTTCGCCCGCGTCCATGGCCCGGAGCAACCGCTCGGGAAGAGGCCGGTCCAAATGCTTGAGGTAGGTCGACATGGTGGACTCCACGACCGCTGGACCGGATAGCATATTGCCCGCCACGGAAACGTCGTCTGCGACCCGGTGTCCGGCCCAGTCGATGCAGTC
This sequence comes from Kiloniellaceae bacterium, assembly GCA_021776095.1. Classification (GTDB taxonomy): domain Bacteria; phylum Pseudomonadota; class Alphaproteobacteria; order Kiloniellales; family J153; genus JAJFGN01. Next base: position 51,394 of record JAJFGO010000107.1, on the reverse strand, counting down.
CGCACCGGTGTAGGCGGTATTGCGACCTTGGCAATCTATGGCGTGAACCTGGCGCACCGCCCGGCCTGCATCGGCCGCAATCACAGCCGCCACGGCGTCCGGCGCCGGCAGGCCGGTTTCAAACAGGCCGATGCCGCGAATACCGAGATAGGGGTTGGTCAGCGACTGGGTGCAGACTGCGCCGGCACCCGCACTCAAATGGGGACAGATGGCGCCAACCGCGAAGGCTCTGCTGGCAACGGCGATGCCGAATGCGCCGGTAATCTTATCGCGTGCTACGATAGACCACGTCATACTAATCTCCATTCAAGGCGTGTACTTTTTCCTATCCAGCCGGAACCCTGACCTAAACGCAAGGCGTCCGGAAAAGCTGATTCCACCGGGCCCGATCGGGCAATCGGATGCCTTATATTTAGCAATCGAGCGAAGAGTATTTTGGGTACACCTCATGCGTGTAGGATTGTCATGCGTTGAATGCATCGATCATCTTTATATACGGGTACGAAATCAAATAGGTCTCTAGGATCAATTGGAAACTAGATTGACAGTTCGCGCCGTAAGTCATTAGGTATCACGTTCGTTGACAAGCACCCCTCGATGATTGGCGTGGGGAATCGCAACGGGAGGAAAGAAATGAAACTCATGCTCAATAGGCTGATCGGAATGACCGGCGCCTTAGCGGTGGTTGCCGCGACGCTCTGGATTGCTCATGCCGAGGCCCGCGCCCAAGACATTACCATCGGTATGACGGTCAGTTCGTCGGGAAGGTTCGCCTTGGCTGCGCAGTCCGGCGAACGCGGCCTTAAGATTTGGATCGATGACGTCAATCGGCGCGGCGGCGTCGACGTCGGCGGCACCAAGCGCAAGATAAAATTGGTCGCGCTCGATGATCGCAGCGACAAGACTATGGTTCCGCGCGTCTATGAAACGCTGATTAAGGACGAGAAGGTTGACATTCTCTTCGGGCCTTTCGGTTCGACCTTGACCGGTGCGGCGGCCAACACCACCGAAAATTTCAGCAAGTTTCTGGTCATCTGGTCGGCCTCGAGCGACAATATCTACGAACAGGGGCACAAGTACGTCGTTTCGGCCACGCAGATTGCGGCCTCTCGCCTGGGCAAGCCGGGCGCGGACTTCATGGGGTCGATCGACGTCAAGAAGCTGGCCATCATCTACCTCGACGAGCCGTTCCCCGCCGGCACCGCCAAAGGCGTGAAGAAGCGCGCCGAAGAGTTGGGCGTCGAAGTCGTGATGTTCGAGAAGTTTTCTAAGGGGACCAAAGATTTCTCCGTAATGATCCAGAAGGCCCTGGCGACGGGGGCTGAAGTTTTCTATCCCGCGTCCTATGAAGGCGATCAGATGAATATCGCCCGCCAGATGCGGGAATTGGACGCCAACTTCCCGATCACTTATATGTTCTACGGCTCGCAGCCGCAGTTCCTGGATATTGGCGAGGACGCCAAATATCTCTTTAGCCAGACTCTGCTCCACGAGAAGGTCAACTGGGACGTCAATGCCGGTTTGAATCGCGCTCAGATGGTGGCCAGGTACAAGGAAATGTTCCCGGACGTGGCCTACGCGCCTGACTTCCAAACCGCCTTGGCCTACGGGGCCGGCGCGGTATTGGAGGAGATCATCAAGAAGGCCGGAGCCATCGAGCCCGCGAAGCTAAAGCAGGCCGCGATCGACTTGTCCGGAAAACTCACCGTGATGACCGGGCCCTACGAGATCCTGCCAACGGGCAAACAGATTCAGATGGAATTCGTGGTCATGCAAAACCAGAAGCAGGGCTTGGAGGTGGTCTATCCCCCCAGCGTTGCCACGGCCAAGGCTATCTATCCGGTTCCGACCTATGATAAGCGCTAGGGTCGCCCAAGCGAATTGACCGTAAGAGTCGCCCGCGTCCGCCGATCCTACGTGGAGGATCGGCGGGTCTGGGCGTAAGGTCCGAACCGTTCCTGTGACCTAATTTCTTGAAGCTATACGGGACCCGTCATGTCCAGTCTGACATCCATGGACGAGGCGAAGGCGTCGCGCATCCGCCATACCCTGTGGTTCGGACTGATCGGTGTTGTCGTCCTTTGGTTCGGGTCGATCCCGATCCTGGATGGCAACCAGTCGCTGTATTTCTCACTCATGCTTTGGGTGACCATGGCGACATCCTTCAATATAATCGCTGGGTTCACCGGATACATGCCGTTTGGGTTCGTCGCGTTTTATGGCATGGGCACCTATACCGCAGCCATCCTCGTCTCTATCGTCAAAGTTTCGCCCTATATCGCGATTCCCGCTTCGGGCTTGGCGGGCGTCCTCATCGCTCTCCTGTTCGCGCCGACCCTGCGTTTGGGGGGCATCTATTTCGCCATCGTCAGCCTTTCCTTGGCGGTCATCTTGCAGCGCATCATGGGGCTAGCGCCGGAGGATATTACCGGCGGCAGCGGCGGCCTTAACCTGGGTCAGCACACGGTTCGCGAACAGGGTTTTTACGCCATGTTGATTGTTCTGGTCGCGGCCTTGGCGACCGTGACCTGGCTGACTCGCTCCCGCCTTGGCAAAGCCCTTCGGGCAATTCGCGACGACGCCCAGGCTGCTGACGCTATGGGAATCAACGTCCAGCGCTCGCGGCTCTACGCCTGGCTTCTGTCGGCGCTCTTTGCCTCGTTGTGCGGTGGCATTCAGGCTTGGTTCACCGGTGCCCTTGACCCAGTCACCGCTTTCGACGTCCTGATCACCGCAAAGACTGTGATTTATGCCATGGCCGGCGGCCTGGGCACGGTCACTGGGCCGGTCATCGGCACGGTCATTCTGGTTTGGGTCGACGAGCTGATCTGGCGGCAATTCCCCGTGCTCAACAGCTTTCTTCTCGGCCTTATCATCGCGCTGCTCATCCTCTTCATGCCGCGCGGCATCATCGGCACCTTGATGCAAAAGTATCCCCGGTGCCGCCGTCTGATCATGTAGGAGGCGTTCGAGGATGAGTGAAGTCCTGGTGTGGAACGCGATGATCGGCGGCATCGTCTTCGGCATGGTCTACGCACTGATCGGTTGCTCGCTGAACGTCTTAGCCGGCGTGCTGAGGGTCATTAACTTTGCCCACGGGGAGTTCATTATCGCGGGCTCCTTCTTCGCGTACGCGCTTTTCACCGGTCTCGGGCTTCATCCTCTGCTGTCTCTGCCCATCTGTGCCGTCGCCTTTTTCGTTGCCGGACGAGGGCTTTACTATTTGCTGGTCCCGCGGCTGGCACGTTCCGACGAACCCGAAACTTCGTCCTTCCTCTTGATGTTCGGCGTGTCGCTAATGCTGATCGCGGCCATGACCTGGATTTTCGAGGCGGATATTCGACCGTTGAATTTTACCTTCGATCCAATCAATGTAACCTTATTCACGATCGAGAACGCTTATGGCGAAGGCCGGCATGGCCGAGTCTTGATCCCGACGGCCCGTATCGTCGCCCTGGTGATTAACTTGTTCATCATCGTCGGGCTGACCTGGTATTTCTACCGAACCCTGCCCGGTAAGGCCCTGCGCGCGGCTACTATGAACCGCGAGGCGATCCAGATCGTCGGCATCAACATCCATCGGCTTTCTTCCATGGCGTTTGGCCTAGCGACTTCGCTGGCGGGCATCACCGGCGTGCTGCTTGCCCTGGTCATCCCCTCCATCGATCCCAATGGTGGCGCGGATATCGCGTTGATCGGGTTTGTCGTGATTGTGTTAGGCGGCCTGGGCCACCCGGTCGGTGCCTTGTTCGCCGGGATCATTTTCGGGTTTGTCGAACAGTTCTCCAACTTGATGCTACCGCAGGCCGCGGCGCAGATGGTTGGCTTTATTATTCTGGTGGCGGTCATTTTCTTGAAGCCTTCGGGACTGTTTGGGCGGAGCGTGCTGCGATGACGGCAAGCCATGCGGTTGCCGCGCCTGCGGACGCAATCCTGCGGATTGAGGGATTGGTCAAGCGATTCGGCGGTTTGGTCGCGGTCGACAATGTCAGTTTCGGCCTGGAGCGCGGCGACATTCTCGGCATTATCGGCATCAACGGTGCCGGCAAGACGACTGTGATGAACTGTATCAACGGCATCTATCATGCCGATGGCGGGCAGATTTTCTGCAATGGCCGGAATATCACCAAGCTGTCGCCGCACGCGATTGCCAAGGCAGGCATTGGCCGGACTTTTCAGGTGCCGCGGATTTTCCACCGCATGACCTTGATCGACAACCTGCTGGTGACCTCGCTGGACAGCAGCGAAAGCGATGCGGTCTTGATCGAAAGGGCCGAACACTTCCTGGAGCGGGTCAATCTCGCCGAGCTACGCTACAATCATGGTGAGGAGCTATCCGGCGGGCAGCAAAAGCTCTTGGAACTGGCCCGCGTGATGATGTTCGATCCCGCCTTGATCTTGCTGGATGAGCCTTTCGCCGGCGTCAATCCGTCGCTGTGCCGGCTTTTTATCGAGCGCATTCAGGACCTGCAGAGGGACGGGAAGTCGTTCGCGCTCGTCAGTCACGATCTGACTTCGATTTACAAACTTTCCAACAATATCATCGTGCTCAATCAAGGGCAGGTGATCGCCGAGGGTGGGGTCGAGGATATCAAGAACGATCCGGCCGTGATCGAAGCGTACTTGGGTCAGTGACTGCCATGACAGGGCCAATCCAGGAACCGGGTGGGGGACAGGCGAGGGGAGACTGGAACACGGCACCGACCGTTCTGGAAATGCGCGACGTCCATGCCGCCTATCATGGCGATATCTTGATCCTTAACGGCCTTTCGATGGCAATCAAAGAGGGCCAAGTCACCGGAATTATTGGCCCGAACGGGGCGGGGAAGTCGACCGCCTTAAAGACCATGTACGGCTTCCTCACGCCCTCGCGGGGCACCATCGTACTCGGCGGTGAAGACATCACCGGCAGTCCACCCTATGACATGATGGGCCACGGCGTCGCGTTCGTGCCGCAGAACCGAAGCCTGTTCAACGACCTATCTGTAGAGGACAATCTACGGCTTGGATGCTGGCCGTTCCGGCGCGACAAGCGGAAAGTCGAGGCCGCGCTCGATCGCGTTTACACCCAGTTCCCCATCCTGAAGGAAAAATGGCGAGACATGGCGGGCAGCCTGTCGGGCGGTCAGCAGCGTTTCGTGGAGTTGGGCCGCGCGCTGGTTGTGAAACCCAAAATCATTATGCTCGACGAACCCACTGCCATGATCGCGCCCCGGATTTCCCGCGAAATTTACGACTTCATTGGAACGCTACCGGAGCAGGGAATCACTGTGGTTCTGGTCGACCAGAACGTCCGCCAGTGCACAAATGTCTCGGATTACATCTACATCTTGGACCTTGGACGCAATCGCGGTGAGGGCACGACGGAAAGGTTCACGCACGACGATCATTTAAAGGAAATGGTCGCCGAATGGCTGGATTACCAGATCGACTGAGCGGGCAGGGGGTGCCGGCAGGGCCAAAAGTGGCCTATGGCGAAACAGTCCTCGAAGTATACGAATGCGGATCTCGTTTAGCGGCCGATCGCATAAGCTTGCATGAATCGCGGAGTGGCGGCGGCACGCACGACGCCATTCTGACCGCGCGCCACGGCGCATAGACGACCTAAGGACCAGTCGTCCTGTATTGACAAGACATGTCCTCGCCGGGCCAGGTCGTTCAGTGTGTCTGTATCGAAACGGGATTCGATCAGCAGTTTGCGCTCCTCGAAGTCACGCGGATAGAACGACGAGATGAGGTGTTTGGTATTGAACAGCGGTGCGTCGATCGCAGCCTGGAGGTTGCGCGTTTGATGCACATAGCGAAGGAATAGAACCAAACTCCATTGGTCTTGCTGATCGCCACCGGGTGAGCCAAAGGCCAAATGCGGCGCACCGTCACGAGTGACCAGGGTCGGTGTGAGCGTAGTACGCGGCCGTTTACCCGGGGCGAGGGCGGACGGCAATCGTTCATCCAGCCAGAACATCTGGCCCCGTGTGGTCAGATTGAATCCCAGACCCGGAATTGCCGGGGAGCTTTGCAGCCATCCGCCGCTGGGCGTCGCGGCGACCATGTTGCCCCAACGGTCGACGGCGTCGAGGTGTACGGTGTCGCCTTCGATTTCGGGCACGTCGGCGAAGGTTGGTTCACCCCCGCCAAGCTCCGATCCCGGCTCCGATCCGGCCAGTGACCGGAGCACAGCCAAGATCTCGCTGGCACCGGGCAAGTTCCCGGGGGTTAAGGCGGCCGAGGCGTCTTTGCAAATGGCGCCGCGCCGTCGTGCATTGTAGTCCGATGAAAGTAGGGTTTCGACCGGGATTTCGGTGAAGTCCGGATCGCCGTACAAAACGTCGCGGTCAGCGAAGGCAAGTTTCATGGCCTCAACGACGTTGTGTATGAAATCCGCACCATTTGGCGCCATGCCGCCCAAGTCGGTATCGGACAACAGAGCCAGGGACTGCAGCATCGCCAAGCCCTGACCCCAAGGCCCGGTCTTGTGCACAGTCAAGCCGTGGTAGTCGAAATTCAGGGTGTCTTCCACGGTGGCGTGCCAGGACGCTAAGTCGTCGGCGCTCAGGAAACCTTTGTGGCGCCGCCCTGAGGAGTCCATGGCCTCGAAAGAGGTGCAGAAACGATCGATCGCCTCGGCGACAAAACCCTGATAGAAGCTGCGGCGCGCGGCTTCGATCTGCTTGTTCCGATCGCTACCGGCGGCTTCAGCCTCCCGCAGGATACGGGCGTAGACCACGGCAACGTCGGGCGTGCGTATGATTTGATTGGCTTTGGGCGCTTCGCCCCCGGGTAGCCAAAGCGCCGCTGAACTCGGCCATTCGGTGCGAAAGAAGTCCGCGACCGGCATAATGGCCGCGGCGGCGCGGTTGACCAGGGGAAAACCTTTGTCGGCATAGAAAATCGCTGGTTCCAGCACGTCGCGAAGCGACATCGTTCCAAAGTCGCGCAGCAGCAACATCCACGCATCGAAGGCGCCGGGCACGACCGCGGAAAGCAGTCCGGTCCCAGGCACTAACTTCAAGTCGAGATTTCGAAATGCCTCAATGGTTGCCGTTTTCGGTGCGACGCCCTGACCGCAGATGACTTTCGGGCGGTCCTCGCCGGCCTTGTGCAGGATAATCGGCACCTCTCCGCCCGGGCCGTTCAGGTGGGGCTCGACGATCTGCAGGGTAAAACCGGTCGCGACCGCGGCGTCGAAGGCATTGCCGCCGCGCTCCAGCATTGCCATACCAACGGCGGTGCCAATCCAATGGGTGCTGGCGACGGCACCGAAAGTGCCGCGGATTTCCGGGCGGGTCGTGAACGTGGCTGTCATGGCTGAATCCTGGAATTGGCGCCGATATGGACTGCGTTTTTGGGAGGGACGGTCAAGACAGCAAGAGCCCGAAATCTCGGCTCAAAGGCTTGCCGGCCGTGCTTTCTATCACGGTTTCCAAATAATCCCGGTCGGTAATCCCGTAGGGCCGGTCCGGCCGGGGAAAGGCCGCCGAAAATCCGATAAAGCGTGCTTTGGAAATTTCATAAAGGCGGCGCAATTCCACCAGAGGATCGGCGTGGTCGTCGACGCGCAACGACAGGCGCGGGTAGGGTTCCGAACCTTGAATCAAGATCGCCGCCGCTTGCTTGCCTCGTTTATCGCCGCCGGCTGTTTCTCCGGCATCCATTGCGTTCAGTAGGCGCTCGACAAAGGGTAGGTCGAGGTTGCGCTCATAGGTGCCCAGGGTTTCACCGACGACAGCAGGCCCGGCCAACATATTTCCCGCGACAGAGACTCCGGCTCCACTGTCGTGTCCGCACCAGTCGACGCACTCCGGTCCGGTGTGCGCGGCAGTCAGTCCTGCCGCGTCGACCAAATGAAGTTGTCGCCCAGCGCCGCCCCGATCCGCCGCCACCAGCATGTCACGAATGTCTGGCGCCTTTAGGCCCTCGCTCAATAGGGCCAGGCCGCGCGGTCCAAACATTGGGTTCATCAGGGCCTGGGTGCTGAGCGCGCCAATAGGTGACGCCCAAGGACAGAAGGCCCCAACGGCGAAAAAACGTGATGCGATGGCGATACCGAACAGGTCGGTCCGTGGATCTTTAGCAACAATCGACCAAGTCATGATGGTTTCCTCAATTTCGGGCTCGATATAGCGCATGCCAACTTGACCGCCGGCCAGCCATTCGGCACGCTTGTCGTTCGAAACGCGCCTAAACTTGGGGCGCCGGTGGCTCTTGAGGTGGTTTGATGACGCAGCTCTTGAACATCGAGAATCTTAGCGTGCAGTTCACCACGCCGGAAGGACCGCTGCAGGCCGTAGACAACGTGTCTTATGGCGTGATGGCTGGCGAATCGGTTGCGATCGTTGGTGAATCCGGCTCTGGCAAATCGGTTAGCGCGCTCGCCATTATGGGCCTGGTCCCGTCTCCTCCAGGCCAAGTGTCTGGGCGCGTAACGTTTGAGGGTCGAGATCTCATGACGCTGGACGAGGAGGCTCTGCGTTCTATCCGCGGGGCCCGTATCGGCATGGTATTTCAAGAGCCCATGACCTCGCTCAACCCGGTGCTGACGATCGGCACGCAACTGCGTGAGACGACGCAGACCCATCTCGGCCTGACGGCAACGCAGGCCGAGGCGCGAGCCGTCGATCTGCTGAAGATGGTTGGCATCTCGGAGGCCGAGCGTCGCCTGAAGCAATACCCACACCATTTTTCCGGCGGCATGCGGCAACGGGTGATGATCGCGATTGCCTTGTCCTGCGAACCTCGGCTGGTCATCGCCGACGAGCCAACGACCGCTCTCGATGTAACCATCCAGGCACAGATCCTGACTCTGATGAAGGACTTGACGACGCGCTTGGGCGCATCCCTGGTCTTGATCACGCACAATTTGGGGATCGTTGCCCGATACACCTCGCAGGTCCACGTTATGTACGCCGGCCGTGTGATTGAGAGCAGCCCGACCGAGCAAATTTTCGCGCGGCCGCGCCACCCCTATACGCTTGGCCTGGTGGCCTCGGTGCCCAGGCTCGACAAACCGCGTGGTGAGCGTTTGGTGCCGATTGAAGGCCAGCCGCCGGACTTGGCCCGTCTTGGCGCCGGTTGCGCCTATAGGCCACGTTGCGGCTATGTGGTTGAGAATTGCGTGGCGGTCAAGCCGCCGTTTGAGCCGGTCGCGCCGGACCACGGCACGGCGTGTTTCCAATCGGGCCAACTCTAGCCCCTCACAGGGCTTTGACTTCCTTGACGTCCATTACGTCACGCATGGCGTCCCCAAGGAAGTTGATGCTGAGCACCGTGATCATGATAAAGACGCCGGGAAAGACACCGAGCCACCACGCGCGCGAGATAAACGAGCGAGATTCGGCGAGTATTAGGCCCCAGGTCGGTGTGGATGCCTGGACACCGAGTCCCAGGAAGGATAATCCCGCTTCGGCCAGGATGGCATAAGAAACGCTGACCGTTGCTTGAACGATCAATGGCGCCAAAGCGTTCGGTACAATATGACGCCACATGATCCGATTGTTGGACGCCCCCAGTGTGCGGGCGGCGGCCACGTATTGTTCTTCCCTAATGGTTAGCACCATGCCACGCGCAATTCGGGCGAAATCGTCGACGAAGGCGAGCGAAATGGCGATGATGACGTTGGACAGACCGGTCCCAAAGACCGCCACGAGATAGACCGCGATGATGAAGTTCGGGAAGGCCCACTGCAGGTCGATGTAACGCATGATAATCGTATCGATCCAACCGCCGAAAAACCCGGCGGCGACTCCAAGCCCAACGCCGGCGACTAAGGCGATCGAAACGGTCGAAAACCCGACGAATAGAGAGACCTGCGCGCCATAGATCAGACGACTGAGCAGATCGCGGCCAAGATCATCCGTGCCGAGCGGATGCGCCCATGAGGGCTGCCCGATCATGTCGTAGTCCATGGCGTTAGGATCATAAGGGGCGACCCAGTACGCGAGTGCGCCGGATACCACCAGGACGGTCAACACGATCGCGCCGATCAACGCCTTCTTGTCGCGGATCAACTGGCGGCGCCAGAGTTGCATATGGCTGGGCCGACGATAGGTATCGTCTGAATCGCGTTGCTCTTGAATCGCGAGATCGGCCATCAGTCGTACCGTATTCGCGGGTCGATGACCGTATAGAGGGCATCAACCAGAAGATTGGAGAAGACGAAAATCGCCGAAACCACCAGGATCGCACCCTGCACCACAGGATAGTCCCGGTTCAATATTCCCTGAATAAGGACCCGCCCAAGGCCTTTGATTGCGAAAACGTTCTCGACGACGACGGTCCCCGCCATAAGGAGGGCCAAGGCGATTCCCATCACGGTTACGACTGGGATCAGGGCGTTGGGAAAGGCGTGGACGATGAGCAGGCGCTTTTCCAGCAATCCTTTCGAGCGCGACACGCGCATGAAATCAGACTTGAGAACTTCCAGCATCGAGGATCGGATCATGCGTGCGATAACTGCCGCAAATGGCGTACCGATAGCGATGGTTGGCAAGATAAGGTGCGAGAACCAGGGCCAGAACCCTTGGGCGAGAGGCACGTACCCAACGGCGGGCAACCATTGCAGTTGTGCCGCGAAGACGATAATTAACAGAATGGCGAGCCAGAAGTCGGGCATACTGAGTCCGATAAAGGCAACCACCGTTACCCCGTGATCGATGGCCGAGTGTTTCTTAAGCGCGGAGATCAAGCCCGCTGGGACGGCAATAACAACGGCCAGCAAAAATGACAGCAGTGCGAGCGACATGGTGCGTGGAAAGGCCTCGGCGACAATCCGTGAAACCGGAACTCGGCTGCCATATATCGAAGTTCCCAGATTGCCTTGCATGACTTGGAAAAAATATTTGACGTACTGCACGTAAACCGGTTGGTCGAGGCCGAAGTCGCGCCGCATTTCGTCCGCCGCGGCGGGGTCGCCGGTGTCGAAAACCATCGCGAGCATGGGATCGCCCGGGACGGCACGGAGCATGAAGAAGACCAAGGTCGCCACCGCCCACATCACGATTATGGCGCCAAGCGATCGTCTAAGAAGAAACTTACCCATCGGTTGCCTTCGTGCCTTGCGGCAATTCCAGCCCGTTCGGCGCCGCCGGTGGGACGCTCATAAAGGCCCCACCGGAACGCCTGACGTCTTGAGCTTGCTCTAGGATATCGTTACCCGGTCGAATTCGACCAAGCCCGGGATCCGACTTTCCGCCGGGTAGTCAACTTTCTTGCGATGGACCAGGATCGACATTGGATGGTACAGAAAGGCACAGGCGACCTTAGCCGAGGTAATAGCATTGGCCTCCTGAACCAGGGTCTTGCGCTTCGCCGGATCTGTTTCCAAGCGTTGCTGGTCGATAAGCTTGTCCGCTTGCCTGTCGGAGAAATAGCCGAACGCCATCTTGCTCTTGTCGCGTTTCAGACCGTTGAATTTCGATTCGGTCTGCATCCAATCAACGATGGCATCGTCTGGATCGAAGTCGCCACCACTGCCCAGCAGCGCGGTATCGAAATTCATCTGCAGGTAGTCTTGCAGCACCACCGGCCCGTCCTTGGTTTCCAGTTCGAGCTCGATATTGAGGCTGCGCTTCAGAATGCCAGCGATGACCTGAGCCCGACGACGATTGGCCGGGTTATGCAACAGCCTCAATGTTGGGAAGCCCTTGCCATCCGGATAACCTGCTTCGGCCAATAGCTTTTTGGCGACCTCCGGCTCGTAGCGTTGCGGGCTGTTCTTGCCGAGATCCTTGTCGAAGAAGAAACCCATGGCCGGATTGATCGATCCATAGGCCGGGAAACCTCGGCCGAATAAGGCCTGGTCGATGAAGCGCTGGCGGTCGAGCGCCTTGGCGATGGCTAAGCGGACCTTGAAGCCTTTCTCTTTCTGAAGCTGATCGACCGGCTTGTTGAAATCGCTCACCTGGAAAGGCTCGCGCCAGGGGTTCATCCACACCGCCTGGAATCCAGGATCGGAAACCGAATTGACCACCAAGTCCGGATTCGATTCGAAGCGGTCGACAAGTTCGGATGCCGGGGTGTTGCCGCCGATCAGATCGACGTCGCCAGCCTCAAGCGCGGCGGCCAAGGGCTCCGGATCGGCGATCGGCGTGATCGTCACCTTGTCGAGCTTCGGCCGGTCCGGATCGTAATAGTCTTCGTTGCGCTCGAGCACGACGCCTTGGCCCAGTTCGTGGAATGTAACGCGGAAGGGCCCGGTTCCGACCGGCGTCAGGCCGTATTGCGATTTGCCCATGGATTCGAGTGCACCGCGGCTGACGATGGTCATGGCCCGGCCGCTGGCCCGCTCAAGAGTCTTGACCAGGAACGAGGCCTGGGGCGCTTTCAGGAGGAACTTCACCTTGTAATCGCCGAGCTTGCTGACCTGCTCGACATTCCCGATAACGCGCGAATGTATCGATTCTTTGGGGTCTTTTGAGCGGTTGTAAGTGAATAAGACATCGTCGGCTGTGAAGGGGTCGCCATTGTGGAACTTCACGCCCTCGCGCAGGTTAAAGATCCATTCCAAACCGTCCGGTGAAACGCTCCAGTCCGTCGCAAGGTCGCCTTGGGCGACGAGATTGGCGTCGATATGGGTCAGGCCGCTCAAGGCATTGGAGGTGATTTGGAACTGCAGCACCTGGTTCATGCGCGCAGGATCGAGCGTGACAATCTCAGCCGTACCGGCCCAGGCGCATCGCAAATGGCCGCCTGATTTGGCCGCCGAAGCACTGCGGACACCCATACCGGGAAGCAAATGGGTGGCCGAGAGCGTGCCCGCCGCGGCCAGGAGACGCAGCACGGTGCGTCGCTGAAGCTTGGGTCCGGAAAGGTCGTGGTGATGCAATCCGAACAGCGGATCGCTGGGGTCGTAATCGTAGGCGTGCGCCAGATCGTCTTTAGCGCTCTGATGCAGGACATCGCAGGTATCGGGGACTTTTCTTGTCATGTCTACTACCTCCCTGTTGGGCCGGCGGCGGTGTTTGCCGGCGAAACTTGCGGTGGCGATGGTGCCGCCAAATGCAAGTCGTGTGGGTTAGTGCGGCCCGAGGTAACCACCGGGCAGGCAGCCCAGTGTCCCGGCCGGGCCTCCTCGAGCCGTGGCGCGTCTTCTTGACACTGCGGTATGGCGATCGGGCAGCGTGTATGGAATACGCACCCGCTTGGCGGATCGAGGGGGCTGGGGATTTCGCCGGCCAAAACCTGGTGGGGCCGCGCCGCCTCGGTTTTTGGGTCCGGCACGGGAATCGCTTCCATCAACGCGTTGGTGTAGGGGTGCAGCGGCTCGGCGAACAGCGTTTCGCTGTCGCCCGCCTCGGCGATTTTGCCGAGGTACATAACCGCGACCCGGTCGCAAAGGTGTTTCACCACGCTAAGGTCATGGCCGATAAACAGATAGGTCAGGCCCAACTCGTCCTTCAGGTCCTGCAGCAGGTTAATGATCTGGGCCTGGATCGAGACGTCGAGTGCCGAGACCGCTTCGTCACACACGATGAAATCAGGATTGAGCGCGAGCGCGCGGGCGATTCCGACTCGCTGGCGCTGGCCGCCGCTCATTTCGTGCGGATAACGTTCGCCAATTCGACCGGGCAGGCCGCAAAGTTCCAACAACTCGCGCACCCGCCGGTCCATCGCATCCCGGTCCATGTCGGGTTCGTGGATGACGAAGGGCTCGCCAACGATTTCGCGCACGGACATGCGCGGGTTGAGGGAGGAAAAGGGGTCCTGGAAGATCGCTTGGACTCGTCGTCGGAAGCCTTTTTCCGCAGCTCCTTTCAGGGTCCAGATATCGGTCCCATCAAACAGGATCTGGCCAGACGATGGCTTGACGAGTTTCAATATGGTCCGGGCTACGGTCGTCTTGCCGCAGCCAGATTCCCCAACCAGGCCAAGCACTTCACCCTTTGCGATCGTGAAGGAGACGTCGTCCACCGCCTTTACCTGGCCGACCGTTGTTCGCAAAATAGCGCCGCGGGTAACCGGGAAATGGACCTTAAGGTCACGCACTTCGAGAACCGGTGTTTCAGCCGGCTCTTGTCCTCGCCAAGATGTGAGCGGCTCTTGCTTCATCCGCCCGCCATTTCGGGTGCGGAGCTGACTTGACGCTCTGCCACGGGACGCCGGTCGAGGCACCTTACCGAAGCCCGTACCTTCCGCCGTTGCATGGGGTTTCTGCTCCCTGCGAGGCCTTCGACGCTATCGTGTCTGTGGCCGCCTGGATTAGAGCGAGATTGCATTCCCATCTTTCCAGGCTATAATTATCGATATTGATTTTTGCTGATTGCGAGCTTTGATGTCAAGGCCATCTCCGATAACGAAACCGGCACCCGCCGCATTGGTTCCGCTTCAAAACATAAAAAGAGGTGACGCTGCGTATCATGCGATCCGCCGCTCGATTCTCTTAGGCCATATCGCGGCCGGCGACCAACTTCTGGAGCAGAAAATTGCCAAGCAACTGAACTGCAGCCAGGGAACGGTGCGGGAAGCTTTTTTACGCCTTGAACAAGACGGTTTGGTTGCACGCCGCGGTTATCGCGGGACATTCGTCTCGACCACTTCGGTGCAAGAGGCGGCTCAAATGGTTGAAATCAGGGTCCAATTGGAGACCACAGGCATCCGGCGTTCGGCGCCCGCTATGAACGATGAGGTCATAGGTGAGCTTACGGCAATGACCCAAGAAATGGATCAAGCTGTAAGCGCTTTGGACTTTTATCGGTGCAGCGAACTTGACCGGAAGTTTCACATGACCTTGTTCAGGCAGGCAACGTTACCCGCCCTCGAACCGGTCCTCAATCGTTGCACTTTGCATATTCATAGGATCACGTATCTTCATGCCGAGACCAAGGAAACAGACATTTCCTTTGGCGACAACCACAGAGCACTGCTTCAGGTGATTGAAAGCCGGGATCCGACGGCTGCGTCGGATTCTATCAAGGCTCACATCGGGGAAGTTATAGAGCTTTGGGCGCCACCGATCATCGACGAGTTGGAACGCAGCCCGACAACGCATTTTACCGGATTTTCCAACTAGGTCTTCGACGGCTCGATTAACAGGCAAACGGTCGTTAGGTATATGGTCAAGTCGCCAGGGCTGTTGGATGCGGACGAACCGTCGCCGGTCGAGGTCTTGAACCCAGCCGCCGCCGGGCCGGTCGTCCTGGCGTGCGAGCACGCGGGTCGGGCAGTTCCGCGCCGCCTGGGTAATCTGGGCCTGCCGCCCGAAGAGATGGATCGCCATATCGCATGGGATATCGGCGCGGACGCGGTCGCCCGGCGCCTGGCCGCGGGCCTCAAGGCTTGCCTGGTACTACAGCGATACTCGCGCCTGGTCATCGACTGCAATCGGCCGCGCGGGGGGCCGGACACCATTCCAACGGTGAGCGACGGTACCGTTATTCCGGCGAACGTCAATTTGACGGACGTTGAGCGCGAGGCTCGGTGGCGCGAGATACACGAGCCTTTCCACGCGGCGCTGTCCGGGCAACTTGAGGCACGCCAAAACGCGGAAAACCCGAACCTTTCGCTGATCACGGTTCACAGCTTCACGCCAAGTCTCGATGGGGTTTCCCGGCCCTGGGCGCTGGGTTTGCTACGGCGGCACGATCAGGGGTTGGCGGACCGGCTGCTGGCCGTGCTGCGAAAGATGGCGCCGGACGGGACCATGGCCATCAACCGACCGTACAATATCGACGATTTGACAGACTACACCATACCGGTTCAAGCTGAACGGCGCGGCTTGTCCAATGTCTTGATCGAGATTCGAAACGACCTGATTACCGACCCGGCGGGACAGACCCTTTACGCGGACATGCTAGTGGCCGCAATCCGAACCACACTTGGGTACCGCCGTGAGCATCGCGACGGGCGGGTTTCCATGGCCGAATGATTCGGAGCGGCCGCAGGCGATTGGCACCGTCGCGTGTTCTATCATGTCTGGTCAAGCTCGGCACAGAGGGCGTCCGTCGTCACTTGGCGACAGTATCCCTTCATTTCCTCGAGCGCCCGCACATGGCGTTCGAGGCTGTAGGAGGCGCAAGCGTCGGTCACCACGGTCACCAGATAACCGATATCACAGGCGCTGCGCACCGCCGAGCTAATGCATTGATCCGTGATGAACCCGGAGACAACGAGTTGGCGCTTGCCCATACTGCGTAGAACATAATCGATATTGGTCGAGACGAAGACGTTTGACGACGTCTTGGGAAACACCATCTCGTCACCCTTAGGCGCGATTTCAGAAAGGACCTGCCCGTCCCAAGACCCTTTCGGCACGTTGAAGCCGGTGATGCGATAATCGAGACCGCGGTCCCGCCCATCCTGGGTAAGGTTTTCGATCACCGTGTAGGTCACTTCGACACCGGAAGCACGGCATGCTGCTTGAAGGCGCCTCATATTCGGTAGTGATTCACGCTCGATGTGATTCAAAAACCAGCTGTACCGATCCTCAAATTCGTTGTCTGAAAGCTCTTTGAATTCGCCGCCGTCGCGACGACAACTAAAATTCTGCACGTCGATGTACAGCAAGGCGGCAAATTCGGGAACAAGGGCCACGTCGCGCGTGGCCACTCTATCGAAGTCCATGGCTCAGTTCTCCTTCGCCAAGGTCAGAGCCAGCGCCGCCACGGGTAAGCTAGTATCGGGTGTCATGGATTTCCTATTTTCGAAATTGAATATCTATGAAAAGCTCGTTTTCCACCCTTGTCAATCAAGGCGCGAGGCCCCGAGGAAAACGGCCTAATACGGGCACCGAGCAAGGTTAACGCCCACGGGATCTTGTGGTGAGTTTTCGGGGAGATTCTATGGCTGCCTATGAATAAGCGCCCTGGTGCGAATGCCAATGACTTGTCGATAGGGGTAAATATCCGACGCTATCGCACCGCCGAAGGTTTGACCTTAAAAGAGCTTGCAAGTCGGAGCGGTGTCTCGATCGCCACGATCAGCAAGATTGAGAATGGCAAGATTTCGGGGGGTTTCGAGACCATCTACAAGATTGCCCGCGGACTCGGCGTGCTCGTTACCGAGATTATCATCGACGATACGGGCGGCCGTGAGGCCCTGGCGGTTCATCGCGGCGACAAGGCGGATGTCCACAGGACGGCGCTGTACGATTATTACCCCCAGGCATTCCGGAGGGCGGGGGCCCTTAATCCATATGTCATGGTTATCCATGCGCGCGAGCCTCCCGACCCGCGCGACTGGTCCGTTCATGATGGGGAGGAAATTGTTTTGGTCTTGTCGGGCCAGATCGACCTGCACCAGCAAGATACCAAGGCTGTGCGCCTTGGCACGGGCGACAGCGCGTGTTTCGATTCCGGCCGGCGGCATTGCTTCACAAGCGTAGGCGATCGTTCGGCGCGAATTTTGTCGGTGTCCACACGCGGACCTATGACGCGTACCGCGGGGCGCCTGACTTATTCCTGAGGTGAATTTTCAATTTTGAAAATTTTGTAGTTTGGGCTAGCGTAGGAAAATGGGTTCTAGCGCGGATGCAACTCAGCCTAGACATCTGAGAGCCCGGCTTGAATTGAGGTATTGCCGTTAGGGTTTCATAGGTGTTCCAGCGAATCATTTGCCCTTCCCGCAAATGCAGGAGTCCATGGGTACGCTTGGCTCCGCCCTGTGCAGAGGAGAATTTGAGGTATCGGGGCGGTACTAGAACTTCCAATACAAATCAGGCGCCAAGTTTGCGCCACTCAACTTAAGGAGGAGGCAATGACAAAAAAGACGTACGCACTAATGGCCGCGGGCCTTGCGACGCTGCTGTTCGCAGCACCGGCGAACGCGGCCAGCGACGAGATTCTGATCGGAGGCGCACTGAGTCTGACCGGCATACAGGCGCCGCTCGACACGCCGGGCTTCAATGGCGCCCAGGTTGCCGTGAAGGCCCTGAACGATGCCGGCGGGTTGCTGGGCAAGAAAGTCAAATTCGTGAACATAGACGGCAAGTCCGATCCGGTAACCGTCGGCAACGTAGCCGTCGAGTTGATCGACAAGGGAGCGGAACTGATGGTCGCGCCCTGCGATTTCGATTTCGGCGGCCCTGCCAGCCGCGAGGCGCAGTCGGCCGGCCTGGTCGGCATCTCGACCTGTGCCTCCGACCCGCTCTATAGCTCCTGGTCGCTCGGTGACAAGCAGTTCACGCTTTCCATGTGGAATACCACCATGGGCGCGACGGCGGCCGACTACGCCCTCAAGGAGCGTGGCTGGAAGACGGCCTACGTGGTGACCGACCAGTTCATCGCCTACACCAAGTCGCTGTCGAAGTACTTCGTCGAGCACTTCAAGGCGATCGGCGGCGAGATCATTTTGGAAGACACCTATACTAACGGAGATAACGATTTTTCGGCGCAACTATCCCGCCTGCAGGCGCTGGGCAAGAAACCGGACGTTATCTTCATTTCTTCCTATGGCACCGATATTGCGGTGATGATCCGGGCCTTGCGCGAGGTCGGCTACGACGCGCCGGTGCTGGGTGGCGATTCCTATGACGATCCGGCTATTCACGAGGCTTTGGGCAAGAAATTGGGCAACGACGTCTATTTCGTGACCCACACCTGGATGGGCCCCGAGGCGCACCCGGACATGCCCAAGTTTATCCAGCTTTACAAGGACATGTATGGGGAAGCCCCCGATACCTCCTTCGTCGCCACCGGCTGGGATACAATCATGCTCATGGCGGAAGCCGTGAAAATGGCCGGTACGACCGATGGGGCAGCGGTGGCCAAGGCGCTTGAAGAAGGCGAATTCAAGCTCCTGACCGGCGATCTTTCGTATAAGGATGCCGACGGCGGCCATGCCCCGGACAAGGCGGCGGTATTGGTCGAGTTAAAGGGCGGCACGCCGAGCTTCCTTGGCTGGCGTCGTCCTGAGACCATACCCAACCCGTAGTACCCTCAAGGCACCGGGGCGTTGTCGCCCCGGTGCCTTATCTCATACGAAATCCCATGCCAGACGATTCGCTGCGAATAATCGACGTATCGGTCGAATTCTCGGGTTTGCGCGCGCTAGACGGCGTGTCTCTGGCGGTCTCGCCGGGGGAAATCCTCGGACTGATCGGACCCAATGGCTCCGGCAAGACGACATTGGTCAATGCAATCACGGGGCAGGTACCCATAGCGTCCGGCCGGATACTTCGCGGGACGACGGATCTCACCGGAAACTCACCGCGTGAGGTCTCGCTGTGCGGTGTCGCGCGGTCTTTCCAGGTTGTCCGGCTTTTCAACAATTTGACCGTGACCGAGAATATCGAGGCGGCGGCACTGGCGCATGGCGACGGACGCCGTGCGTCCCGGGACAAGGCACGGAGTCTGCTTGCCAAGTTTGGGTTGGAGGCCCGGGCGGAGGATATGGCCTTGGGCCTCAGCTACGGCGACAAGCGCCGCGTGGAGATCTCGCGCGCCTTGGCGGCTGAACCGAAATACCTTTTGCTCGACGAACCGGCCGCCGGCATGAACGAGGCGGAAACGGCGGCGCTTCTCTCGATCCTCGCGGAACTGCCCCGGACCAACGACCTGGGTCTGTTGATCATCGACCACGACATGAGCTTGATCATGCGGCTCTGCGATCGGCTGCACGTGCTGGCCTCGGGCCGCACCATCGCCGAGGGCGACAAGGATAGTGTGCGTTCCAATCCCCTGGTGATAGAAGCCTATCTGGGCACCGGCGCGGAGACCGCCCATGCTTGAGATCGCTGGCCTTCAAGTCGCCTATGGCGCGATCCGCGCGGTGCGCGATGTGTCGCTGACCTTGGCGGAAGGTGAGCTCGTGACGCTGCTTGGCGCGAATGGTGCGGGCAAGTCCTCGACCCTGATGTGCATAGCGGGCGCCTTGCCGGCAGCCGCCGGCGCCATTCGGCTAGAAGGTCAGGACGTGACCGCGGCGCGCCCGGAAGTCATGGCGCGCAGGGGCGTCGCCACGGTGCCGGAAACCCGGGATGTGTTCCCCGATCTCACGGTCGACGAGAACCTCCAGCTTGGCGCCTATACCCGGAGGAACGATACCAAGGGCGTAGCCGAGGACCGAACAAGGATGTTCGGGATGTTCCCGGTCCTCGCCGAACGGTCCAGCCAGCCGGCCGGTACGCTCTCGGGCGGCGAGCAGCAAATGCTGGTCATTGCCCGGGCGATGATGTCGCGGCCCCGCATTCTCTTGCTGGACGAGCCGTCGCTCGGACTTGCGCCGACAATCGTCAATCGGATCTTCGAGATGATCGCGACGCTCAAGGGCTCGGGACTCACGATTCTCCTGGTCGAGCAGAATGCCTCGAAAGCGCTCGAAGTGGCTGACCGAGCCTACGTCATGCGCCTGGGTAAGATTGAGGCTGAGGGGACAGCGGCGGAAATCGCTGCCGCCACCGACCTCAAGGCACTTTATTTGGCGGGCTGATCGGGTGAGCTTCTTCCTCCAATTCATGATCGACGTCCTTAGCCTCGGCGGTGCTTATGCCCTGATGGCGCTGGGACTGGTCATCGTCTACGGCATTCTACGACTGGTGAATTTCGCCTACGGCGAGCTGATCATGGTGGCCGGCTATACGATGTATCTGACCAGCGGGTCCGGGTTGCCCTGGCTGGTCATGGCGGCGGTTGCGGTGCTGATGGCGATTATGGCTGGGATCGCCACCGACTATATCGCGTTCCGGCCGGTCCGGGCCAAGTCGGTGACGGCGGTGCTAATCACATCTTTCGCGTTTTCGACCCTGCTGCAGAACGCGGCGCTCCTGTTCATATCGCCCCGGCCGCGCAACGTGCCATTGCCGGAGATTTTCTCAGAGACCGTCCAATTCGCGGGTGTCATTACGCCGGCCCGGAACCTCATCACTATCGCCACAGCGGTCGTGATGCTGGGACTGTTTTCATGGCTGATGCGTCACACGGTTTTGGGCATTGCCATGCGGGCGGCGGCCACCAACTTCACCATGGCGCGCATGCTCGGCGTTCCGGCCAATTTGATCATCTCTTCGGCCTTTGCAATTAGCGGCCTGCTGGCTGGCGTGGTCTCAATGCTCTGGATTGGTCGGGTTGGCGCCGTAGTGCCGGGTGTTGGGCTCGAGCCTCTACTGATTGCCTTCATTGCTACGGTCATCGGCGGCATGCGCAGCCTTCAAGGGGCGGTCCTTGGCGGCTTTCTGCTCGCCTTCATGGACATCACGCTCAACTTCACGCTGCCGCAGGATCTTCTCAAATTCCGCGATGCCTTCACCTTCAGCTTGGTAATCTTGATCTTGCTGTGGCGGCCCCAGGGCCTGATCAGGGGCCCGGCTTCGGGCCAACGGACGTAGCTCGCGATGGCTAGAAATCTCACTACCATTGCGGTCCTTAGCGGTCTGATCCTGGTTATGGTCGTGGCCACGAATCTGCTCGGCGTGCGCCTGTTCGACCGTCTCGCAATCAACCTGTGCATCTCCCTGGTGTTGGTGCTGGGGCTTCAGGTGTTCATGGGGAACTCCGGGATTCTCAGCTTCGCCCACATCGGTTTCATGGGCATCGGCGCCTACACCACCGCCGTTTTGACCATACCGGTACGCATGAAGGGAATGTCGCTACCCGATCTCTATCCGATCGTGGCGGGCATTGAATTATCCCCTTACGTGGCAATTCTGGTAGGCGGACTCACAGCAGCAGCGGTGGCGGCGGTGGTGTCCTATCCGCTAATGCGACTTTCCGACGCCGCGGCGGTGATCACATCATTCGCACTGCTCGTTGTTCTTCACACCGTCATGACGCACTGGAGCGAGGTGACCAACGGACCCCGAACCCTGTTTGGCTTGCCGCGAGCGACCGACCTGAACTTGGCCGCGGGCACGGCCATATTGGCAATCGTCGCGGCGGTGGCCTTTAAGGAGTCGCGGGCCGGACTGTTGCTCCGCAGTAGCCGCGACGACGAGGTGGCGGCGGGCGCCATGGGCGCTCATATCCCGCGCCTGCGCTGGCAAGCCTTCATCCTTAGCGCGCTTTTCGCCGGCATAGGTGGCGCCCTGTGGGGCCACTTCATTACCTCGTTCTCACCCAAGGCCTTCTTCCTGAAAGAGACTTTTGTCATTCTCGGAATGCTGGTCATCGGCGGCGCCAGCACGGTCACCGGCGCGGTTTTCGGCGCCATCATCGTCACCGTCACCTTCGAGAGCCTGCGCGCCCTCGAGGCAGGGATCAACCAGGCAAAGATATTTTCCGAACAGGTGATCGGACTGACAGAGATCGTGCTGGCTCTGGCCATGATCGTGGTGCTGGTGCTGCGCCCCGGCGGTCTCTTCGCAACACAGGAAATCGGGGCGCTATTGTGGCGGCGCGCGCGCAAGAAGGAGGATAGGTAATGGGCTGGAAGACCGCTTACCGGTCATTCTACTACGCCAATGCCGAGGAGCCGGACGACATTCACCTCGATCCCGAGACGACGGCGCTCCTCGTGATCGACATTCAATCGACTTATCTCGAAGACAAAGACACACCGGAGGAGACCGCCCGCTGGCAGCCGTTCTACGATCGCATGCACGACACCGTCATTCCGAACAATGCCAGGATGATCGAGGCATGCCGCAAACGCGGCGTCGAGGTGATTTTTGCCCGCATCGCCTGCCACAGGATTGACGGTCGCGACCGCTCTCTCAGCCAGAAGAAACCCGGCTTCAATTACCTGCTCTTGCCGAAGGATCGCGCGGATAGCCAGATTGTCCCGGACCTCGCGCCCCAGGGCGATGAGATCGTCGTCACAAAGACCACAGATAGCGCCCTGACCGGCACCAATCTGCGCATGCTACTGCACAACATGGGGATCAGGGATGTCGTGGTCACCGGCATTTTCACCGACCAGTGCGTGTCGTCCTCGGTGCGGAGCCTGGTAGACGAGAGCTTCGGTGTCGTCGTCGTGGAAGATTGCTGTGCCGCCGCAACCATGGAGCTGCATCACCACGAGTTGGAAATTATCAACATGATCTACTGCCATGTCGTCCAGCTTGACGAGGCGCTGAGCTTCTTTCCGTCTTGATCGGGGAGGGGGCGCGCGCAGCGCCGGACCAGGCCGCCCGCGGGACTTACCAGCCCGCGAAATTGGCTGCGATGTCGTCCGGCACGCGGCCTTCGCTAAGGTCTGTGAGCGCGCGATCCAGGATCGAAATTGCCTCCGCTGCCTCGGCGGCGGTCAGGTTCAGGGGCGGTGTCATTTCGAGAACGTTGGAATTCGCGCCGACATAGTAGAGCACCAAGCCGAGCTCGAATGCGCGGTAAACCAACTGGGCGGCCTGCTTGGTCGCCGGCTCGCGGGACCGTCCCCCGGTGACCAATTCGACTCCGACCGCGAGCCCGCGCCCGCGGATGTCGCCGATCAGGCCGTGCCGCCGGGCTAAGTCCCTCAAGCCGTGTTGTAGTTCCGCACCGACCTTGGCCGCATTCTCCATCAAGTTCTCGGACTCGATGGTCTTGAGCACCGCCAGGCCGGCCGAGGCGCAAACGGCGTTGCCGTGCAACGTCTGCATGGAAAAGGACGCGGCATAGTCCATGATCGGCGCGGGGCCGATGACCGCCGAGAGCGGCAGCCCGCCGCCTAGGCCCTTGCCGAGAACCCAGATATCCGGTTGAACGCCCTCGTGTTCGATGCAGTTAAAGAGTCCCGAGCGGCCCATGCCGACCTTGACCTCGTCGCTGACGATCAGAATGCCGTGGGATCGGCAGAGATCGGTCAGGCGTTTCATGAAACCGGGCGGCGGGACGATAAGGCCGCCATCGGACATGATCGGCTCGATGAACAGCGCCGCCACCTGGTCCGGCGGGCAGTCCTTTTGGAACGCGACTTCCAGTTCCCTGACGACGAGCCCGCCGGTCGGATCGTCTCCATAGGGACGGTAAGGATCGGGGTAGGGGATCACGTGCAGGCCCGAGGCTCGTTTGGCGTGCTTTTGAACGCCATGGGCGGAGATTGCCATCGAGCCCGCGGTGCCGCCATGGTAGGCGCCGGCGAAGGAGATGATGCGCGGACGGCCGGTCGCGGCGACCACGGCCCGAGCGACGGTCTCGTTCGCGTCCGAGCCGGAATGGCCGAGCCATACCCGTCGCTCGCCACCGCCGGGCATTCGAGCGAGCAGGGCCTCGCCGAGCCTCACGGCAGGCTCGTTCGCCGCCGAGAGCGTGCTGGCGCCGGCCTGGTTGGCGAACGCCCGATCGACCGCTTCGCGAATGGCGGTATGTCCGTGACCCAGGCTGACCGCGCCCCAAGAGGCGGAAAAATCGAGCAGTCGGCGGCCGTCTTCGTTGGTCAGATAGCTGCCGGCGCCACCGGTCACCGCGAGGGGGAAAAAGCGCAATTTCTGCAGCTTGGATAGAGTGAGTTCGTCCCTTCGATAGAGTGTCATGTCGACCTTTTCATTCCACGCCAGGATTGATCAATAAACCCGCTCGTAGAGTTGGCACGATTCCTTGATCGTCTTGCCGTCCAAAAACTCCAGCTCGCGGCGCTTGTGTTTGACGTAGACATCCTGGAACAACGCGCCGAACCACGACCGCACAGCTTCGGATTTCTCCAAGCGGTCGAGCGCCTCTGACAAGTTGTCCGGCAAGGGGGCGATACCGCGTTTCTCGAGTTGGCTGGGGCTCAAGAGGGCGAGATCCTCCTCGGTCGGCGCCGGTGGCTTCATCCGTTTCCGGATACCGTCGAGCCCGGCAAAAACTAGAGCGGCGAGTTGCAGATGCGGGCTCGCCGCAGAATCGCCGACGCGGAACTCAACATTGAACTGCTTCGCCACGTCCATACCGGGAAGCTCCGCGACAGGGCATATGCGCACGGCGGCTTCCCGGTCCCGGTGGCCGAGATTGTTGAAGGCCGCGCTCCAGCGGTGTGGCGTCAAACGGGCGTAGGAGATTAGGCTCGGCGCCACCATCGCGGTGATGTCGGGCAAATGGAACAGAATGCCGGCGACGAACTGCCCGGCAACCTCACTCAGGCCGGCGGTCCGGGAAGGGTCGTAGGTCGCAGGACTGCCGGTCTTGTCCTCCAGACTCATATGGATATGGACACCGTTCCCGGCGCCATTGAGGTCCCGGATCGGCGTGAAGGTCACCGGATCATTCAGGCGCTCAGCCGTCGCTCGGGCTAGCTCCCGTATCGAGAGTGCGTGGTCGGCGGCCTTGATGCCGAGTTGGGGATGCATGGTGACTT
The DNA here is from genome assembly GCA_021776095.1 of Kiloniellaceae bacterium. Taxonomy (GTDB): domain Bacteria; phylum Pseudomonadota; class Alphaproteobacteria; order Kiloniellales; family J153; genus JAJFGN01. The sequence continues at coordinate 26,272 of JAJFGO010000107.1, read as the reverse complement.
CGTACTGCTGATCTCCCCACTCCCTGAGGAAGGAGTCCGGTTCGACGCCGGCTTGCCGAAGCGCGGCGAGGTAGGCCTCGCCAAAACGTTTCTTTTTTCTTAGGCCCGTCAGACTGAAGCCTGGCCCGTAGCCGGGCGAACCGTCCAGGAATTGGAACTCGAGCTCGAAGGCGCTTCTTAATTTCAGCCCGGTTTCCGCGCTTAGGGCGTCAAGGGCCTGGGCCAAGCGGCCGCGCAAACAGCATTCCCAGGGGGATCCGTCCGTGTAGAGGATATTGCCCAGGAAGAAATGCTCGCTCGGCGAACCGTCGCCGAAATCCACTCGGACTTCGGCGTTGGGGTCGGGGACCATCAGGAGGTCGCCCAGCGACCCAAAGGGCGAGTTGGCGATTGTGTTGAAGGTGGTGATTTGGACGTTAGTGGGGACCCAGCCGATACCGCGCCCGGACCGCCCGTGCAAATCCGCGAGCGGAATCGATTTTCCTCTGACCTGGCCGGAGATATCCGGCGCGCACACCATTACGATTTCTTCGCGGTTCATCTCATGGTCCCGTTCATCGCCATACCCTCTGTTGCCCACTTTTCTCGATTATAGGGAAAGCGGCTGGCTGTTGATCCAGAAGATTTGCATCCCAGAAAATTCAGGGCAATGGGATCGCTGGTCACGCTCTGACGGGCAGGGCGCTCTCAATGGCCGAACCGGGGCACGGGTCCCACATTGACTTGACGTAAGGTCTTTGGCGCCTGGCGTCAGGATCGGTTCTGGTGCGACAGCCGAGCCTGGCCCGGCCAAGCTTCTTGCATACCCTTAATAATATTGCGGCTAAGATGACCCCGGTAGCCAACGCCGATACCAAAGGCGGCCAACGTGGGAAAGGACCCATTCATGGCGCAACAAAACGAAGGCCCGTCGAGAATTCCTGTATCTCCGGGGTCGGGAAAGACCGGCGAGCCGCCTGCCTTGGCGCTCGAATTTCGCGGTTCTGCTTCGGAATACTTCGGTATTTGGCTGGTCAATCTCCTATTGAGCCTGATCACGCTTGGGATCTGGTCCGCCTGGGCCAAGGTGCGCCGGATCCGCTATTTCTACGGAAATACGCGGCTCGATGGGCACGCCTTCGATTACCTTGCCGACGGTTGGATGCTGCTTAAGGGCCGCTTGATCGCCGTCGCCGTCATTGCGCTTTATGCGTCCCTGGAGCTGATAGACCCCTTTGTCCAGATCATAGCGACCTTCTTCTTTATTCCTCTCTATCCCTTCATCATTAACCGCTCGCTGCGGTTTCAAGCCCGCATGACGGTCTGGCGCAACGTGCGACTGAATTGGCAAGGGGATTATATGGGTACCTTCAAGGCTTACGTGCTCTGGCCATTGGCGGCGGTTCTGTCGGTCGGCTTGGCGGCACCCGCCGCCGCGCGGGCCGCTAGCTTGTATCTGACCCGGAATTACCGTTTCGGTACGGCCGAATTCGCGGCCGAGGCGTCGCTTAAGGAGTTTTACAAGGCCTTTCTGCTGACCATCGCCTACTTCATGGCGATGGCGTTTATGCTCGGCGGGCCTTTATTCGGAATCGGCGCCGTCCTGCGAGCCGAGGGTGTCGAGGGATTTGGTCCCGAATTCCTCTTACCGATCGCGATGTTCATCGCCGGCGCAACAGCGGCGAGCTATTACTTCGCGCTGACACGCAATATCGTGCTCAACGGTCTAACACTTTCCGGTGGGCACGGCTTCCACTCCACCTTGCCTGGTCTCGGATATTCCTGGATTACACTGTCCAATTTCCTGGCTACGATCCTATCTTTAGGGTTGTTGCGGCCTTGGGCGGCGGTGCGGGCTTGGCGCTATCAGGCCGATCACTTGGCCGCGCTGCCGGCAGGCCCCTTGGATACTTTCGTCGACGATCAAAGCAAGGCCGGCGGCGCCTTCGGAGAAGAGTTCAGCGACTTGGAAGGGTTCGATATCGGCGTATGAACCTGCGGGGTCAGATCTTCGAAACCGCTAGCGCGCGGTCCAGCGGAGCCGAACTTAGCCTTCGCGCAGGACATCTCGTTCTGACTTGCCAAGACGACGGCGAGGTCGCCGAGGTCCAACTGACAAAGGTCTCGGACCGCCTGGCCGGGACCGCGCGCCGATTGCACCTTACCGATGGCCGCTTGTTTGTGACCGAGGATGACAAGGGCGCCGATGCCATCTTGGCGGCCTTGGGACGGCCGGCCGGGTTCCGGGTGTTTATTCTTGAGAGGCCCAGCGTGCGTAACCTGGCGCTCTGCCTGGGGCTTTTCGTAACGATCGCCGGGGGGCTCTATTTCGGCCTGCCGGTGGCCGCTGATTTGGCTGCCCTGGGGCTGCCGGATCGGTTGGAGCGGCAGGCCGGTGGGGCCGCCTTTGAAAATTTGGATAGCTGGGCCCTCGAACCAAGCCAACTTTTGACCGCCAGCCAAGATCGCGTGAGAGGACTTTTCGAGCAAACCGTGCGCGCGTCCAAGCTCTCGTTCGTGCCAGAGCTGCATTTCCGCGCGTCGGAATTGCTGGGCGCCAATGCCTTCGCGTTTCCTGGCGGTCCCGTGGTCGTGACCGATGCCTTGGTCACGCTGGCGCCGAATAACGACGCACTTGTTGGCGTCCTAGCGCACGAAATCGCCCATATCGAAGCCCGCCACGGGTTACGCCGTCTGATGCGCGCTGTGGGCTGGACCATTATCGTCTCCACCCTAATCGGCGACTCCAGCACGGTGCTCGATGAGTTGGTTGCCTTTCCAGTGGTCTTGATCACGCAAGGCTATTCCCGGGCTTTCGAAATCGAGGCCGACCAACGAGCCCTGGTTCTGATGAGACAATTGGATTTCGATCCCAAAGCTTATGAGGAGATGCTCGCCCGCCTGTACGCGCCCTGCGGCACAGCCTGCGATGAGGCGGGTTGGTGGTCGAGCCATCCCGGATTCGAGAATCGTATTGAAGCTTTGACGCCGGCCGAATAGCCGGGCGATCACGATTGCCGCGACGCGCCGTGGTGACTAAAAGGCATTGATGTCCTTCAGCTTCGCCAAGATTTTCTGGATTCTCTTCAATCCGGGCAACCTGATTGTGCTGGGCCTGGCGGTCGGGATTTTGGCTGCCTTCATACCCGGCCACAGGACCCGACGGTTTGGACGCGGAGTCCTGGCCTTTATGTTGGGCGCGATCCTTGCCCTGACCGTCCTGCCGCTCGGATCCTGGCTGATTGGGCCATTGGAAGAGCGTTTCGCCGCGCCGGCCGCCCTGCCGGAACAAGTTGACGGCGTGATTGTCCTGGGCGGGGCTTTTAGCTTGAATCGCTCCGCCGCGCGGCGGAGCGCGCAGCTCAACGAGTATGCGGACCGGATGGTCGCCTTCGCCGCGCTGGCACGGCGCTATCCAGCGGCGCGCCTGATGTTCAGCGGCGGGTCCGGCGACCTGCTCGATCAGACGAATAGGGAAAGCGATTTCGCGTCCGGCCTCATGGCCGATCTAGGGATCGCCCCGGCCCGGATCAGCTTCGAACGGGATTCGCGCAACACCTACGAGAATGCGCTCTACGCCCAACGCCTGGCCAAACCGCGGCCAGGCGAGATTTGGCTGCTGGTCACCTCCGCATTCCACATGCCGCGCGCCATGGGTGTGTTTCGTAAGGCCGGCTGGACCGTCGTGCCCTATCCCGTGGACTATCAAACCCAGGGCCCGGGGCAGGCGGGTCTCGGATTCGATTTTGCCGGGGGCCTGCGCCTAATTACACTGGGCTTGCACGAATGGATTGGCTTGGCCGCCTATCGGGCATTCGGCTGGAGCAATTCCTTCTACCCGGCGCCTTCGGTGCAATAACGTGTGGTTAATCGAACATTGACCGGCATGGGGCATGATCGGTTCGGCGGGCCCGGGCCCGGGGGCGGCGGCATTGCACCAGCGCGGGCGCTCATGGCACAACTTTCCAAGGAATCGGAAAAGAATTTGCTCATGCGTGTCCCTGCTTTTGTCCGGTTTTTTGCCGCCGGGATTTTGACCTTCGGTCTCTTGACTTCCGAGCCCGCCGCCGCGGCTCGCGACCAGAATTTCGATGCTTGGCTGCAGGACCTCAAGCAGGAGGCCCTGCGCGGTGGCATCTCTCAAGCGACCATCGATCTGGCCTTGGCGGAGGTTACGCCCATTGCTCGGGTGATCGAACTTGACCAAAAGCAGCCGGAGTTCACCCAGACCTTCTGGAATTACTTGGACAAGCGGGTCACGCCGGCGCGGGTCGAACGGGCCCGCAAGCTGCTCGCGACACACAGGGATTTGCTGCAACGGGTCCAAGCGCGTTATGGCGTCCAGCCTCGCTTCCTGGTCTCGTTCTGGGGCCTGGAAAGTAACTTCGGCGATTATACCGGCGGTTTTTCGGTGATCGGCGCTTTGGCAACCCTGGCCTACGACGAACGGCGCGGCGACTTTTTCCGGGCCCAACTCATGGATGCCCTCCGGATCATCGATCAGGGTCATATTTCGGCCCAGGCCATGCAAGGCTCCTGGGCCGGCGCCATGGGGCAGGTCCAGTTCATCCCTTCCACCTTTATGGGACACGCCGTGGATTTCGACGGCGACGGTCGGCGCGACCTTTGGGCGAGCCTGCCGGATATCTTTGGCTCCGCGGCGAATTACCTGAGCGCGATTGGCTGGCGCGGCGACGAAACCTGGGGTCGGGAAGTCCGCTTGCCTAAGGGTTTCGATTTGGAACTGGCCGATCTGACCCTGCGTAAGCCGATTGCCGCGTGGCAGGCCCTGGGCATTCGGCGTGTCGACGGTGAGGATCTGCCGCGCGCCGACATGCAGGCGGCCATTATTCTGCCCGCCGGATACAAGGGGCCAGCCTTCATGGTCTATGGCAACTTTAGGTCCATACTAAATTGGAATCGCTCAATACTATATGCCGTTGCAGTCGGCCATCTGGCAGACCGGATCGCTGGTCTGCCGTCCTTGAGCACGGCGCGCCCGGAATCGGAACGGCCGCTCAGCCGGGCCGATGTGGAGGTCATGCAGACTTTGCTGGCATCCCGGGGGCTCGATCCCGGTACGCCCGACGGTGTCGTTGGCGCGCGTACCCGCGCGGCCTTGAAGACCTATCAGCGTCAGGTGGGCATGGCGCCCGATGGTTACCCCTCCTTCGAAGTTTTGGATGCCCTACGCCAATCCGCTGGAAATGCGTCGCGCGGCGACTGACCCGGCCAAATTAATCACAGCCTTGTTCCTTGGAATTCGGCCGACAAAATGGCAGTATTTGCGTGACTCGAGTTGGCACCCACAAGATTATGATTCTCCGAAGACTCAGAAACGCCATCATATGCGCGGCCATGGGGCTCGGGCTCCACGCCTGTGCATCGTCTGGCTCGCCGAATTCGACCAGAATCGAACCCAGCAACGGGCTGAAACCGACAGCGCAGTGGCAAACAAAGGGGCAAACAAGCAGCACCTACAAGGTTGGCACGCCCTACCGAATTGCTGGCAGCTGGTATTATCCCAAGGAAGATCCGGACTACAGCGAGACCGGGATCGCCTCTTGGTACGGGCCGGGCTTTAACGGTAAACGAACCGCGAATGGCGAGACTTACGACCAGACCGCGCTGACCGCCGCCCACCGGACCCTGCCCATGCCGTCCATCGTGCGGGTGACCAACCTGGACAATGGGCGCTCGATCAAGGTGCGGATCAACGACCGGGGCCCCTTCGCTCGTGGTCGGATTATCGATTTGTCTCAACGCGGCGCCGAACTCCTGGGCTTTACCCGGCTGGGCACCGCCAAAGTCTTGGTCGAAATTGTCGCAGACGAAAACCGGCGGATAACTTCGGCCGCCATGACCAATGACGCGGCCGGATCTGCGCCGGCCTCGGTTCCGACAGTCGAAGTCACGGCCGAAACCTTGCCGGGTAGCGCGGAACCGACCCTGGCCGATAGCCCGGCGGCTAGCCAGACCGCCTTGGCCGTCCCGCGCCGGACGATTTCCACCGTTTCGCCCGGGGGGGCGCCCGTGCAGGTCGTCAATAGGCGGCCGGTGGGCAACAGCGAGATATACGTCCAGGCCGGTGCCTTCACGGATTTTAACAACGCGAACCGTTTGCGGGCGCGCCTATCGCCGATCGGCGATGTGACGATCGCGCATGCGCTGGTCGAAGACACCGAATTTTTCCGAGTCCGGCTTGGGCCGGTGGCCACGGTCGAGGCGGCGGATCGCTTGCTCGGTTTGCTGCTTGATAATGGCTTCGACAGCGCGCGCGTGGTCGTCGATTGATCGTTTCGCCGTGCAACTGCCGATGATTGGCGGCTTTGTGCGTTTGCGCTTCGTGCAACCCCCTTACGGAAATCCCATCACCATGATTCTTTCCCGCCTGCGTCCCGTCTGTTTTTTTCTGGCGTTCGCCGCCGCTGCACTGAGCGTGGTGCCGGAGCGCGCTTTTGCGCTGGAGACTAAGGCAAGGGAAGCCCTTCTGATCGACTTGGAAACCGGCACGGCGTTATTGGAGAAGGATGCCGATTCGCCCATGCCGCCGGCGTCCATGAGCAAGATCATGACCGCTTACATGGTCTTCGACCGGCTGAAGGATGGGCGCCTATCCCTCGACGACGAGCTTCCGGTCAGCGAGAAGGCCTGGAAGATGGGCGGCTCCAAGATGTTCGTGCGGGTTAACACCAAGATACGGGTCGAGGATTTGTTGCGTGGCGTTATCGTGCAATCGGGTAACGACGCCTGCATTGTCCTGGCCGAAGGCTTGGCCGGCACCGAAGCGGCCTTCGCCGAAGCCATGACGCGTCGGGCCAAGGAGATTGGGCTGACCAACAGTCATTTCGCCAACGCGACCGGCTGGCCCGACCCGAATCACTGGATGACGCCGCGGGATCTGGTCACCCTGGCGCGGCGGGTCATCGAGGATTTTCCCGAATACTATAAATTCTATTCGGAGACCGAATTCACCTGGAGCGAGATCCGCCAGTCGAACCGCAATCCTTTGCTCTACAAGTCGGTCGGCGCGGACGGCCTGAAGACCGGCCATACGGAAGAAGCCGGATATGGCCTCACTGCCTCTGCAACCCAAGGTGACCGACGGCTTGTCATGGTCTTGAACGGCATGGCCAGCCAGCGTGAACGGGCCGAGGAATCGGCTCGGATCATGGCCTGGGGTTTTCGCGAGTTCGACAATTTTAAGCTGGCCCAGCCCGGCGAAAACATCGAGAACGCCCTGGTTTGGCTCGGCGAGTCGGCCACGGTGCCCCTGGTTGCGCCGGATGGCCTGACGGTTACCATGTCGCGCGCCGCGCGTGTCAACATGAAAGTCAAGGTCGTCTATGAATCGCCGGTTCCGGCGCCGATCGAAGTGGGCCAGCAGATCGGCAAGCTGGTCGTCTCGGCGCCCGACACCGAGCTGATCGAGGTGCCGCTTTACGCCGGCGAGGCAGTTGAGCAACTGGGGGTCTTCGGCCGTTTGACGGCGGCGCTCAAATTCCTGATTTTCGGCAACTCCTAAGGCTGGACCCCGGCCCGTCGACCATTTGACCGCGCTGGCCTTGCCCGGCACATTGACCCCATGGCACGCGGCAGCTTCATCACCCTGGAAGGCGGCGAGGGGGCCGGGAAATCGACCCAGATTTCCCTGCTGGCCAAAGCTCTGCGCGATGCTGGCATCGCGGTCCACACGACCCGAGAACCGGGCGGAAGCCCGGGCGCGGAGGGTATCCGCAAACTGCTGGTGACCGGTGAGGCCGGCCGCTGGGACCCTATGAGCGAGGCGCTGCTGCACTTCGCGGCCCGGCGCGATCACGTCGAAAAGGTCATAGTGCCCAAACTGGACGCGGGCGAATGGGTCTTGTCCGACCGCTTCGCAGATTCCACCATGGCCTATCAAGGCTATGCCCAGGGCCTGGGCCGCCCGGCAGTCGAGGCCCTTTACCAGCTCACCCTCGGTGACTTCACCCCGGATCTAACCCTGATCCTGGATTTGCCGGTCGAGACCGGTCTGGCTCGCGCCGCGGCCCGGCGCGATGGCGAGGATCGTTACGAGCGCTTGGGCGAAGATTTCCATCGGCGCCTGCGCGACGCCTTCCACGATATTGCCAAGCGCGCACCCGAACGTTGCGAACTGATCGATGCCACCGGCGAATTGGACGCTGTCCAGGCCGCGTTACGCGCCGCCGTGACCCGCCGGCTGGGCCCGGACCTATCGTGACTCCAGCGGACACAGACCCCGCCGGCCCGCCAGAGCCCCGCGCCAACCCAGAAATGCTGGGTCACGAGGCAGCGGAGCAAACTCTGCTGCGGGCATTTAACTCTGGCCGACTGCCCCATGCCTGGCTGATCGGTGGCCCGCGCGGGGTGGGCAAGGCCACTTTGGCCTATCGCTTCGCCCGCTTCGTCCTGTGCCAAGGGGCGGTGGGGCAGGGGCCCGGTCTCTTCGGCGACACCCCTCCGCCGGCCGATAGCCTGCATGTGCCGGCTGAGAACGAGGTGTTCCGGCGGGTCGCCGCCGGCGGTCATTCCGACCTGCGTGCCTTGGAAATTGGTGCCGACCCGCGCACCGGCCGGGCCCGGCGCGAGATCGTGGTGGACGATGTGCGCGCCGTCGGTCATTTCCTGCGCATGACCGCCGCCGAAGGCGGCTGGCGGGTTGTGATCGTAGATTCGATCGACAGCTTGAACCGAAATGCAACCAACGCCTTGTTGAAGGTTTTGGAGGAACCTCCGGCGCGCGCTTTGCTCCTCCTCGTCAGCCATGCGCCCGGCGGCCTGCTGCCGACCGTGCGCTCGCGCTGCTGCCACTTGCCGGTCGGGCCCTTGCCAACGGAGACTGTCGCCGGTCTCTTGACCCGCTTCTCGCCGGGTCTGACCGATGAGGCCCGGCGCGCCCTGGCGGGCTTGGGCGAGGGCAGCATCGGCCGCGCCCTGGATCTCGCCAACGGCGGGGGCTTGGACCTGTACCGCGACCTACTGACGGTGCTGGAGGGCTTGCCCCGGCTGGACGTGGCCAAGCTGCATGCCTTGGGCGACCGCCTGGCCCGGAGCGGGAACGAAACCGCCTTCCGCACCGGTATGGAGCTCTTGATCTGGTGGTTAGCCCGGCTCATTCGCGGCGCCGCCCAAGGCACGCCCCCGGCCGAGTTGGTGGCCGGGGAGGGGGCCTTGACGGCCCGCCTGTTGGCGCGGCACGGCCTTGCGCCCTGGCTGCCGCTATGGGACAAAATCACCCGCTTGTTCGCCCAGGCCGACGCGGCCAACCTGGACCGTAAACAGGTCGTCATCACCGCTTTCTTGGAACTCGAGGCGGCCTCGGCCCACTCGCCGTGAGCGGAGCGGCGGGGCAGGCTCAAGAACACGCAAAAAGGCATTCCGATGGCGGCTAAAGGTTCCGCATACTACATCACGACGCCGATCTATTATGTGAACGATCGGCCGCACATCGGTCACGCCTACACCACGCTGGCGTGCGACGTGCTGGCGCGTTTCATGCGGCTGGCGGGACGCGACGTTAAGTTTCTGACCGGTACCGACGAGCACGGCCAGAAGGTGGAAACCTCGGCCCAGGCCGCCGGCATGGATACCCAGACCTTCACCGACCGGGTGTCGCAGAACTTCCGCGACCTCTCGGCCGCACTCAATTTTTCGAACGACGATTTCATTCGCACCACCGAGCCACGCCATACCCGGGCCTGCCAAGCGCTGTGGGAAAAGCTGCTGGAAAACGGCCAAATTTATCTGGGTAGCTACGCCGGTTGGTACGCGGTTCGCGACGAGGCCTTCTATACCGAGACCGAGCTGACCACCGGTCCCGGTGGCAAGAAAATCGCGCCCAGCGGTGCCGAGGTCGAATGGCTCGAGGAGCCGTCGTACTTTTTCCGCCTCTCGGCTTGGCAGGACAAGCTACTCGCGTTCTACCAGGCAAACCCGGATTTCGTCGGCCCGGACACCCGGCGCAACGAGGTCATCAGTTTCGTCAAGGGCGGCCTCAAGGATCTTTCGGTCAGCCGCACCACCTTCAAGTGGGGCGTACCGGTCCCGAACGACCCCGAACACATCATGTATGTGTGGTTCGATGCCCTGATCAACTACATAACGGCTGCGGGTTTTCCAGACACCGAGAGTGCCGGCTTCACCACCTATTGGCCGGCCGACATGCACATGGTCGGCAAGGACATCCTGCGCTTTCACGCGGTCTATTGGCCGGCCTTCCTGATGGGGGCAGGGGTCGCGCCGCCCAAGCGGGTTTACGCCCATGGCTGGTGGACCAACGAAGGCCAAAAGATTTCCAAATCGCTCGGCAACGTGATCGATCCGCACGCCCTGGTCGCCGAGTACGGCCTGGACCAGGTGCGCTACTTCCTGCTGCGCGAAGTGCCGTTCGGTAACGACGGGGATTTCTCGCACCGGGCCATGGTCGGGCGCATGAACAACGACCTGGCCAACGATTTCGGCAACTTGGCGCAGCGTAGTCTGTCGATGATCGCCAAGAACTGTGCCGGGTCGTTGCCGACGCCCGGCGCCTTCACCGAGGCCGACGAGGCTCTCTTGGACGCGGCGCGGACTCTGCAGGCCCGCCTCTCCGCCGAGTACGCCGCCCAGGCCTTTCACCGGGCACTGGAGGCGACTTGGGAAGTGATCTCGGCGGCCAACCGCTATATCGACGAGCAGGCGCCCTGGGCCTTGCGTAAGAGCGATCCCCCGCGCATGGGCACGGTTCTCTATGTGGTCGCCGAGACCCTGCGCCATCTGGCGATTCTGGCCCAGCCGGTCATGCCGGCCGCCATGGACCGCATGCTCGACCAACTGGGCGTGCCGGCCGGCGCACGCGATTTCGCCGCCTTGCCGAATGCTCTGACGCCGGGTACCGCCCTGCCGAAGCCCCAGGGCATCTTTCCACGTTACGTGGAGACCGAGGGCGCGGAGACCTGAGCCGCGCCATGCTGGTCGATTCCCACTGCCATTTGGATTACCTAGCGCGCGACGGCGACCTGGAAGCCGTGATCGGGCGGGCTCGCGAGGCCGGTGTCGGTGCCATGATCACGATCTGCACCAAGCTGTCGGAGTTCGAGACCGTGCGCGCGATCGCCGCGCGACACGACGGCATCTGGTGCTCGCTCGGCGTCCATCCGCACGAGGCGGAGGAGGAGGGGCAGCGCACCGCCAAGCGCCTGGTCGAGTTGGCCGCGCACGACGAGGTGGTGGGCATCGGCGAGACCGGCCTGGACTACTTCTATGAGCATTCGCCGCGCGAGGCGCAGCGGCAAAGCTTCCGCGCTCATATCGCGGCGGCGCGCGGGACCGGCTTGCCCTTGATCGTCCATGCCCGCGACGCTGACGAAGACACCATTGCCATCCTGAAGGAGGAGCATGCCAAGGGGCCGTTTGGGGGCGTGATCCATTGCTTCACTGCCGGGCCGGATCTGGCCCGGGCGGCCTTGGATATCGGCTTTTATATCTCGGCCGCCGGTATCCTGACCTTCAAGAAGGCCGAGGCCTTGCGCGACGTGCTCCAAGAGGTGCCGTTGGACCGGCTCTTGATCGAAACCGACGCGCCCTATCTGGCGCCGGTGCCCATGCGCGGCAAACGCAACGAGCCGGCCTTCGTCGCCCATACCGCCGCCGCCCTGGCCAAACTTAAAGCCGTGTCCATGGACGAGATCGCGCGGGCGACCAGCGACAATGCCTTTCGTCTCTTTGCCAAGGCGCGGCGCGCGCAGCCCGGCGCATGAAGGTCACGGTTCTGGGCTGCGGCGGCTCCGGCGGCGTGCCGGTGGTTGACGGCACGCCGGGCGGCAACTGGGGCGACTGCGACCCTAACAATTCCAAGAACCGGCGGCGGCGGGTGTCGGTCCTGGTCGAGCATGGTGGCACCACCGCCTTGGTCGATACCTCGCCGGATCTGCGCGTGCAGTTGCTCGACGCCCAGGTGCACGATCTGGACGCGGTGATCTTCACCCACGCCCATGCCGACCATGCCCATGGCATCGACGAATTGCGCGGCATGGCGCGGACCCACGGCGGCCCGATCGACACTTATATGGATGCCACGACCCACGCCGACCTGACCGGGCGATTTCCTTACATATTCGCCTCGACCAGCGATCCCGAAAGTCTCTATCCACCGCAACTGCACGACCGTCTCATGGACGGCCCGTTTCGGATCGGCGCGCTCGATGTGGTGCCCTTCGTTCAGGGTCACGGGCCCGAGACCTCGCTCGGCCTTCGCTTCGGACCCGTGGCGTACTCGACCGACGTGAAGAGCTTGGACGACGCGGCCTTTGCCGCGCTCGCCGGGGTCGAGGTCTGGATCGTCGACTGCCTGCGCGAGACGCCGCATCCGACGCACGCACACCTGGCGCTGACTCTGGACTGGATCGCTCGAGTCAAACCGCGGCGCGCGATCCTGACCCACCTGAACCATCAAGCCGACTACGAGACCATCCGCGCCAAATGCCCGCCGGGCGTCGAGCCGGGTTACGATGGATTGGTGATTGAGGTTGAGGCATGAAGGATCGAAGAGTGAGATGCGCGAGAGACTTCGGTTCTCCTGTTCGTCGCAAGTGATACCAGTATCTCAGTTGGGAAATCGCTATCTTCGGATCGCGGAGAATGTACCGTCCCCGAAAGCGCCGTTGCCATAGGCGATACCTGAGTCGGCGCCACTCCGAGTCGGAATATGTTTGATTTTCCATAATATACATTATGCGCGCTATCGAGTAGCCACTATGAGATGCATGGCGCCGTCCCCGGCGCTCTCCCCTTGTTGTATTCCAGTGGCTTGTCGGGATTTCCTGAGGGGTTCAGTACGTTTGGCGCCGAATGAGAAAGACGGCTCTCATGGCCGCGTCGTGCTGCGCGCCGCTCAGGTCTTAACGCCGAGTTCCTCGAGGCGTTTGGCGGCCCATTCGTGGCCGCGGGCGGCGGAGCGTCGGAACCAGCGCACCGCCTCTTCCATGTCGCGCTCCACGCCCCAGCCGTTTTCGAACATCTGGCCCATGTTGTATTCGGCGTAGCTGTCGTACTTGGAGGCCGCCTGCTCGAACCAGAGCAAGGCTTCGTGGTGGTTTTGCGGCACGCCCCAGCCTTGCCGGTACATGTAGCCCAGATCGTTCATGGCGTTGACGTAACCTTGATCGGCGGATTTGCGGTACCACTTGACCGCCGCGGCGTGGTCGACCTCGACGCCCTCGCCCTTCTCGTACATCCAACCGACCCTGTTTTGGGCGCCTGGGTGGCCGGACTCGGCCGCTTTGAGGTAGGACTTGAAGGCGAGTTCGAGGTTCTTGCGCACGCCTTGACCGTGATAGTAGCGGTCGGCTTTTTTGAAAAAGTCCTCGGCGGCGTCGCCACCGCTGGATATCCAAGAGAAGAAACCGCCGGATTTCTTCGTGCGGCTTTGCCCGCCGTCCTGTCGAGCGGTTATGGGGGTGGCGGCGGGCGCCACTTGGGAACCGGAATCCGAGGCCGGTTCGCTCTCTGCCCGCGCACCAACGGCCGCGTCCGGTTCGGCCGGGTCATCGCGGAAAAGGGCCGGTTTGGTGTAAGGCGCGCCGTCTTCGCTGGCCGCCGTCCCCTCAACGGTATCCGGCTCCAGGCCGGCTTGTTCCAAGATCTGCTCGCGCGGTGGGAACGGGGCCGTTCCGAAATCGTCGCCGGGCTCGCTTTTCGGTCCCGACCAGGCGGCTTCATCCTCGGGCGCCGGGTCCTGTGCTTCACGCGGGTGCGGAGAGGCCGCCCGCAGCGGGCTGCTGCTGGAGGTTTCCATGGGTTTGCGCTCGCGCGGCCGGGCGCGGAACGGGAACACCGGGGCCGAGGCGCGGCGTGGCGGCTTCGTCTCCGTGGCCTCGTCTACCGCCTCGGCGGTTTGCTCGGCGACCTCCCCCTCGTCTTCGTCGCCGGCCGGCGCGGCATCGTGGTCCAGACCGCTGACAGGGGCGTCTTCGGCCTTGGCCGGCGAGGTTTCGGGATCGGAGGCGTCCTCGGGCTCGGGCCCGCTGACCTGGGCATCCTCGCGCGCGGCGGTCCGCAGTTGTTCGGAATACAGGCTGACGATCGGCCGTTTGGAGCGGGATCTGTCGTCGCGCCGCGCCTCGTCCGCGTCGATCCCGGCCGCGACCAGGGAAACGCGCATGCGGCCGGACATCTGATCGTCGAAGGTCGAGCCGAAAATGATGTTGGCGTCGGGATCGACTTCGTCGCGGATCCGGTTCGCCGCCTGGTCGATCTCGAACAGTGTCAGGTCCATGCCGCCAGTGATGTTGATCAGAACGCCGCGCGCGCCCTTCATAGAGATTTCGTCGAGCAGGGGGTTGGCGATGGCCGCTTCCGCCGCGCTCAAGGCCCGGTTTTCGCCCTCGGCCTCGCCGCTGCCCATGATCGCCTTGCCCATTTCGGTCATGACCGTGCGCACGTCGGCGAAATCCAAATTGATCAGGCCGGGCGTGACCATGAGATCCGTCACCCCGCGCACCCCCGCGTGCAGCACATCGTCGGCCATCTTGAAGGCGTCGGCGAAGGTGGTCTTGTCGTTCGCGATGCGGAATAAGTTTTGGTTCGGGATCACGATCAGGGTATCGACGTGCTCGGCCATTTCATCGATTCCCGCCTCGGCCAAGGCCATGCGGCGGGTGCCTTCGAAATGAAACGGCTTGGTGACCACCCCGATGGTCAGGATGCCGGCCTCGCGTGCCGCCTTGGCGATGACCGGCGCGCTGCCGGTGCCGCCGCCCATGCCGGCTGTGATGAAGACCATGTTGGCGCCTTCGACGGCGCGCAGAACCTCATCCAGGGTCTCTTCGGCGGCCGAACGTCCAATATCCGGGCGCGAGCCGGCCCCCAGGCCCTGGGTCAACTCGCGCCCAATCTGAATGCGCGTCTCGCTGAGCGACATGCCGAGCGCCTGGGCGTCGGTATTCGCAGCGGCGAAATGGACCCCGGCCAGCTTGGCCTTGATCATGTTGTTGACGGCATTGCCGCCGGCCCCGCCGACACCGATGACGACGATGCGTGGCCCGCCGGCGAATTCCTGCACCGGGATCTCAGGGCCCTTAGTCATGGGACGATTCCAACATTGGCGGCAAGGGATGGGACCCGGTTGGCGCCCGGCCAAGACAAGATGTACGTCCGCATCGTCCGGTCAGGTGCCATGGCTAGTGATTCGGTCATTAAAGACGGGATTCGAAACCGCTCAATTCAGGGTTCGCCGAAGCCTAAAGTGTCTGATTCGCGCGTGCAACCAATTCCGACCGCACGGCTCTATGAGTATTGTAGGGGCCTCGGTGCAGGGGCGCCAAGGCGCTGCCGATTTTTGCCCCCTCCGGCGGCCTCGTATATGCTCGCGCCGTTATGGCCGATACCCTACTTGGCGAGCACCCCATGGAGCGCCTGCGTCAAATCATGGCGCGGCTGCGCGATCCCGAGCGTGGCTGTCCTTGGGACGTGCAACAGACTTTCGCCAGTATCGCGCCCTATACCCTGGAGGAAGCCTACGAGGTGGCCGACGCTATCGCGCACGGCGACATGGCGGCCCTGAAGGACGAACTCGGCGATCTCCTGCTGCAAGTGGTGTTTCACGCCCGCATGGCCGAGGAGGCCGGAACCTTCGATTTCGACGCGGTCGCCGCGACGATCGGGGCCAAGATGGTGCGTCGGCACCCGCACGTCTTCGGCGAGGGCACGGTCGACAGCGCGGCTGCCCAGACCCAAGCGTGGGAGGATCATAAGTCCCGCGAACGTCACGCCAAGGCCGAAGCGCAAGGCGCCCGGCCCAGTGTGCTGAACGGGGTCGCCCTCGCCCTGCCCGCCCTGACGCGCGCGTTGAAACTGCAGCGGCGCGCCGCACGGGTCGGTTTCGACTGGCCCGACGCGGCCCAGGTTCTGGATAAGGTCCATGAGGAGATCGGCGAGTTGTGCGCGGAAATCGATGCCGGCCGCGATCCCGACCGGTTGGAGGACGAACTTGGAGACATTCTCTTTGCCGTGGCCAACCTGGCCCGTCACCTCGAGATCGACCCCGAGGCCGCCTTGCGCCGGACCAACGGCAAGTTCGAGCGGCGTTTCCGCGCGGTCGAGAGCCACTTCGGCGGTGATCCGGCTACCCTGGCGGAGGCCTCCCTCGAGGAGATGGAAGCTGCCTGGCGGACCGCCAAAACGTCCGAAGACTAGGCCGCCGATCCCCGCACCACCGGCACCCGAACCCCTATGACGCGCGCCGCCAAGACCATTCTCTTGGCCCTGGGCGCCAGCCTCGCGGTCACGGCGCTGTGCGTCGTCTATCGGGCGCCTCTGTTGGAATCTCTATTGCGCGCTGCCCTGGCCGTCCGCGAGGTCCCCAACGTGATGTTAAGGGTCGAGAGCGTCGGTTGGCATGGTGCCGTGATCGCCGATCTGGCCCTGGGTTCCGGCGGTGAATTTCGCGCCCGCCGGATAGCCGTGGCCTATGACCTGAGCGCACCGGGCGAGCTTCTGGCCGGCCGGCTGCGGTCGGTTACCCTGGAGGGAGTGGAACTAGCGCTGGATCTACGCGGCGAGCGACCGGCGCTTGGCAGCCTACACCACCTGACAGCCGGATCGGACGCGGAAGACGGGGGTCCGATCCCGCCCCTGCCCCTGATCGAATTCAAGGACGCGCGGGTTCGCGCTCTGACCCCGATCGGCCCGGTGGCGGGAGAGTTCGCGGCAATCATGCGGCCCGGCGGTGGCGGCGCGCTTTTGCTGTCCGCGACCTACGCGATCGAGGCGAACCTTGGGCGGCTGAGCGGCGAGCTCGAGGCCAATCGCGCGCCGGACGGCCGAACCGAGGCGCGTTTGGTTCTGGCCGACGGCGCCCTTGATCTGCCCGGGGCCCAATTGAGCGAACTGCGTGGCCGTGGCGCCATCGGTCTCGTAGGCGGTACGCCCATGACCGCGAGCCTAGATCTCACCCTCGGCGGGATTGCCATACCGGGTGCCGCCTTCGAACAGGCGCAACTGACTTTACGCATGGCGGGCCCGCGTTTGGATCTCGACGCCGCATTGGCGACCGCGGATGGAAAATTCACCGCGCACGCCCGGGCCGGCCTGGACGATTTTTTGGGCCAACCCAGGGGCGACCTAACTCTCGAGGCGGAGGCGGAGGCGCAGTCCGTCATCTGGAAACTGCTCGCCCTGCCCGCCCCAACCGCGGGCCGGATCAAACTCGTCGCAAGCGCCCAAGGACGCCTACCGCCGCTTGCAGATCTGCGCGACCGGAAAACTGCGACCCTAACCGAATTGCGCCCGACGGATTTCACGGGCGGTGCAAGCCTGCGTTTGCACAACATGACATTTCCCGATCAAGTCGAAGGCTTGTCTGGCGAGGTCGTGGTGAATACCGACGCGCCGGACGCGCCTGGCGAATTGGCCGCCGCTGTGAACCTGACCTTGAGCGCGGCGAGCTTCAGCCAGGATGAACTGCAGGCCACGAAGCTCGCGTTAGCGCAAACTTTCCAAATTCAAGTAGAAGACGAAAAAGTCGCCCTAAACAGCATTAATAATGGAAAAATATCTGCCGACGAATTTCAATATGGATTGTTTTTGGCTAGCGAAGGACCGGTCTCGGCTCAGGTAACAGCGAACCATATCAAGATCGACCTCGGCAACCCAGACGGCTTCGTACTGACTCACGACATCAACCTGGCCCCGGACGAGATACATGCAAGAGTGCTGGATGGTGACGGCGGCGGCCTGGCGGTTGCAGCCCGGGCCAAGCAAGTGCGCGCAACCGGCACCTACCGGGCGGACGAAGGATATGCTGGGCGGATCGAAGTCGTTGATGGCGGGCTCGCGGCGCCCGACCACCAGGTTGAGGCGGAACGGCTTTATGCCACTGTCGAACTTGCACGCGACAATACGGTGGCGCTCGATTTCACGCTCGGCGCGCTACGTCACATCGCCGACACGCCCATGTTGGCACCTCTGAGCCTGCGCGGCGCCCTGCGGCAATCCGCCGAAGCAATCGATTTCTCGGTAACCGGCGCGGGCCCTGATGGTGTCGGCGAGATTTCTCTGACCGGGCGGCACCGCACGGCGCCTGGCGCGGGCACGGCTCAAATCGCCCTGACGCCGCTCAGCTTCGCGCCGGGCGGCGCGCAACCTGGGACACTGTTTCCGGCGCTGGCCGATTTGCGGGATGTGACCGGCCAGGCCCGGGCCGAGGCGGCGCTTTCTTGGATTCCCAAGGCCGTGACCGGTACGGCGGCGCTTACGATCGAAAATGTATCCCTGACGAGTGCGGCGGCCCAGATCGAGGGTTTGTCGCTCGATCTCGCCTTGACCCAATTGCGGCCCCCAGGCAGCGCGCCGGGGCAAACCCTGCGCGTGCGCAGGATCGATCCAGGCGTTCCGCTCGATGGGCTAACGCTCCGATTTCAAGTTGTCCCCGGCGATTCGCCGGCGATCGCCATTGAGGACGCTGGTCTTTCCCTAGCCGGCGGCCGGTTCTCCCTGGCGGATCTGTTGGTCGACCCGGCTAATACGCAACACGACCTGCCGATGAAAGTCGAAGATCTCGACCTGGCGGAGGTCTTCGCACTGCTCGGGATCGACGGCATTTCCGGCAACGGCCGCTTGTCAGGCACGATTCCGATCGTGATCCGCGAGGGCGCCCCAAGCATCGTGCAGGGTCGCCTTGCCGCTCAGGGGCCGGGTATTCTGCGTGTGCGCTCCGACTACGCCAAACAGGCCCTAAGCGCCGCTGGAGAGTCGGCCGAGCTCTTGTTGCAAGCCCTGGCGGATTTCCATTACCAGGAACTGAGCCTCACCATAGATCAGCCCTCGGAAAACCTTGCTGTGCTTGGGCTCAGCATGCTCGGCAACAACCCAGATGTGCTTGAAGGTTATCCCTTTCGCTTCAACATCAACCTGGAAACCGACCCGACCAAGCTGCTCGTGACCCTGCAAGAGGCCTATCGGATTTCCAACCGCGCGATCGGTCAGATGTGGATGTTCGGGCGTTAGGAAACGTATAGAATGTTAAGGCACGCGCGAATCGGCGCCGAGCCGGATTGGCTTCGAAGCTATTTTGGGGGTGACGACAATGACTTTGAGATCCATTGCCGAAGGCCGGTCTGCGAGATTCGCGCGCCAAGTGCCCGTCATCTTCGCTTTTCTGACCGCCGCGGTCCTGAGCGCCGCATGCCAACCGACGGTGCAGGTCCAAGCGCCGCAGGAACCGATCACCATCAACCTGAATATCAAGCTGGACGCCGACGTACGCGTTAAGCTCGAGGAACAGGCCGAAGACGACATTGAGGCCAACCCGAACTTGTTCTAGGCAGGCATCAGGGGAGATCCATCATGTTACAACGAATTCACCGCGCCCTTGGTGTGCTGACCTTGGCGTTTGCCGTGGTCGCGTTCATGGGCGGCCCGCTTCAGGCCCAGTCTCTGGATGCGCTGCGTGCATCCGGCGCAGTCGGCGAGCGCTTCGACGGCTATCTCGCCGCGCGCGATTCGAGCGCTCAATCCTTCGTGAATCAAGTCAACGCACAGCGGAAACAGATTTATCAGAAGCGCGCGGCGTCTCAGGGCGTGAACGCCGCTGAGGTAGGCAAGGTGTATGCCATGGAGATTATCAAGGACGTCGCCCCCGGCACCTGGCTGCAAAAGCCGGACGGTAGCTGGACGCAAAAGTAGGCCTCGCTAGGCCCGGAACTGCCTTGTCCCCGCGTTGCCTTTGCGCAGCGGAACCCTATAGTCGATTGGTCCCGCCGCCTCGGCTGGACCGATTGTGAAATTCGGACACCGCTGAGCATAAATAATGCCCTCAACCAAATACTTGCCCGCCTCTCCTGACGAAGTACTGAAACTTCTACAGGACGGCTCTTACGTGGCGGAGCGCAGCCTGGCGACGGTCTTGCACCTGGCGCTTCAGTTGCGCCGGCCGCTGTTCCTTGAGGGCGAGGCCGGGGTCGGCAAGACCGAGATCGCCAAGGTCCTGGCCGAAACCCTGGGCCGCCGGTTGCTGCGGCTGCAATGCTACGAGGGCTTGGACGTCAACTCGGCGGTCTATGAGTGGAATTACCCGCGCCAGATGGTTGAGATCCGCCTGTCCGAGGCCGCCGGCGACCGGGACCGTGATACTCTAGCCGAGGATATTTTTCAGGAACGCTTTCTGATCGAGCGGCCAATTCTCCAGGCCCTCAAGCCGGGCCTGGCCGGCCCGCCGGTGTTGCTGATCGACGAGTTGGACCGGAGCGACGAACCTTTCGAAGCCTTCCTGCTCGAGGTCTTGTCCGACTATCAGGTCACCATTCCGGAACTCGGCACGGTCAAGGCGCCGGCACCGCCGATTGTCATCATCACTTCGAACCGGACCCGGGAAATCCACGACGCCCTCAAGCGCCGCTGTTTCTATCACTGGCTGGATTATCCGAACGCGGCGCGCGAATTGGAGATCCTGCGCCTCAAGGCCCCCAACGCGCCGGAGGCCCTGGCCCGCGAAGTGGTCGCCTTCGTGCAGGAATTGCGCAAGGCCGACCTCTTCAAGCTGCCCGGTATCGCCGAGACCATCGACTGGGCCGACGCTCTGATCCAGCTCGACAAGGTCGCGCTGGACCCGGAGACCATCGATACCACATTGGGCGTGCTACTCAAATACCAGGACGATATCGCCCGGATCGAGGGTAGTGAGGCGGCCGGCATTCTCAAGGAAGTCAAGCGCGCGGCCGCGGCCGCCTCCTAGAGCGCGCCAAATAAAAAGACCGAACGCGGAGTGTATGTATTGGAACAGAGGCTCAGCATCGTTGCCCTGGGAGTCGTGGATCTGGCCGCCAGCCGCCGTTTCTACGAACAGGGCCTAGGTTGGACGATGTCCAGCGCCGGCAATGAATCGATCGTGTTCATGGACATGGGCGGCGTCGTTCTGGGCCTCTATGGCCGGGACGCCTTGGCCGAGGACGCCAAGCTGCCGCCCGGCGAGCCGGGCGGGTTTGGCGGCTTCACCCTGGCCCACAATGCGCGCAGCCGTGAAGAGGTCGACGAAATCTTGTCGGAGGCGGCAGCTGCCGGGGCTAAAATCCTGAAGCCCGCCGAGGACGTTTTCTGGGGCGGCTATTCGGGCTATTTCGCCGATCCAGACGGCCATCCCTGGGAGGTCGCCTGGAACCCATTCTTCCCCCTGCGCGAAAACGGCACGCTCGCGCTGCCGGCCTAGCTTGGGTATGCGGTATTGAGGGCATGGATTTGAGATGACCGAGGAGCGCGACTCAGGCGCGAATGGATCGGGCGGACAATGCGCCGGCATGCCGCCGCCGGCCTTCGCCCTGAAGGACGCGCCAATCGAGGGTAGCCGCCTGGTCGCGAACATCATGCATTTCGCCCGCACCTTGCGTGCCGCCGGGTTGCCAGTCGGTCCGGGCAAGGTCCTGACCGCCGTGCGTGCGGTGCAATGCCTGGGCCTGAGCCGACGCGAGGATTTCTACTGGGCGTTGCACGCGGTCTTCGTCAACCGGCGTGACCAGAAGGAGCTGTTCGACCAGACCTTTCACGTCTTTTGGCGCAACCCGAAGATCCTGGAAAAGATGATGGGCGTGTTGTTGCCGGACGTGCGCGCCGCCGGCAGCGACGACACCGACGATGCCATGGAGCTCAACCGGCGCGTAGCAGAGGCGCTGCACGCCGCCCAGTCTGACCGCGAGGAACCGGTGCGCGAGCGCGCCGAGGACGAGATCGAAATCGATGCCGCCCTCACCTTCTCGTCCCAGGAGCAGTTACACGAGATCGACTTCGAGGATATGTCGGTCCAGGAGATCGCCCGGGCTAAAGCCGCCATTGCCAAGATGCGCCTGCCCATTGTCGAGGTGCCGACCCGCCGCTTCCGTGCGGCCCGCGCGGGTCGGCGCGCCGATTTGCGGGCGACTATGCGCGCGGCCATGCGTTCTGGCGGGGACATTATCCCGCTGCGCTGGAAAAGCCCACGCCGCCGGCACCCGCCCCTGGTCGTGATCTGCGATGTTTCTGGGTCCATGAGCCGCTATTCGCGCATGCTGTTGCACTTCATGCATGCGGTCACCAATGACCGTGATCGGGTTCATACCTTCGTCTTCGGCACGCGCCTGACCAACGTGACCCGCCATTTGCGCCAGAAAGACGTGGATATCGCCCTGGAGAAGGTGGCCCACGCGGTTTTGGACTGGTCCGGCGGCACCCGGATCGGCGCCTGCCTCCAGAATTTCAACCGCCACTGGTCGCGCCGGGTGCTCGGCCAGGGCGCGGTGGTGCTGTTCATTTCCGACGGCTTGGACCGCGACAACGCGGAAGGCCTGGCGGCCGAGGTGGAGCGTTTGCACAAGTCCTGCCGGTGGCTGATCTGGCTCAATCCTCTCTTGCGCTATGAGGGTTACGAGCCAAAATCCCTAGGGGCTAAGGCCTTGGTGCCCCACGTGGACGATTTTCGTAGCGTCCACAATCTGGAGAGTCTCAGTGACCTGGCCGGCGTTCTCAGCCGGCCGGTCAGCCGACGGCAGGATTCGGCGCGCTATCAATGGGAGGCGGCATCGTGAGCATGTCCAAGGGCGAAAATATCCTGGACCAAGCTGGGCGCTGGCGCCTGGAGGGCCGCAAGGTCGCCCTGGCCACGGTGGTCTCCACCTGGGGCTCCTCGCCCCGCCCGGTCGGCAGCCAACTCGCGGTCGACGAGGCGGGTGCCATGGTCGGCTCGGTTTCCGGCGGCTGCATCGAGGGCACCGTGGTCCTCGAGGCCCGGCAAGCTATGGAAACAGGCACGCCTAAGCTGTTGGAATTCGGTGTGACCGACGAGATGGCGTGGGAAGTCGGCCTGGCTTGCGGCGGTACGGTGCGGGTCTTCGTCGAGCGCCTGGATTGAGAGCGAGGCCATGAAACGCACGACCTTCGAAGCGCTCCAGGCGGCCCGGGCCGCCAAGCGCCCGGTCGCCCTGGTGACAGACCTGGATAGTGGAGAGCAAGCACTCCTCGACAGCGAGGTCGCGCAAGGCGATCTGATTCTGGTCGAGAACTTTCTCGCGCAAGCTCGGGATGCCCTGGACCGCGATCGTAGCGGACCGATCGAGGGCACAGCCCTCTTCGTGCATGTCTTCAACCCGCCTTTGCGCCTGATCGTGGTTGGCGCGGTGCATATCGCGCAGCGCCTGATCCCCATGGCCAGCGAAGCCGGCTACGAGGTCGTGGTTGTCGACCCGCGCCAGGCCTGGGCGACGGAGGCACGCTTTCCGGCGGTGGACTTACTGAGCGATTGGCCGGACGAGGCCTTGCGGGCCTTGAAGCCGGATCGACGCACCGCGGTCGTGGTGCTGACCCACGACCCCAAGCTGGACGATCCGGCACTCGGCGTCGCCCTCGCCTCCCCGGCCTTCTATGTGGGCGCGCTCGGCAGCACCCGGACCCATGCCAAACGTCTCGCCCGCCTGCGTGACGCGGGGCTGGACGAGGCGGCGCTGACGCGCATTCACGCGCCCATTGGCCTGGCCATCGGCGCCAAGAGTCCCGCCGAGATTGCGATTTCCATCTTGGCCCAAATGACCCAAGTGCTGCATGGCGCGGCGCCCCTGGTGAAGGCCACGGCGTGAAATTCGGGCCGACGCCCCTGAATCAAGCCGCTGGCGCGATCCTCGCCCACACGCTCAGGGCCGGCGCGTCTCATTTCAAGAAGGGCCGGATCCTGTCCGCAGAGGACCTTGCGGTTCTGCACGCGGCCGGGATCGAGAGCGTCATTGCCGCCCGTCTTGAAGACGGCGAAGTCCACGAGGATGAGGCGGCCGCACGCCTAGGCGAAGCGATCGCGGAAACCGGTCAAAATCTCAGCCTCAGTGCCGCCTTCACGGGACGCGTCAATCTCATTGCAGCACGGCGCGGCATCCTGGTCCTCGACCGGGATCGTCTCGACGCGCTGAACTTGATCGACGAGGCGGTGACTCTGGCCACCCTGGCACCCTACGACCTGGTGGAGCCGCGCCAAATGGTCGCGACGGTGAAGATCATCCCATTTGCCGTGCCCGGCGCGGTCTTGCAGCGTTGCCTGACGGCGGCGCGTGCCGGCGACGGCGCGCTCTTGCAACTGGCGCTCTTGCGGCCCCGGCAGGCCGGATTGGTGCAGACCCGCTTGGCGGGCATGAAAGACTCGATCTTGGATAAGACCCGCGACGCGCTCGACGCGCGCCTGGCGGCCTTGGACTGCCCGGCGGCCCTGGAGGCGCGCTGCGGACACGCCCAGGACGAGGTCGCAGCCGCGATCGCCGATTTGCGCGCTCGTGGGTGCGAGATCGTTCTGATCTCCGGCGCCTCGGCGATCGTCGATCGGCGCGATGTGGTGCCGGCCGGAATTGTCGCATCCGGTGGCGTAATCGACCACTTCGGGATGCCGGTCGATCCCGGCAACCTGATCTTGCTGGCGCATCTGGGCGATACGCCGGTGCTCGGCCTGCCCGGTTGCGCCCGCTCGCCCAAATTGAACGGCTTCGACTGGGTGCTGCAGCGCCTGATCGCCGACCTGCCGGTGACCGCGCGCGACGTTATGCGCATGGGCGCGGGCGGCTTGTTGAAGGAGATCGGACTGCGCCCCCTGCCCCGCGCCGCGGCGGTCGAACCCCCGCCAACCCTGGCACCGCGGGCGCCGCGCATTGCGGCCGTGGTTTTGGCCGCCGGCCAATCGCGCCGTATGGGCGCGCGCAACAAGCTGCTGGCGGAGGTTGACGGCCGAGCCATGGTCAAGGGGGTGCTGGAGGGCGTTCTCGCCTCCATGGCCGACCCGGTGGTGGTCGTGACCGGGCATGAGCGCGAAGGGGTCGAGGCCGCTTTGGCGGACCTCAAGGGCGAATTCGTGCACAACCCCGATTACGGGGCTGGATTGAGCACCTCGTTGCACCGTGGATTGGGCGCCCTGCCCGGCGACGCCGATGGGGTCGTCGTCTGCCTTGGCGACATGCCGCGGGTCGGCCCGGCGGTGATCGACCGCCTGATCGCTGCCTTCAACCCGTTGGAGGGCCGGGCGATCTGCGTTCCGACCTGGGACGGCAAACGCGGCAATCCGGTGCTCTTTGCCCTGCGTTTCGCGGCTGAGATCCAGGAGATCGCGGGCGATGTCGGTGCCCGGCACCTAATGGGCGAGTACCCGGAACTGGTGTGCGAGGTCGCTATGGATGAGGTCGACCCCGGCGCCGGTGTCCTGCTCGACGTGGATACGCCCGAGGCGCTTTCGGCGATTGAGGACAGCCGCTAACGCGAATCCGCCAAGTCGGCGTCCTCAGACGCCGGATGCAGTCTTGGGGAGGTCGGCAGGATCGAAGGGCGGAGCCGCGCTTTCCTCGCTCTGGGAACCGCCGCCGGACAAGGGACCGTCCGCGCCCTCGTCCTCCAGCAATTTGCTGACGCGCCGCATGATGTCTTCCAAGCTAGAGGCTTCCGCGCCGCCGGCATCGGGGGCGGCGGCCGCGACCGCTGGGATGTCGGGGGCAGCTTGCTCGTCGTCGACCAGGCTTTCTAGGCCCGGGTCAACTTCTGGCGCCTCTGCCATGACCGCCACGTTCAAGGCCTCGGGCGACTCAGCCTGATCCTGGGGCGGGTCGACGTCGACGTCGTTTGGTATGTCCTCGGCTTCGGCAACCAGGGCTTCTTCGGTTTCAGCGACCGCGGATTCCTCAGCCTCGGCGACCTGGGGTTCCTCGGCCTCGACGACCTGGAACTCCCCCGACTCGGCGACTTCGGTTTCCTCGGCGGCGGGCACGTCTTCGTTCGCTGGATCGTCTTGGGCGACGGGCTCTTCGGGGGCTTCCACCGCCAACTCGGCCGTCAGGTCGGCCTCGGGCATATCCTCGACCGCGATGTCGTCCTCGGCGGCCGGAGCTTCCATCTCCAACTCGGCCGTCAGATCGGCCTCGGGCATATCCTCGACCGCGATGTCGTCCTCGGCGGCCGGCGTTTCCATCTCCAACTCGGCCGCCAGGTCGGCCTCGGGCATATCCTCGAACACGATGTCGTCTTCGGCGGCCGGCGCGTCCATCACCAATTCGGTTGCCGGCTCGGCTTCGGCTGCCGGACCTTCCGGCGATGCCGTCTTCAACTCGGCCTCGGGCAGGGCCTCCGGCCCGTCTTCGGACACGTCCAACGCTTGCGGAAGGTCATCGGCAAATTCAGCAATCGGCGCATCGGTGTCTTCGGTCGGATCGTCATGCTGCGGGTCCGCAGGGCTCATTTCCGCCGCCGGGGCCTCAAGGGCTTCGGGTTCATCCACCGTATCGTCCGGCGCCGCGGGCGATTGCTCGGCCAGTAGGCTGCTGATCTTGCCGTC
>JAJFGO010000106.1 GCA_021776095.1 Kiloniellaceae bacterium | reverse complement strand
GGCCCAGTCAGCTCCGTTCATGGTATCAACTTCATGGGTTTCGGCATTGAGCCGTCCACCCATGACAAAATCCTCGTCGGCGAGAATGACGCGCGCGCCTGCGCGCCCTGCCGCCAAGGCGGCGCTGAGACCAGAAGGACCCGCGCCGATGATCAGAACATCACAATGCAGAAATCCCTTGTCGTAACAGTCCGGGTCTTCAACGCCGGACAAGCGCCCTAACCCCGCGGACGCGCGGATGATGGGTTCATAGAGCCGCTCCCAAAAGGCCTTGGGCCACATAAAGGTTTTGTAATAGAAACCAGCCCCCAGCAACGGTGAGAACAGGTCCGTGACCGCCATCAAATCGTGTTTTAGCGATCCGCGATAATTCTGGCTGGCGGATTCAAGACCATCAACGAGTTCGACAATTGTTGCCCTTGTATTGGGCTCCTGAAATGCACCGTTATGGAGCGTTAGCAATGCGTTGGGTTCTTCTGAACCGGCGGAAAAAATTCCGCGCGGGCGATGATATTTGAAAGATCTGCCGAACAGGCGCACACTGTTGGCCAGCAAAGCGGAAGCCAACGTATCGCCGCGATGACCTTGGAACGAGCGCCCGTCAAACGTAAAATTCAAGGCGCTATCCCGGTCAATCAAACCACCGGCAATCCGGTTGCTTTGAGTCATTTGCCCCGCCCTTCCCGTCTCGCGACATCCACCGCGAGTTCGACTTTGGTAATGTCATGGGTCAGCGTATCGCGGGTCACCACCAGCCATGACCGGTCGCCATATTCGTGATACCAGAGTTCGCGGTGCATTCCGGCAGGATTATCCCTAAGGTAAAGGTACTCATAAAACTGCTCGTCGGCGTCTGTGCTTTGCCAGTCCGGCCGGTTGATCAGGGAAGCGTCGCCGAGACAGGTAAATTCGGCGCCGTCGCGGGGACCAAGGAGCGGATGATTGATGATCATGGTTCCATCATCCTCAATGCAGGTTGGGTTGAGCACCCACCCCTTTTTCGTCGATCATGGCGCCGCGGCGGAATCGATCTAGCCGCAAGGCTGCGGCAACGGGGTGGGGTTCGTCTTTCGCCAACAAATGGGCGTAGCACCATCCACTTGCCGGCGTTGCCTTAAAGCCGCCATAGCACCAACCGCCGTTGAAATAGAGGCCGTCAATGTGGGTCTTGTCGATGAAAGGCGAGCCATCCATCGACATGTCCATGACACCGCCCCACATGCGTAGCAGGCGGGCCCGCCCGATCATGGGCATAATCGCCATGCCACCTTCGCAGACATCCTCCACGACCGGCAGATTGCCGCGCTGGGCGTAGGTGTTGTAGCCGTCAATATCGCCGCCGAACACCAGCCCGCCCTTGTCCGACTGTGACACATAGAAATGACCGGCGCCGAAGGTGATCACACCCGGTATCAGCGGTTTCAAACCTTCCGATACGAAGGCCTGAAGCACGTGGGTCTCGATGGGTAGGCGCATACCGGCCTTGGCCATGACCCGGCCCGACGAGCCGGCGACGCAAACCGCGACCTTCTTGGCCCGGATCGCGCCACGGCTGGTCTCCACGCCCGTGCAAACCCCGTTCTCGATTTGGAACCCGGTGACCTCGCAATTCTGGATGATGTCGACCCCGCGCTGGTCGGCGCCCCGCGCATAGCCCCAGGCGACCGCATCGTGGCGTACCGTACCGCCGCGGGGCTGGGCCAGACCGCCCTTGATCGGGAAGCGGGCATTGTCGAAATCGAGAAACGGGCACATCTCGCGAATGCCGTCCTGATCGAGCAGGACCGAGTCGGCGCCGGCCAGGCGCATGGCGTTGCCGCGCCGGACGAAAGCGTCGCGCTGCGGATCGCTGTGGAAGAGATTGAGGATGCCACGCTGCGAAACCATGGCGTTGTAGTTGAAGTCCTGTTCCAGGCCTTCCCACAGTTTCATCGACAATTCGTAGAATGGCTCGTTCCCTGGCAGCATGTAATTGGAGCGGATAATGGTGGTATTGCGCCCGACGTTCCCGGAACCGATCCAGCCCTTCTCCAAGACCGCGATATTGGTCTTCCCATGCACCGTCGCCAGATAGTACGCGGTGGCCAGGCCGTGGCCGCCGCCGCCGACGATGATGGCGTCGTACTCAGGTTTCGGTTCGGGTTCGCGCCAGACCGGTTTCCAGCCGCGATTGCCCGTCATTCCTTCCCAAAAGATTTTCCAGGCGGAATACCGCATGTGCCGCTTCCTTGGATTTTTCGGACTCCATGATCTGCAGCAGTATCGTAGGATGGACTTTCCCGTTCTAGACGTATAGATGTCAATTATGGACATTTTGGCAGAGCAGCCTCCCCCCTTCCAAGTCGGAGTCCTCCTGATCGATGGCTTTCCTCTGATGTCCTATGCCTCGGTGGTTGAGCCCTTGAGGGCCGCCAACCTGCTCGATGGCCGGCCGCTCTATCGGGTGCGAAACATACCGGCCGCGGGCGCAAGCGCGACAAGCTCAGGGGGGGCGGTCCTGGCGGCAAACGACCGGATTGGCCGCGATACGGACCTCGACCTTCTGCTCGTGGTGGCCGGCGGCGATCCCGCCAGCTTTCGCGACGAGCGAGTTTTTAGCTGGCTCCGGCATCTTTCGCGGCGCGGCGTGAGGCTGGGTGGCGTATCCGGCGGGCCGGTGATCCTAGCTTCCGCAGGTCTGATGACCGATCGCCGGATGGCCGTGCATTGGGAGCATGCCGCCGCGCTCGCAGAGATTTCCCCTTCGCTCCTGGTTGAGCGCAGTCTCTATGTGATCGATCGCGACCGTGTGACTTGTGCCGGGGGAACCGCGTCAATGGACCTCATGCATGCCCTGATCGCCGAACACCATGGCACGAATTTCGCCAGGCTGGTCAGCGACTGGTTCCTGCATACGGAGATCCGACCTTCCGGCGGCCCCCAGCGCGCCGGCCGTATCGAGCGGTATGGGACCACCAACCGAGCTATCCTCGATGCCGTGGAGGCCATGGAGAACCACGTGGCCGATCCTCTTGGACTCGATCAACTCGCAAGGCTTTCGGACGTCAGCGCACGCCAGTTAAACCGGCTATTCCGCGAGAAGCTCGGTCGAACTACGATGACTTTCTATCGCGACCTCAGGCTCGAAAAGGCACGGAATCTCCTCATGAACTCACCCTTGCACCTGACCGAAATCGCGCTCGCGACAGGCTTTGCGAACTCCGCACATTTTTCGAAGGCCCACTCTAAACGCTACGGAAAACCGCCATCGACCTTGCGAAAGTAAATTGCCTTATGGGTAGCGGATTGGGCGCGTCAGACATTTTACCCCCATGGTTCCGCCTATTTCGAGCTGTGACCAAGGCGCCCGAAATGGACCGATCCGCCGTGGCCTGTCTCGAGCGCGCCGATCAATACCCTTTTGTCGGGTCGCACACATTTTGTAGTGGCTTTCCCCTCAGGAAACACTCCAAATTGTCAGCGAAAAAACGGGCCGCGTTGTTTTCCCAGCCGGCGGCGGCGTCCCCCATATGAGGGCTCATGATCAGGTTGGGAAGGTCCCAAAGGGGCGAATCAGCAGGCAAAGGCTCTTGTGCAAACACGTCCAGGTAGGCTCCGGCAATGGCGCCGCCGCGCAGCGCTCCGATTAGCGCCACCTCGTCCACTTGCGACCCGCGCGCGGTGTTGATCAGGTAGGCTGCGGGCTTCATCCTTGCCAGGAATTCGGCGGTCACCAGATGCCTGGTTGCCGCCGTGTTGGGCACATGGATGCAAACGAAATCGGCCCGCGGGAGAACGTTCGGCAAGTCGGTCATGGCCGCCAGTTCATCGATGTGGGCGCAAGACTTTTTCGAATGGCGCATGCCAATCACGGTCGTCGAAAAGAACTTTAGGGACGCCGCCACCCGCGCGCCGATGCCGCCGAGGCCAATCACCAAGGCGGTCTTTCCGGAAAGACTGGACCAGGCATGCGGCGCCCATTGGTGTCGGCGTTGGGCGTCCAAGTAGCGCGGGAACCCGAAATTCAGCATCAAGACTGCGCAGGTCACGGTTTCCGCCATAAAGGGGCTGGAGACCCCGGCGCTATTGGTGACTAGGATTTTGTCCGGGTCCCAGGGCGGCAGATGATCGATTCCGGCGCCGCCGTTGTGCTACCATTTGATGCCGGGGGCCGAGACCGCCGGCGCATGTGTGAAGGCCTTGAACCGCCCGCCATGAAGCGCAAAGACGATTGAGGGCTCGACCCGGCCCAAGGCCACCGAAACGTCTTCATGGTCGTGGCAGAGGTGGAAGGCACAGTCTGGAAAACACCGCCGCAAGTCGGTCAGATAGCCCGTTGGGCCATCGTGAATGACGAGTATTCTTTCTCTTTCAGCCATCGTGCAGGCTAGATTGCCGAGCGGGTGGCGGCTATCGGCCGTCTGCCAGGCGCACCGCACCCAGGGCCAGAGTCGTTGCTGCCAATACCGGCTCGACCACGGGAATGCCGACCGCCCGCTCCAGTGCCCGGCGGTGTTTCGCCATCCCGGCACAAGCCGTGATAAGCACATCGGCGCCATCCTCACCGCGCAGCAGTTTTCCGACCCGGGCGATCTTCTCCAGGGCATCCGGCGCGCCCTCGGTCTCCGCGACACTCATCCCCAAGGCCCGGTCGCCGGCACAACGGCCATCGAGGGATAGGCCGCTAAGCTGGCGTTTGTGACGGGCTACGGACCAATCGGAAACGGAAATGACACCGAAACGCCCGCCCAAGGCCAGGGCGGTGAGGACCGCGCACTCGCCCATGCCGAACACGGGCTTGTCCGTGACTTCCCGAGCCAGGGCGAGACCCGGATCGCTGTAACACGCGATCACGAAGGCCTCGGCTTCGGCATCCCGAGCGACGAGATCACGCACCAAGGGCGCCGCCGCTTCGATGTCGGCATCGCTGGCAACCCCGAACGGTCCGTTTTCGATGGTTACGCAGTCGATTTCGGGCGCACCGGCCATCCTGAGCGGGGACATGGCCGCGGCCATGCTATCCGTAACCGCCTGGTTGGAATTCGGGTTGATGACCCGGATGATCTGCTTTGCCATGCTTTCGCTTCCCGTCCTAGAGCAACCGGGCGCCGAAGTTTGCGGCGGGGTCGAGCGGCGTATTAAGGGTCGCCGCCGGGTCTTTCGGCGGCACCGGGACGCGGTCCAAAAATTTTCCCGATCCGCGCTCGGCATGCAGCGTTTCGCCCTCGACCAAGACCCGGCCCCGGCTCAGCACCAGGCGCGGCCAGCCGGTCACCTCGCGGCCCTCGTAGGGGGTGTAGTCCACATTGTCGTGCAGCAGGCTATGGGTAATGGTCCGCTTCCATGTCGGATCCCAAACGGCGATATCCGCATCGGCGCCGACCGCGATTGTGCCCTTGCGCGGATGCAAGCCATAGAGTTTCGCCGCGTTGGTCGAGGTCAAGGCGACGAACTCATTCAGGGTCAAGCGGCCGGTCCCCACACCCTCCGAAAACAGCAACGGCAGACGGACTTCTAGACCGGGCACGCCGTTGGCGATCTTCTTGAATGTGGGATTGGGGCCGGCGTTAAGCTTGCCCGTCTCATCGAATCTGTAGGGGGCGTGGTCGGACGAAAACACCTGGAACGTGCCGTTCTTCAGACCCAGCCAGATCGCCTCCTGCGCCGCCTTGTCGCGGGGTGGTGGCGAGCAGCAGAACTTGGCACCCTCCATACCCTCCTTATCCAGATCGTCGGCGGTTAGGAACAGGTATTGCGGGCAGGTCTCGCCATAGACCTTAAGACCCCTGTTGCGGGCCTCGAGGATCGATGCGGCCGCCTCCGGCGTCGACACATGGACGATCAACAATGGTGCGTCGATCAGCCGCGCCAAGTCGATGGCGCGGCGCGAGGCTTCGCTCTCGGCAATGGGGTTATGGCTGATGGCATGGTATTTGGGCGCGGTATAGCCGCGCGATAAAAGGCGCTCGCTGATCCAGTTGATGACGTCGTTGTTTTCCGCGTGCACCATGGTCATGGCGCCGTATTCACGGGCCAGGGTCAAGACGTCGAGCATCTGGGCATCGTCGATCTTTAGCTTCTCGTAGGTCATATAGACCTTGAACGAGGTATAGCCATCCATGATCAAGGCCGGCAATTCCTGGCCCATGACCTGCTCGCTGGGGTCCGAAACAATCAAGTGAAACGCGTAGTCGATCACCGACTTCGGCCCGGCCCGCTCATGGGCGACCCGCACCACGTCACGCAGGCTCTGGCCTTTGTGCTGGGCAGCGAAAGGAACGAAGGTGGTGGTGCCGCCGAAGGCCGCCGACACACTGCCCGAATAATAATCGTCGGCGGTCATCAACAGGGTCGAGGATTCTTGCTCGATGTGGCAATGGGCGTCCACACCGCCCGGCAGGACCAGCATGCCCCGGGCGTCGATAGTCCGCGCCGCGCTGCCGAGCTTGGTACCCAGGGCAGCGATCCGGCCGCCGCGAATGCCGACATCTGCGTCGAAGGTATCGCTCGCGGTTGCGACGGTGCCGCCTTCAAGAATGAGATCGTAGTCCGCCATTGTTCAGCACCCCAACACGATATTGAATTCAGACCC
This sequence comes from Kiloniellaceae bacterium, assembly GCA_021776095.1. Classification (GTDB taxonomy): domain Bacteria; phylum Pseudomonadota; class Alphaproteobacteria; order Kiloniellales; family J153; genus JAJFGN01. Next base: position 65,037 of record JAJFGO010000106.1, on the reverse strand, counting down.
CACGGATAGCGCCGCCGTCGCAGCGTATCATGCTGCCCGTGACATAACTTGACGGCGCGCCGCACAAGAAGGCGGCCACATCGGCGAATTCCTCGACCCGCCCATAACGCCCCGCCGGTATGGCGGCGCGGGAGGCCTCGGCAATCTCCTCGACGGTCTTGTTTTGACGCTTAGCCGCGGCCGCGTTCAGTTCATCGGTCCGCTGGGTATGGATCCGACCAGGCAGCAGCATATTGACGGTCACGCCGTCGCCGGCAACCTCCGCCGCCAGGGTCTTGGTCCAGCCGACCAGAGCCGAGCGCACGGTATTGGACATGCCCATGTTGGGGATCGGCTGCTGCACGCCCGACGATCCCACGCTCAGCACGCGGCCCCAGCCCGCTTCGCGCATTGCGGGCAGGCAGAGATTGGTAATTTCGAAGATCCGCAGCACCATGGCGTCGAACTGGGCGCGCCAGGTTTGCGTATCAAACCCGGTGATCGGTCCCGGCGGCGGGCCGCCGGTGTTGTTGACCAGGATGTCGACGCCGCCCAGCTTTTCGGTGGCGGCCTCGAACAGGGCCGCGGCGCACTTTGGATCACTCAGGTCGACGGTGGCGAAGACCGCTTGACCGCCGCCGCGCCCATTGATGGCCTCGCAAGCCGCCCGCAGGCGCTCGCCCGAACGGCCACAAAGCATGACCTTGGCGCCCTCCCGGGCCAGAGCCTCGGCAATGCCAAGCCCGAGGCCCCGGCTGGAGGCCAGGACCAGAGCCCGCTTTCCTTCAATTCCCATATCCATGCGTTCGCTCTCCGGGTTTGTGCCTACGCGCAGGCTTCGACGCCGTTCCCGTTTATCCCATCAAGAGGTTCGGAAGCCAAAGGGCAATGCTCGGGAAGGCAATCAACAGTGCGAGAACGGCCAAATCACACAGAATGAAGGGAAAACAGCCCTTATAGATCTGCTCCAGAGAGACCTTCATACCCTTGGGTATCGCGCCCTTTATGGCGAATACGTTCAATCCCACGGGCGGCGTGATGGCACCGATTTCAGTCAGCTTCAGGGCGATAACCCCGAACCAGATGGGGTCGTACCCCAGCTTAACCAGGATGGGGAAGACGATGGGCAAGGTCAGGGCATAAATGCCGACCGGGACCATGATCATGCCCAGGAAGAACATGATCGCCATCACGCCCATGAGGATCATGAAGGGCGGCACGTCGGCGGTTTGCAGCATGGTGGTCAGTTCGGTCGGCAGCCCGGTGACCGCGAGCACCCGGCTATAGAACAGCGCGCCGACGTTGATCAGGAACAGCATCGCCGTGACGTTGGCGGCCTCGCGCATGGATTCGGTCACGTCGGACAGCTTCGTGAATGCCCTCAGATACCAGGCGAAGCCGAGCGAAACCAAGGCGCCGGCGGCGGCCGATTCGGTCGGCGTGAAGGCGCCCGAATAGAGTCCACCCAGAACTACAAAGGCGATGGCCACGACCGGCCACATTTGCAGGGCTTCCTGGGCGCGGCTGGTCCGTTCGCCGGTCTCGGAGCCGGCTTCGGCGTTCGGCGCCAACCTTGGATTGCGCTTGACCATGAACACGATCAGAGCCGCATAGGCGAACGCCGTCACCACCCCGGGAATGATGCCCGCCGCGAACAGCCTGCCGATGGACTGCTGGGTAAAGAGGGCATAGATAATCATCATCATGCTGGGTGGGATCATCGATGCGAAGGTGCCGGCCGATGCGATAACGCCAACAGACAGCGCCTTGTCGTAGCGAAGACGGGCCATTTCCGGTAAGGCCATCTTGCCGAAAATCGCCGTGGTCGCGATCGAAGACCCGGAAACCGCGCCGAAGACGCCGCAACTGAAACAAGTGGCGATCATGAGCGATCCCGGCAGCTTGCGGGCCAGCGCATGGACGCCATTGTAGGCGCGGCGGGCCAAGCCGCCGTTCGAAGCGAAGGCACCCATGAGAATGAACAAAGGAATGGCCGCCCATGTGGGCGTCGCTACGGAGAAATACGATACCTGCCCCAGGAGCGAAATCGAGCTATCGACGCCAAGCAGGTAGGAACAAACAACAAATCCGCCCAGTAAGAAGGCCAAGCCGATCTGCATACCGATGGTCATCAAGACCAAGAGGATGGAGATACAGACGATTCCGTCGACCAGATACTCCACTGCCCTGCTCCGCTGCCCCCGCTATGCCGGCCCGCGAACCCGCGCGCACCGCAAATTCGGTTACTCGTAACCGCCGTGCGACTCTTCGGTCTCCTCACGTTTGGGCAGGTTGAATATGTTGAGGATCGCCTGCACAAAGAAGAAAGCCATGCCGACAACCATGACGAATTTTGTCGGCCAGGTGGGGATCTCCACCGTGCCCTCGATCGACTCGTTGGATTGGAAGGCCGATAGGGCATTGGTGGCGACGGCATAGAACAGCAAGCCGACCGTAACGACGGAAAGGATCTGCGCGACAGTAAGCGTCATCCGCCGGCCGCGATTCGGCAGGGCGTTGGTAAAGAACTCCAGCCCGACGTGATCGTGGTGTTCCTCGCAGCGCGCGAAGCCCAGATAAATCACGATCATCATGACGAAGACCGACATCTCCGCCATGCCCTGCAACGGCATTCCGAACAATCGCCAGAGGATATCTGCAACCAAAATCAACATCATAGCCAGCATCAACCAGCCGGTGAAACCGGACAGGATCTGATTAGCTCTGGTGGCTAGGTTCTTCATGATCGCCTCCCTGCCGGGGAATCGCAGCCTCCCGCCGCCCGAAGCGGTACTTGGGCGGCGGGAGGGATTGATCGTAGGCCGCTTGGGACTAGCGGCTCATGGCTTGTTTATGGAGACCACGCATTTGCTCCATGATTTCCGCCGCGTTGGTCAGGCCGGCCTCGGTCGCTTCCTTGACCCAGTCGTCCTGATGCTTGGAAAGATTGCTCGAATCCGCCCAAGCATCGATATCGGCGGACGAAAGCTCCGTCACCTTAAAGCCGGACGCAACTTGTTCCGACCTCACCTTGTCAAAGGCTGCGTCATAGACAGCGCCGAATTTCTGTTCGGCGGTCTTGGACGCCGCGACAACGCCGTCCTGAACATTCTTAGGCAGACCGTCGAAGAATTCCTTGTTCATGAAGTGCACGAAGGGCGTCGCATACCACAGTTTCTTCGAGATCAGCAGGTTCGAGGCCACCTCGTCGAACTTCATTAGATGCAGCCCGTCGTAGTTGGTGAAAACACCGTCGATGGTGCCGGTTTGCAGAGCGACATAAACATCGCCCCAAGGCACGGAAACCGGCGAAGCGCCGGCACTGCCCAGATACCGAAGCAGCCATTTGCCACCGGCGCGCCACTTGTCACCCTTGATATCGGCAAGGCCGCCCAGCGGCTTCTTGCCGGCGAAGGCCCCAGGCAAGCCGGCCGTGATCATCAGGGGCACGACGTTGGATTTCGCCAGTTCCGCCTTCAAGGCCGGGATTTCCTCGTAGGCCTGATGATAGAGCCAGGCTTGATTCTCGAACTTTTCCGGACCCTTGGGGAACATGGCGAAGATAGAATGGGCCAGCATCCGGCGCGGGTAGTGACCGGGGAAGGCGAAGCCCATCTGGGCGACGTTGTCGCCGACACCCTTCAAGACCTCCTTGGATTTGAGCAGGGTGCCGCCGAAGAACTGACGGATTTTCAACTCGCCGCCGGTTTGCTTCTCGATCTCCGGCAACCATACGTCTTTCACGAAGTCGGTCCGCATACCGCCCGGAGCATCGTGATCGGAATACTTCGCGTTCGCGGCCAAAGCGTCCTGGCTGGCCACGCTCAAGGTCAGGGCCATGGCGCCGGCTAGGCCGAGGCCCGCGGTCCTTCTGGATAATGTCGATACGGTCATAATGCACCTCCTGTTGATTCTTGGTATTGCACCCTTCGGGTGCCGCAACGCCCAGCAATGCTTGACCCGTTTATCGTCTGGGCTTTCTATCGTCTTTTGCGTCTTGTGGCCGTTCACCCTCGATTGAACATTCGGACGAATGGGTTAGATACCTTCAGGAATCTCGACGCCGGTCTGGCTGCTGATGATACCGTAATGCTCTATACGGCGGTGCTTGGCGTAATTGAACACCGTCTCCTTACCCATCTTGGCGAGGTCGAGGTCGCAAGGGGCGGTGATCAACTCATCCTCGAGCGTCGAGGCCAGGGCGACGATCTCGCCCGAAGGCTGTGCAATGCAGGATCCCCCGATCAACATGCAGCCGTCCTCAACACCGGCCTTGGCGGTGCCGACGACATAGCACGAGTTCTGGTAGGCCCCCGCCTGCATAACCAGGTGGTTGTGGAACATGCGTAGGTGGTTGGGCTCGGTCGCGGAGGTATTGCGATCCGGCGTGTTGTAGCCGAGCATCACCAGCTCCACACCCTTGAGGCTCATCACCCGGAAAGTCTCCGGCCAGCGCCGGTCGTTGCAAATCGCCATGCCCATGATGCCATTCTTGCAGCGCCAAACCGGCCAGCCCAAGTCGCCGGGCTCGAAATAGCGCTTCTCAAGATGTTGCCAGGGCCGCCGGCTGTCGTATTCCGCATGCCCGGGCAGGTGAACCTTACGGTATTTACCGACGATCTTGCCGCGGTCGACCAGGATCGAGGTGTTAAATCGGTGACCGTCGGGCGTCAGTTCGCAATAGCCCAGGTAGAAGGCGATATCGGCTTCGGCAGCCGCGTCGAACAAGGGCTGGGTTTCCGGCCCCGGCATCTCGCGCTCGAAGAAAGGGTCCATCTTGGCGATGTCTTCTTCGTAGTAGCGGGGAAAGAAGGTGGTCAGGGCCATCTCCGGGAACACCACCAGGTCGCAGCCCCGGCTCTTGGCCTGCCGCAACAAGTCCATCATGCGGTTGACCGCACTGGCCCGGCTTTCGTTGGGGGCGATCGGTCCCATCTGGGCGGCGCCGACATTGATGATCCGGCTCATGTCTCTATCCCTCTTCAATTCACGCCCGCTGCAATTCAAACCATGGCCGGACACCCGGCCCGCCATGCCGAGAATTGGGGGTCCGCCCATGCTCGGGCCCCGAGCCTCGAGAAAACAGGCTAGATCGAGCGCTAGATAATGTCATATGCTATTTCAGGCATTGGACTTAACAGAGTGTTATCTGATGAACGTGAGACAACTGGAAGTTTTCAGGGCCGTTGTCGCCTCCGGCGGCGTCGCCAATGCCGCCGACAGCCTTGGCGTCTCGCAGCCCGCCGTCAGCCGCATGATCAAGCACACCGAGGCCAGCCTGGGCTTTCAACTGTTCGAGCGCCTGGGTGGCCGGCTTTGCCCGACCGACGAGGCTCAAAGGCTCTACGAGGAAATTAATCCGCTATTTGCCTCGATCAAAGCGGTTCAGGATCGGATTCACGATATCCGGGATGCCAAGGCCGGTAGCCTGCGTATCGTCGCCACCCCCGGCCTGGCCCATTCGATTGTCCCCCAGGCCTTGGAATCCTTTTTACGGGAGCGCCCCAAGGTCCAGGTTACACTCGATATCCGGCGGCGGGAAAACGTGGTTCAGCACACCCAGGCCAACACTGCCGATGTCGGCCTGGCGCTCACCCCCGCGGAAACGCCAGACTTGGCCCTCCGGCCCATTAAGATGGGCAGAATGGTCTGTATAGTACCGGAGGCGCATCCCCTGACAGACCTCGACGTGGTCACGCCGAAGGACCTGAGGGCCTACCCCTTCATCATGATGACGCGCGGATCGCCGCTAGGAAATCTGATCGCGGCGGCTTTCGAGGCGGCGGGCGAAGACATCGCCTGGTCCATCGAAACGCGCTACACCGCAGTGGCCAGCACCTTGGTAAAAAAGGGTTTTGGTGTGGCCCTGGTCGACGAGTACGTAGAAAGTCAGGGAAATTTTCAAGGGCTAACCGTCAAGCCTTTCGACCCCGCGATCCAGATTACCGCCTATCTCTTCTACTCGAAACTCAAGCCGCTTTCGAAACTGACCAAGCTGTTCATTCGCTCGGTCATGGAGACGCAGTCCCAAAAAACGCCGGCCAGCCTATAGGGAAAGAATATGGAAATAGACTTCAAGGGGATTTCCAAGCGCGACCGCTACAAGCTGCTAGAGCATATTCCGGGAGAGCAATGAACTCCCGGTCAATAGCTAGGTCCGATTGAAGGGCCGGCCTATCTTAACGCACGATTCGACCGACTCGGATCGCGCCTTAAAATCTAGACTGGATGTCCGATTGGGCGCGCAAGCGTGCCGCCGTTTCGCGACGCCAGTCAACGTCGCGCAATACGTCTGAGAAGGTGTAAGTGCCCTGTGCCGGGTCCGTACCGGGCCGCCTGGCTTGCTGGCCCTCAAATCCGGTCCCGGCCCAGCCCAAATCCCCCGGCAGCAGCCCGCTTTGCATATTGCCCCCGAATGGATCGGGACCCGGCGAGGCGAGGTAATCGGGAACCCAGGGTTGGGGCTCCGAGCCGAGGCCCGAATTCGTCAGCGTCTGTTCATAAGGCACCAGAACGATCGGCCCGCCCGGGGCCGTCGGCGCAGCGGGCACCCAGATCGCGGGGCCAATGCTTTCACCCTGGGCCAGGCCCGTCGGTCCCATGAGCAATCCCACCAAGACCAACACGATCGGCTGGACTATCCCGCGCCAGGAGAACCTGACCGTTTTTCCTCGGGCCAAAAGCCGCATCGGGTATCCTTCTAATTCGTCGCAACACCAACGGTTGACCCCAACATAAAGCGCAACCGCTGAATTTCAGCACTATTTGCCCGAAGCCACAAAAAGGACACGAGCGGGACGTCACTCCACCCGATTATACGGCACTTAATCTTAACGTTTTATTAACCCTCCCGAGATGCGGCGACGGGGCCCGCCGCCCGGGCAAAAAAATGGGGGCGCTACCTGCGCCCCCATTGAACCGATCCCGCCGAAGCGGGTCGGCCAAGCTAAACGATGACGCTATTCGCGATGAGGTCATCCACCGTCTCGATGACGCTGTTGACGTCCTCAATGGCCAAGATCGTGCCGCTTTGCAGGGTCACATTGACCGTCGAACCGTCCGTGCTGAACGACCCGTCGACGAAGACTTCGCCGAAATCGGGGCCTGGATCGCCGCCAACATCCACCACATCGGTAAAGGCCAGCGTATCGCCATCGGCGAAATTGCTGATGGTAATGTCGCCTTCGTCCGCCAAGAGGCTGAAGAAGAAGGAATCCGCCCCATCGGTGCCGAACAAGAGGTCGTCGCTGTCGCCGGCTTTTACCAGGACCGCCAGGCTGGCCGCGGCCGTGTCGCCGTCGCCGTCCTCGAGCACATAGTCGAACACCTCGGTCTCATCTTCGCCGCCGGGCGGCGCGAACACGATGTTGTCAACCGCGCCGGAGCCTTCGATGACGGCCTCCAAGCGCACCACGCCGACCGTGCCGAGGAGATCGACCTCCTCGAAACCATTGTCACCATCTGTTGTCAATCCCGACATAGTCGCGGCGATGGTATCGATCAAAGCGCCGCCCGCGTCGTAGAGGTTGAAGGTCATCGTCTGCGGCCCCGAGTTCGGGTCGTCGGGGTTAATCAAGCCGCCAACGTCGAGCACGTCGATCGAGTCCAGGCGCACCGAGCCGAAGGACGAGAAGTCTAAGACAATGGTGGTCGTCGTCAGGCCTTGGACAAAGGGAGTGTCGATCAGACCATCGGGAGACAGGAGGCCAGTCTCGTTGTTGATGGTGTCCGTCAAGAAACCCTCGTTACTGACGATCAGCACCTCCTCGAGCTGCTTGAAGTTCGGGAACGGGCCAAACTCCGCGCCGGCGGTGCCGACGCCCGGGCCCCCGAAATCCTCGTTGGCCGAGCCCAAACCGGTCAGGCCGCCCGTGGGATTGGCCGAGTCGAAGATCACGGCGGCGTTGCTGCCCGGGAGCCCGGCGTTGATGCCGCTGACCAGGATGGGCACGAGACCGCCGTCGGCGAAGACCTCGAATGTGCCGTCGACCACCCCGTCGGTACCGTCGTAGGTCCCGGCCGCCAAGCTATTGAAGGTCAGCGTCTGCGTCCCGCCGGGCGCCCCTGGTCCCTTTGGGGCCGTGTAGACATAGTCACCCACGTCCGCGTCCTGCAGGTCGATCTTCAATGTGCCACCCTGCTCCGTTTCGATGGTCAGCTCGCCCGTCAGCGGATCGAAGGTCGCGTTGTTCGGGTCCGTGTTACCTGATGTTGGGCCGGTCACCGCAAACGTGAAGCCGGTGCCTGCCGCATTCAGGGTATAGGTAATCCCGTCGTGCGCGATCGAACGGATCGCCCCGACCCCGTCCGCGCCGGGACTGTCGGCCTCGCTGAGGTCCGGCGAGCCATCCGGATCGTTCGCGTCCTCGCCGGTGATGACGTTGCCCCTGGTTGAACTGCCGAGAGCGGTAAAGTCGAAGTCGTCGTTCGCGACCGGCCCGTCGTCCTGGAAGGCGACGGTGACCGCCTCGTCCGTGGTCGCGGCATCGCCGTCCTCGTCGGTCGCGGTGACGAAGATCTTGTCGGAAACGCTGACCGTATCGTCGGGATCGAGCGCGTTGGGATGCTCAACCGCGTCGAACTGGGTGACCCAGAGCGAGTTGTCGGTGCTATCCAAGTACACCAGGAAAGCGGTCTCGCCGATCTCCGCGTCCGTGGCGTCGGTCCCCGCCCGCCCGTACACCAGGCGCGGGTCATCCGCGTCGGTGAACAGGAAGATGTCGAGGTTGTCCGATGTCCGATCCAGCCCGCTGTCGACCCCGTCGAGGAACGCCCCGGCGGCATCGGTGAGTGATAGCCCGCCGGGCTCGTCGGCGCCGATGCTGACGTTGACCACCGGCCCGTTGCTTTGGGCCGAGCCTATCTCGGTCAAGCCGAGCGCGAGAATTGCCGCCGCGAGAGCCGTCGGACGCGGATTGGCCGTATCGTCGGCGTCGAGGTCGATGCCCGGCGTCTCGTCGTGAGTGACCGTCGAGCCCTCCGCACCATCGATGATCGGTGAATCGTCGTCGATCACGACTTGCAGCGTATGCGTGCTCGCGTCGCCGTCGAAGTCGGTCACCGAGAACGGCAGATTGAGGCGCAAATCGTCCTCGAACGCCGTCTCCACCGTTCCTGTACCCGGGTCGTCGGTCAGCGGGTGATCGACCGCGTCGAGCAACTTGAAGGTGACTATGCCGGCGTTGAGGTTGGTGACCTGCAAGGTGAAGACGGGCCGCTCGTCGGCGCCGCCCAGGTCGGCCACGGCGGTGAGCGTGTGGGTCGCCCCGTCCCAATCATAGGTGATCGCGTCGCCGCTTGAGGTAAGCGGCACCGTCGTGGCTCCGCTCAAGGCCTCGGCCGTGGTCCCGTCGAGCGAGGCGAAGTCGATATCGCCCGGACCGTCGGCGCCGAAGCCGCCTTCGGGACCGAACAGGCTGTGCACGGGCATCGTCACCGCGAGGGCCGTGTCGCCGGGCCCGCCCGGATTACCGCCCGCCAGGCCGTCCTCGTCGACCGTGAAGCCGTCTTCTCGTGCCCGCGGCACGTCGTCGATCACGTCGATCGTGAAGGCGCCCGCGTCGAGGCCGGTCGTATCGCCGTCGGCGTCCGTGGCCACGACGATGGACGAGAAGTCGATCCCGAGGATGTCCTCGAACGCCGTCTCGGTAACCGGCGTGTCAGGATCGTCGGTCAGCGGATGATCGAGCTGGTCGCGAAGCTCGAAGATATAGCTGCCGTTCGGATTCAGATGCAGCGAGAACACGAGCCGGTCGTCGCTGTCGAACACGCCCTCACGGGAGTCCCCCACTGGGTCGTCGACATCCACGAAGCCGACAAGCACATTGGTTATAAAGCCGTACAGGACGGTCTCGCCGTTCGATGTCAGGGCCGGCAGGCCGCTTAAGTCCGCCGACAGGCTGAAGGTGCCCGGCGTGTCGGCGCCGAAATTAACCAGCGGAGCCAGCGAGCCCGTCGCGATCGTCGTGGTCACGTCGGAACCGGGAGGCGTCACCGCCGTGTCGCCGTCCGCCGCCGGGAAAGTGTCCTCGTTGCCTCCCGGAAGATGCTCTTCCTCGACCGTGCCCATAACGGTTGCGTCGTTAAGCCTGGGTCCATCGTCCTCGATGGTGATGGTCGCGGTCCGGGTGACCGTATCGCCGTCGCGGTCCTCGACCGAGAAGTCGAGCGCGAAGAGCTCGTTGGCAAATTCGCCGCCCTCCGGACCGGCCTCGTCGTGATCGGCCGGGTTGTCGTGTTCCACCGCCAGGTACTGCACGAACCAGAGATCGGCGCTGGACGCATTGTTCGGCAAACCGGACGCCTCCGCCGTCGGCTCCATGAAGGCGACGAAGGCGACCGGAAGCTCGAACTCGGAAATCAAGAGATCGAGACTTTGGCCGGTGAGAACGAAGCCCGCCGGAATGACCACCCCGACAACGGAACCGTCGGGGCCGTTGAACAGAAGGATCGGATCGTTCGTGGCCGAGTACAACAGGCCGCTGTCGGTTCCATCCGTAATCGGATCCAGACCGATGAGCCGCCCCGGCCCGTCCGCGCCGTAGTCGAAGTCGAAGCCCTTTTGGGCCACGCCCAACTCGGTGGGCGCCCCCCCTTCGCCGAACAGGCCATTCAAGGCAGCCTGCAGGCCATCGGATTTGGAAGCTGGATCGACGTCGTCCGGATTGTCGATGCCCGGAGTCTCGTCGTGGGTGAGGGTAACGTTCTCAAGCGCGGGCTGATCGTCGTCGACGGTGACACTCACACGCTGAGTGGCGGTGTCGCCGTCGCCGTCTTTCACGGTGACGTCGAAGAGCAGGCGAACCTGATCGTCGGTGCCGGCCTGGTTGAGGTCCGGATGATCGATCGGACCGAGCAGGGTGAAGACAAATTCACCGGTGTCCGGGTCGACCGTCGCGGTGAATATGTCTTTCTCGGCCACGTCGCTGTCGCCCGGCAAGGTAACAAATCCACGCAGGGTGGTGGCGTCGACCGCTACGACCGTGACCGGCAGGCCGTCGGAGGTGAGGGCGATCGCCGTTTCCGGAAGCTCTCCCGGCGTCTCCGCCACATCGATGGCCGGCGGGCCAAAGGTAAGCGCCACTGGGGTGACCGCGTCCGGCCCATCGGCGCCGAAGGCGAAGGTGACGGTTGTGCCGTCGGTATCGACGATTTCAGCCTCTTGGACCGACATGCCCTCACCGCCGTCGATGACCGGCGAGTCGTCGTTGACGTTAACGAACAGATTACCGGTCGCCGCATCGCCGTCGAAATCGGTGACCGTGAACGGCAGCTTGAGGACGATGTCGTCCTCGACCGCCGGACCGCCTTGGAGCGGCAGCGGATGGTCGAGCACATCGAGAAGCGCGAAGGTGTAGGCCCCGGTGTTGATGTCGGTGATCTGGAGCTCGAAGACAGCCCTCGGCTCGGTTTCGACCTGCACCAGTTCCCGGCCGCCGCCGCCCGGAGCCGCGGGTACCTCGCCGAACAAGGTGTGAGTGTCCCCATCCCAGCGATAAACCACCTGCTCGCCGCGCGAGAGCACGGGATCGTCGTTCTCGTCCATGACGGGCATGCCGTCGAGAGCGGCGAAGTCCACGTCGCCGGGTCCGTCGGCCCCGAAGTCGTAGTCGAGGACGCCCGAATTGGTCGCCTCGTTGCCGTCGAGATCGGTGTCCGGAACAACGATGTCGCCAGGACCGCCCGCGATGCCGTCAGGCTCCAAGCCGTCCTCATCGACCGCAATCGACATTTGCTCTGGCCCGACCAGGGGCGAGTCGTCGTTGATTTGCACCGGCAAGATGCCCGTGGCGGTGTCGCCGTCGAAATCGGTGACCGTGAACGGCAGGTCGAGGAGTATGTCGTCCTCGAATGCTGTCTCGACCTCCGTCGTCGCCGGATCGTCGGTCAGCGGATGGTCGACCTGATTGAGCAAGGTGAGGGTGTAGTCGCCGTTCTGGACGTCGGTGATCTCGAGCTCGAAGATCGTTTCCCCGGCGCCGGTCGGAACGTCGACGACTCCGCCCTCAACGACGCCGAACTGCCATACGCCCGGCACACCGACGTTGCTGCCCATGTCTTCCAAGGCAAGCATTTGGGCTTGATCGCCGGATTGCGGCAATTCGAAGAAGTTGACGCCGTCGCCGGATGACCAACCGGCTCTGGAAATAACCCCTCCCAGGCCGTCGGTGCCGCTGCTGGCGTCGCCGGTCGTCCAGTTGATGTCCTCGTAGCGGAACTCGAAACTGAAGTCTCCGCCGCCATTGTCGAATATGCGGAGCTGGAACGCGTTGGTCTTGCTTGTGTCTGAACTAAAGAAACCGACGTCGTCCCAGGTGATCGTCATAATGCCGTTGACCGTATCCATATCCCAGTAAACCAGATCGGTGCCGGTCGAATTCCCAGCGGGATCGAATACGATCGGTTCGCCGCTCGCCCTCGTATCCACGTCCGCGAAATAGGGCGCTATGATCGGATTTCCCGTACTTCCAGTGATCGCGAAAGGCGTGAACGTACTTTGGCTAGAATCGAAAGTTATGTTGCCGTTGTTGTTGATGAATATGCTGGTGAACGAGGTCCCGAAGAAGTTCATGCCGCCCGGGCCGAAGATCGACGTGATGTCGACCTCCACCGAACCGTCGTCGTTGGGAGCGAAGGTATTCTCGCCGAACCCGGCCGGACCGCCCAAACCCGTGACCAGGTTGTTACCCGACGGCCCAGGCAAACCGGTGCTGCCGTCGGTGCCGTCGCCGGGCCCGCCCGGCGTGACGGCGGAGAGGGTGTGGGTGCTCGCGTCCCAGCTATAGGTCAGGGGCAGACCGTGCGAGAGCACGGGAACGCCACTCGCATCAACGACCGGCTCCCCATCGAGTCCGGCGAAGTCGATGTCGCCGGGCTTGTCGGTGCCGAAGTCGACATTGAGACTGCCGACGAAGGTCGCTTCGTTACCGTCGTCGCCGGGCTGCGGATCGGGGATATCGCCGGGCCCGCCGGGGATGCCCTCATTGATTTGCGGGTCGGTGCCCACGGGGCGTGCGTCCAGGCCGTCCTCGTCGACGATGGCTGCCTGAGTCTGGAAGACCTGGGGCCCGTCGTCGTCGACATCGACCGTGAAGTTCAGGGTGTCGCTGTCGCCGTCGTCGTCGGTCACGGTCACGGAGAACTCGAACTGGATATTGTCGAGACCACGGACAGTCGTGCCGTCGCTCAACGTGAACTCGCTCTCGTTGATATCCGGCGTCGAGGGATCGTCGTTATCCGGGTGGTCGAGTTGACGATGGAGCTCGAACACAAGCTGGCCGTCGCGCGGATCGCCGCCGGACAGCTGAACTTGGCCAGTGAAGACCAGATCGTCGCCGTCGTTAAAGGTGCCGCTGCCATCCCGGTCGATGAAGCCCAAGATGGTTCGCGGATCGCCGGCATCGCCGGTCACGGTCACCGTCTCCCCGCCCGAGGTCAGGGCCGGATCGGCCGTGGTCCCGTCGGTGTCGTAAACAATCTCGGTCTCCGTCCCCGGCCCTTCGGCCGGTGCGCGCGCGCCGAGGAAATTCAGCGCCAAGGCAGGGGCGACGGACGAATCCGACTCCGGTCCGTCGGCGCCATAAACGACCGTGAAATGCTGGACGGCGGTCGCGGGTATAACAACGCCCTCGGCGCCGTCGAGGTGAATATCCGCTTCCCAGAGCTTGACCGAGCCCGGCAACACGCCGTCGCCGTACTGCCCTTCAGCGCCATCGAAACCGATGGTCGGCACGTCGTCGACGATGCTGACGTTGAAGACGCCGGTGGCGCTATCGCCATTGAGGTCCGTGACCTGGAACTGGATCGGCAGGACCGAGGGGTCCTCGAACTTGGTCTCGACATCTCCCGTGGCGGGATCGTCGGTCAACGGGTGATTGATCGAGCCGATGAGCTCGAAGGCGTAGTCGAAGTTCCCGGACGAAGAACCCGGGCTCAAGGTGACCTCGAACACCGTCTCGGACCCCGCCGTGGCGGTCAGGGTGCGCCCGCCGTTGCTGATCGCGTAGCTTAGGGGCAAGTCGTTCGTGGAGGACGTCAGGCCGAGGGCGTTGAGCCCATCGATCGTGCCTTGGGTGAAGCCGATGGTGCCCGGCTCGTCGAAGCTGAAATTGGCCGTGATGGTGCCGTCAACGATCGTCGGCTGGAAGCCATCCGGCGGCGACTGCCCCGCATCCGGATCGAAGGGCGGATCGCCAAGGTTGTGGATGTCGGACCCGGGCGGCTGATTGGAGTCTGTGAACGGGATGTCGTCCTCGTCAACCGCCGAGTCGGTGGCGCTGACCGTCGGCACCGGATCGGGCAGGTTGATGGTGACCGTGGCCGGGCCGTCGTTCAGGCTCGTCAAACCGTCGGAATCGGTGGTGAAATAGTTGAAAGTCACGACGTCGGGCCGGTCCGCGAAGTCGGATTTCGGCAGGAAGTACCAAACCGAATCTCCGGTCTGGACGTTGATCGGCACGCCGCTGAATCCGGGGCCGACGATCTCTTCGATCACATTGTCATCGCCACGGTCGATCAACAGGAACCCAACGGGAGCGCCGTCGGGGCCGGTCGGCAGGTTGGTGATAACGAACGAGGTCGTGACCCCATCCTCGACATCGGTGCCGTGGATATTGTCAGCGACGATCTCCGCTTCGCCGACTTGGAACTCATAGAGGAGACCACCGGTAGAGGTGTCCGCGCGCACGAACTCGCCGTCGGAAATACCAATATTCCGGGTGCCGAAAGCGACTGGTATGCCGGCGTCTTCGCCAAAGCTCTCGTCCGTGACCTCAAATACCGTAAAGAGGTCGGTGTTGACGCCGGTATAGAAGCTATGGGTGATATCCGCATCGACGATCGCTTCGGTCAGGCCGATGGCGAGGCCGGCCGATGTCGTCGTGAAAACGCCGCTATCGGAAATAGTGTTGTTTGTGGCAGTGCCAAAATTAGGCACGAAATCGTACCAGGTCTGGCCAAAGCCCTCGTCAGTGTTGATGTAGAGGCCGCCACCGCCATTAATGAATGCTTCGAAATTGCTTTCGGCGTTAAACAGTGCATCGCGGTGGGCCGATGACCCATCGCCGCTTCCGACCATGATTAGATCGAAGCTACCATTGAAGGCTGGCGAAAAATCGTTGTCGAGATCGAAGAAGGTGACGTTCCACCCCTGCGCCTGCATGGCGGAAACGGCGCCGTTGTCGGTATTGGGGTTAAGAAAAGCAACCGTAAAGCTGCCGCGCTGCGCTATTTCTCCGCCTGTCGCTTCGTGGCCAAAGGCCAGGAAATCCAGACCGGCGCTCATATACTCGCCGTTCGAATGCTCCTCGGAATCGTGACCGGTGACAAAGATGGCGCCGCCGGTGCCGGAGCCACCTACTGCACTGACCGCCGCCACAGCACCGCCGCCGAAGCCGAAGCCAACGCCGGGCGCGAAGGTCAGACCGGCCGCGGCTAGGCTGTCGACAAAGCCCGCCGTCACGTCGACATCGAAGTCGACCGGCGGATTGGTCTCGACGCCGAGCAGAACCTCGGTCGGCTCCAGAGCGATCAAGCCGAATTGCAGTTCGGTCGGCGGGATGACGCCTTGGGGGTCGAGCAGGTCGATGATCTCGCCGGTATCGTCGTCGTAGCGGGTCTCGCCGGTGCCGGGGGTGGGCGGCGCCGAGGTGATAATGGGACCGAAGATCTCCGAGCTGGCCAATTGCTGTCCGCCGATCTCGAAGACCGGCGCATCGGCTTCACTTGCCACCTGGACAAGGTTTTCGAAGGTGACGGTGGCGCCATTAGAGAAGAGCAGGATCAGGTCGTTGCCCTGAACGCGGACCTGGGCGGCATCCGGTTCGAACTCGATGACATAACGCTGGCCGGCCTCGGCCTGGATCGACACATTCTGGCCCGGCGCGGGCTGCGAGATGGAGATCGCCGCTTGGCCCACCAGCTCGGCGGCATCCTGCGCGCCCAGCAAGGCTTCGTTGCCCGTGTTTTCGCTGGCGGTGATTTCCTCGTTGGACTCGCGCGTGCCGTAACCCCGGCCGAGATCGTCGGTCATACCTAACCCTCCCTGTGATGGCGACCGCCAGCGCGTACCTTAGACCCCAGCGCGTTGGCGACGTTGCCGATCGTTTCTAAAACTTGTGGCAAGTTTGTGGAATCAGGCTTAGGAATTCAACGATAGTTCACGCGAAAGCAATATAATTATGTATGAGTTTATGCCGAATTTGTAAAGAAAATTAGTAAAATGGTTAACGTTTAGGCTTGAGTTGAAGATTTACAAGTAAAATAGCACCTATTGACAAATTAAATCCATGAATAGAACGAACATATATAAATGTATAATAGAAAAAATGTCGCGGTATATCCTTAATTTTCCGATTTATATTGCGATGTTGTAAAGAAATATAAGTTTATTACTATAAGCCGCGCAAACCAACCGTCGCCGGAGAGCGAACCGGCAAACGAAAGGCCCCGCCGGGGCGCTGCGAGCGCAGCGGTCCGGCGGGGCCCGATGTATTTCGAGGTATCCTAACCGCGCCCCACACCGGGGCACCGGGCCGCGCGATTTACAGCAGAATGATCTCGACCCGGCGGTTGGCGGGCTCGCGAACGCCGTCCGCCGTGGCTACGGCATTTTCCGCCTCGCCCCGGCCGGCGACGCTAATGCCACTCGCCTTGACGCCGCGCGCCAGCAGGGCGTCGCGCACCGCATTGGCGCGCTGCAAGGACAGGGCCAGATTGTAAGCCTCGGGGCCGGCCCGGTCGGCGTGACCGGTGATGGTGAAATCGACAATGCCCAGGCGCTCCGCCGAGGAGATGGCGTCTTCGATTACCCGATTGCCCGCGGCCGTGACCGCGATGCTGTCGAAGCCGAAGAACACGATGAAGGGCTTCGGCGCCGCCATTGGCGGGGTCGGCGCGGCCGCCATTGGCACTGGTGCCGGCGCGCGTTGGGCGGCGGTCAGCGCCAGGTTTGCGGCGGCCTCGACCTCAGCCATGGCCGTCTCGAAGGCCCCCTTGCAGCGGTCAACATCGCCGCTCCGGCGGGCCGCCCAAGAGCCTAGGCCATAGCTGGAATTGGCGCCCTCGCTCGCTTCGATCCAGCAATCGTAGCTGACTTGCGCCCGCGCCGCGGCGGCGGGCGCCAAGGTGCGGCCACCGCGATCCCAAGCATCGTGAATCCGCTTCCAGGCCGCCTCGAACACGGGCACGTCCTGATCGCTCAGCCTACGGTCCTGAACGTGATCGGGCATAACGCTGGAGCGCCGCGCCGCGCGCCGCGCCTTGTGATTGAAATGTTCGCCGTCGGGCGCATCGAGGACGTTGACCCTTTCATTGCGCAGGCCGACATAGCCGTCATACAGCCCGTTCATGAAAGCAACGCCGTCGGCGGTGCGGCCCTGGCCGGAACTGGTATCGAAAATGAGGTCGGCCTTGAGCGGCGCCGCGAACGACATGGCCGCAACCACCCCTAACAGAACCAATAATTTCTTCATACCCCGGTCCTTCCCTGAATGCCCTGTGCTTTAGACCGCGACGACTGAGCGCACTCGGAACGGTCTTAAAAGCCTTGTTAATTGAGATGCATATAGCGCAATTCCTCTTCGCGGCGCAAGTCACGCCTGCGACCAGGCCGATAGGCGCGCGCGCCTTTACGTGCCGCGCCGCGCCGGACCGGGCTGGGCGGACAGGGCAAAGGCCGGCCGAAAAGCAATGCCGATATAGGTTCCGATCATGGCCGCGGCAAACCAGAGCCAACCATGCACGCTGCCAGAGGCGATCCCGCTGAACAGCGCACCGATATTGCAACCGAAGGCCAGGCGCGCGCCATAGCCCATGAGCAATCCGCCCAGCGCCGCCCCCGAGGCGACCCGCAGGCCGACCCGCGCCCGGGGTGCGAAACGCCCGGCTAATCCGGCCGCCAGAAACGCCCCGGCCAGAATGCCGAAGTTCATTAGGGAGGTGGTTTCCGCGAGCAGGCTGCCCTCAAGGGCCTGCTTGGGGTACCGCCAACTCCAGTACTCCCAAGACCCCACATCGACACCGAGGGCGGCGGCGGCCTTGGCGCCCCACAGGGTGTAACCAAAAGATACGTTCCAAGGATGGCCGGCCAAATACAGGGTTGCCCCGTTCAGCACGGCTAGCAAGACCGCGCCCCACAACAAGGGCCAGGGCCCGGAAACCAGGCGGCGTCCCAGACTTGGCCGGCGCGCGCCGGCGGGCTCGGGCAGCGTGAAACCCAGGGCGGCCCGGCCATGGCGCTTGCGCTCGATCATCACGCTCGCCAGCACGATCAACGCCAAGGCGCCGAATTGAAGGCCGAGCGCCCCGGCCAAACCGAATTCGCGCAGCAGCGAGACCGTGCCAAAGCTCGGCTGGTCCAGCCACCAGGGCAGGTGCGCCGAGCCAAGCAGGGATCCGGCCACGAAGAAGACCAGGGTCACCACCATGTTGGTCGAACCGCCGCCGACCGTATAGAGGGTGCCGGAGGCGCAACCGCCGCCCAGTTGCATGCCAACGCCAAACAACAAGGCGCCCAACAAGACCGAGATGCCGACCGGCGCCAAGGCGCCGCCGACCGGCTGGCCGAAAAGTGTGCCTTGCGACAGGGCCGGCAAGAATATCGCGCTGGCCAGCGCCAGCATCAGCATCTGAGCGCGCAAGCCCGCGCCGCGCCCCTCGGTGAGGAAAACCCGCCAGCTCGACGCGAAGCCGAAGGCGGCATGGTAGAGCACCAGCCCCAGGGCACCGCCAAGCATAAGCAGCGCCGCTTGGCGGCCGTCGAAAGCACGTGAAAGATAGAGCGCCCCGCCGATCAGCAAGACCAAGGCCGGTCCCACCACCCGCCAGTCAGGACGCGGTACGCCGGAGGTCATGCCGGGCTTGGCCTCGGGGGAGCCCCAGCGGTTTTCAACCTCCGACCGGCGGCAGTCATGATTGGCCTCGGTAATGTAGCAGGTGCGGGAAGGCTGCGAATGATCTCGCTGGCGGGCGGGCGCCGGACTATTGCACCCGGCCCTTGTTCTCGATCGGCAGGTCGCCCTGCGCTGCCCAATCGACCATGGAGCCGTCGTACAGCTTGACGTTCTTGCGGTCGAGTATCTCGCTTTTTGCGAACCAGCCCAGTGAGGCCCAGTGTCCCGTGTTGCAGAAAGTGATGGCATCTTGGTCCGGCTCAACGCCGACGGCAGCCAGTATTTCGCCGAGCCGCTTGGCGTCGACGAATTTACCGTCGGCCGTTGTGATCTGGCTTTCCGGAACGTTGACCGCGCCGGGAATGGTGCCGGCTCGCTTGGCCATGCCGTGCTTCTGCTCACCGCGATACTGCTCCGGCGGTCGCATGTCGATCAGGGCGACCCCGGCCTTTTGCGCCGCCTGAACCGCGTCGCGATCCGCCACCATACCGGGCCGGAAGTGCGCCGTGAAACGCTTCGCCTTGGGTGAGACCGGGCCCATCTCGACCGGGTTCTTGGGGTCCGCCACATAAGCGCGGTAGCCGCCGTCCAGGATCGAAACCTTGTCGTGCCCCAGGACCTTGAAGGTCCAGTAGACCCGGGTCGCGCTGCCCATATCCAAGGCACTGGTCCCGCCGCTGACCACCACCACGTGGCTATCGTTATCGATACCCAGGCCGCCGATCAGGGCCTCGAGGTTCGAAACCGGCGGCAGTTGCCCGGGGACATTGTCGACTTTGGTGCGCCAACCCGCCGAAAGGTAATCGCTGTAGACCGCGCCCGGAATATGGCCCTGCCGAAAAACCGCTTCCGAGCCGCCGCCAAGCTTATTGCGGACGTCCAGAATCACGACCCCCGCTTTGGCCCCCTTGCCGCGCACCCAGGCGGCATCGACCAGCGGTGACACCTCGGCTGCCAGCGCCGGGCCAAGGGCGACCGCAACCATGGCGAGAAACGCCGCACCGTATCTGAGCAAAACCCTAGCCATGATCGCCCCTCCATCGAGCCGCCCTTTTCCCCACAATCCCTGGGGAAATTATCACCCTCCACGCGATTATGCGCGCCAACCCAGACGCCGCGCAAGCCAAGCCCGAGACGGTTCCGGCCAGCCGACGACAGCCCCCGGCACTGGGCTGTGTCCAATCTGTGGCAAGTTTTCTGTTGCAAATCAATGACTTTTAACCCCTTGGGGCCGCTCAAGAACCTCCCCTGGCTCGCGATTTTTGAGCCCATACCGGGCGCGGCGTTAAGACCCTGTTGGCGACCGCCTGTTAGCCTATGGAGCGCTTCGAAAGCCATGAGTCCAAGCCGAGGAATACAAGATGGTTAGAACCGGCCTTATCCGCCCGATTTCGGGCTCCGCCATTGCTGTGCTTCTGGTCCTGGGCGGTTGTGCCCAGGTAACGGAGACCTTCGAGAGCGCACGCAGCGAACTTGTCAGTTTTCTGGGCGAGGACGACACCCAGGGCGCGAGAACATCCGAAACGGCTCGCGCGAAGACGGCCCCGGCCGCGGCCGGGGCCAAGGCGACAGCCTCTGGCAAGGCGGCTGAAACGGCCTCCGAAGTGCCCTATGACAATCTCTATCAAAAGGGTTTGACGGCCCGCGCCAAGGGCGCCGACAAAACTGCTTTTAAGCATTTCCGCGAAGCGGCGAAAAAACGGCACCCTGGGGCAGCTTATCATACCGGCCTTGCCTACTTGGTCGGCCGTGGTGTCAAGCAGGACAAGGCCAAAGGCGAGATCTGGATGGATCGGGCCGCATCCTATGGCGATCCGAACGCTCAATTTCACATGGGCCAAGCCTATTGGAACGGCGACAGCGTCGAAGCGAACGAGTTCAAGGCGGCCGGCTATTTTGCCAAGGCCGCCGCACAAGGCCACGCCAGGGCCCAGCACGCTCTCGGCGAGGCTTATTCGTCCAGCCGGGGTGTGCCCAAGAACCTGCCCTGGGCAGCACGCTGGTACGGCAAGGCGGCCCATCAGGGATTGCACGAGGCACAGTACGCCTACGGCCTGGTCCACGCGCGCGGCCTGGGCTTGCCGATCGACCGGACGGAAGGTTACCGCTGGTTGTTGCTGGCCGCACGCGCCGGGCACGATCGGGCCGAGGTGGTCCGTAAAGCCATGCAGGCTAAGATGGCGCCGGAAATGGTCAAGCGCGCGGAAGCATGGGTCGAGCGGTTTCAGCCCCAACACGAACTGGCTTTCACCGACCAGCCGACGATCATGTATGTCCAGCAGGTTCTGAATAACCTGGGCTATAGCGCCGGTCCGGTGGACGGTCAGCCCGGCACGCGCACCAAGCGCGCGATCAGTGCTTATCAAAAGAAATCGGGTCAAAGTCGCGACGGGCGGATCACGCAGCAATTGGTCGAGCGGCTTGTGAGCGAGCAGACCAACACCAACTAGGCGGTCGCCTAGCCAACGCGCATCATCACCTTAGCGCAGCCGTCCAGCAACGCGACGAACCGGCGGGCATTTGGCCCGCCGGTTCCAGCACATCGCATCTGCAGCCTTTACTCTCATCGCAGTCTCGGGCGGAGCGCCGAGAAAGCCCCTGACCCTCCTCCCGCAGGCACCAAATCGTCCGCGTCTTTCGGCGGCAAGACTATGGTGCCGACACGCGGTCGTTGTTGCGTTGAACCATTCCCCCCGAAACGACTCACGCCGACCGCGCGCCACGCCACAGCACTATGTCAGCCGACTCGCTGTGTGCCTAGGCGCCGCACTGTGTCAAATTTGTGCGGAGGCTCAACACGTTGTGCCGTCGGCTTCGCTTCGTCATTCTGAGAAACTCGAATCGCATCGCGACTTACGGTCTTGGAGGTAAGCGTTCTTGAGAGACGAACGGATCCACCCATTGGCTGGCCGGCGACTAGCGCCCACTCTCGTACTTGCGGCTGGCCTAGCATTGTCCGGCTGCTCAGCGGGGATCGGCGAAGCGTTCCAAGAGGCGGGCGACCAGCTCGCGGGCCTGTTCGCCGCGCCATCCGGCGGGGTCGTCGAAACCGGCCCCGTGCGAGAGACCGATCCTGCCGCCGAAGCCCAATACCAGTCCGGCCTTGAGGCGCGCGCGGGAGGCGCCACGGATCAAGGCTTTCGATCCTTCATGGTGGCCGCCCGGCTCGGCCATGCGGCAGCTGCCTACGAAGTCTCGCGCGCTTACGCGGAGGGACGCGGGGTCGCCCCGGATCTCGAGAGTGCCGCACATTGGACCAACTGGGCCGCCGAGCGCGGCGAGGCACGGGCACAATTTCTGATCGGCGCCGCCTACTATGGCGGCGTCGGCATCCCGCAAGACTACGAGGCCGCCGCCAAATATCTTCGCGATTCGGCGATCCAGGGCCATGCGCAGGCGCAGTACCTTTTGGGCGAAGCTTATTCGAACGAGCGAGGCGTCGACCGGGACGCGGCCTGGGCCGCGCGCTGGTACGGCAAGGCGGCCGCACAAGGTCTCGGCGCGGCGCAATACGCCTACGGCGTGGCGCACGCGTCGGGCCTCGGCCTTCCGAAAAACTTGCCGGCCGGTTACGCGTGGCTGGTCTTGGCGGCGCGCGCCAACCACGAGGATGCGAAAACCGCGGGCCAGGCCGTGGTGGCGCGCTTGAGTCCCGATCAAATCGAAAGAGCCGAGTCATGGGCCGCGCATTTTCAACCACGGCGCGCCACCGTTTTTGCCGACCGCGCGACCGTCATTTACGTTCAGCATACTTTGAACCAGCGGCGCTATGACGCTGGCCCGGTCGACGGCATGGCGGGGCCAATGACCCGCGCGGCGGTGAAAAGGTTTCAGGCCGAAACCGGGTCGGCAGTCGACGGGCGCGTCTCCGCCGATCTCGTCGAGCGCCTGCGGGCCAAGTAGCCGAGGAAACCCTGACCCGCTTCCCGGGTGCTGACACCGAGGTCCGCGTCCGATCCGATCGCTCAAATTTGCGGCGACGAAAGAGCTAGGGTCAGGACCCATTAATCAGGCGGGGCTTCTTGACTGCTTCAAGCCCAAAAGCAGCCCCCACCTCACTGCTTGTCTTCTTGACGGGTCTGTTTCTTTTGACGAACATTCGCGAGCGCGGAAGTAAGGTGAGCTAATGAATGTGAACGTTCAGCTACGAAGTATTCCTGGCACCGAAGCAGCGGTTGGCTGGGCAGGTGGACACACAATCGTTGCCGACCGACCCGAGGGCAAAGCAGGAGGTCGTGGCCTCGGCTTCAATGGTGCTCAATTGCTTGCGCTCGCGTTAGGTGGTTGTTTCTGCAACGATTTGCGCTATGTCGCGGAAGAGCTTGGAATAAAGCTTGGAGATATTTCCGTGGAGGTATCGCTTGAATTGGCAGGTACTCCGTTGGTCGCCACTTCCGCCAGTATGCTGGTCGATTGCTCCACATTAGACGGCTCTGACCCGGTTGCCGTCGTGGAGAATGCCAAGTCAAGCTGCATGGTAAGCAATACACTGACACAAGGCGTTCCAGTAACCATTTCAATGACCACTTAGGCTCAGGGCCCAACAATTTTCGGGATTCTCCTCGGTCGTGATTTGTGATTCCCTTCCGTTAAGGAGGATCACGCATGAGCACTTTGTTTTGGCTTTCCGAAGCGCAACTTGAGCAGATAAAGCCGCACTTTCCACTCTCCCACGGCATCCCGCGTGTTGATGACCGCCGGGTGCTGAGTGGCATCATCCATGTCATCAAAAACGGCCTTCGCTGGTGTGATGCGTCAACTGAGTATGGCCCGCACAAGACGCTGTACAACCGGTTTGTCCGGTGGAGCGAACTGGGCGTTTTTGATCGTATATTCAGCAGTTTGGCAGCCCAGGAAGGGTCGCCGGATACATTGATCATTGATGCCACACATCTGAAGGTTCATCGCACAGCGGCAAGCCTTCAAAAAAGGGGTTCTTTCCCGCTGTATCGGACGCACCAAAGGCGGATTGAACTCTAAACTTCACGCTGTCACCGATGGCATCGGCCGACCTATCATGCTGGCGCTCACAGAGGGGCAGACATCCGACCATATCGGAGCCAAGCTCCTTTACCCGGCAATGCCGGATGCAGATATGCTGATCGGCGACAAAGGCTACGATAGCGACGAGTTCCGTACGGCATTGAAAGCAAAAGGCATCAAGTCCTGCATCCCGCCAAGGTCGGGCAGAAATAATCCGGCAACATATTCAAAGGCATTGTATAAAAAGCGCAATCTGGTCGAACGGATGTTTGCCAAACTCAAAGACTGGCGCCGTATCGCAACCCGCTATGACCGATGCGCGCACACCTACTTCTCGGCAATCTGCATCGCCGCAACAATGCTCTTCTGGATCAATCAATGAGTCCTGAGCCTAGTTCCCCTATACCGTCACGGCTGTGGATCGATCGCACGCAAATTTGATCCTACAGCCGCACGGCACACAGGAAAGCTATAAATCGATAGCGGCGGGCGCGGGTTCGAGTATGGCCAACGGGGCAGGGTTGGTTGGTGCCGCTGTCAATACTGCGGTTTCTCTCTTTCCGCCACCAGCGAACGTCGTGCCTCCGGGACATCAGGGCGGGCTGACGATTATTGGCGGCGGCACCCAATTTTTGCGGTTTCGCGACCAGTAATGCTGCCGCCGCCGGCATCGGCGTGCCGCCGCGTCGCTACGCGGAGCCGCGCCCCAGCTTGTCGGCCGCCGCGTCGGGATCGAGGGTCACGTCCCGCACCAGCACGTTGGCGAACTGCCATGGGTCGTCGCGATCGATATCCTCCGGGAACAGCGTCTCCTCGCGGCCGCTGAGCGGCGTCCAGTCCGTGTACACGCCGACCACGGGGCCGAGATAGGGACGTTGCACCTCAAGACAGCGCTTGAAGTCGATCTCGTCAGCGTCGACGATGCCGGCCTCGGGATTCTCCAGCGCCCAGACCATGCCCGCCAGCACCGCGGAGGTCACCTGCAGGCCGGTGGCATTCTGGTAGGGCGCCAGCGCCCTGGTCTCCTCGATGGACAGCTGAGAGCCGTACCAGTAGGCATTGCGGCTATGGCCGTAGAGCAGGACGCCCAGTTCGTCGATGCCGTCGACGATCTCGGCCTCGTCCAAGATGGTCAAGGTCTCTTGAGCCCGCCACTGGCGCCCAGCCAGTTCGTGAAGCGACAGCACGGCGTCGTCGCAGGGGTGGTAGGCGTAATGGCAGGTCGGACGATAGACCACCGCGCCGTCGTTCCGCAGGGTGAAAAAGTCGGCGATCGAGATCGCTTCGTTGTGCGTCACCAGAAAGCCGAGCTGGCTTTCGGCCGTCGGCGTCCAGGACCGCACACGGGTGCCGGCGCCCGGGCGGGCCAGGTAGATCGCGGCACCACAGCCGCCTTCGTGCTGCCGGCCTTCCGCCGGCAGCGCCTTCTCGTGGGTGCCCCAGCCAAGTTCGGCCGGCTGCAGGCCTTCGGAGATGAAACCCTCGACCGACCAGGTGTTGACGAAGACGCCGCGCGGCTTCGGGCTGCGGGCGCGCTGGGTGTCGCGCTCGGCAATGTGAATGCCCTGCACGCCGAGGCGCTGCATCAGATTGGCCCAGTCCTCGCGCTGCGACGGCGTCTCGAACGCAATGTTCATGTCGGCAGCGAGGTTCAAAAGCGCCTGCTTGACGAACCAGGACACCGCGCCCGGGTTGGCACCGCAGCAGCTCACCGCCGTCGGCCCGCCCGGCAGACGCCGGCGCAACTCCAGCACGCTTTCGCGCAGGGCGTAGTTGGTGCGCTGGGCCATGCTGAGCGTGGGGTCGGTGTAGTGGCCGAGCCAGGGTTCGGCCACCGTGTCGATGTAAAGCGCGCCGGCTTCGTTGCACAGTTCCATCATCGCCGTGGAGGAGACATCGACCGATAGGTTGACCATGAAGGCTTGGCCGCCCGCCACGCTCAGCAGCGGCAGCAAAAGGTCGCGGTAACCCTCCCGGGTGACGGCCGCCTTGATGAAACGGGCGCCGGTGGCCTCGACCATCGCCCGTTCGGCGTCATTGGGATCGATCACGGTGATATTGGCTGGATCGCAGGCGATGTGCCGCAGGATCAAGGGCAGGGTGCCGCGGCCGATCGAGCCGAAGCCGATCATGACAATGGGACCGCCGAAACGGGCGTGGATGGGCCAATCGGTCATGGCTGGGCCTCCTTGGTTTATCGGGGATCGGTACCGCGCGGTGCCTCAAGCGGCAAGGGCCGCATCGCTCTTGCCGCCGACGATGTAGGTCGGCAGGGGGGCGAATCCATTGAAGGCCACCGACGCATAGGTCGAGGTATAGGCGCCGGTCGCCTCGATCAGCAGCTCGTCGCCGATCTGCAGCGACAGCGGCAGCGCGTAGGGCGTCTTTTCGTACAGCACGTCGGCCGAGTCGCAGGTCGGACCGGCAATAATGCACGGCGCCGCCTCGGAGCCGTCACGCGGCGTGCGGATTGGATAGCGAATGGCCTCGTCCATGGTCTCGGCCAGGCCGCCGAACTTGCCGATATCGAGATAGACCCAGCGGGTGTCGTCGGCGTCGGATTTGCGTGAGATCAGCACGACTTCGGTCTTGATCACGCCGGCATCACCGACAATGCCGCGGCCCGGCTCGACGATCGTGGCCGGCAACTGGTTACCGAAATGCCGGGTCATGGCGCTGTGGATCGCTTCGGCATAGGCCAGGGTCGATGGCACGTCCTTCAGATAGCGCGCCGGAAAACCGCCGCCGAGGTTCAGCATCGACAGGCGTATGTTCTTCTCGCCGAGCGCCAGGAAAACCTTCTTGGCATCGCCGACCGCTCTGTCCCAGGCGGCCAGGTCGCACTGCTGCGAGCCGACGTGGAAGGACAGACCACAGGCGTCAAGGCCGAGACCATGGGCCCGTTCCAGCACCTTGGCCGCCATGTCGGTGTGGCAGCCGAACTTGCGCGACAGCGGCCATTCGGCGCCTTCGCCGTCGGTCAGGACGCGGCAGAACACACGGGCACCGGGCGCCTGGCGCGCGATCTTTTCCACCTCTTCCATGCAGTCGACGGCAAACAAGCGGACACCAAGGGCGCTGGCGCGGGCGATGTCGCGCTCCTTCTTGATGGTGTTGCCATAGGAAATCCGCTCGGGCGTGGCGCCGGCGGCCAGCGCCATGTCGATTTCGGCGACGGAAGCGGCGTCGAAACAGCAATCCAGGGAGGCCAGCAGGTCCAGGATCTCCGGCGCCGGGTTCGCCTTGACGGCATAATAGATCCCGGTCGCGGGAAAGGCCTCCGCGAGCCGCAGGAAATTTCGCCGCACGACCTCGAGGTCGATGACGAGGCAGGGGCCGTCCGGGCGTTCGGCGGCGAGGAAATCGAGGATACGAGAGCTGGTCATGCGCTTGTCTTCCATCCAGGAATCGGCCATGCCGGTGCCGGTCCGTGCGGACCGGTACGCGGCGTTACCGGGTCCGCCGCAAGACACGGGAACCCGAATTTTCTGCCTTCGGATTGGAACGGGTGGGCCGCTCCGCACGTGGGGCAATGAAGGTGTGCCTCTTCAGAGTCACCGGCTTTTGGACAACCGGACTGAGACCAAAAAAGCCCGCACCGTCGTTGCTTTGGGACGCCTATCCCTTGGCGGGATTGTTGCCGGCGTCCATGGGCACGTGCGAAATAGGGCGACCGGTACCTAGGGCCTTCGCGAGCGGCGTGCAAGCGAAAAAATAGGGCAAACTGAATTGCGCGCATCGTCCGAGGTCCTGCGAGCCGGCGGGCGACCATGCGCCCGGGACGGGCTCCCCGGCCGACCTGATCGTCAAACTCCGGCAAGGCCGGGTCGGAGCGTCAAGCTGGCGGTCAAATAAGGCATGGATCGGCCTTGTGGTTGGGGACGGAAACGGGATCAGATAAGATCTTGGTGGCGGATTATCGGCGCCATCGTTTAGGGGAATTTTTGCTTATGACACTCTTGGCCGGCCGAACTGCGGTCATAACCGGCGGCGCTACCCGCACCGGCATTGGGCACGCGACGGCGCGGGTCTTTGCTCGGCAGGGCGCGCGCGTGGCGATTTTGGACC
The DNA here is from genome assembly GCA_021776095.1 of Kiloniellaceae bacterium. Classification (GTDB taxonomy): domain Bacteria; phylum Pseudomonadota; class Alphaproteobacteria; order Kiloniellales; family J153; genus JAJFGN01. The sequence goes on along the minus strand of JAJFGO010000106.1, from coordinate 37,117 downwards.
TGCCCGAAACCAACCCAGAGAGCGTGGCCGCGAACCTGGGGCCTGAACATCTCGGCCTTGTTTGCGATGTCAGGAACAAAGGCGCCTGTAGCGATTGTGTGGATCGGGTTGCCGAAACCTTCGGCAGCGTCGATATCTTGATCGGCAACGCGGGTGTGGTCTATGGCACGCCGATTCTCGAGGTCTCCGATGAAGAGTATGACCAGGTATTGGATGTCAATCTGCGCGGCAACTTTCACATGGCGCAGGCTGTCATTCCGCATATGCGCCGTAACAAAGGCGGATCCATCGTGCTGATGTCCTCGATCGCCGGTCAAGTTGGCGGCGGGCTGTTCGGACGCTCGCATTACGCAGCCGCCAAATCGGGGATATTCGGCCTGGCAAAGGCATTGGCCCGAGAGTTGGCGCCCGACCGAATTCGGGCCAATGCGATCGCGCCGGGCGTCATCGACAACGACTTCACAAAAGGGCGAATGACCAAGGAGATAAAGGAAGAAATTGCGGCGAAGGTTCCGCTGGGCCGTTTGGGGACGTCAGAAGATGTGGCAAACGTTTGCCTGTTCCTTGCGTCCGACCTCTCCGCCTATATGACGGGTACGGTCCTCTCGGTGAATGGCGGCCTGCTGATTTCCTGATCGCGCTTTAAGGGGCGAGGCGGTTTGGGCCCCCCGGTCGAGAAATAGACGCCAATGAACGGCACTGCTCGCTCATGAAAGCTTCATGACATAGACCGACGAATCAACGTGACGAATGAGTATGGCTAGGTCCGTGGAGCCGTAGGTCGCCACACGGAAACGTCCAAACGTATGATGCCGGTTGACCTCATAACGGGAATCCGCCGCGGCATCCACAACGGGATCTAACGCGTTGTTCTTCGCCAGCATGTTTCGCCAGGACCAGCTTTGCGATGTGAACCGGGACCAAGTCGAGCCGTCAGGCGCCTTGATGGCGTAAACATTCGGACTGCCGCTCGCAGAGTAGTGGATGAACGCGTCCAAGTTCGGCGCAAACTCGATTGCAGAATAGGGACGAATTGAAGGTTTAGGACCCGACGACGAGAGCCGCACACTGGATTTGTCCGGATCGGCAGGGTCGATGGCGTACAGGGCATCGAAGCCATGGACCAGGACCACAATGATGTCCCGGTTTGGATCGATCGCCATCGCGTTGTGATCGGCGTTGCCGGGCATCTTGTTCGGAAAGAGCGTACCCCAGGAGCCGAACGTGCCATCGCCGTTGTCAGCGTCCGGGCAAAAACCGATAAAGGCGTTTCCGTCATTGCCTGAGTTACCCCATAGGATGCGGCGAGCGGCATCCCACGTTGTCCAACCGCCCGAATTCAGAACAGCGGAGGGATGCTTTGGCCCGCGGCGCCAACTCAACCTGTCCAGGTTGAAAATGTGCGGAATGGGTGTTGCGGTCACATTCGGCCCAAGCTCTATCTGGCCCTTTAAGAGCAGATAGTCGTTTCCCACCGGGTCGTATTGCACGTACTCATAGGTATGGGGCGGCAAGGGGGACCCGTCTGGATATTCGGCTTCCGGGTAAACAACGCCCTGGCCATAGGCTTTGGCCTCACCAGACACATAACCGTCGGATATTCGCGTCCACTCGCGGGTACCCAGATCGAAGGCATGCACATCCGACCCGAAATAATCGTCATGTCCTCCGCCGAACACGATCATCGACCCGCTGCGACCAAAATGCTCGGCAAAAACTGCGCCGTTCCAGGCTTCGGTTATCGAGTCGAAGCCACAGCGACCGCTCCACGGCGCCATCACGTATCTGCCGACCAGTCGCCGCAGTTTACGCTCCAGGTTGCGCGACGGATTCAGATGCCCATCCATGGCCGGATCGCCGTCCTGGAGGTAACGCGTTCCCTTGGCTGTGACAGGGAGATCCAGTTCGGGATCGTTGCCTGAGACACGATACCAGCGACCGATCGGCATCCCGCCCAACCAGTCCGGCGCCAATGCTCTGCTTCTGGTTTCGGCGGCTGCGGATTTGCTCATGAATCTGTGCCCGTCCACGGTGTCTGCCTATCCGGCGCCGTGTGAGACCGGATTCTACGGATGGTTCCTCCCGATCGTCGACCGTGTACGATAGCACAGCGCGCACCGGCAACAGGATGCCCCATGGGCAGTTGATTCGCAAAGCAGCCAATGTCTCATATTGGCACTAAGCAGACGTGCCTCAGTCGCCTGCTTCACGAAACTCCTGGCGTTTGTACCCAAGCGCGCTTTCCAACAAATGCCGCGTATAGCTCTGCTTCGGCTTTGCGGCCCGCATGTCTTGAACCGTCATCAGCTCCACGACCTCACCGTTTTGCATGACCGCGATACGCTCGCACATATGACTGACGACAGCGAGATCGTGGCTGACCATGAGATAGGTGAGGTTGCGTTCCGTGCGTAGATCGGTCAGCAAGTTGAGGATTTCTGCCTGCACCGACACGTCGAGCGCGGAGGTCGGTTCGTCCAACAGAAGAAGCACCGGTTCAGGCGCCAAGGCTCTGGCAATGGCGACCCTCTGGCGCTGACCGCCGGACAACTGGTGCGGATAGCGAAAGCGAAAGGATGGGCCGAGACCGACATCGTTGAGCAGTTTCGAAACGCGGGCTTCAATATCCTTGTACCCGTGCAGGCCAAGGGTTTCACTGAGAACCTGATCGACCGAGTGGCGCGGATGGAGCGAGGCATAGGGGTCCTGAAATACCATCTGGACCTTTTTGTGGAAGCTGGCCGAACGCTTTTTGCCCAGCGTCTCCCCGGCCGCCTCCATATGGCCGTCCCAGGTGGGCACGAGACCTGTTAGCGCGCGCAGGATGGTGGATTTGCCCGACCCGCTTTCGCCGACCAGGCCGAAACTGCTGCCTTGCTGCACCGCGAGCGTCGCGTTTTTGACGGCATCGACACGGTCGCGGCCTTCGCTGAACCAGACGTTCAGATTCTTTATGGCGATACCGCTCATGCCGGAGCGCTCACACTGCCGCTGACGCTGGCGGCCTCGCGCCATGCCGGGTCACGCTTCAGCACCTCTAGCCTCTTGCTCGGCTCGTCGAGACGGGGCAATGAATTGAGCAGGCCACGGGTGTAGGGATGTTGCGCCTCGTGCAGCTTGTCGGCCTGGCAAACCTCAACGATGCGCCCGGCGTACATGATCAGGACGCGGTCGCAGAAAGACGTGACAAGGTTGAGATCGTGGCTGATGAAGATCAGCCCCATGCCGCGTTCCTGGACAAGACGGTCTATGATGCCGAGTACTTGTGTCTGCACCGAGACGTCGAGCGCCGAGGTGGGTTCGTCGGCGATGAGAATTTCCGGGTCCGGAATCAGCATCATGGCAATCATGATGCGCTGGCCCATGCCGCCGGACATCTCGTGCGGATAGGCCCGGAAAACACGCTCCGGATCGCGAATAGAAACGGCATCCAGCATCTCCATGGCTTTGCGCTTCGTCTCGGCCTTCGTTGCGTTGGCGTGGAGCGAATAGGCTTCCATGATCTGGTCGCCCACGGTCATCACCGGATTCAACGAAAATTTCGGATCCTGCATGACCATGGAAATGCGCTGCCCCCGAACGTCGCGCATTTTGCGCTCGGGTATCGCCATGATGTCCTGGCCATCGAGCAGGATGTGGTCCGCAGTTACCATGCCCGGCTTTCGTATCAGGCGCAGGATGGCACGGCCTGTCATCGATTTGCCGGAACCGGACTCGCCGACGATCCCGAGCCGTTCCTTGCCAAGCGAAAACGAGATCCCGCGTACCGCGTCGAACACGTCGCTGCGGGTCGGGAACCTAACCCAGAGGTTTTCGACATCGAGGATGTTCACAACTCACCGCCGTCCTTGGGATCGAGCACATCTCGCAGGCCGTCGCCGAGCAGATTGAAGGCGAGGCTGACGGTGAAAATGGCGAGGCCGGGCATCGTGGCGATCCACCAGTGATCGAGAATGAACTTGCGCCCTTCGGAGATCATGGCACCCCATTCCGGTGACGGCGGCTGGGCGCCAAGGCCCAGAAAACCAAGACCGGCGGCGGCCAGAATAATGCCGGCCATATCGAGCGTGACGCGGACGATGAGTGAGGAAATGCACAGTGGCCATATGTGCTTCGTGATGATGCGCAACGGCCCGGCACCCTGCAGTTTCACGGCGCTGATATAGTCGGATTTGCGGATGGAAAGCGTCTCGGCACGCGCAATGCGCGCATAGGGCGGCCATGCCGTCAGTGCGATTGCGAGCACCGCGTTTTCGATGCCGGCGCCGAGGGCTGCGACAAATGCCAAGGCCAGAACCAGGCGGGGGAAGGCGAGGAAGATATCCGTTATGCGCATCAGAACCGTGTCCGACCATCCACCGACATAACCGGCGACCGTACCGACGATGAGTCCGGCTATGGGGGCGATGAGAGCCACCAGACTGACAATGTAGAGGGTGATGCGCGAGCCGTGGATAAGGCGGCTTAGAATGTCGCGTCCAAGGGAGTCCGTACCCAGCAAATGCCCATCGGCCCCCAAGGGTTGGAGCCTGTTACCAAGGTCTTGAGCGAAGGGATCGTAGGGGGAGAGAATCGGTGCGAAGAGCGCCACCAGAGCGAGAAAGACGAGAATGCCAAGACCAATCATCGCCAGCTTGTTCGATTTGAGCGTCAACCAGCTTTGATAGAGCGACGCCGCGCGCGCGTGGCGGCGTGATGTTGGCGTATCCGTCAGTAGCCATTGGCGCCAGCCCGGTTTGCCCGGTTCGGGAATCCCGACCGCCGTCATTGCGCCCTCGGATCGAAGAACTTGTAGAGCAGGTCGGAAAAAATGTTCAAGCAAACGAAGACGAGACCCACAACCACCGTTCCGCCGAGCACGGCATTCATATCGGCGGAGAGCAGCGCCGTCGTGATGTAAGAGCCAATGCCTGGCCAGGAGAAAATGATCTCGGTCAGCACCGATCCCTCGAGCAGGCCGGCATAGGAGAGCGCGATGACGGTGATCAGCTGCACCTTGATGTTGCCGAAGGCATGGCGCCATATCACGGCCCATTCCGACATGCCTTTCACCCGCGCCGTCGTGATGTATTCTGCGCTCAACTGCTCCAGCATGAACGAGCGCGTCATGCGGCTGATATAGGCCAGGCTGTAATAACCCAGCAGCGAGGCGGGCAGGATAATGTGGCTGACTGCATTCCAGAACACATCCCACTGACCGTCGAGAATGCTGTCGATCAAGATCATGCCCGTGACGGTGGGCACGAGATCGACATAGAAGATACCGACGCGCCCCGGCCCGCCGACCCAGCCGAGAATGCCGTAAAAAATCAGCAAGCCCACGAGTCCGAGCCAAAAGATCGGCATCGAATAGCCGATCAACGCGACGACACGGGCGATCTGATCGATCAAGGTGCCGCGCTTGACCGCAGCCAGGACGCCGAGCGGCACACCTATGAACACCCCGATCAGGGTGCCGAGTGTCGCGAGTTCGAGGGTCGCCGGAAAAACGCGCGCGATATCGTCCTCGACCGGGCGCGCGGTTAGCCGGGACGGCCCAAAGTCGCCCTGGATAACGTCCCAGAGGTAGTAGAAGAACTGAACGATATAGGGTTTGTCCAACCCCATGGCGATATAGGTGGCGTCGTAGGTTTCCTTGGTCGCCCTTTCGCCAAGCACGGCGATCACCGGGTCGATCGGCATGATCCGTCCGATGACGAAGGTGACGAAGAGCAGCCCTATCATGGTGACCGCGATTGAACCGAGCGTCTTTGCAATCTTGGCCAGGTAGGAAAGAAAGGGCGGCGGCTGCCGCCCTTTCTTCGCCTCGGTCGTGGCGCTCACGGTGCGTCTGGCTTACTTGGCAACCGGCCAGTAGGACACCGCGGTAATCGCGCCGCCAAGCATCAGGTTCTTGACGTTGTCGCGCCGGCCCGTCTGTTCGATTTTCTGGAACATGACGATGAAGGGCGACACTCTTTGATGCTCGCGCTGCATATCTTCATACATTTTGCGGCGCACGTCCCGGTTGGGTTCGATGACCGCGGCCTCGACCGCCTGGTTCATGGCGCCCGGATCCCAGGCGTTGCGATAGGCCAGCAGGCCGGTCGCTTTAATCTCGTCGGAATTGTCCGGGTTGTAGGCGAAGGTGCCGGCATTGGTTTGCGGATCGGGATAATCCGGTCCCCAAGCGCCCATATACATGTCCAACTCTCGCGCGCGGTAGCGGGTTAGAATCTGCTTGGCCGTGCCGACCGTAATGTTGAGCTTGATGCCAACCTGGCCAAAGGTATTTTGCAGGGACTGGACGATTTCAATGCGTTCCTGCGCATCGCGGACGCCAACCTCGATCTCCAGGCCCGAAACGCCGGCTTCACCCAGCAGGGCTTTCGCCTTGGCAACGTTCAGGCTGTAGGGCTTGTCGTCGATCGCGCCAAGATACGTCCGGGGCAGAAAGGCCTGATGGATGGTGTACTGGCCCTTCAGGAAGCTGTTCTGCATGCCCTCGTAGTCAACCAAATACCGGATCGCTTCGATGACTTTTGGCTTGGACAGGACCGGATGCTTTTGATTGAGCGAGATGTACATCAGGCGCCCGCGCAATTCGCTGTCTATGGCGACCCCCGTCTTCGAACCGGCCCCGGCAACATCTTCCGGGTTCAGGTTGCGGGCAACGTCGATATCGCCTTTTTCCAGCAGCAAACGCTGGGTCGCGCTTTCCTGAACGTGCCGAACGATCACGCGCTTCATCGCTGGGGCGCCCAGGTAGAAATCCTCGTTCGCCTGAAGCGTGACGGAGTCGTTCGGCTTCCAGCTAACGACTTTGTAAGCGCCCGAACCGGCCGAGTTGGTTTTCAGCCATTCGTTACCCATGTCGCCGTCTTTTTCGTTCGCCATGACGGTTTTCTTATCGACGATGCCGCCGATGGTCGACGTCAGGCAGTTGAGCACGAACGACGTGGCGTATTTCTTGTCCGTGGTGATCGACAGTTTGTTGCCGGCCGCTTTGATGGTCTGCTCGACATTATCGGCATTGAATCCGAACTGGGTGAGAATGAAAGACGGCGTCTTTTTCAGTAGCACGGCCCGGCGAAGCGAAAACTCCGCATCCGCCGCCGTTACCGGGTTGCCGGAATGAAACTTAACGCCATCGCGCATGGTGAAGGTGATGGTTTTTCCGTCCGCCGAGACGTCCCAACTCGCGGCGAGATCGGGCCCATAGCCTTTGTCCATGTTCAGCGGATCGAAGTTGACCAGCTTGCCATAGACATTGCGGCTGACATCGCTACCGGCGAACTCAAACGATTCTGCCGGATCGAGCGTGGTGATATCGTCGATACGATTGGCGAGCACCAGCATGTTGCCGGGCGTTTCCGCCCTCGCCATTTGCGACACGCCGGCCGGCACGACGGCCGTCGCGGCAATAAGACTAGCGGCTAGAAGCCGCCGTCGAGATATTTTTATCATTTCGTCCTCACTGTTTTGCGATAATTGGATGAGTTTGGCGTTTGTCGATTGCGCCTCTCACCATCGGTCCTGTCATGTATTGACCAAATCAATCCCTCAATGACGCCGTATGTGTCCCATGTTTTTCAGCTTTCTCGTGCCACGGCAACCAAAAAGGGCGGCGCCGAGGGCCGCTTCCGGCACATCTCGGACGTGCCGGACCGCCAGGTTTTACCACCGGCATTGGGGCTTGAGCCGACACCATGGCCCCGCCACCAACTCTCCATTCGTTCATGAGGTCGCGCCTCAGAACTGCTTGAGCAACCTGTCGATGTAGTCGAGCTCGACCGGCGGGCGCTGTTGCTCGCCGCGCCGGCGGCGCAGTTCGTCGAGGATTTCGCGGGCCCGGCGCAGTTCCATTTCCTCGGGGATGCGCACCCCCTCCAGGGCCTCGAAACCGCTGCGCCCCTGTTGCCGGCCCAAAGGATCCTGGCCGGTGCCGGGCTGGGCGCCGACCTGTCCGCTACCCGGCGGGGCGCCCGCGCCCATGGCCTCCATGAAGCGGTCGGCCATGTCGCGCATGCCTTGTTGCAGTTGGTCGAGCGCCCGGGTCTGCGGCCCCACGGCGTCGCCCGACTCGCCGCCCTCCAGGGCCTCGCGGGCGTCGCGCATGGCCCGTTCGGCCCGGCCCAGGGCGCCCGGGATATCGCCCAGCGCATCGCCCAACTGGCGCATCATCTCGCCCAGTTCCCGGCGCAGGCCCTCCTGGCCACGGGCATCGCCCCGGCTTTCGCGCTGGGACTCTTCCGATCGGTTACTGCCTTCGCCTTCGCGCTGCGAGCGCTCGAAACTTCGGTCGAGTAACTCCTGCTGCCGCCGCATTAGCTTATCCATGTCCTCCATCATGCGCATGGCTTCGCGGGACTGCTCGTTCATGGCCTGACCCATGGGATTGGCGCGCAGGTTTTCCAGCATGTTTTGCAACTGCGTTAGCAGATCGCGCGCCGCGTCCCGGGCGCCGGAGCGCGCCAGCTCTTGCGCCCGGTCCAGCAGGCGCTGCAGGTCTTCGCTTTGCAGCATTTGCGAATTGGGCGGCAGGGGTTGCGGTTCGGCGCCCTCGGCCATCTGGTCGCGCAGTTGTTCGGCCAGCGCCTCCAGGAAGCGGTCCAGGGCCTTGCGCATCTCGTCCATCAAGCGTTCGATCTCTTCGTCGTCGGCGCCGCGCGCCAGGGCCTCCATCAACTGCTTTTGGATTTCGCGCAGGTCGCGCTCGGCGGTCGCCAACTCGCCCTCTTCCAAGTGCAGGGCGGTATCCCAAAGGATTTGCTGAACCTGCGGCACCGCGCTGGGGGCGTGGTCGTGGATCAGCCGCCGCTCGGCGGAGCGCAAGGACAAGGCGACCACCACATCGTTGAAATAGTGGTCCGGCCGGTCATAGATTTCGCTCAGCATGCGCACCACCGGCAGGCGCGCATCCGGGTCGAGGGTCAACTGCTTGCGCAACTCCACCAGGGCGCGCGCCACCGGATGGTTGAAGATGCGCTCCGGCAAGACCGTGCGTACCGGCTCGCTCTCGCCTTGCTGGTCCAGGGCATCCTCGGCGATCAGTTGAATCTCGACCGCGAGACCGGCCCAGGGATGGGGCGTGAGGTCGTGAAAGCTCAAACCCTCGGCGTCGCGCAAGCCCAACCCCGGCAAGGGCAATTCGATCTCCAGCGGTGCCATCTCCGGCTTGTCGATCCGCTGGATCATGGCCATGACCCGGGTCAGGCCGTAGTCGTCTTCGGCCAGGTATTCGAGCTTCAAGGCCGCGCGCTCGCTGCGCCCGGGCGGCGAGAGGTAATCGATCGTCGGGCTTTCGTCGGGGATGATCGCGACCGGCCAGGCCGCCAAATCCCGGCCGCCCTGTTCGACCCGCAACTGGTTGCCGCGTTCCAGAACCGCGCTGACCTTATAGGCGTCCTGGGTCACGGTCTTGAAGGGCGCCTCGGTCTCGCCGGCGATCAGATTGGGAACTTGGCTGCCGCCCTGGACCTGGGCCAGAATGACGCTGCCCAAAGGCAGTTGCAGCGCCGCCGCGCCCGATTCCGGATCCAAACCGGGGGCCGAGGCCGCATCGAGGAACAGCGGCGGCAGGCCGGTATAGGCCGGCGGGTTGACCCAGACGTCCAGGCCGGCCGGCGCCGTTTGGGCCAGGGTGCCCAGGTCGGGCCGGACCGCGCGGTTCAGCCGGTCGGTCAGGTCGCCATAGCCGGTCACCACGCCGATCACCAGCAACAGCCCCAAGGCGGCCCGCAGGGCAAAGGGATCGACCGCGGCCAGTCCGGCGCGCGGCAGGCCGAGCTGCAATGTGGCCAGGCGGTCGCGCAGGCGGCGCTGATGCAGGGCCCAAAGGCCGGCGCTGCCGCGGTCCGATGCGCCGGCGATCAGGGTGTCGTCCAGGCCGGATAAGGGCCGGTGGTCCAGGGCGCTGTCCAATTCCAGGCGCCGGCGCGCGAGCGCCACGCTGGGCGCGTGCAGGCGGCTGATCCCGCGCCAGGCCAAGACAGCAAACCCGGCGATCAGGGCGAGCAGGGTCAGGCCATGAAGCGATCCGGGCAGCAGCGGTAAGACATCGAGCAGGGCCAGGCCCAGGAATAGCCCGGCGACGCCCAAAGGCGGCCAGACGGCGGGCCACAGGCGCTCCCACCACAGGGCGGCGCGGGCCAGGACCAAAAGCGCGGCCGTACGCCGCGGCGCGCCGCCGCCTGGGTTTGACCCTTGCCGATGTGTCCCGGTCATGCTGCGACCTCGAAGGACGTGTGGTTTCGCCCCGGCGTCAAGCCACGCCGCGGGTTGCCGTCGGGGCCCGGTCGTCCTTCAACCAGTCCGGCAGCGGCGCGTCGGCCAGCAGGGCCGCATAGTCGGGCCGTGCCCGCACGATCGCATGATCCTTGCCGCGGACCATGATCTCGGGCGCCAGCCGACGACTATTATAGGTCGAGGACATGACCGCGCCATAGGCGCCGGTTGAACAAATCGCGAGCAGCTCACCGGCCGTGACCGGTGGCAGCAGGCGTTGCTTGGCGAAGGTATCGGCCGATTCGCAGATCGGCCCGACGATATCGACCGGTTCCTCCCCGGCGCCCGGCGCCGGCGCCGCGACCGGGATGATCCGGTGCCAGGCGTCGTACATGGATGGCCGAATCAGATCGTTCATGGCCGCGTCGACGATCAGGAACCGCCGCGCGGCGCCCTGCTTGACGTAGAGCACCCGGGTGATCAGGACCCCCGCGTTGCCGACCAGGAAGCGGCCCGGCTCGAAGATCAGCCCGGCCGGCAGGTCGGCGGCCGCCTGGCGTACCAGGGCGGCATAGGCGGCCAGGTCCGGCGCCGTTTCTTCGCGGTAGGAAATGCCCAGGCCGCCGCCGAAATCGAGGCGGCGCAACGGGATGCCCTGGCCGAGCAGGTCCCGGTACAGCCCGGCCAAGCGCTCGAAGGCGACGCCGTAGGGCGCCAAATCGGTCAACTGCGACCCGATATGGACCGCCAGCCCCTGGAGCGATATGCCCGGCAGCTCCATGGCGCGCCGGACCGCGCCCGGCATATGGGCCAGGTCGATACCGAACTTGTTTTCCGCCCGCCCGGTCGAGATCTTCTCGTGGGTCAGGGCATCGACGTCCGGATTGACCCGGATCGCCGTCGGCGCCTGAGTGCCGAGCGACTGGGCGACCTCGGACAGGGCCTCCATCTCCGGCAGGGATTCGACGTTGAATTGCAGGATTCCGGCGCGCAGGCCCGACGCCATTTCCTCGCGGGTCTTGCCGACCCCGGCGAAGACGATCTTGTCCGCCGGCACGCCGGCCGCCAGGGCCACCCGCATCTCGCCCTCCGAGACCACGTCGGCGCCGGCGCCCAGTTTGGCCAGGCTGCGCACCACGGCCAGGTTGCTGTTCGCCTTGAGCGCGTAGCAGACCGTCGCCGGCAGGCCGGACAGGGCCTCGACCACGGCGCCATAGGCGCCCTCGATCATGCCCGAGGAATAACAGTAGAACGGCGTGCCCGCGGTCTCCGCCAGGGCGCTGAGGGGCACGTCTTCGGCATGCAGTTGGCCGGCGCGGTACTGAAAGACGGTTGGACTGGTCATTGCGGGGCCGGGCTGCTGTAGGTGGTGGTCTTGCGCGAATTGGGGAAGGGCGACAAATCCCCGGCGCTGGGCGAGACCTCGCCCGAGCGCCGCACCGCGGTGTCGCCCTTGGGCAGGACGGTTTCCGGTTTCGGGTATTGGCGCGGGTAGGTGTAGGCCTCGGTCGCGTCGTCCGGCGCGCGCAAGCTGCCGCGCTTGCCGCAGGCGCCCAGCGCCACGGCCAGGGCCAGAACCGCGGCCAGGGTCATGACCGGTCCGCGCCTCATAGGAACCGCCCCCGCGCGGCGGCCGCCGCCTCAAGCACCCGGGTTGGCGCGGTGCCGCCCAGGCTGGTGCGGCTCTGCACCGAGTTGTCGACCGAGAGGACCTCGAAGACCGCCCCGGTGATGCGCGGCTCGACCGCTTGCATCTCGGTAAGAGGCAGCTCGGCTAAGTCGCAACCGCGTTGCTCGGCGCGCGCGACGATGGCGCCGGTCGCGTGATGGGCCTCGCGAAACGGCATGCCCAGCACCCGGACCAGCCAGTCGGCCAGATCGGTCGCGGTCAGGAAGCCGACCGCGGTTGCCGCGCGCATGGCCGTCGGGTCCGGGGTCATGTCGCGGATCATGCCCGCCGCCGCGCCCAGGCAGATCGACAGGGTTTCCGCCGCGTCGAACACCGGTTCCTTATCCTCCTGCATGTCCTTGCCGTAAGACATGGGCAGGCCCTTCATCATCACCAAGACGGTATTGAGGGCGCCGATGACCCGGCCGGCCTTGCCGCGGACCAGTTCGGCGGCGTCCGGGTTGCGCTTTTGCGGCATGATCGAGCTGCCGGTGGAAAAGGCGTCGGACAGGCGGACATAGCCGAAACCGGCGCTGCACCAGATCACCAGCTCCTCAGCCAGGCGCGACAGATGGACCGCCAGGATCGCGCCCGTGGCCAGGAACTCCATGGCAAAATCCCGGTCCGAGACCGAATCCATGGAATTGGCGGTCGGCCGGGCAAAGCCCAGGGCCTTGGCGGTCGCCGCCCGGTCGATGGGAAAGGAGGTGCCGGCCAGGGCCGCGGCGCCCAGCGGGCATTCGTTCATGCGCGCCCGCCCGTCGGCCAGGCGGCCCCGGTCGCGCCCGAACATCTCCACATAGGCCAGCAGGTGATGGCCCAGGGTCACCGGCTGCGCCGCCTGCAGGTGGGTGAAGCCGGGCATGACGCTCGCCGCGTGGGCCTCGGCCTGGTCGATCAGGGCGGATTGCAGGTCGGCGAGCTGGCCGTCCAGGGCGTCCACGGCGTCGCGCACCCAGAGGCGGAAATCGGTCACCGCCTGGTCGTTGCGCGAGCGCGCCGTGTGCAGGCGCCCGGCGGCCTCGCCGATCAGCTCGCGCAGGCGGGCCTCCACGTTCATGTGGATGTCTTCGTATTCGACCCGGAAGGGGAAGCCGCCGGCCTCGATTTCTCGCAAAATCGTGTCTAGACCGCCTAGGATGGCGGTTCCATCCTGCGCCGGCACGATCCCTTGGGCGATCAGCATCTTGCAATGGGCCTGGGAGGCCGCGATATCCTGGGCATAGAGCCGCCGGTCGAAATCGATCGAGGCGTTGATCCGCTCCATGGCCTCGGCCGGGCCTTCGGCAAAGCGCCCGCCCCACATCTGGTTGGGGGCGTGGTTGTCGCCCGAGCTTCGACTAAGGGGGTGGGCGGTTTTGTTTTTTTGCGTCGTCATGCTCGAATCGAAAGGTTACGCGTTATGTCGGTTTCAGGGTTTCTCAAGCTCGCGGCCCTGGCCGTGGCACTAGCCTGGCCAGCCGGAGCCGCCGCCCAGGACAAAGCCCCGAACAGCCCATTCGCGCAAGACTTTAGCCTTTTGACCCCGCCCGTGCCAGCGCCGCTGGAGGTATTCCAGGACCTGGAGGGCGCCCCGGTGCGCCTGGCCGATTTCAAGGGCGGGGTGGTTCTGCTCAACTTCTGGGCCACCTGGTGCGCACCCTGCATCCGCGAGATGCCGGCCCTCGACCGCCTGCAGTCGATCCTGGCGGGCGAGGGGCTAAAGGTCCTGGCCGTTTCCATCGACCGGGGCGGGCCAAAGGTCGTGCCGCCCTTCGCGGAGAAACTCGGCCTAAAGAACCTGGCGCTCTACCTCGACCCGAAATCGAAGCTCGCGCGCGCCTTCGGCATCGCCGGATTGCCCATGACATTCCTGATCGACGCCAAGGGCCAGGTCGTGCGCGCCCTGGCCGGCCCCGCCGAGTGGGATTCGCGCGAGGCGGTGGCGTTGATTCAACATTACCTCAAGACCGGCGGCGGCGCGGCGGCGCGGCAGAACGCAGCGAACTAAGGCCGCCGTCGCCGAGGTTGCGATCTTTCTAGGGCTTCACGATCCGGTATTTCACCACCCGGTCGTTGCCCGAATCGGAGATCCAGAGGGTATCGCCCTCGGCCTCGATCCCCTCGGGCGTTCTGAACCGGCCCGGCCCCTTGCCCGGATCGCCCGTGCCCAGCACCAGGCGCAGCGCGCCGTCGGGCCCGATGACCTTGACCTGGTGGTTGTTCTTGTCCGCCGCGATCAAGGTGCCGTCCGGCAAGACGTCCTGATAGCGCACGCCGTCGAAATCGTAGGGTGCGCCTTTTAGCTCGCGCTTGATCTTCAACTCGGGCGAGAGCAGGAGCATCCGGTCGTTGCCGGCATCGGCCAGCCAGATATCGCCATTGGGTGCGAGCGCCAGATCGTGCGGCGACGACAGGCCGGTCAGTTCCCCGACCGCCATGCCGTCCGCGTAGGCGACGACGTTGCCCGACCAGGCGCCGGCCACGTAGATCCGGCCGTTGGGGTGCGCGAGCACGCCTTCGGGGCCGCGCATGCGCCCTTCGATCCGGCCGACCAGCGTGGCCGCCGCGCCCGCCATCTCGTAGATCGTCACGCGGTTGTTGTGGGTATCGGCGACATAGGCGCGCCCCATGGCGTCGAAGTCGATATCGTGGGTCCCGGATTGGTGATCGGCGCCGAAGGCGGAGATCGGCGCCAGCGTATCCGGGTCGAGGACCGCGACCCGGTTGTTGCCCACGTCGGAAACGAAAAGATAGCGGCCATCCGGGGAGAGTTTGAGGTCGTGGGGGTTTTCCAACTCAGCCGTGCTGGCGCCCATGAAATCAAGTTCCAGCGCCCCCGCCCAACCGCACGCGGGCCAAAGGCCGAGCAGCAAGACCAAGGCAAGGCGCAGAGTCATGTGAGGACTCCTCGGGTGCGTGGAATCCGCCGAGGATGGCAAATTTTCCTGGCCGCCGCCACCGCATTCCGCCGCCACCGCATTCCGCCGCCTTCGGCAAGCTCGCCACCTTTTTGGTCGACGCGGCAGGCAAAGTCGTACGCACCCTAGCCGGCCCGACCGAGTGGGATTCGCGCGAAACGGTGGGGTGGAGCAAAGGGCCGCAGGCGTACCGGAGACAAGTCATGCCCCAGATACGGACACCTCACGCGTGGATATGATCCGTCGTGTTGACTGAGGCGGCAGATGGATCGACGGGGGCGGTAAATAGACTGCCAAGGGTCTTGTTTTGGCCACAATCTCAGGTAGTCTTTCCGATCAGGTATCAGCTACGGCTCGATGGCGCCAAAATTTCATCACTCCATTGAGGGATGACTGGCATGTGGAACCCGCTCAGTCTTGTCGTGTCACTCGCCCTGCTATGCGCGGGGTGTGAGGGGATGAACGGACGCCTATTCGGTGCGCCGGTTGGCAACTGCGGGACGGCCCAACGCCTTGTTCCCGATTTCACCGAGAACAACCCTGGCGGTCCCGACTACATCGAATACGCGGCCAACGGTACTCAGTTCGATGCCATATGCCTGCCCGAGGCTTGGCGCTTCATGCGGGACAGGTGGCAAGGCCCGGCAATCGACGAGGCGTGGCCGACCATGGTCGTGATCGATGATGGGTTTTTCCCCTCTGACGACAGTGGAATTCGCCCAAAGATAAGGCCCGGCTACCCAGACGGGTCCGGGACTGACCCCAACGGTAGTGCTTGGGGAGACGACCCTCCGGCGGGGCAGGTGGCCAGTTACGGCCATCACGGTACCGCAGTCCTGTCATTGATGTCGTCGCGCACCAACAACGGGTTTCTCCTATCCGGCGCGTGTGGCCCATGGTTGAACAAGGAGGGCGGAAATGAGTGGGGCGCGCGTTTTTTGCCCGTGCGCATCGGGCGCGGATTCGTTCCTCCTCCTTCGCCGTCATTGCTGGTCCCGATATTTGACGAGGTGGTGTTCAGTCTGGCTCAAATCCGCGTGGTCAACATCAGCAAGACCCTGATCGAATTGAATCTGCCTGACGGCAGCGACATCGCCAATCGTTTGGCTTGGGCGGACGCGCGTCAGGTCATTGTGGTTACCGGCGCTGGAAACACGCGGGCCAATATCCCAGACGACGCCTGGGCGCGTGGCTTCGACAACGTCGTCGTCGTGGGTGCGCTCAATCCAAGCGGCGATGATCTCTGGATTGTCGATCAAACCACCGGTACGGCGAGCGGGCCCGGCATCGATCTCTATGCACCGGGACAGGATCTCGACGTGATCGAGAAATATAGATCGGTGGTCACCGACAGCGGAACATCATACGCGGCGCCCCTCGTCTCTTGCGCGGCTGCGATGGTGCTCAACGTTGAGCCTACGCTAGATCCTTGGGTGGTCCGCGAGATCCTTGTCAAGACCGGCGAATCGATCGTTCCAACGAGCGGCGGTGCGGCAATTCGCCGCTTGAATGCGTACCGCGCCGTTGCTTGCGCCGAGGCCGTGCAATATTCCACGACCCCCGGTGGGACTGGCTTGGCAAGAGTACAAAGTTGGGCCTGCAATCTCGGCAACTCCGTCGACTATTCAGGAAGCCGAACCTTGAGCTTTTAGGCCGTGCCCAAGCGAAGTGGCCTTTGCCCATACTTCCTTCGATTTCCACAGCCTTCTCGTTGCGCCCACCGCCGCTTGTGCCAATCTCGGGACTGGTGAACGGCAGAGCAGGAAGTGATGTCCATGGCCGATGACGAGGGGACCGATAACGACACATCCGCCGACGCGCCCGTCGGTTATTGCAAGCCGCCCGCGCACACCCGTTTCAAGCCGGGCCAGTCGGGCAATCCGGCTCTCTGATTTACAGCCGCTCTCCGCGCCGCCAGTCCCATGGCGCGATGAAATCGCCTTGCCATATGCCGTGCTTGGATAGTCTGGCGGATAATTCCTCCGGAACGTAGCTGTAGGAGTACCGGAGGTAAGCCATGGCCCAGCCGTTGGCGACCATCCAGGCGTTCAGATTTTCATCGCCGGCATAGCAGACCGCGATGACCCTTTTGTATCGGTCGCGGCCCCTCGGCGTGCAGACGACCGGCCGGCCGGCGATCTTGTTGGCGAGGGCCCTTGTGGCACGCTGACCGCAGCGTTGCATACGACCGTCCACACGGCACGATTGGCGGCCTTCGGGGGCATCGATGCCGTGAAATCGGATGCGCGTTCCATTGACGTCAATCGTGTCGCCGTCGATAACCCGCGCGGCGCCGATAATGTCGCGGCCGGTGCCGCGACCGTCATTCGTGCTGAACTCAAGGGCGCCGTAAAAGAAAACGGCCGAACCAATAAGCGCCAATAACGGCAACCTCAGCGTGGCCCGCCCGCGCGGTCGGCGCGCCTTTCGCCAGCCCCAACGCCGCCCCTTTGGCCGGCTTCGCCATAGGCGGCTGAATGGAAAGATCGATCTCAAGGGCAGGCCTCGGTTCCGCGACTGAATCGCACGACAGAGGCACCGATTTTCGATGGAAATCCTTTATGTGCCGCTAACTGGCGCGGGGCGGGGCAGGGTTAATTCCGCGCGCGGTGCGCCGCGCCTTTCCCCGCTCACCCGCTTTCCACAGCCTTCCCATTGCGCCCGCCTGTCCTTGTGCCAATCTCGGGGTCGGTGAATGGCAGAGCAGGAGATGATGCCCATGGCCGATGACGAGAGGTCCGATAACGAGGCGCCCGATGACCACATATCCGGCGCGGCGGACGCGCCCGTCGGTTATTGCAATCCGCCGGTGCACACGCGCTTCAAGCCGGGTCAATCGGGCAATCCGGCGGGGCGGCCCAAGGGGCCGCGCAGCCTGGCGCGCGATCTTTACGAAATCTTGCGGGAGCCGATCACCGTCGGCGAGGGCGAGACCCGCGAAACCCTCAGCACCCAACGCTCGATCCTGCGCGGCCTGATGGCCAAAGCGATCGAGGGCGATCCCACGGCGACCGCCATGGTCCTCAACCTGATCCAGCGGTTGACCTGGGTCCACGGCGGTCTCAGTGACATCATGGAGAGCGAGGATTAAGTCATATCAGTATTGGGTCGTCATCCCGGACTTGATCCGGGATCTTCGGTTGCCCCGACCGGCCCCTGCAAAGGATCCCGGATCAAGTCCGGGATGACGTGCTGGCGTTTGGGCGTCGGCGGCGGGCGCCCTGTAAATTCCCTGTTCAGTAGGGAATAACAGGGAAACGGACTCGCCGCCGATACACGCATAAAGGCCTAGCCCCCGGCCGTCCCGCGGCGGATCACCATGCCGTGATCGCCGGCGCCGAACCGCCCCGGATGTGACGGCCGTCACATGGGCGCGGGGGATTCACCCATAGATATACGGGCAAGCCCACAGGGGCCCGGACCGCCCCGCGCGGCGGACCGGGCGTCCTGGGGCACCGCGAACCCAAGCGACCCTCAACTTGCAAGGAACCGAATCATGTCTGAAACGAAAACCATCGGCCTGGCCCTGATCGCCGCCGCCGCCATCGCCGTCCCCGTCCTTTTCGCCCAGCCGGCCGTCACCTTGGCCGACGCCGGGGATTACCGCTACCGGACGGTCCTCGCGACCGAGACGACGGCCGAGAAAAACCAGCGCCTGGCAAGCGAGGCGGCGCGGCAAAGCGCGCGGGTCGGCGCCTCCGACGCCCAGCCGGCGGCCGCCGTAGAGCGCTACGAGCCGCCCGTGCGGAACCACCGCTTCAATTTCGATGTGCCCCTCGAGGACGAACAGCACTACCGCGAATAGCGCCTTGTCGGGGCCGCGCCGGCCGCGTCCGGCGCGGCCTCGGCTCGGACCTTACCCTTCGACAAGCTCAGGGTGAGGCCTGCCGAGCCTGTCGACGTATGAGGGCGGCGGCCCTAACGCGACCCCGTTAGCGGGTCGGGACGGGTTTTTCGCCGGAGTAGTCGTAGAAGCCCCGGCCGGCCTTGCGGCCGAGCCAGCCGGCCTCGACGTACTTCACCAAAAGCGGGCAGGGCCGGTACTTGGTATCCGCCAAGCCCTCGTAGAGCACGTGCATGACCGAAAGGCAGGTGTCCAGGCCGATGAAGTCGGCCAGCTCCAGCGGTCCCATGGGGTGGTTGGCGCCCAGCTTCATGGCGGTGTCGATGGATTCGACCGAGCCGACGCCCTCGTAAAGGGTATAGACCGCCTCGTTGATCATGGGCAGCAGGATGCGGTTGACGATGAAGGCCGGAAAGTCCTCGGCGGTCGCCGTGGTCTTGTCGAGCCGGACCGCCAGGTCGCGGATCGCCTGAAAGGTCGGTTCCTCGGTCGCGATGCCGCGGATCAATTCGACCAGCTTCATCAGCGGCACCGGGTTCATGAAGTGCATGCCCATGAAGCGGCCCGGCCGGTCGGTCACCGCCGCCAGGCGGGTGATCGAGATCGAGGAGGTGTTGGAGCAGATGATCGCCTCGGGCTTTAGGGAGGCGCAAAGGGTCTTGAAAATCTCGCGCTTAACGCTTTCGTTCTCGACCGCCGATTCGATGATCACGTCGCAGTCGCCGAACTTGGAATAGTCGGTCGCCGTGCGGATCCGCTTGAGGGCGGCGTCCTTGTCCCCGGCGGTGATCTTCCCATGGCCGATCTGACGGTCCATGTTGCGCGCGATACCGGCGAGCGCTTTGTCGAGCTGCTCCGCGCTGATGTCCGAGAGGGTGACGTCCAGGCCGGCCAAGGCGCAGACATGCGCGATGCCGCTGCCCATCTGGCCGGCGCCGATGACCCCGGCCGACTGGATGTTTATGGTTTCGCCTTCGGCGCTTGGTTGATCGGCCATGTTGTCCTGCCTTGTCAGTCGTGAAGAGGCCCCGCGCGTTAAACGCGGGCTTTGGCCCCTCGGGCCTCTAGCCCAGCTCTTTCTCCAATTCCGGCACCGCCTGGAACAGATCGGCGACCAGGCCGTAGTCGGCGACTTGGAAAATCGGCGCCTCTTCGTCCTTGTTGATGGCCACGATGACCTTGGAATCCTTCATGCCAGCCAGATGCTGGATCGCGCCGGAGATGCCGACCGCGATATAGAGATCGGGGGCGACCACCTTGCCGGTTTGGCCGACCTGATAGTCGTTCGGCACGAAGCCGGCATCGACCGCCGCGCGGCTCGCGCCCACGGCGGCGCCCAGCTTGTCGGCGATCCGCTCCAGCATGGCGAAGTTCTCGCCGCTCTGCATGCCGCGCCCGCCGGAAATCACGATCCCCGCCGTGGTGAGCTCGGGCCGCTCCGACTTGGTCAGCTCTTGGCCGACGAAGCTGGCGAGCCCGGTATCGCCGGTCGCTTCGACGGTTTCGGTCGCGGCCGAACCGCCGTCCTCGGGCGCCGGGTCGAAGGCGGTGGCGCGCACGGTGACCACCTTGATGGCGTCGTTCGACTTCACGGTCGCCATGGCGTTGCCGGCGTAGATCGGCCGCACGAAGGTGTCGGGGCTTTCGATGCCGCTGATTTCAGAAATCTGCTGCACGTCCAACAAGGCGGCGGCGCGCGGCATGACGTTCTTGCCGAAGGTGGTGGCCGGGGCCAGAACGTGGCTATAGCCGGCCGCCAGCTTGACGATCAGCGGCGCCAGGTTTTCCGCCAGCATGGCCTCGTATTCGGGCGCGTCGGCGACCAGCACCTTGGCCACGCCGGGCACCTTGGCGGCCGCCGCGGCGGCGTTGCCGCAACCGCTGCCGGCGACCAGCAGGTCGACGTCGCCGCCCAATTGCCCGGCGGCGGTCACCGTGTTGAGCGTGGCGGGCTTCAGGCCGGCGTTATCGTGCTCGGCGACAATCAAAACGCTCATTCAGATCACCTTGGCTTCGTTTTTCAGTTTCTCGACCAACTCGGCGGCGCTGGCTACAATAACCCCGGCCTTGCGCGACGCCGGCTCGACCACCTGCACCACGGTCAGGCGCGGGCTCGCGTCCACGCCCAGATCCTCCGGCGTCACGGTCTCGATCGGCTTTTTCTTGGCCTTCATGATGTTCGGCAGGGAGGCATAGCGCGGCTGATTGAGCCGCAGATCGACGGTCAGAACGCAGGGCGACTTGAGCGCCACCGTCTCCAGCCCGCCGTCGACCTCGCGGGTCGCCTTGACGGTGCCGTCCTCGACCTTGATACGCGAGACGAAGGTGCCCTGCGCCCAGCCCAGCAGCGCGGCCAGCATCTGGCCGGTCTGATTGTTGTCGCCGTCGATGGCCTGCTTACCCATGATCACCAGTTCGGCCGATTCCTTCTCGACCACGGCCTTGAGCAGCTTGGCGATTCCCAGGGGTTCCAGCGCCATATCGCTTTGGATCAGGACGCCCCGGTCGGCGCCCATGGCCAGGGCGGTACGGATCGTTTCCTGCGCCTGAGCGCCGCCGGCGGAAACCGCGATGATCTCGCTGGCCGTGCCCGCCTCTTTCATGCGGCACGCTTCCTCGACCGCGATCTCGCAGAACGGGTTCATGGCCATCTTGACGTTGGTCAACTCGACCCCCGTCTTGTCGGCCTTGACCCGGACCTTCACGTTCGCGTCGATGACGCGCTTAATGGGAACCAGAACCTTCATCGTATGCCCGCCGCCGTTTTCAGTCTAAATGTGTGAGCCGGGCTTTGTAAGCCTGGCTGAGTGAGCGCAATATGGCGCCGCGCGGCCAAATCGGCCACTCCTGGCGCTGGTCTTCGGGGTTATTTCGCAGGCGCACAATAAATGCAGGAAACTCCCCCTGTCAACGCACCGTAACATGCAAAAATCCTAGGAATCCTGCTGGAATGCGGCCGAACCCGGCCCGTGGGCGACGGTCTAGCGATTGGCGCCGGGTTGCCAGAGCACGTCCTGGGCGCCGTCGTCGTTGGCATGGCGGGCCAGGACGAAGAGCAGGTCGGACAGGCGGTTGATATAGCGAACCGCCTCCGGGTTGACCGGTTCGTGCTCGGCCAGCGCGGTGATACCACGCTCGGCCCGGCGCGCCGTGGTGCGCGCCAAATGCAAATGGGCCGCCGCCGGCGTGCCGCCGGGCAGGACGAAGCTGTTCAGGGGCGCCAGGCGGGCGTTGATCTTGTCGATCTCGCGCTCCAGACGGGCGACCTGCTCCGCTGTCATGCGCAGCGCCGGGCCTTTTTCGCCGTCCGTCTCCGGCCGGCAGAGGTCGGCGCCAAGATCGAAGAGGTCGTTCTGGATCCGGCCCAGCATCCCGTCCAAGGCGCCGCCGGTGTGCAGGCGAGCCAGACCGACGGCGGCGTTGGCCTCGTCCACCGTGCCATAGGCGGCCACGCGCGGATCGTGCTTGACCACCCGCGCGCCGTCGCCCAGCGAGGTATCCCCCGTATCGCCGCCTCGAGTATAAATCTTGGTGAGCTTGACCATGCAGCCCCCCGCGCCGGTTCAGCCGCGCGACAGCAGGGCGGCGATCAGGATCAGCAGGACCGCGCCGCCCTGCAAGGCGACCCGCCAGCGCATCAAGACGTTGCCGTACTTGCGGTTGAAACCGCCGCCCTTGGCCATGCCCAGCACGCCGGTCATGAGCACGATCAGCACGGCGAGCAAGGCGGCGACGATCAGGGTCGGAATCAGGATATCCATGACAGGGATATAAACCCCGGCCGGGCCCGATACCAGGACGATGTTGCCGGGCTGCCGGGCGGGCGCCCAAAGGTCGACGGTTCACAGCTAGGCAATGACGATGAGTTCCTGACAGAACGGTGTCAGGAGGGATCGCGTAGCTTGTCCCAGAGGATCTGATGTTTCGGACGGGAGTTGCGCCGATGGAAGAGAGTGGATTCGAAACCAAGTCGGTTCGGATGGAGCAATTGCTGACGATTTGCGTTTTCGCGCCCGAGCAAGATGTCGAGCGAATCATGGCGCATGTATGTCAGATCGTTCCGCTGACCCAAGGCGACAAATACGATAGCAACGCGTATCAAACCGCTGCCGGAATCGAACGTTACCGCCCGCTCGAAGGCGCGGCGGCCGGCCCCGAAATTAAGGTCCGCCAACGCCCGGGCGTCGTTGAGCTAAGTTTCGAGATGCCGGACGATCAAGGACTTCTGGAGCGCGTGATAGAATCCGTCTTTCAGGTTCACAGTTATCAAGAACCTGTCATTAAAGTGCGGTATAGCTTGGTCAGCCGCTCGAAGGGCCTCGACGACAGTACCAATCCCCACCGCTGGTGGAACACCACCGGCGACTGGAAGAAAAACATCGCCCGCGAATAGCTGCATCAAGGTTTACCGGCCCGGTGCCGGGGCGATGTTGCCGCAATGGGACAGCTATTCGGGCCGGGTATCGCGCTTGATGTAGCTTGCCGCCGTTTGGTAGTGGCTAATCGCTTCTTGAATCAAGTGCTGGGCCAAAGGGTCGTCGTTTGGCATGACTTGGCCATCCGCGGCGCGGACCACGCGAACTCTTTTCTGGGGTGCGAGTTCGACAATCAAGCCGTCCTCCATGTATCCCACCGTGAGGTAGTTCGCCATGAAAGCGCGCTGGTGATATTGCGCTTCGCGTAGAATGTCCTGACCGAAGAATTTTGACGTGTAGGAGATATTCAAAAGGCCCAACACAGTCGGCGCGACGTCGATCAGCGAAGTCATGAAGTCGATACGACCAGGCTTGACGAATTCGGGGGCATAGATCCAAAGGGGGATTCGGTAATTTTCCGGGGGAAGATCAAGCCGTCCACGGCCGTGAGAGGTATGGTCGGCGACAATCACGAAAATCGTGCCGGCGAACCAAGACTTTTCGGCCGCTTCGGTGAGGAACTTGTTGACCGCCCAGTCGGTGTATTTCACCGCGCCGTCGCGGCCGGTGTGGGAGGGGATGTCGATGCGCCCTTCCGGATACGTATAAGGACGATGATTGCTGGTCGTCATGATGTGGGCGAAAAAAGGTGTAGGCGTCGCCGCCCGCCGGTCCAACTCCTCGATCGCCAGTGTGAACAAGTTCTCGTCGGCGACGCCCCAGATGGTTTCATGGTCAATCTTGTCGCTGGCGATATTCCTGCGGTCGAGGACGTCATATCCGTTGCCGGAGAAGAAATCCTTCATATTGTCGAAAAGGCTGTATCCGCCATAGATATAGACCGCGCTATATCCCTGTTCCTTCAGCACCGAGCCAATCGACATCAGTCCTTTATTGTTTACGCGGATCGGCACCGCGCGCCCGGGTGTCGGCGGAATAGAAAGTGTGATCGCTTCCAAACCGCGCACTGTGCGTAATCCGGTCGCAAAATGATTCTGAAATGTAAGGCTTTTCGCCGCCAAGCGGGATAGGTTCGGGGTCAGTCCGGCGCGGCCGCCAAAAGCTTCCACATAGTCGGCGCCCAGGCTCTCGATCGAAATCAGAACCACGTTTTTACGTAAGGGTGCACCTTCGCGGACGATCTCGCGCTCAAGACCGTCCTTAGAATCCAGTTTCGCCGGTTCACTATGGGCTTCGACGCGCTCTTCGGCCATGACCTCCGCGGCCTGGCCTAGCGGAAGGAACGCATAGAACTTGTTGTAGTCGAGATCATTGTTGCGGAAGGCCCGGAACAACGAGTATAGGCCATTCGACGCCAGTTCACGCTCGGCCGGGTTTGCGAGCAGGTTGTGCGGCCCTTCGCCAAGTCCAAAGAACACCAGTGCCGGCAAGGCGGCGACGCCGAGCGAGACTGCGACGCGGTTACCCAGACCCGGGCCTTGCCCGCAGGCAGTCCGCCAGAAGACCGGCCCCGCAATAGCGATCCCCACCATGGTCGCCGCGCCAAGGCCAAGCAGCAGCCATTCGATCGGATAAGATTGCCAGATATTGCCGATCACTTCGCGGGTGTAGACCAGGTAATCAACGGCGATAAAATTGAAACGTGCGGAAAATTCGTTCCAGAACAAGAACTCCGCGAACATCTGAAACATAAGGCCAAGAAAACCGGCGCAGAACAGCACGGTGGCGGACCATTGATGTAACTTGCACCCGCGTTCGGTGTCCGGCCAGATCAACGCGTTTAGGGCAAACGGCAAGAAAACCCAAGACAACGATGCGCCATCGTAGAGAAATCCGATCGCGAGGATTCGGCCGAGCGTCGGGATTTCGTAAAGGGCCGAATTTCCTTCGTAAAAAAGCAACGCGATTCGCGTCGTCAAGTTGATGGCGGCGTAGACCGTGGCGACGATCAAAAAGATGCAGTAGCGATTTCGTGAGCCTAGCAAGAGTGACATTCTTCAATCCTAAGAGACCGCTGTCGCGGTCATGGCGAGTACATTTCTCTAACCTGGTACCGATATGGCGGCCTAATTCGGCACTACAATATCCGGACCATTTTTACCCGTTGCGCGTGCGTTCGCGCGGGGCCCGCACTTGTTCGCCAGGCGATCGGCCGCGCCCCGGGGTATTGGCCATTGGTATGATGAAGACCGAGATATAACGCGCCCCGGCGGAGAGGGCCAGCGGGATGTGGTGACGTGCCTGCCGATCCGCCAGGGCGTCTCATGCCTCAGGCTTGACGCGGGCGGCTTCGATCCTGACCTTTGGCCCATGACCTCCATTAAGGCAAGTCCATCCCGCGTGCCGGTGCCGCGCTATCGCGATCACGGCGGGCCTGCATTGTTCGCTCAGGGTTTCCGGCCGTTCTTTCTGCTCGCCGGGCTTTGGGCGCTCCTGTCACTTGGCGTGTCCTTCGGATGGACCATGGGTTGGATCGCCTTACCTAGCGCATTTGGCCCGATCCGCTGGCATGTCCATGAGATGTTGTTCGGTACCCTGGCGGCGGCCATGTCGGGCTTTTTGCTGACCGCGATTCCAAATTGGACCGGGCGCATGCCGCTGCAAGGCTGGCCTCTGTTCGGCCTTGCCGTCCTTTGGTTGGCCGGCCGGGCCGCGACCGCGTTTTCCGCATCGATTGGACCCGGGGCGGTGGCGTTGGTCGATCTATCCTTTCTGCTGGTCTTTGCGGCGGTCATTACGCGCGAAATCGTGGCCGGGCGCAACTGGCGCAACCTGCCGCCGGTCTTGGCGGTTCTGGTCTTTGCATTGTGCAATGCGTTGTCTCATGCGGCGGCGGCCGGCCTGATGGACTCGGATGACGCGGAATTGCGCCTAGCCATCGCCGTCGCGGTCGGCCTGATCGTCTTGATCGGCGGGCGCATTGTGCCGAGCTTCACACGCAATTGGCTCGCCAAGCGTGGCGCGCGCGTTATGCCGGCGCGCTTCGGTTGGTTGGACCGCGCGGCCCTGGGGCTGACCTTTCCGGCCTTGGTTGTCTGGGCGGTGGCGCCTGGATCGAACCTTGCCGGTGGGCTGGCCGGATTGGCGGCGGCGTGCAACCTGGTGCGCCTGTTGCGCTGGCGCGGCCGGGGGACTTGGGCGGAGCCGTTGCTCTGGATCCTCCACGTCGCGTATCTCTGGATTCCGCTGGGCCTCGGCCTGATCGCGCTTGGCGTTTGGTGGCCGGGCCTGCCCCAGGCGGCGGCGACCCATGCGCTGACCGCCGGTGCCATCGGCAGCATGATCCTGGCGGTCATGAGCCGAACCACTTTGGGTCATACAGGCCGGCCGCTAACGGCCGGCGCCAGCCTGACGATCGCCTATGTCCTGGTGATCCTGGCCGCCATGGCGCGGGTCGCCGCACCCTTCGCCGAAGCCATGGAAGTCATCTTGCTCACCATCGCGGCCATCGCTTGGTGTTGCGGGTTCGCGGTCTTCCTCGGCGTGTGCGGTCCGATGCTGCTGACCCGGCGGTCGCCCGATTAATTCCGTCCCGGTGACAGCAATCCCCGCGCAATCACCTGCGCTTGAATCTCGGCGGCGCCCTCGAAGATGTTGAGGATGCGCGCGTCGCACAGCACGCGGCTGATCTTGTATTCCTCCGCATAGCCGTTGCCGCCGTGGATTTGCAGGGCGTTGTCGGCGTTCGACCAGGCGACCCGCGCGGCCAGCAACTTGGCCATGCCGGCCTCGATGTCGCAACGGCGCTCCGAATCTTTTTCGCGCGCAGCGAAAAGGGTCAGTTGCCGGGCGATCATGGTCTCGACCGCCATCCAGGCGAGCTTGCCCGCGACCCGCGGGAAGGCGGCGATGGGCTTGCCGAACTGCACCCGGTCCAGGGCGTAGGCGAGGCCGAGCTCGAGGGCGTTCTGCGCCACCCCGACGGCGCGCGCGGCAGTTTGCACCCGGGCCGATTCGAAGGTCGCCATGAGCTGCTTGAAGCCCTCGCCCTCGACCCCACCCAGCAGATTCTCCGCCTTGACCTCGAAGCCGTCGAAGCTGAGCTCGTATTCCTTCATGCCGCGGTAGCCGAGCACCTTGATCTCGCCGCCGCTCATGCCGGCCGCCGGGAAGGGATCGGCCTTGGTGCCGCGCGGCTTTTCGGCCAGGAACATGGACAGGCCCTTGTAGCCCGGTTCGTTCGGGTTGGTGCGCGCCAGCAGGGTCATGACGTCGCTGCGCGCGGCGTGAGTGATCCAGGTCTTGTTGCCCGTAATCCTGTAGACTTCGCCGTTACGGACCGCGCGGGTCTTGAGCGCGCCCATGTCCGAGCCGGTGTTGGGCTCGGTAAAGACCGCGGTCGGCAGGATTTCGCCCGAGGCGATCTTGGGCAGCCACTTGGCCTGCTGCTCCTCGGTTCCGCCCAGGCGGATCAGCTCCGCCGCAATCTCGGAGCGGGTGCCGAGCGAGCCGAGCCCGATATAGCCGCGTGACAGCTCCTCGGTCACCACACACATGGCGGTCTTGCCCAGGCCCGAACCGCCGAAGTCCTCGGGCACGGTCAGGCCGAAGACGCCCAACTCGGACAACTGCGCGACCACGGCGTCGGGGATCAGCTCGTCCTTGCGGTGCCAGGCGTGCGCCGCTTCCATGTGGTCGTCCGCGACCTTGCGGAACTGATCGCGGACCATCTCGAGCGTCTCGTCGCCCAGGGCGACCTGGCCGAAATTGCCGGAGCCCAGATTCTCGCCGATCATCTCGGCCAGGCGCTGACGGGCGGCGCTGGTGTTGCCGCGCGTGACCAGGGCCTCGACTACCGGGTCGTCGCGGAAACGCGCGACCGCCGCGCCGCTCAAACCCATATCGCCGGGCCGGACAATCTCGACCTGGCTGAGCAGGATGCCGCCGGTCATCTGTTGCAGGTATTCCCCGAAGGCGGCCTGTAGGATCAGGCTTTCCAACTCGCCCAGGGCTTGCTCGCCATCCAGCCGCTCGGCCCAATGGAGCATTTGCGCGAGGGCACTAACATAGGTCGCCAGCCAGGCATAGCCGTGGGCGGCGAACTGCTCGCGCTCCAGAAGACCGGCGTCAACCTTGCCGCTCGGCGCGACCCGCGCCGCGACCGCAGTCTTGGCTGCATCGCGTAAGGCTTCGGTCGCGACGAGCGCCGCTTGGCACGTGCGCAGCAAGGCGGGCAGGACGAGAGTTCCGCTATCGGGGCGGCTGTTCATGTCCGCAGCCTGACTCATCCCTCGATTGCGTCTTCCAGGGTGCGCAGGCCTGGGCGGGGGGCTTGGACCAGGACCGCCATGTTGCCGGGGCGATGCTGGTTCTTCATCATTTTGGTGTGCGCGCGTGGAATGTCGTGCCAGGCGAAAACTTCCGACATGCAGGGGTCGATGCGCCGCTCGATGACCAGGCGGTTGGCCTGGCTCGATTGATTGAGGTTGGCGAAGTGGCTGCCCTGGATACGTTTCTGGCGCATCCACACGAAGCGCGCGTCGAAGGTGATGTTGTAGCCGGTGGTGCCGGCGCAAAATACCACCATGCCGCCGCGCTTGACTACAAAGCAGGAGACCGGGAAGGTTTGCTCGCCCGGGTGCTCGAAGACGAAATCGACATCGGTGCCCTTGCCGGTGGTCTCCCAAATCGCCTTGCCGAACTCGCGGCACTTCTTCATGTAGGCGCCGTAGCCGCCGGTGTCGTTGACCTCCGGCAGGCGGCCCCAACAGTCGAAATCCTTGCGGTTGATGACCCCGCGCGCGCCTAGTTGGGTTACGAATTCGCGCTTGGTCTCGTCGGAGATCACACCGATGGCGTTCGCCCCGGCGGTGGCGATCAACTGAATCGCCATGGAGCCGAGCCCGCCAGAAGCACCCCAGACCAGGACATTGTGGCCCGGGCGCAGGATATGCGGCCGGTGGCCGAACAGCATGCGGTAGGCGGTGGCCAGGGTCAGGATATAGCAGCCGCTTTCTTCCCAGGTCAGATGCAGGGGCCGGGGCATGACCTGTTGCGCCTGCACCCGGGTGAATTGCGCGAAAGAGCCGTCCGGAGTTTCGTAGCCCCAGATCCGCTGCGACGGCGAGAACATGGGATCGCCGCCGTTGCATTGTTCGTCGTCGCCGTCGTCCTGATTGCAGTGTACGACGACCTCGTCGCCGACCTTGCAGCGGGTGACCTTGGAGCCAACCGCCCAGACGATGCCGGCGGCGTCCGATCCGGCGATGTGGTAATCCGCCTTGTGCACGTCGAAGACCGAGACCGGCTTGCCCAGGCCGGCCCAAACGCCATTGTAGTTGACCCCGGCGGCCATCACCATGACCAGGACCTCGTGGCTGTCGATCTCTGGGACCTCGACCACCTCGCACTGCATGGCGGTTTCCGGTTCGCCTTGGCGCTCGCGGCGGATGGCCCAGGCGTACATCTGCTTGGGCACGTGGCCGAGCGGCGGGATCTCGCCAATTTCGTAGAGATCCTTTTTGGCCTGAACCGCCTGAGCCTGCGTTGCTTCGGCTGCGGTTTCCGTCATCATCGCTCTCCTCGATATGTGCCCGGAAGGTGACCCCGGATGTGTGCTCCTCATTCGCCCGGCCAGGGGGCCGGCGCGCGACGCGGACCCTAGCGTTTGGCGAGTCTTATTGCAACGCACAAATCGGTTGATAAGTGCTGTTTTGGCGTGTTATACGTAATAAAATTACAATCAATTCAAGAAAATCGACATAAAACACTTCTTGGCTCGCGGTATTATGGCGCTGGGTGCGGGTTTATGACGCACCCGCGAAGGACCGCCGCGCCGCCGCGTTCCGGGGCACATTATATGGATCGAAGGTATGGCAAAGCCTAACGACAAGGCTGCGAAAGCGGCTAAGAGCCCGCCCGAAAAAGCGGCAACCGGCGATGGCCGGGACAAGCCCTGGATGTTCCGCACCTATGCCGGACATTCGACCGCAGCGGCCTCGAACGAGCTCTACCGCACCAACTTGGCGCGCGGTCAGACCGGGCTTTCGGTCGCCTTCGATCTGCCGACTCAAACCGGCTACGACTGCGACCATCCCCTGGCCAAGGGCGAGGTCGGCAAGGTCGGCGTGCCGGTCGGCCACCTGGGCGATATGCGCGCGCTGTTCGAGGGCATCCCCTTGGAGCGCATGAACACCTCCATGACCATCAACGCGACCGCGGCCTGGCTGTTGGCGCTCTATGTGGCCCTGGCCGAGGAACGCGGTATCCCGCGCGACAACCTCAGCGGCACCACACAGAACGACATCCTGAAGGAATACCTCTCGCGCGGGACCTATATCTTCCCGCCGCAGCCCTCCATGCGCCTGATCACCGATACCATCGCCTTCACCTACCGTCAGGTGCCCAAGTGGAACCCGGTCAACGTCTGCTCCTATCACCTGCAAGAAGCCGGCGCGACCCCGGTGCAGGAGCTGGCCTTCGCGCTCGCTAATGCGATTGCGATACTGGACGCGATCAGGGCGGCCGGTCAGGTGCCCGAGGCGGACTTCCCCGCCGTGGTCGGGCGGATCAGCTTCTTCGTCAACGCCGGCGTGCGCTTCATCACCGAGATGTGCAAGATGCGCGCCTTCGCCCGCTTGTGGGACGAGACCTGCCGCACGCGCTACGGGGTCGAAGACCCCAAGCTGCGCCGTTTCCGCTATGGCGTGCAGGTTAACTCCCTCGGCCTCACGGAACAGCAGCCGGAAAACAACGTCTACCGCATCTTGCTCGAGATGCTGGCGGTCACCCTGTCCAAGGACGCGCGCGCCCGCGCGGTGCAGCTGCCGGCCTGGAACGAGGCCTTGGGCCTGCCCCGGCCGTGGGATCAGCAATGGTCGCTGCGCCTGCAACAGATTGTCGCCTACGAAACCGATCTGCTCGAGTACGGCGACATTTTCGAGGGTTCGCCGGTGATCGAAGCTAAGGTTGCGGAGCTGATCGAAGAGGCGCGCGGCGAGCTGGCCCGGATCGAAGACATGGGCGGCGCGGTCGCGGCCATCGACAGCGCCTACATGAAGGAGCGCCTGGTCGAGAGCAACGCGCGCCGCCTGGCGGCGATCGAGACCGGCAAGCAGACCGTGGTCGGGGTCAATGCCTATACCGAGTCCGCACCCTCGCCCTTAACCGACGGCGGCGACGGCGGGTTCCTGGCCATCGACTCCAATGTTGAGGCGGAGCAGATCGCGCGCCTCAAGGCCTGGCGCGACACCCGCGATGGCGCAGCCGCCGAGGCTGCGCTCACCGCACTCAAGGCCGCCGCCGCCGAGGGCCGCAATATCATGGAGCCGTCCATCGCCTGCGCCCACGCCGGGGTGACCACCGGCGAATGGTCCGGGGCCCTGCGCGACGCCTTCGGCGAATACCGCGCGCCGACCGGCGTCGGCCGCGCCGCGGCGGTATCCAACTCAGGGGCCGCCGCCTTGGAAGACGTGCGCGCGCGGGTTTCGGATGTCTCGGCCCGGCTCGGCCGGCGGCTCAAGATGCTGGTCGGCAAGCCGGGCCTGGACGGCCATTCCAACGGCGCCGAACAGCTCGCCGTGCGCGCCCGCGACGCCGGCTTCGAGGTGGTCTACGAGGGCATCCGCCTGACCCCGGCACAGATCGTCAACGGTGCCTTGGAAGAAGGCGTGCACGTCATCGGCCTGTCGGTGCTGTCGGGCTCGCACCTGCCGCTGGTGACCGAGGTGCTTGAGCGCCTGCGCAATGTCGGTCTTGGCGAGCTGCCGGTCGTCGTCGGCGGCATCATCCCGCCGGAAGACGCCGCCGCCCTGGAAGCCGCCGGCGTCGCCGCCGTCTTCACGCCCAAGGACTATGACCTGACGGCCATCCTGGGCGCCATCGTCGAGATCGTTGCGGACAGCGAGCGCGAAGCGGCTTGAGTCCGCATTGTTTGACGCGCTGAAATACAAGTGCCAACGGAGCGATTCCCGAGATACCGTCGCACTGGACAATTGCTTGCCTCCTCCTTCAATCCGCGGGCTTGATCTGGTCAAGAGAATCAATCCAGTGCGCTGGCAAGTCGTGCGCTCGGGCGCCCGCTCTCAAGAGACTGATATAACGTCGTAATGGCCGCCCGTCCTCATCGTTGCCGGCGGCGATATAGGTGACAGCGGTAAGGCCGTTTCCCTCTTCGTCTGCCGCTTGCAGCCAAAGCGGACGGTAGCGCCGGCCGGGAACCCCTTCCGAGGCGTTGAGACGGACGAATTCGCGCTGCGTAATGCCGTATGGCACACCCCAGACTTCAGCCCCTTTTTCCGAACTGATGTTGGCCGGCGCAGCGCGGCCCTTTGGCCGTCCATCGAGATTGAATCGTAGCCGATAGTCTCTGATGCGGCCGACGCGCCAGTCTTTTGGCCGCATGCGGCGACGTCCGAGAAAGGCGCTGTCATGCATATTCGCGCCATAGGCAAAGTACCAAACGAGGTCGCCGGGTCTGCCGTCAAGCCGCAGGCCCCACAGGCGATACCACAAGCGGGCCAGCGGCCAGACGCGTAGTGCCAGCGAAAGCCAGACTGGTCTCATGGCCCGGCGCACGGTGAGCTCCTCGGGCCGATATTCCGGTTCGCCAGTTTCTTGATCAGCAACAGTTGGACAGCCGCCGCCGCCGCCGCAGCGGCGAAGACGGTCCAAAGCGAGATCGCGCTTGCGATGGCGGCGCCGGCCAGGGGCAACAACGCTGCCGGCGAAGCCAGAACATTGAAGTAGGCGGAATAGGCGGGACGCCGATCGTCGGGCGAGATTTCCATCAAAAAGCCGAGAAAAGCGATTGTAGTGCCGTTGATCAGCGCACCGATCAGCAGGAAGAGACCGACAAATGCCACCAGCCACCAGTCCGCCTGCTGGTTCGCGAGGGCAAGGCATAGGAGTGCGCCAAGCGGCGGCACGATTCGCAGTACGCCGACGGCCCGCAACAGGCGCAGCTTGCCGAATTGATCGCCGATGCGGCCCCAGACGGAATTTGACGCCAGCGACCCGGCCGTCTGGGCGCCGAGCAGGATGGCAACGTCCGGCGCCGCAAGTCCCAGGTCGGTCGCCGCCACGATATAGAAGGGCAGAGCCATGAGGCTGGCGCCGCCGAGCCATTGGGTGAACAAAAACAGGCGAAAGCGCGCGTCTGTCCGGAGAACGGTCATACCGTCGCTCAAGAATTCGCCGAAACTGGCGGGCATCGAAGCCGATGAACGCGGCGATTGCGGTTCCCCGGCGGAGACAAAGATTATGGACGACAAGAGCATCAGGGTCGCGGCGAGGGCGAAAATTAGAGCGTGCGCGGCAAAAAGGCCTTGGCTGGCGAGCAGGCGATGGACTAGAGCGGCGACTGCAAGCGCCAGTATGCCGCCGCCGAAAAACCTCAGAGCCAGCATCCGGCTGCGAGATTTCGAGGGAACCTGACGCCCGACGATGTCGTTGTAGGGTACTGCGACGACGCCGCTTACGAAGGCATAGAGGGTCCACAGCGCCAAAAAACCGCCAGCGATCCACGCCTGCGGCAATCCAGCGGCGACGGCAAGCAGCAGCGCGATCAGGAGAAGGCAGATCGCTCGGCCGAAGGCACCGACGATGTAGAACGGCATGCTGCGGTCCGCGCGCTGCGCCAAGAAGCCGACCACCGCTTGCGGTAACAGCCAGCCAAGCCGCAATGCGGCGCTTGCGGCGGCGACGATGAAGACATTGCCGGTGAGCTGATAGACGAGACTGGCAACGATGGTTGCCGAATCCACGGCCGAGGAACCGGCCTGAAAGGCGGCACCGGCACCGGCGATTTTCCAGAATGCCGGGCTGCCTGCCTTGCCGCTGCCGTCAGGCCGGCGCATCGTTCTCGTCTCTGTGGTGCGCCAGCGTGCGAATCGCTATTCCGCTCCGCCACAGCACGGTAAGGCCGATGCCGACCACGAGCAGAATGCTGAGAACGTTGTTGAACAGGATCATGGCGACGGCCTTGTCGTCGGCGACACCGAGAAGCTTCAAGGCATAACCGGAGCCGATGACGAAGCCACCGGGCACGCGTATGAACCGCGCCAGTACCAGCGCGAAACCCGCAAATACCAGCAGAAACAGATAGTCGAACGGCTTCAACGTCACGCCGACAGCCAGCCCCGCCCAGACGAAATGCGTCGCCGCGACCGCCTTCATCATGACACTGGCGGCGACGATGCCGGTCTGGCGCGCGCGCCGCTTCGGCCAGACGATGCCCTCGGCAATAGAGACCCGCAGACCGGCAAACCGCGTGCCGGCTTTCGACGCGATCCAGTCGATCAGACGGCCGATCCGGCTGTCGTGGCGGGCCAGATGGCCGCGGCCCCTGAACAGCAACCACAGAAGACCGGCGAACAGCACCACGTTCAGAACCCCGGCGATCGCCAGGCCGACGCGCAGACTGCCCTCGACTTGGGGTATTTGGCTGGCCAGCGCGACAAGTCCGACGATGATGCCGAAGACGATGCCGTCGATGAATCGCTCGATCGCCGCAGTGACAAGAACGCATGCCAGCCGCAGGTTCTCCAGCCTGGCGATGAGCCACGAACGCACCAGTGGGCTGACTCCGAGCGGGATGAGCGTAGCGACGCCATAGCCGGCGAGGATGGCGCCGAACAGCCGCCAACTGGAAACCGGCTGCAGATCGAAGAGGATCTGGCGCCACTTCCATCCACGCAGCAGCTGTTCGGCCAGGATGCTGCCGGCGAGGAAAAGCAGCCAAACCGGTTTTGCCGACGAAAGCGCGTTGGCAAGGCGCTTGGCGTCGAGGTCCTGATACAGCCAAAAGAGGACGCCGGTGGCCACGCCCGCGCCAACGATCGGAATCACCCAGCGAATTAGAAGGCCGCTACACAAATTTGCCATCGACGCAAATGCCCTCGCTGATTAGGTGACGGGAAGGCTCAAAGGGCGCGGGCGCCAGGAATGTCAATGTGTACCGGCAACTTGGAACGCGCCCTTTAATCGCGTGCGGCACCGTCATCCGGGCGGAAGATCTCCGAAGGGTCTGACAAAGGCTAAACCCTATAGTTACTCTAGGGTCAAGTCCGAACCGCTAGAGAAAGGAGACGGTCATGCTGAGGGTAGGCGAGGTCGCGGAGCAGGCCGGGCTCAGCGTAGAAACTGTCCGATACTATGAGAAAGCGGGCGCCATCACGCCACCGCCGCGGGGCGCCAACGGCTATCGCGTGTACAGCCGCGTGCATGCACAGCAACTGGCTTTCATCGGAAGCGCTCGGCGCTTGGGATTTTCGCTGAAGGACGTTCGTTCGCTTCTGGCGCTTGCCGCAGCGGATCAACCCGACCAGTGCGGCGTAAAGGCGATTGCCAGTCGACACCTCGAGGAAGTGCGTGGGCGGATCGCCAACCTGACGCGCATTGCCGACGCGCTGCTGACCATCACGGAGGCCTGTCCCGACACGCTCGGCGGCACCTGTCCGATCCTGGACGCTCTGCTCGACCCCCATTGCGAGGCGCGCCGGCCGGTGTCGAGTCCGGAGCCACGGAAACGATAGGGCACGCGAACCAGGGCGTGCAAAACCCGCTCCACGGGGACGGCGTCCGGCAGGTCGCATTCGGCCTTCGTGGTGCGGGGCTATTGATGTCTTCGCAATGTTTGCTTCTCGCCGCAATCGCCACAAATCCCGACCGAGTCGATGGATTTGAGCTTTCGAGTCGCCAAGACGCCAGTTAGCATGGACCCGGCGCGGGCCGCATAGATTACGGTTAGTCCGCTATTTGTCGACGACCCGGTAGGAAAAAGAAGAAAACATGAGAACCAAGCAATGGATCACCGGAGCGCTTGTTGCTGCTGGTGTCTTCGCCGCCGGTCAACTGCCGGTCGCCGGCCAACAGCTCGACTTGGGCTCGGTCAAGCAGCCGGACATGACCCCGAGGCTGAACCTCGGCAAGCTGAACTACGATGCCTATTGCGCCGAATGCCACGGCGCCAGCACGGCCGGTTCGGACAAGGGCCCGACCTTCCTGCACCGCGTCTATCATCCGGGCCATCACGGCGACCGCGCCTTCATGGTGGCGCCGAAACAGGGCGCCAAGGCGCACCACTGGCAGTTCGGTGACATGAAGCCGGTCGAAGGCGTCAACGACGAACAGTTAAAGACGATCATCGACTACGTCCGAGCCGTGCAGAAGGTCAACGGCCTTTTCTGACGCCGCGGTCACGGTTCGCCGCTTGGCGCTAATCGCCGTCTATTACAGTCTGAAAGCGTTCGGGGATCTGGTCCGCGTTCAACCGTGCCTGTTCCTCGCTGTCGTGGGCGAAGGCGACGAGATCGGCGAGATCCTGACCGTCCAGCGCGACTACATCTCCCAACAGGTCTTCCTGTAGCGCCGTCATTGCCTGCGCCCCCCGCCACATACGCGCGGCGAACTCGAAGGCGTTCATCGGTCGCGGCATATCGGCGGCATCAAGCGCCGGACCGAGATCGCCACCGATGCCGTTGACCGCATGGCAGGCGACGCAACCCTTGTTGACGAAGAGGAGGCGTCCGCGTCGCGGATCCATGGGCGGCATTGCCACACCGATTTCATGCATCAGGGCCATGACCCGGGCGCGCTGTTGGGGCGACATCTCGCCCATCGCCTCGAAATCGTGGCCATGCTTATGGCCGCGATGCAACTCGCGCATTTCGTCTAAGTCTTGCGGCATCATGCCACCGCCCATATGCCCGCCGTCCATGTGCTCGCCGTCCATGTGCTCGCCGTCCATGCGCCCGCTATCGATTTGAGGGCGCTGACCTGAGTCGTCTGGCTCGGTTTCGGGCCCGTGTGCGCCAACTGTCGGCGCGAAGGCCAAGGCCGCCGCCGCGACAAGTCCGGTGAACGTAAAAATCAACGCAATCCGTTTCATGGGCTGCTCCTTTCCGTGTTAGACCGGCGGCAGAAGATCTTACTAGAGGAATCCTGTCAGACATTGATCGTAATCAATTGGCTATGATGTGGCCGTGGCCATGGAGGGTCGCGAGGCCATCCAAGACCCGCGTAGGTGGTGAGCTCGGAGCAATGCCACGCACCTCGACCGTAGCGCTGCCACTGCAGCAAGTGCCGGCGCCGCCGAGGATTCCGCCAATTCGGCAGAAGCGCAACGTCGCGGAAGAGCGCGGCGATCTGCGCCTAAAGTCTTCCCTAACCCTTTTCCGCGAAA
>JAJFGO010000105.1 GCA_021776095.1 Kiloniellaceae bacterium | reverse complement strand
GTGCGCGGCGCCTATCACGATTTCCTGGCCCATGATCGCCATCCCATGCTGGCGCTGTTCTTGGAATTGCCCGCCGACGCGGTCGACGTGAACGTCCATCCGGCCAAGGCGGAGGTCAGGTTTCGCGATCCGGGCGTGATCCGCGGCTTGATCGTCGGCGCCTGCCGTCACGCCCTGGCCGACGCCGGGCATCGCGCCTCGACCAGCGTGGGGCAGGCGGCGCTGGGCGCCTTTCGACCAGGCCAGGGCCTTGGCGGGCGCCGGGGCCTGGCGGCGGCGCGGGCTTGGCGCGACTACGCTGGCGCCTATGACGACACCCAAGGGGCTGGTCACGGCGGCCTGGCCGAAACCGCGCTGGCCGGGCAGGCGCCCTTGTCCAATCTGGAGTCAGCACCCGGCGCACCGTCACCGGTTCCACAAGCGCCGGCGGCCGCCGACTATCCGCTCGGCGCCGCCCGGGCGCAGGTGCACGAGACCTACGTGGTCGCGCAAACCCCGGATGGTATCGTCATCGTCGATCAACATGCCGCTCACGAGCGTCTGGTGTATGAACGCATGAAAGGCCAGATCGAGGCTCAAGGCGTGGCCCGCCAAGCCCTGCTGATCCCCGAGGTGGTGGAACTGGAGGCGCTGGCCGCCGAACGCCTGATCGAGCGGGCCGGTGAGTTGGGCGAACTGGGCCTGACGATCGAAGCCTTCGGCCCTGGCGCCGTGGTCGTGCGGGAGGTGCCGGCTCTCCTGGGCGAGATCGACGTCCAAGGCCTGGTCCGCGACCTGGCGGACGAGTTGGCCGAGTTCGGCCAATCCCTGGCCCTGAAGGAACGGCTGGAGGCGGTTTGCGGCACCCTGGCCTGTCATGGCTCGGTCCGCGCCGGGCGCCGGCTCAACCTGGAGGAGATGGACGCGCTCCTGCGCCAGATGGAGGCGACGCCGCATTCCGGCCAGTGCAACCACGGCCGGCCAACCTACGTCGAGCTAAAACTGGCCGATATCGAGCGTTTGTTCGGCCGGCGCTAAGGCAGGCTCATTCTGGCCCGGCGTCTTTGATCGAGGTCAACGAAGTTCGAGCGTTTTGCTACACTATGGCCTGAGCGTGAGCGGCGGGCCGGCTTAACCACAGGCGCCGGGTCGCCCCTTGAAATTTTAATTGCCGCGAAGGTGCCTCCAGATGCAGATTCCCTTGGACGTGACGTTCCACAACATGGACCAATCCGACGCGGTCGAAGCCAACGTACGCGAACGCGCCGAAAAGCTGGAACGCTACTTCGATCGGATAATAGGCTGCCGGGTCGTGGTCGAGTCGCCCCATAAGCACAAGAAAAAGGGCAAGGTCTTCGAGGTGCGCATCGATATTAGCGTGCCCGGTAAGGAGATCGTGGTGAACCGCAGCGGCGCGAAGAACCATGCGCACGAGGATGTCTACGTCGCGGTGCGCGACGCCTTCGCCGCCGCCGGCCGGCAGTTGGAAGACCACGCCCGCAAGGCCCGTGGCGACGTCAAGACCCACGAGGCGCCGGGCGCTTAAGCGAGGTTTTCTTAAACCGACTGCGCCGCCAGGCAGAGGTTGCGCAGCTTTTCACGCGCCAGGTCCCGGCCGAGGATACCCAGGCCGCAGTCCGGCGCGGCGATCAGGCGTTCGGGCGCAATGTGCGCCAGTGCCGCCTTGAGCCGCCCGGCGATCTCCTCGACCGGCTCGACCCGGCTCTTGGCGATGGCGACCACGCCCAAGATGACCTTGGTGTTGGCGAAGAGTTCGAGCAGCGACAGGTCGTTGTGGCGGTGCGCGTCCTCGATCGAGATCGCGTCAACGCAGGACGCGTCTACCGCCCGGGCCAATTGGCCGTAAGCGCCGGGATCGGCCTTGGGATAGTCGTCCCGGTCGATCTTGTCGGGATAGCCGCAGCACATGTGCATGGTGCGGATCACGCCGGACGATATCCCGTGAAAGCAGCGCTCCAGGTTATCGACGCCATAGTTTAGGGCGATCTCCGGCTTGCGCGCGAAAACCGGCTCGTCGATTTGGATCCAACGGCAGCCAGCCTCCGCCAGGGAGCGCACCTCGGCGTTCAGGGCCTCGGCCAAGTCGGCGCAGAGCTTCGCGTGGTCGTCGTAGTAGAGGTCGACCGTGGTGTCGGCAATGGTCATGGGCCCGGGCATGGTGATCTTGACCGGACGATCGGTCGCCGCCTGGGCTATCTTCCAGTCGGCGGCCAGGAAATGGTCGCGCGCCCGGATCGGCCCGGTGATCGAGGGCAGATCGGCGCGATAGGTGCCGCCGCGCACGTCCTTGGGGGTCAGGGTGTCGAAATCGACCCCCGCCAAGTGGCGGCAGTGATAGTGGATATAGTTCTCGCGCTTGACCTCGCCGTCGGTCGGGATGTCGATCCCGGCTTCGACCTGATCGGCGATGACCTGGCGCACGCCGCGCTCGAATAGGGCCTCGCCCTCGTCGCCCATCTTGGCTAGGGCCTCCAGGTAGCCCAGGGTCGGATCGGTGGTATCGGGGCCGGCCTTGGCTCGGAACCAATCGGGAATGGGTACGAAATCCGGCTTCGGATAGGCGCCGATGGTGGTGGTCAACAGGGCCATGGGGCTCCCCCAGATTCTTGCGCGATTCCCCGGGCAAAAGCCCGCCGTGGATGGCCGGAGACCCTGGCACAAGGGGCCTCGCCCCGCAACGCTTCCGAAGGCCCCCGGCGCGGCCAAGTGCCCCATATTTGGCCGTCTTCCACGCCCCGGCCCTTGACCTCGCGGCCAAAGGCGCTTACTTCCTGCCGGGAGATTGGCACTCGCTAGTAGTGAGTGCTAATAATGGTTAACGTTCCATTTTTGTTCACGCAGGAGGGTATTCATGAGCTTTCGGCCATTGCATGACCGTGTGGTTGTCCGCCGGGTCGACGAAGACACCAAGACGGCGGGTGGGATCATCATCCCCGATACGGCCAAGGAAAAGCCGATGGAGGGCGA
>JAJFGO010000104.1 GCA_021776095.1 Kiloniellaceae bacterium | reverse complement strand
CGCCTTGCGGATGGCCGGGATGTCGTTCACCACGCCCGAGGCGGTATCCACCTGAACCACCAGGATGGCCTTGATCTCGCCCGCCGTATCTTCGCGCAAGCGCGCCTCTACCGCCGCCGGATCGACCGCGCGCCGGCCATCGTTGGGCAGAGAGCCGACCTGAAGATCGAGCATGGCCGCCATCTCGCCCCAGACCTTGGCGAAAATGCCGCTCTCGAGGATCAGAACCTTATCCTTGCGTGAGAGAGTATTGGTCAGCGCCGCTTCCCAGGCGCCGTGGCCATTGGCCGCATAGATGTAGGTTCTGCCTTGCGTGCGAAACACGCGGGCCAGGTCCGCTAGGCAAGACATCGTCACCTCGACAAGCTCACCGGAATAAATATCAACCGCGGGGCGATGCATCGCCCGCAGCACTTCGTCGGGCACGGTGGTCGGGCCCGGGATGCTCAGGAATTCGCGCCCATCGCGAACAGACATCGTATGTAGCTCCCCAGAGTATGGCTCCGATCAATCGAGATTTCCCGTGTGAATTCCTTAGACACGGTTGAGGGCATTGTCACATCAACACTCGGACGCGTACAGGCATCTGCGGCGGCTTCCGATTATCGATGGGCTGCGTCGTAGAGGGCGCCAGTGTGGGTCTGCAGGAACGGCCCCAGGGGAATGTCTTCTTGCTTAAGGAAGCCCTGTGCGGGCAGCGTGCCATCGCGCACCATTTCAACGACGGCACAGGCCGAGGCCGAGGTGGTCCAGGCGATGGCGGTGCGCATCTCGCCGGAGATTTCGATCGGATAATAGGCCTGCACGAATTCCTTACGCAGCAACTTGCCTTCCGAATCGCCTTCCGCGGAGGCGTGCAGGTAGACAACGTCATCATCGACTGGCGGTTTGGCGTTGGTGAGAATTTTTCCCGCCGCCTCACGCTGTTCCCGCATCAGAAGTTCATGGAAGAAAAAATTCATTAGCTTCACGTGGCCTGGATAGCGCATGGTTTTGTAATCAAGGTTCTCGATCCGTCCTTGATACGTCTCGCACATGGTGCCGAGACCGCCCGACGTGGTGAAGGCCTCCAGTTTCACGCCGTTAACGTAGACCGTCTCGACCCATTCCATGGGCGACACCCATTTGTGCTGGCTTTCTTCAATGACTTCGCAGTCGTTCAGGTACTCATTGACGACACCTTCGGGCGACCAGTTAAAGGCATAGCCCAAAAGGCCGGTTGGGTGTTGCGGCAACGCGCCGACGCGCAGCTTGATAGCGCGGAGCATATCGAGCTGTTTGGCCAGATGTGCGCCGACGATGCCAATAAAGCCGGGGGCGAGGCCGCACTGCGGCGCCATCAAGCCCTTCGCGGTTTTACTCATTTCTCTGATCGCCTGGGTGGTGGGCACGTCCTCGGTCAGATCGAAATAATGGATGCCTAGCTTATGGGCGGCCTTCGCGACGCCGACGTTGAGGTTGTAGGGCAGGCATGAGAGCACCGCGTCGAAGGGTTTGAGCGCCTCGGCGAGCTTTTTGGTCGAGGTGACATCCAAACGGGCCGCTTTGAAGGGCCGCTTGCTCTGGAGGTTTCTGCTGTCAAAACCGGCAACCGTGAAACCGGCTTCGTGCAGCAGCAAGGCCGCGAGCGTGCCCACCTTGCCGAGACCGAGGACCGCAATCTTGCTAAAACTCATCTTTCGATTCCTAAATCAGATGCATAGATCCCGAACTCAACGCCCTGGGCGCGCGGCAGGTCGCAGGAGCAGTTAGTCTACTGGCGCTTGTTTGAGGCACTACAGGCTTGGAGCGCCGTTTACAAGGGCGTCCAAATTTGGCTTCAGGATATCTTTTCCCGCCTCCGCGTTCGCAACCAAGTTGATGCCGGGTGAATTTCGCCTACAACCAAGTCTTGAGAGTTCGGAATTTTGGGGTTGATATGCGCCCGAAGCTTGTGTTTCTCCTCTTCGGACAAAGCACCGAGGTGGTCGAGGATCGCCAGCAAAGCGACGGGGCGAGCACGGGCGTCGCCGTCTGATATCTTCAGGGCGATCCCCAGACCCCGCTCGGGCAGGGCCGCGATAATAACGCCTTCAGCGCCCGTTTTTGCCAGGACCGCGCCCCTGGTGGTTTCGTTCAGCTCGCTGACCACGGATCCACGTCCGGCCATGTAAAATGGCTTGTTGACGATAGCCTCCTGAATCCGCCTAATTGCCTTGGCGCGA
This sequence comes from Kiloniellaceae bacterium, assembly GCA_021776095.1. Classification (GTDB taxonomy): domain Bacteria; phylum Pseudomonadota; class Alphaproteobacteria; order Kiloniellales; family J153; genus JAJFGN01. The sequence goes on along the minus strand of JAJFGO010000104.1, from coordinate 7,562 downwards.
TGATCAGACAAATTCACGGGATTGGCGAAGCGAGCTATGGCGATCCCGAGATGCACCAAGGGCATGGCCGGCGCCGGAAAGCCACAGCCATCGATCCCCATAGGATAGTCACGGAGCTCAATTGGAGCCAGGTCCGACATGATATCCAGCGATAGCTGTTGTACCGGGCGATCGATCTGGTGGTAATTCTCAACCAACTTTCCTAGATGTAGCGCAGTTGTCAAAAACCCGGCATGCTTTCCTGAGCAGTTGTGGTGATATCGGCAAGTTTTTTGCCCGGAAGCCAACAACTGCTGGGCGGTTACCTCGTCCTCGGTAGGCGGGCTGATTCCACCGAGACACCGCGATTTCTCGACCGTTTAGACAGGATGCTCAGATTGGGCGATCGACTGTCAGATGCGATCGTCGCGAGTCGGTCTTAGGCAGGTTCGATGTCGGGGTTCCTCTTGCCATACCCGTTCTTAAGCAGGCTATCGTGAAGCTGCAATGAGCATCGATAGGTAACGCCGAACGGTCTAAGAAACTGCCTGCGGGACCTGTGGGTCCGGGTAGAAGCGCTGCCGGCGCACACCCTCGACGAAACCGTCGATCGACTGCTCCCAACTTCCATCCGGCCAGTGATAACGAGCCAGTCCCAAATCCGGTCGATAAGCGGCCGTATAGACGGTGCCGAAACCGCGCCCATAGGCGGTGGTATAGAGCGGTGGCCGAAGGAAGCACTCGGTCAAGCGCTCCGGCGTAATGGACTGGTCCTGCAAACGGAAATAGAGGAATCGCTCCCGCTCCAGCGTCGCTGTAGCCCGGGCGAAGCGGTGCCAATCGATATGAAGCTGATGGTTGGCGGCGATCGGTAGTTGGGTGACCTGCGCCCCGCCATCGGGCGAGAGCAGCGCCGTGGCGAAGGCACCGGACTTATCCACCATGGTCACGTTGTAGGCCATGTGGCACGGCACACGGCGCAACACATCGACCGCGTCGCCCGTGGTGTCGCAGAACTCCAAGATGTAGCGGATGATCAAGGGGATGCCGAAGCCATCCCCCACGATGCGGCGACCACCGAAGGTCAGGCTGATTGCCAACCCGGATTCGTTGATGCCATCCAAGGCGCCCCACAGGCAATCGACCATGGCCAAAACCGCCCGGCCATTCCATCGGCTGAGCATGATGACACCCTCGCACAGGGCCGGGCTGTAGTCATAGTTACGGATAAGGATCGGCTCATCGCCGGGCCACACCGCTTGGCTGCACCCGGTTATGTACGGTGGCGGGCGATAAAGGCTGAGGAACCGGGCTGCCAAATCGCCACCACCCGCCATCTCGCACAGCCGATCATATGTGGGCAGGATCTCCGGCATGAAAGCGGCCAACCGGGCGCGACACTGCCGGTAGGTCGGCCGCGCCTCAATTCCCTCGCTAAGGAACCAGTGGTGATAGGCAGGCCAGTGTTCGTGAAACACGGCACCCCACTTCGCGCCGGGGCGATCCTCGGCGATGGCTCTGAAATGGAGTTCCACGAAATTCCTGTTCCATGCGAAAATGGTTGGGTAGGCCTACCTAGCCTATCCCCAAATTAATAAATCTTGAACGCGCCAGGCTGAAGCACCGGGCCTGGAACCGCCGCCCCGGATTCAAGCGACCGGCCCACAAAACGCCCTCGGATGCCATCGATCCACATCTTCGCCCGATCATTGAGTTGAAAATTCTTGGTCATCAAACGCCCGCGGGTAACCAAGATGCCCAGATCGGCGCCCTCGTAACGATAGTCGCCGGGGCCGCTGATGCGCAAGAAAAAGGCTTCCCTTTCGCTTTCAACCGCGCGCCGGTGGTAGTCGAAGCGTGAATAGGAGACCGTACCGTCGTCCTCCAGGTGCCAGATCCCGCTGGATGGCGCATCTGCCACGATATCCACAGTTTCTTCGGTGTGTTTGATGACCAGTTGGCTCCAACTATCGATGTTGTCCGAATCCGCCCAGCGGTCGTTCAAACCCTTCACATCGAATTCGAAATCCACCCCGCAAAATTCCAAGAGATGAAACAGAAATAACGGCGCGTCCGCGTGAGCGAAGGCAGCGTGATTAGTCATGGAGCTCACACCGGTAACTCGGGGGTTCAGCTCACCCAGCCACATTTCCCCGGTTTCTTCGTCAATAAGGAAATCCAGCTCGAAATAGCCACGATAGCCTTCCCGGCGCAATTGTTCACCGAACTTGAATGTCTTATCGCGAGCCTCCTGGCGTAGCTCGGGTGTGAACGAATCGGCGAAGATCTCGTTGCCGGCCCAGCCACCCTTGTAAGGAGTCAGCTCCTTGAAGCCGACGATCTCGGTCATCAGCGGCCCAACGATGGTGCCCGCCTTGGTGGTGCATGCCTCAATGGCGGCTTGGCGGCATTTGATCTGCTTCATGATCTTCACCTCACCGGCGGTAATAATCTCGTCGGCATGTCGCTTCCAATCGCGCTCATTGGAGATGAAGAACGTGGTATGTCCGGAATCGCCGTATGCGGACTGGATCACCAAATTTTCACCCAACTTGCGCGACTTCTTACGCATGTCTTCATAGCTGGTCACCTCGACAAGCACGTTGGGAACGCTGTACACACCGGCTTTGTCGCCGACACGCACGGTGGCAATCTTGTTATCCAGCTTGTTGCGAGTTTTCGCCTTCGGAAACCAAACCTGCATTCCTAGCTCGCGCGCCAACTTCTCGGTCGTTTGGTCGAACATGAGAAAGGTCGCCTTCGGCCGCTTACCGCGGCCCTTTATGTAGTCTATGACCTCCTTGTGTTGCAGTAGGTAATTGTTGATATCTTCGATACTTTCGAATTCGGGATGCGGCCCAGGCGAGGGTATATAGACGTTGGGATGGCGCCCGTCATAGCAATCTATATAATTGATGAATTTGAAATTCTTAACCCATTCGTCCATGCCAAGCAGATTGAAGTTGGTGGCACTGATGAAATAGATCGGGGTTTCGTTGCGATGAAAAAATCGGCGAATTTCGGAAATGTTCTTCAGCTTTTTCTTTTTTTTACCAGCCATCCCAGTGCCTCCCAGTTCTCTGATTGTTTTGACTATTCGGCGGCAGCGCGCGCCTTTTCGGACAGGGCATTCAGCGCGTCCTCGGTAAATACACGCAACCCCAGGTCAGCGCGGTAACCGTGAATTTCCTTAACGTCCAGGGCGCGCATGAAGGCGATGATCTCTTCCGATACAATCTGCCCCGGCACCAGGATCGGAAAGCCCGGCGGATACGGAATGATGAAAGAGGTGGAAACGAGCTCCCGCCCCTTGCTGATTTCCGTCTCGATCGCCCGCGTCTCAATGGGCAGGTATTCGCATTTCGGCTCGTCGTAAGCGAGAAAGTATGCGGCCCGCAGGTCTCCCTCCGGCGTGTCGGTACCTTTGCCGGGACAAAACGCGTCGTGGAACCGGCTGAAGTCGGGCAAAGGCGGCAAGTCCTCCATCAACGATTTGACTCTCCGCTGGAACGACTTGCGCTCCATGTCGCTGGCATCTTCCTGTTCACCGTCTAGCTCTTGAGCGACTTTCACCAGTACCTCGATCAGATAAGCAACCGATGACCGGGTCGTACCAATATGGGTCATGAACAAGACCGTATTGCGCGAGGTCTTGTTGATCTGGATGCCATAGCGATCCATAAGGATATCGTTCTTGAAGGAATCGCCATCCAAGCCGGTACCGCCGACGGTCAAGGATACACGCGTCGCGTCCAGAGCGAACTCGTCTTGCGCCCAGGCGTCCCATATATCGTTCCAGCCGTGCTCCGGATCCCAGTACGAGGTGATACCCGAGTCCCGGAACTGGGCGGGGATCATCTCACCAACCGTGAGCACCTTGAAGTACTTCTTCAACAAGGGGTGGGAGTCGATCGCCTTGCGCATAGTCATGGCGGCCTCGACCTGTTTCTGGACCAGTTCGAAACCCTCGAGCTCGACTTGCCGGCGGCCAACGTCGAGCGAGGCGATAATCTGATAGTTCGGCGACGTCGAGGTATGAGTCATGTAAGCTTCGTGAAAAGCCTGCTCCACTTCGCCCCGGAAATCCTGATCAGCAACGTGGATCATGGACCCCTGGCGCAGAGACGTCAGGGTCTTGTGCGTCGACTGGGTGGCATAGACGCGAATACGCACCTTGTCCGGGTCGGGCAATATGCGCGCGGCTATCAGTTTCTCGTCGTCCGCGTCCTTGAGCTGCTGTTTCTGTGCTTCGAAGGCCTTGCGATGGGCCGGGTCGCGGTAGCGCTCGCGCAAGACTTGCGCCGCATGCATTCCGGTTCTCTGCCGATAGGTGGGGCCAAAGCGGGCGAAGGCGAACCAGGCCTCATCCCATAAGAATACCAAATCCGGTTTGATCGCCAAGCACTCTTCCATGAACCGCTCGACATTGTAGACAATGCCATCGAAGGTGCAGTTGGTGAGCAGCAGCATTCGCACCCGGTCCAGCTTTCCGGCGCGTCGCAACTCGAGCAGCTGCCGCTTGATCGATGCCAGCGGCACGGCACCGTACATCGAGTATTGGTGCAGCGGATAGCTATCCAGGTAAATTACGTGGGCGCCAGCCAGCACCATGCCGTAGTGGTGCGACTTGTGGCAGTCGCGATCCACCAGCACGATGTCGCCTGGCCGTATAACTGCCTGGACCACGACTTTGTTGCACGTAGACGTGCCGTTGGTAGCAAAATACGTGCGCTTGGCCCCGAAAGCGCGCGCCGCAAGCTCCTGCGCCTTCTTGATCGGTCCATGAGGCTCAAGCAGAGAATCCAACCCGCCCGACGTGGCCGAGGTCTCGGCTAGGAAAATGTTCATGCCATAGAAATCGCCCATATCGCGAATCCAATGCGACCGGGCGATGGACTTGCCACGGCTAATGGGTAAGGCATGAAAGACGCCCGTCGGCTGTTTCGAATACTCCTTCAAGGCCGTGAAGAATGGCGTCTGGTAGCGTGCGTTTACACCACGTAGTATGTTCAAATGTAACTCGACGTAATCTTCCTGGTTATAGAAAACGCGCAGGCAGCCTCCTAGGTCGCGACCGGCAATGTCCTCTACCGAACGATCTGTTACCAGGAACACGTCCAACTCCGGCCGCACCTTCCTAACTAGGCGGCAAAGTTCCGGCCCAAACTCGCCGAAATCGATCTCCTCGATGTCCTCGTCGTCGCCGACCCGACTGAGGTAGCGCTGCAGGATCTTCAGGTTGTTTACGGATTTAAGCTGAAAGTCATAACGAACGACGACCGATTGCACATTATGGTTCAGCAGTATGGCAATCAGTGCGTCCTCGAAGCTGGGAACAACCACCGGTTCATAGATGAACCTGTCATCCGGCCGGCGAATTTCGCGCAGCGCCCTGCATTGCTTTTCCTCCTGCAGTGGCGAGAGATCGTCGACGATCAGGACTTCGAAGTACGGCCGGGCGTGCGCCCTTTCCTCCAAGGTTTCGACTGCCTCTTCTTCAGCCGGACCGTCGGCATCCCACTCGGCGACGACAGTTGCGATTTTGCCTCGGTAGGAGCCGCTGAGCAGAGCCCGAACGATGCGCGTGACGATGCGCGCGAAGGCCTCGTAGTCGGTTCCGACCAGCAACCGGCGTAAGTGTTCCATGCCGCTCTTGCCAGGAAAGGCCCAATACATCTCGATCGGGTCCAGGCTCTCCAGGATCATCCGAGTCCTGTCGATGAGTTGAGCATGGGATCGGCCGCCTTGTTTGGATTTCGCGAGCGCGGCCGCGGTCGATTTGAGGGAGGTCCAGCGATCGCTTCTTAGTTGGGTGGCACTGTAGTAGTCGCTCAGAGAATGCTGCGACTGCTTCGTCCTAGATTCGGTCAATGCCACCTCCCTTCCATTTTTCGTTTTTTTTGCATCCTCGCCGCCCGCGAAAACAGGGCGTCTTAGCCGTGCGAAATCTTCCCTCCCGCATTCGTGGTGGTATCGCTCGGCGCCACCGCTTCACTCGGTATACTAGCCGTGCCTGGCGTAACCGCGTCCAATCCGGCACGGCTGCCACGGCTCGGCATCTCTAGCGGGCCCAGAGTATGCATATACGAATCAAGGTCGGTGGCCCGATCGTAAACGCGAAAGTCAACATCTCGATCGCGGAAACTCTTCAGAACTTGACCAAGGCCGCGAACCCCCGTCTCGCGCTGCCGCCGCACATAGCGCAGGTCAACCTCAATGGGGATGATCTCTTCCTGGCCCGCCGCCTCGTAAAGCACGGTCCCGGCAGGGTCGATAACGCACGATTGACCGACGCCACCAGCATCCAGGCCATTGATGTCGAAGACATAGCATTGGAACTGCGCCGCCGTGGCCCGGGCGATCGCCATCTCCACGTGGCGGTCGATGGTCGATGTCAGGACCGGGTGTAACAGAACCTCCACACCGGCGGCGGTCAAAGTGCGCGTCGTTTCCGGGAACCAGATATCGTAGCAGATGGACAGACCGAACCGGCCGACCTCAGGCACGTCGAAGATGCAGAATTCGGTCCCCGCCGCCACATGCGCCTCATAGGGCCGAAAGGGAAACATCTTGCGATAACGTGCGATTACCTCGCCTTGCGGGTTAATTACCAGCGCCGTGTTGTAAAGCTTGCCGTCCACTCCCGTCTCGAAAATGGAGCCTGGAATCAGCCACACGCCGTGCCGGGCGGCGGCCGCCTGCAGCGCATGTTCGGCCTCGCCCGGCAAGGTCACAGGATCTTTCGGAACCGGTCCGCAGAGAGCCAACTCGCTGAACAAGACCATCTGGACCCAGGGGAAGCGCGCCATGGTGATGTCCAACCTATGGATCACCGTCTCGACGTTACTCTTCATGGCCGGCACATGAATCTGAACCCCGGCGATTGCGAATGGAACCATGGACTCCTCAATCAAAATATCTACCCGGCCGTCGCCGGAGACCTGGGATCAAGAGCTAGAAGGCCGCCGCCCAAGGCCTTGGAACGCCACCTCACCCCACGATCAAGTTTGGGTAACGCCTAACCTTCTAAGCCAGCCTTGCTGACAGTGCTTTTGCAAGCCCTTTGTGCCCCGTTCTTGCCACCCATGGCGGATTACCTTGCCAACTAGTGGATCATCGCAAAATCCTGACGGGACATCTCTAGAACATCCGGGCCTGATCCCGAAAAGGCCTTTGTTTACAAACCACACTGGCGAAGGCATGCTGCACATAACGACAACCGAATAGATTGAGACTGGCCGAGATGCCAACACTGGAGGCCTCGACTACTCAGTGGGCTTCTCCTCCGCGCCGAATTTGGCCGCGGGATCCATGGGCGAGACGGTTTGCGCGGTGAGCAGAGATTCCGTAAAGATGGCCCGCTCCTCCTCCGGTGGCCGTGAGCGCACCCGCATGCGGTATGCGGTAAAGAGGGCCAGCGCCGCGTGGACGAATGCGGTGAAGCCAAAAAGCCCTTCGGGTCCGACAAATGCCATAGTGGCGGATGCGGCCATGGGGCCGATCACCGCGCCGATTGCGTAGACGAGAAGAAGGCCGCTCGCTACCTCGACATAGTCTTCCGGCAGCGCGAAGTCGTTCGTATG
>JAJFGO010000103.1 GCA_021776095.1 Kiloniellaceae bacterium | reverse complement strand
CCGCTGCCCCTATGGCTGTATCTGGGCGGTGCCGGCGCCGCCGTGGCGCTGTCCTTCGCGGTCATGGCCGTGGTCCTCAAGGATCGGGGCGCGGGCGCGGAAGGGGTCCGTTTCGACCTCCTCACCCTGCCCGGCCTGGGGTGGCTGGGCGGGCCCGCGGTCCTAAACATAGTCCGCGGGTTGTCGCTGGCGGTCTTCGCGTTGCTGCTGGCGGCAGGGTTTTTCGGCCATCCGAACCCCTTCAAGAACATCGCGCCGACCTTCGTATGGGTTATCTGGTGGGTCGGGATGGCCTTCGTCTCGGCCCTGGCCGGGAATCTTTGGGACCTGCTCAATCCCTGGAAGATCGCTTTCACTTGGGGGACGCGGGGCGCGGTGCCGGCTCCCCACCCTTATCCGGTCTGGCTCGGCCGCTGGCCCGCGGTCGTGCTTTTTCTGATCTTCGCCTGGACCGAGTTGATCTCGGAGCAGGCCGAACAACCGCGCCTCTTAGCCATTCTGGTCCTGGCCTATTCCACCATCACCTGGGCCGGCATGGTCCGCTACGGACGCGACACCTGGCTCGAACACGGCGAGGTTTTTTCGGTGGTCTTCGGCCTCTTGGCGCGCTTCGCCCCCAGCAGGGGCGAGGCCGGATCATGGTGGATACGCCTGCCGGCGGTCGGACTCTTGTGCCGGCATCCGGTGCCGGTCTCCGGCGTGTGTTTCGTCTTGCTGCTGCTAACCTCGGTGACCTTCGACGGCATTCTGGAAACCCCGTCGTGGGTCGACGTCCGAACCTGGATCGCCGAAAGCCAGGCCCTGCGTCCGTCCCTGCTCGCCCTGCAGGATGCCGGCGTCAACCTGATCGCCCTGATCAAGACCGCCGTCCTCGTTGTCCTGCCCGCGATTTTCATCGCCGTCTTCGTTCTGACCGGCAAGGCCATCGCCTGGGCCGGTGGCGGCAAGGTGAGCACCCGCGAGGTCGCCGGCTATTTCGTTCTGTCCCTGGTCCCCATCGCCATCGCCTATCACCTGTCTCATTATCTGTCCTACCTCTTGATCGCCGGACAGAACATTATCCCCCTGCTGTCGGACCCCTTCGGCCTGAATTGGGACCTCTTCGGCACCGCGACTTACACCGTGGACATCGGCGTGGTGAACGCCAAGATGGTTTGGTACGTGGCGGTCACCGCCATCGTTGCCGGCCATGTCCTGGCGGTCTATGTCGCCCACGTCATGGCTGTGCGCGTGTTCGCGAGCCGGACCCAAGCCCTGCGCAGCCAAATTCCCATGCTGATCCTGATGGTCGGCTATACCATGATCAGCCTGTGGATCCTGTCGCAACCCATCGTCACTTAAGCGAACCGAGAATTTGCGGGTCCCGCCTTTTCCACCGGCTTTGCGTTGCGCGGCAGAGGGCGGGCGCTAGGCTTGGCCATCTTGGCGTTCGGCCGCCCTGTTATTTCCCTGTTCCGCAGGAAATAACAGGGAAAAGCCGATGCGGCGAGAAGGCCCAGGCCGTGCGAGGCCGGAGTCTTCCCGCCGCCGTTCGTGTCTCGTGAGTCCGTCGACCCCAAAGCTATTTCAGGCCGAAGATCGGGTAGAATTTGGTGAAGACCATGTCCTTGGTCGCATTGGCCGTGTGACAAGACGCGCAAGCGTCCGCCGGCGCGGCAACGGCCGTTTTCGCATAGGGCGGCTCATGATGGCCGAAGTTGAAGAAGCCCCAGCCGTTCGTGTCGGCAAAGCGCTTGCTGTCCTTCACCATCATGTCGATGCCAGCCAGACGATCGGCGAAGAAGCCGCGACCTGAGGCCTCGTCCCGCGAACCGTCCTCGTAGTGCGCCTCGTGTAAGAGCACGAGTTCTTTCACGATGGTCGTGCCTTCGGGAAAGACTCCGGTGCGTTTGTACTCGGCGTAGGCGGTGGGCTCGATATAGACGTGGTGGAACTCCGGAAATCCGGCTTCGCCGCCGTTCAAGCCGTTCGGCGTCAAGGGCGCGCCGATGAAGACCCATTCCCGGAAACCTTCCGGGATGCTGGTTTCATTGGCGTCGTTGATAATCGCCCCTCTGGTTTGAGCCATCTGCGCCGAGGCGGAGGGAACGTGCTCGAAGACGACGAGCGCCGCGATGGCGATGGCGATGGCGGCGGCACCGAAGAGCAGCGCCGCTGTTTTCTTCTTTGCCTCGGATGGGTTGAGGCGTTCAATCCGGTTCATGTGACGTCCTCCTGGATTCGGGAATCGACAGGAGGTCACCTGTGCAGGGCCGGAATACGCTTCAAGCAGGCCCGGCGATTGGCGGATCGTCGGCAAAGTGTTTGGGACGATGCGCATTGCCGGGCCCGGGCCCCGCGGAATTTTCACGTCGCGCCACGGCTAGGCCCTCCGCACGACCACTTCGGCGCCGCGTTCCTCGGGCTCGTGGTCTTCGAGCTCGGGCGGAAAGCCGGGGGCGCGCAGGCTCGTGCCGCAGGCGTCCTCCAGGCGCTTGACGATGCTGGAAGACCAAGCGCGCGCGCCGAAACGGTCCTGACCGTCCCTGAAGATGTCCGAGACCAGGGGCGAGATTTCCAGCGGCACCTCGGCGCGTTCGGCCACGGCCTCGAACAGGCCCATGTCCTTCAAGACCAAGTCCATGGTGAAGTTGATGTTGTAGCTGCCATTCAAGATCACCTGGCTTTCGGTTTCGTGCACGAAGGAATTGCCGGACGACAAGCGGATCGCCTCGAAGCTGGTGGCCAGGTCCATGCCGGCCTGCTTGGCGACCGTGAGCGCCTCGCCCAATGCCGCCAGGTGGACCGAGGCCAGGTAGTTGGTCACCACCTTGAGCACCGAGGCGGAGCCCAGCGGCCCGGTATGCAGGATCTTGCGGCCCATGACCGTGAGCGCCGGCAGGGCGGCCTCGAAGCCGGCGCGGTCGCCGCCGACGAAGATCGCGATGTTGCCGGTCGCCGCCCGATGACAGCCGCCCGAGACCGGCGCGTCCATGGGTGTGGCGCCCTTGGCCTCGACCGATGCGGCCAGGCGTTTGACCTCGGCCTCGTCGGTGGTGCTCATCTCCAGCCAAAACTTGCCGGGCGAAAGGCCGGCCAGGATGCCGTCCGCGGCCTCCATGACCTGGGCGCAGATCGCCGGCGACGGCAGGCAGGTGATGACGAGGTCGCAGGCTTCGGCCAGCGCCTTGGGCGACTCCGCCCAGTGCGCGCCGCCGTCCAGGAACGGCTGGGCCGCCGCCTTATCGAGATCGCGCACGGTCAAATGGAAGCCGTTGCGCAAGAGGCTGCCGGCCAGCTTGCCGCCGACGTTGCCCAGGCCGATAAATCCGATTTTCATGGTCTTGGGTTCCCCGCGTCTAGAGCGCTTTCAAGAAAAGTGTGCGCGGTTTTCTGGTTCGAAAGCGCGACCAATCAATAACCTAGAGCGTCTTCACTGACTCGAAGATCAGTGAAGACGCTCTAGACCTCAGAACACAATGACGTTGCGCAGGGCTTCGCCGCGCTCGACCGCCTCGACCGCCTCGTTGATCTCCTCCAGGGGATAGCGCGTGGTGATCAACTCGTCGAGCTTGAGCCGCCCCTCCCGATAGAGACCGACCAGGTAGGGGATATCGACCTCGATCCGCGAAGCGCCCATCTTGCTGCCGAGAATGGTTTGGCTGTCGTTGGCGACCGCGCCCGGCTCGTAACCGCTCATGACCCCGTTCGCCGGCATGCCGACGACGACCAGCGCGCCGCTGCGGCCGAGCAGCACGGGCGCCTGGTCGTAGGCCGCCTTGGCGCCGACGGTGACGAA
>JAJFGO010000102.1 GCA_021776095.1 Kiloniellaceae bacterium | reverse complement strand
TTGAAATTAATGGTGCCCAGGGGCGGAATCGAACCACCGACACCGTGATTTTCAGTCACGTGCTCTACCAACTGAGCTACCTGGGCACGGGCACCCCGCAGGCTATCGCGGAGGCGCCGAGCGCTTATAGGGAATGTCCGGTGCCCTGTCCAGCCCCGGGCGGCGTCCGCAGGCAGTTGTGACCGCCAGGAACCGCCTCGGACCGCCTGATTGGACTCAAGGCGGCAGTTCGATGTTGGCCCGCCGAACGGTGCCGCCGCGCCGGACCTCAACCTGCAGTTGCTCGCCTGGCCGGGCCAAGGCGGTGGCTGCGGTCACGTCGCTAGCGCGCCGGATCGCCCGCGGGCCGATCCGCACCACAATGTCCCCGATCCGCAGACCGGCGCGCGCCGCCGCGCCGCCGGGGACGATGCGCTGGATACGCGCGCCCACCAGGTTCGCGCGCTCGTCGGCCGTCAAGTCCGCAACCCGCCAGCCGCTGTCCGCCCAGCGGACCCGGCGCCGCGCCGCCAGGTCCGCGACCACCCGGCGGACCAAGGCGATCGAGGCGGCGAAGTTGACCCCGATGTCGGCGTCGGACTCCTTGGTGAAAATCGCCGAGAGGACGCCCACCAGGCGGCCGTCCCGGTCGACCAGGGCGCCGCCGGAAGCGCCGGGGTTCGCGCTGGCGTCGGTCTGCACGAAATCCTCGATGGGATTGAAGCCGGTGCCGCTACGGTGCAGGGCGGAAACCACGCCGCAGGTGACCGAGAGGCCCAGGCCGAACTGGTTGCCGACCGCACACACCGGAGCGCCAAGCGCCGGTTCCGGCGCGTCGGACAAGACCGGCAAGTCGGCCGCTGTTTTGAGTAGGGCCAGGTCGGTCGCTTGATCGGCGCCGACCAGCTCCGCCGGGGCGTGCCGGCCGTCGGGCAAGCGCACGGTAATCGCGGTCGCCCGATCGACCACGTGCAACGCGGTAACCAGGTATCCGCCCGGCAAGATGGCGACCGCGCTGCCCTCCGGCGCGATGCCGGGTGCAAGGTTCGGCTGCCCGCCCTGCTCGTGGCCCGGCCAGAGCGGCAGAACACTAACCACGGACTCCAGAACCTCCGGCCGAAAGGCCAAGGCGCCGCCCGGGTACAGGCTCATCAAGGCGAGAAACAAAGCGGCACGAAGACGCCCGGCGCCGCGCTTAGGCATCGTCGTCCTCCGCGCGCCGGCCGGGGCCCGCGGCTTCGTCATCCTCCGGCCGTTCGTCCGTCGGCACCCGGTAAACGCCCTTTAACCAGCGGCCAAGGTCGACATCGGCGCAACGGCGCGAGCAAAAGGGCCGTGCGTCCTGTACGGCCGGCCGGCCGCAGATCGGGCAGCTGGGTCCCCGGTTCGGCTTCTGGTTCGTCGGTTCGCCCATGGCGCTCACTCTAGCACGATCCGAAAGCCCTCCCGGGCCGGGTCGACGCGGATATCCAGCGTCCGACCGAGACCGGCCTCCAGGGCCGCACGCGCCGACGCGCAGGGACCATCCAAGGCCGCCGCGATGAGCGGCGCCATCTCCACGGCGAGACACCGGAGCGGCCGCCCCGTCGCCGCCGCGCGAAGCGCACGCAGGGCCTCGAAGGCCTGAGTCGCGGCACTCTTGACCCGGCCGCTGCCTTGACGGCCGCACGGCTCGGTCAGGATTTCGTGCAAGGGCGGCCGGACGCGGCGGCGCGTCAACTCGACCAGACCAGAGCGCTGCATGGCCTGTACGCGCACCGGGTTCGGATCGCCGGCGAAGCCTTGCTTCAAGGCCGCGACCACCCGGCGCCGTGCGGCGGGATCGCCCAACGCCAGAAAATCGACGACCAGCAGGCCAGAGAGATTGCGCAACCGCACCTGGCGGGGAATTGCCTCGGCCGCCTCCAGATTGACCGCCAGGGCTTGGCCGCCGGCCCCGCCGGTGCCATGCCGGCCCGCGTTCACGTCGATCGCGGTCAGGGTACGCACCGGCTCGAACAAAAGGCTGCCACCGGAGGGCAGCCCGACTTGGGGCATGAGCAAGGCGTCGATGGCGGCTTCCAGCCCAAGCCGCTCGAACAGGGGCTCGGGGGCAGGGTCCAAGCGCAAACAGGCCAGGAGGTCCGGCCGACCGGCGAAGGCGGCCTGGGCGCGCCCGTACCAGGCCGGGTCGTCGATCAGGATCTCGTCCGGCGCCTGTGCCTCGGACAGCACCGCCGTGAAGGGATCGGCCGCGTCGTACAACAAAGCCGGCGCCGCCGCCCCGGCCGCGTTTCGGGCCAGGTCCGGCGGCACCGCGGCGCGCAACGCGGTCAGGCGGGCGCCCTTGTCCGCCGCCGGCTCCCGCTTGACGCGGACGACCAGGCCGTCGCCGGCACTCAGGCCCTTCGGCCCTTCGGCGCGCGGCAAAAAGCCGGGTCGCGCCAGCCCGATGTCGACAAAGGCCGCATCCAAGGCCTGATCCAGACCGCGCACCCGTCCCAGATATATGTTATCGGCGCAGCTCGGCCGATCGTCGCGTTGGATGATCAGGCCCTGGAGGCGCCGGTCCAGGGTCCAGGCCGCGCGCAGTTCCCCCGGTTGAACCGAGATCGCCAGACAGCGAGTCATTTCGGTGCGTCCCCGCCCCGCCAGCCATATCCCAGACCGTCCAACAAGGCCACGGATTCCGACAGGGCCAGGCCGACCACATTGGGATAGGACCCCCGGATCCAGGGGATCAAGGCGGCGGCTCGACCCTGAATCCCATATCCGCCGGCTTTGCCCTGCCATTCCCCGGTGGCGAGATAGGCCTCGAGCTCGGCTGGGGCGAGGCGCTTGAAGGCAACCACGGTGGTTACCAGACGCGCCGCCCGCCGGCCATCCGGCGCGACCACGGCAATCCCCCCCAGGACCCAGTGGCGACGGCCGGCCAACATGGTCAAGCAGCGCCGCGCGCTTTGCGCGTCCTCCGCCTTGGGCAGAATACGGCGCCCGAGGGCGACCACGGTGTCGGCCGCCAGGATAAAGGCGCCCGGATGGCGCGGTGCGACCTTGTCCGCCTTGGCCGCCGCCATTCGCCGGGTGTATGCGGCGGGCAATTCGCGCGAATTAGGGGTTTCGTCGATATGGGCCGGATCAACCGTATCCGGTTCAATGCCGATTTGGCGCAATAAGGCGAGCCGCGGTGGCGAGGCAGAGGCCAGAACCAGGGGCGCCCGGCCGCGCGGCCCGCTCGCACTCGAGGCTGCCATAGGCGCCTCGGTCTTACTTGAAACGGAAGGTAATGCGGCCCTTGGTCAGGTCGTAAGGCGTCATCTCGACATTGACACGATCGCCGGCCAGCACGCGAATTCGGTGCTTGCGCATTTTTCCCGCGGTGTGAGCCAGGACCTCATGGTCGTTATCCAGCTTCACGCGGAACATCGCGTTCGGCAGCAACTCCATAACCGTGCCTTGAAACTCCAGAAGGTCTTCTTTCGCCATACACTCTCTCAAGACTTGTCAGTTTCGGGCCTCGGGGGCCCTTGCCGGTTAGTGGGGATTCCGGAACGGCCTTTTACGGCCCGACCCCCGAAAGGCGGCGGATCATAGCCAAGATATCGTGCGGCCACAAAGCTTTCCGGCCTGGTCCGCGCCCGGTCCCATTTGCCCCCGCCCGCGATTCGGCCTGGGCCCGGCGGGTGGAAACCGGACATCGCCGAGCGGTCAGATGTCAGGTTTCGTTACACATGTCTGAAGGCCCAAATAATTCTTAGGCTAACAAAAATACAGGTAACCAATTGAAACATATAATAAATTATTACGGCCGACAAGCTAGCCGGTGTCAGGATTCTTAACAACATCGTGACCGGCGTCATTTCGCTACCGCGGTATGTATTTTAAATATATAGGAAAAACGATTTGGTCCGAAAATTGCTTTACGATTCAGCAATAACTGCGCGACGCACTCGAAACTAAATACGAGGCTCGCCAAGTAAGAAAAGGTGAAGGGGCACCTGAGAGTCCAATGGATCAGGTTCGCGGTGAGTTTGGGCCCCTTGGCCTTGATTCACGGCAGAATAACTTCGACAGAAACTTTGGATCGCCTCAGCTGCGTTCGAGCCGTCGGCCGCACTCCCCGCGTGGACAGCGGCACGAGCACAAAATACCGAGGCGATCCCTTTTTATTTGGGCGACCGGACGCTAGGCTCCGGCCGCCTAGCGGGGCAAGACCACGCTAGGGCCCAGCCGTGCGATCAGGTCGCGCGCGGCATAAACCGGAAGGCCGGCCGGTGGCGACCCGCCTGAATAGACCCGAATTGTCGCGAAGGCTCGATAGCTATCCAAGGCATAGGTTTGGCGCGCGCCATGGCCGTGGTGGTGCAGCCCATGCGCATGCCGCCGCCCGCGATAGCCGAAGTGGTAGGGGTAGGGGCCGGTCGAACGATAGTCGCGGGTCCGCTCGACTTCCTTCTCCAGGACGATGAACCGCTCGTGGCCGCCGAACAGCATGATCTCGGCGGAACGATAGAGCAGGTAGTTTTCCACCGTTCCGCGCGGGGTATCCACATTGCCCGCGAAATCGACCCGCCAGGTCTGGCTGTCGATCTGGGTTTGGGCATAGCCGAACGCGCCATCGCGCGATTGATAGGGCGTCGGCCGCGCGGCGCACGCGGATAACAGCATGAGAACCGCTAGCCCGGCGGCCAGAAACATACCTCGCTTCATTGAAATGACATAATGACGGCCACCATCCGCAACAAGCCGTCTTGCGTAGGCCGGTGGCCAGCGAACGGCATTATGGAGTAGTTTGAGGGCCTGCAAAAAGCCGATTCGGGAGATAATTGCAAGATGACCATGAAAACCATCCTGGTTCCGTTGGAGGACAGCAGCGCAGCGCCCTCGATGTTACGCACAGCTTGGCTGGCGGCACAGCGCTTTGGCGGTATTATCGAAGGGCTTCATGTCCACCGCACCCTACCTGGCGTGGTGGTTGCCGATATCGGCGGATACGCGGCGGCGACACCGGACCTGATGCAAAGCTTCGAGCAGGAAGACCAACAACGCGCGCGCCAAGCGCATGCGGCCTTCGACGCCTTCTTTCGCGAGCACGGGGTAACGCCGGGCGAACCGGGGGGCGCGGTACAGTCTGGCGCGGTCTGGAACGACGACAATGAACCGGGCGATCAGGTAATCGGAATGTACGCCAGGGTTTTCGACCTAACCGTCGTCGGCCGGCCGGTTGCAGGCCAGAGCGCACCGGCCATGAGCACCTTGGAAACAGTTCTCTTCGAAAGCGGCCGGCCGATCCTGATCGCGCCGCCAACGCCGCCCGCCAGCCTAGGCGAGACCATCGTCATACATTGGAACGGCAGCACCGAGACAGCGCGTACAGTCGCCCTTGCCCTGCCCTTCCTCTGTCAAGCGAAACGAACGGTCGTCGTCTCCGTGGAAGGCGTCACCGTGCCGGGACCAAGCGCGAAAGCTATGGCCCGTTACCTGAAGCGCAACGGCATCGCCGCCCAATTGCGCGAACTGCCGAGCAATAGTGGCAGTGGTGGAGCCGTCATCCTGGCAGAGGCGCAATCCCTGGGCGCCGACCTCCTGATCAAGGGCGCCTACACCCACAGTCGCCTGCGACAGATGATATTCGGCGGTGCGACGTCATACATCCTAGCCGAAGCCCAAATCCCGGTCTTCATGGCCCACTGACGCATGGCCCCGATGCCCCGTCCGACCGCAATGGTACGGCGAGGCAATGGACCGAACGACCCCGCCCAGGGGCCGAAAATCGTAGGCAAAATCAAACGATTTCCGAACGGTTTTGGAAAACACTCGGCTAACCACCTGGGAAATATCAACTCAGTTTCCACAACCTATTGTTAACGCGCGATTAATTTCTCCAGCAAGGTTAATGGACTGTTTACCTGAGCCCTCCATAGTTGACTGACCTATCGAGCGGTATCTCTCCGGTGGAAGCTGATTCCGCACCGTGTGGCCTTCAAGGACACGGGACCGGCCTGTGGCTAGTTAGACGCCCAGGCGCTCCCGTAACCCAGGAGCCAAGAGCCGATGGCAGTGTCAGTTACAACAACAGGGCTGGAAAAAAGCACGCCGGCGCAGCCTAGCGCGCGCGACGGTACCAGCCCCGCGCCCGAAGCGGATGCGCGAGATGCCGAGCGCCTCGCCTGGTTGGCGAACAAATTGGGCAGTCAAGGCAAAACGCCTTATAAGTTTGTGCTGGTGCTGCGTTTCGCCTTGCTCAACATCGTTGGCTTCGCACTGGTTGGCGCAGCTTACACCCAGGGCTATGTGGCGCTCGTATTGGTCTCCGACCGAACCTATCTTTCGGCCGTGATCGCCATGGTGTTCCTGTGCGGCCTGGGCGTTTGCGCGGTCAAGGTGCTCAGCACCAGCCGCGAACTGAATCACATCAAATCCTTCGATCCGTTGCATCCCTCGAAAGCCTCAGCCTATTTGGCCCAAATCCGCGGTCGTAGCGGCGACAGCCGGGGGATCATCGCCGCCGCCTTGCGCTTGAAGTTGTCGCAAAGGATCGCGATCGTGCGCCATGTCGCGGCCAGCCTAGTGCTTCTGGGCCTTATTGGAACGGTGATCGGTTTCATCATCGCCTTGTCGGGCGTCAAGCCGGACCAAGCCGCCGACGTCAAAGCGATCACACCCATGGTGTCGACTTTGATCGCGGGCATGTCCACGGCGCTCTACACCACTTTAGTCGGCTCGGTGCTCAACGTTTGGCTCATGGCCAACTACCACCTTCTGGCTGGCGGCACCGTTAAGCTGATCACAGGAATACTGGAGTTCGGCGAAGATAATGCAGCTGCTTGACGATCTAGACGAGGACGGTACCAACACGGTCTTCCGCGACGTCATTTTCCTGGCCTTGGCCGGGTTTGTGGCCATGGTCTTGCTGTTGCTTCCGCATTTGAATCCACCGGCCACTGCGAACGAAGGCATACCGGCGCCGGGCAACGTGATCGTCGAAATTTCTTGGTCCGATAAGATCGACGCCGATGTCGATCTCTGGGTTCAGGCGCCGGGCGACGTGCCGGTCGGCTATTCCAATAAAGGCGGGCTGCTGTTCAACCTTCTGCGCGACGACCTGGGCGGACAGTCGGATGTGACCAACGTAAACTACGAGGTCTCCTATAGCCGGGGTATCGAATCCGGCGAGTACGTGGTCAACGTTCACTTGTACCGCGACATGTCCAATCAGCTGCCCTTGCCGGTGGCGGTCTCGGTCAGCGTCAAGTCTTCGCCGCAGGTCGCCGCCAAGCGGATCCTCAACACCAATATCTTGCTGAAGCATCAGGGCCAGGAAACGACCGCGTTCCGCTTCGAATTGAATCAGCAAGGCAAGCTAGTCCCAGGCAGCGTTCACGACCTGCCTAAACCCTTGCGCTCGAAAAAGCGTACCTAATGAGCGAACTGCTCATTCTCTTCGCCGTCCTCGGCAGTCTCGCCGCAGTCTTGGTCACCGTCGCCCTGTGGGCGCCCCGTCGCTTGTGGGTCAAGCTCGGCGCCTTGGCGGTCGCCACGGTTTTCCTGCCGGGCGGTTACTTTGCCCTGCTGGAAATGTTGAGCCGGCCAAAGCCCGTTGGCCTGGAAATGGTCCGCCAGGAATTGGCCGAAGCGACCGTCCTGGGCGCGCGCATGGAAGAGAACGAGGCGATCTACCTTTGGCTTGGCATTCCGGGGATACAAGAACCCCGCGCCTACGCCTTGCCCTGGGACAAGAAACTAGCCAAGCAACTGCAAGGTGCCGAGCGCGAGTCGGAGAACACCGGCGCGCCGGTGCACATGCGCAAGCCTTTCGAAAACTCCATGGACGAACGCGAAAAGCGGTTCTATGCGGCCCCGCCGCCGCCACCGCCGGAGAAGACACCACCGAGCGAGAACCCACTCAACTTCAAGAGCACGCGCACGCCCACCAACTGAGTAACCCCCTCCGTACTGATCGGGCGCTCCGTCTGCTCTCGGACCCGCCCTTTACCCGCCCCGGCCGGCATGGCAAGAAGCGCGGCTATGCAAGACACGATCTGCAATCGCACAGGCCCTGCGCGGCCATGAGCGCACGGGGCGCCGTCGCCGCCGGCCACCCGGCCAGCGCCGAGGCGGCGCGCGAAATCCTGGTTGAGGGCGGCAATGCCTTTGACGCGGTTCTCGGCGCCATGTGCGCGTCTTGCGTGGCTGAGCCGGTCCTATGCTCGCTGGGCGGCGGCGGATATCTCATGGCGGCGCCGACGGGGCAGGACGCCCGCCTGTACGATTTCTTTGTCTCGACCCCGCAGGCTCGCCGGCGGCCGAGTGAAATCGACTTCTATCCCATCCAGGCGGATTTTGGCACCGCCACCCAGGAATTCCATATCGGCCACGGCGCGATCGCGACGCCGGGCCTGGTCAGGGGCCTATTCAAGGCGCACGGCGATCTGGGTCGCCTGCCCATGTGCCGCTTGGTCGAGCCGGCGGTCCGCCTGGCGCGCGAAGGCGTCGCCTTGCGCCCGGTCGATGCCTATTTGTTTCAGGTGGTTGGTGCCATCCTGACCGCGCAGCCCGAGGGCCGGGCGCAATACTGCGGTTCAAGCGGCGACTTGCTCGGTCCGGGCGAGGTCTTGTCGCAACCTGAGTTGGCCGACAGCCTCGAAACCCTGGCCCGGGAAGGTGAGGCTTTGTTTTACGACGGAGAGATCGGCCAACGGCTGATCGCCGACTGCGCCGCGCGGGGCGGTCAAATCACCGCCGCCGACCTGCGCGACTACCGGGTCGAAACCCGCCGACCGCTGGAACAGCGATATCGCGGCGCACGGATTTTGCTGAACCCGCCACCGTCCTCAGGCGGTATCTTGCTCGCCTTCGCGCTCGGCCTGCTGTCGGCGCGGCCGATTCCGGACGGCGCGAAAGCAGCGGCGGCACGCGCCGCGCTGCTGGCCGAGGTTATGGCGCTGACCAACCGGGCACGGCTAGAAACCGATCTGCAAGCCGCGCTGGCCGATCGGGCAAGCGACCCGGCCGCCAACTTGCTCGATCCTGCGCTCCTGCGCCGCTACGCCAGCGAGATCAAGGGACGGGCGGCCGCGCTACGCGGCACAACCCACATTAGCGTGGTCGATGAGCAAGGCAACATCGCGGCGCTGAGCGTATCCAACGGCGAAGGTTGCGGCCATTTTCTGCCGGGAACCGGCATCATGATGAATAACATGCTGGGGGAGGAGGACCTCAATCCTGGAGGATTCCACCGCTGGCAGGCAGGCCAGCGCATGACCTCCATGATGTGCCCCAGCATCGCAGAGAGCGCTGACGGGTCGATCACCGCCTTGGGCTCCGGCGGCTCGAACCGAATTCGAACCGCGATCCTTCAAGTCCTGGTCAACCTCCTCGACCGCGACATGCCACTGGACCAAGCCATTGCCGCGCCGCGCCTTCATGTGGAAGGGGGAACCGCGAGCCTGGAGGACGGTTACGGCGACGAGGCCAAGGTAATTCTCGGCGAGTCCTACCCGGCCCTGGCGGTCTGGCCGCCGCACAACCTGTTCTTCGGCGGAGTGCATGCAGCGCGCCGCACGGGCGATTGCCGCTACGAGGCAAGCGGCGACCCGCGGCGCGGCGGCAGCGCTTGCCTAGCCTAAAATCGTACCCGCCTGTCGCACACAAACGCGCGCGCCGGACCGGGGGAGGTACCGGCCGACGCGACGCTTTTGCCCGCCAACTTTAGCGAAGGATTGTCGGTCATCGTTGAGCGAGGCGACCGATGTAGAACGCCTCCGCAGACCTAGGCCGCGCGTTCCTCGCCACGGGCCGGGCGGGTGATATAGGCGCGGGCGCAGTGATCGCTGCAGTAGGGCTTTCCTTCGACCGCGGACGCACCGCAAAAATGGAAACCGGCCTGGCGCGGATCGCCGATCGGCCACAGGCAATTGGGGCCTCGGTGATCCTTGGTAATTACGGGCCGGGGCTCCGGCACGGGCTCGACGATCGGCGCGCTGACAACCGGCGCCGACTTGTCAACAGGCTTGGTGAGGATCGGCAGGCGACGATGCGACGGCGCGCGGCGCTCTTGACGGATCGGCGATGGCCGGGACGCCAAGCGCATACGATGCGCTTTACCGACCACGGCATTCTTGGAGACACCCAGGAGTCGCCCGATGGCCGAAGCGCTGTGTCCGGATTCCCACAGGCGTGCCAGTTCAGAAATCCGCTCGTCTGTCCAGGTCATGTGTTTCCCCCCATATAGCTTACCAGATGTGGTTATGTACCATACATGTTGCGCTGTTTGCAACTAGGATATCTATATACTGTAGTTATGCACAGGGATTCACTTGAGCCAGGGGTCGCGGATGCCATGATCCTCCTGTTCACAGATTTTGGAACCGACGGCCCCTATCTTGGACAAATGACGGCCGTATTGGCCCGCGAGGCGCCGGGCGTGCCGGTCATTCCGCTGTTCAGCGACGCGCCGGCCTTCGATCCGCGCGCCTCGGCCTATCTGCTCGCCGCCTACACGCGGGAGGTCCCGGCCGGAACCGTGATCTTGGGAGTGGTGGACCCCGGCGTCGGGGGCCCGCGCAAGCCGCTCGCGCTTCAGGCCGGCGGGCGCTGGTACGTCGGCCCCGACAACGGCCTCTTCGCCCTGGCCGCGCGGGCCGAGCCCGGCAGCCGGGTCTGGGAGATCACCTGGCGGCCCGAGCGTCTCTCGGCCTCGTTCCACGGCCGCGACCTCTTCGCCCCGGTGGCCGCCCGGCTGGCGCGCGGCGAGGCGCCGCCGGGACGCGAACGCGGCGCCGACGAAGCCGCCCAAGCCCCCGGCACGGACTGGCCCGACGACCTGGCGGAGGTGATCTATCTGGATCATTACGGCAACGCGATCACCGGCCTGCGCGCCGCCTCCCTGGCGCCGGACGCCACCCTGGAGGCCGCGGGGCAGCGCCTAAGGCGGGCGCGAACCTTCTCTGGACAACCGCACGGTACGGCCTTCTGGTACGAGAACGCCAACGGCCTAGCCGAAATCTCGCTCAACCGCGGCCGGGCGGCAGACAGTCTGAGCCTGGTCGTGGGCAGCCCAGTCTTGCCAGGGCCCAAGGCCTAGGAGACTCGACGCGCCGGCCCGCCTGGTATAGGAGAGAGCCGCTATTCCGGCCGACGAAGGCTCATAGATTGAGAATCATGGAACGCAGTACCGCGCGCGGGGTCATTCTGGGCATTGTGGCGATGATTGTTATCGTCACCGCCTCCAACGTGGCCGTGCAATTTCCGATCAACGACTGGTTGACCTGGGGGGCCCTCACTTATCCAGTGTCGTTCCTGGTCACCGATCTGACCAATCGGGCGCTGGGGCCCAAGGCCGCGCGCAATGTTGTCTATGTCGGCTTCGCGGCGGCGGTGGTTCTATCGGTTGTGGCCGCCGGCCCCAGGATCGCGATGGCTTCGGGCCTGGCCTTCCTGCTGGCGCAACTTTTGGACATCGCGATCTTCGACCGCTTGCGCCAGGGCGCCTGGTGGCAGGCGCCGCTGGTGTCCTCGACCTTGGCATCGGCGCTGGATACGGCGCTGTTCTTCGCCTTGGCCTTCGCCGGCACCGGCCTGCCCTGGACCACCTGGGCCCTGGGCGACTACGGCGCCAAAATGGCCATGGCCATGGCCATGTTGGTCCCGTTCCGCGCCTTGATGAAATGGGCCCGCCCAAGCCCGGCCGAGCTCGGCGCCTAGGGCCTTAGGCTCTTTAGGTAAGCGATCAGAGCATCGATCTCTGCGGTGCTGAGATTCGGGTTGGGCATCGGCGGATGCGGGTCGACCAGCCAGGCCCTGATACCGTCCTCGGTGAAGTTCGGATCGTTCGCGATCGAATCGAAGGGACGCGCCGCATCGCTACCTGCCTGATCGGGCGCGACAACATGACAGGTCGTGCACCATTGACTGGCCAGCCGGTATCCCTCCTGGGGATCGGCGGCACGCACCGGGCCACCTAACCCAAGGCCCCCGGCAACCAAGACCATGGCAGCGATCGTAAAGTCAGCAAGTCTCCGCATTCGGTACCTCGCAAGCCTTGAACTGGAATGCCTCGTCGTCACCGGGCCGCATCGCATCGAAGCTCCGTCTATCTTCGCAGCGAACCTTCGCCATGATGACGCGGCGGCCCTCCACGATCCGTTCCACGACTTGGCTCATGAAGCTAACTTCGCAAGCTTCGTCGTGCAGGATTTGCCGGGTCAGATCTTCTTGCCAACCGGCGGCGCGCGCGGGCCCGAAAGAAATAAGGATCGCAGCCATGAGGAAACACCCGGCGACCGCGCCAATCCGGAGCCCTCGATTCATCCTCTCGCATCTCCCTGACGCCTTACCCATTCCGCCCTCGCAAGGTCCAGCGTGCCGCCTCGACGCGCATTGATTTGGGTCAAGGTCGATCCGGACCGCGCCTATTTTTCCGGTTTTCCTCGGGCCGCGGGTTTGCGAATTGCCTCCTGATCTGCGATCCTGGACCGGCACTAAACACGCACGGCACGCGGTTTTCGTAAGTCCTGACGACACCCTATCCGGAGGCCAATTATGCGGATCGTCATCGAGCAGTCTGAGTTTCGCCGCCTTTCCGACGGAACCAAACGCGAAATTATCCAGACTCTGGCCGGGGCCGATTTCCTGTCCTCGAAGGCGCCGGAAAAAAAACGCGCGAACTTGCTGTGGAAAGAACCCTTCAATCTCACGCCCGATCTCGCGGCGCGGCTCATGCACGGTTTACCGGAACATCACCGGGTGCGCCTTAGGCTGTTCGCTAAGAAACGTGGGCGGGTGAGCCAGAAAGAGCTATTGGCCGCAGCCAACGACAGCGACATGAAGGTCCTGTCGCATTTTCAGGCGGTACTCAGCCGGCGCCTGCGCCGCCTGGTTCAGGACCCGGAAAAGCAGATTCATCTCATCGGCTGGGACTTCAAGGCGACCAAGTGGAACGAGGATCACTCGGCGATTGAGGATGGCATCTACTATGTCACGGACGCGACAGCCGCCACATTACGCGATCATTTCGGGTTGAAGAGCAGGTAAGCCCGGCAAGACAATTTGGATCGGTCCCCGCGGCGTCTTTTGCCGCTGTCCGCAGGCGGGTCTTTTTTGGGTGGCCGGTTACTGCCCGGCGACGAAGATATCCAGCCGATTGGCGCCAGGCGACGACAGGATACTGCCCAGAAGAGACGCATGGGACGGCCGGTCGGTGTCCAGATCCATCGTCTTGGCCTGGATCTCCAACTTTTCGCGCAGCAGTTTCAACAGGCCGTCGAGCCCGACCCGGTTGACCACGGACGCGAACTCCCGGCGCTGGGTCAGCGCCAGGCTAACCCCATCCACGGTCACGTCGATGATCTTGTAAGCGCCGTCAATCGCACGCACGCGCCAGACCGGAGCCGCGGGGCCATCGACGCCGGCGACTTTTGTCTCGACTAGAATGTCCTGGTCGCCGACCAGGTTGCTGGAAACGACCGACAAGGTTTCAGCCTGGTAAGAGCCGAGGTGACGGGAGTAGCTGTTCAGAAGGTATTCGGTAAAGAGGTCCAGAAACTCGGCGCGCTGCGTGCCGCTGGCCCGGTTCCAGTACTTGCCCAGGACGAACTGACTGGTCATCTCCAGGTCGAAGCCCTGGCGCACCAGTTGGCGCAGCAGTTCCCGGCGTCCGGCCGGCTTTTCAGCTTTCTTTGAGGCTAAGGCCTGGGCCGTCTGGACACCCAGGTCTTGGATGAGGGTGGCGGCCGATTTTTGCGGTTCGCCACTGGCCGGATGAAGCTCGAGCTGCGGTTCCACGGCCCAGGCGCTTCCAAAACCAAAGCCAAGACCGCACGCGACGGCCAAGGCCATGAAACCCCTTCTGGACCGACTATCCGCGCCGCCTCGCTTCATCGCTTAACTCCACTTCTTGACCCGATTTATGACCCGGAACCGATCGTCCCGTCTTATCGGTTGCTAGTATTTAAACACAGAGGAGTTAACGGACCATTTCGCAAAGTCAGGTTTTCTGCGGGTTTCAAGCCGATTCAATTTTAACGAAAATTGTTACGTGGTTAATTCAAGGCCGCTCAATCAAACTGAAACGTCACGGCAAGTACTTGGCTACGCGCACATTTTTCTGGGCGCATACGATTGCCGTGTTAACGACTGCATTCCACTGCGTGCGCAGAATGGCCGACTTGGCACGGCGGACGTGTATCCTTTCTGTGACAATCGACGTCACAGGCGATTGCATTTAGATCCGCGTCCAGGCTCCGCGCTACGCCCCAATTGATCCAAATCAAACATATTCAAACATTCGAATATATAGTAAATTTTTCGAATTAGCGTGAAGACCGCCGTCTCTAGGAGCAAGGGTCAAAGGGAGGGATGTCCGTGAGAATTTTCGTATATTGCCTATTGTTGGTTTGCCTCGGAACCATTGGCGCGCGCGCCGACGAGCCGGAAAAGCTGCGTATCATCGGCGAGGCCCGAGCACATAAGGTCATGACGGCCGACGGCCCCTTGGAAATTACGCGGGCCATGACGCCATGCGCCAAGAACAAGGGTTGGCTGCAACCCATTGTGCCGGTCGAGGGTATTCACCCGGTTAGCGAGATCGAAGTCCTACAAGCCCTGAATGACGATACCTTCCTGGTGGTCGACATGCGGGAGATCGAATGGCACCTCAAGGCAACGATTCCGGGCAGCATTCACATACCCTATACGGAAATCGCCCAGCGCCTGGATGAACTGGGATGCAAACGAGTTAGCGGCGCGCTCGATTGCGCCGAGGCTAAGAAAGTCTTGGGTTATTGCAACGGGCCGGTCTGCCCGCAGAGCCCGAGCGCCATGAAGGCGATGGTCCGCGAGGGCTTCCCGGTCGACAAGATATACTATTATCGGGGCGGCATGTTGGCCTGGGATGCCCTGGGTCTCACCGCTGTCGAGGGATCGCTCTAAAAACCGCCGGCCTGCGCCGGGCCCGAGGTCGGCCGTTCAGCCGGCCCGGGCTTGCAGGAGATTGACGGTCTCCGCCGAATTGGACGGCCACACGGCCCAATCGTAGGCCGAGAGGCCCCATTTGTTTTGGTGCGCCGCGTCGCAGCCGGCGTCGAGCAAGCGCGCCGCGACGTCGAGGTGGCCGCGCGCGACAGCCGCCATAAGGGCGGAGTTGCCGGCGTGGCTGGTTTGAGCCGCATCCGCGCCGTGCTCCAGCAGCAGATCGACAATCTCCAGGTGGCCCCGGGCCGCCCCATGCATCAGGGCGGTCACACCCCAGCGGTCGCGTACCTGGGCATCCCCACCGGCGCCTAGGGCCGCTTGAAGCCCCGCAAGGTCGCCCCCCGCAATCAGGGCCAGGATGTTTGTCGTTGGCTCGCTCATAGAGAGGTTGTGCGGGGCTTCCCCGGCCCGGTCAAGCAAAGACGACCCGGCCGCGCATGGCAATCAGACCCTCGGGGTCGGCGACCCAGACCTCGGCGCTTCCTTCGGCGTTCTCGGGCCGGCCGGCCACGGTGAAAGGCGCGGTATCGAAAATCGGGCTGAGGGCGCGGAATTCGAAGCGTACGATATCTGAGGCCGGCCGCTCGGCCCGGGCCAGTTCGGCCATCAGGGTGGCCAGTAGAGGCCCATGCACGATCAAGCCGGGATAGCCCTCGACCCCGGTGGCATAGGGGTGATCGTAATGGATGCGGTGGCCGTTGAAGGTCAGCGCCGAATAGCGGAACAGCAAGACCGGGTCGGGCCGCCATTCGCGCAACCAAGGCGCGTCCCCTGGCGCAGCCTCTCGGGACGGCGGGGCGTCCCCGGCACGGGCCGCTTCACGATAGACGATATCGTGCTCGTCGGTCAGACAAAGCGTATCCGCCACCCACACTTCGTGGCGCACGGTGACGAAGGCGAGCCGCCCGCTACGCCCCTCCTTGAAGCGAATGTCGGCGATACTGGATCGCCGGGACGCCTGCGCACCGAGCGACAGCGGCCCATGGAAATCGACCCGGCTGCCGGCCCACATGCGCCGGGGCAGATCGATCGGCGGTAGAAAGCCGCCCCGCGCGGCGTGCCCGTCCGGTCCGAGCGTCGCCTGCGGCTTGGCCGACCAGAAATAAAGCCAATGCCACAGGGGCGGCAGAGGCGCGCCAGCTTGCAGGGGGGCATTGGGATCGTCCAGGGTCGCCTGCATGGCCCGGGCCCGAACCGGATCGATGATATCCTCGTGGGTCTCGGTCCGCCCGATCCAGGGATGCCAGTCTTCCGCGTCGTTTTTCGTCATGCCGAAAATTCCCGACGGATGGCCGCGCCATGTTGATCGAGCGCCGGCACCGGGGCGAAAGACGCCGGACCGTCAGAGCTTCGCGCCGGCGGGGCGATCACCTCCAGCGCGCCCCCAGGGGTCTCGATTTCCACCCGGCGCAATTGCGGGTGCGCGGCTAGGTCGGCGATGGAATTGACCGCGCCGTAGGCAATCTCCGCCGCGCGCAAACGTTCGATCATGCCGTCGCGGGTCAGCGGCGCCAGGGCAGCGGCGATCTCTCGGTCCAGGGCCGCACGGTTGGCGACCCGTGCCGGGTTGTCGCTGAAGCGCGGGTCGCCCGCCATCTCGGGGCGCTGAAAAACCTCGGCGCACAGCCGGACCCATTCGCGCTCGTTCTGGATCGAGATCACCACCTCGCCGCCGTCGCCAGCGGCATAGACGCCGTAAGGCGCAATCGAAGGGTGGTTGAGGCCGACCCGGTCCGGGGCCCGGCCGCCATAGACCTGATGCAGGAAAGGCACGTTCATCCAATCGGCCAGGGCATCGAAAAGCGACACCGCAAGCCCCCGCCCTTGCCCGTCCTGGCCGCGCGAAATCACTGCCTCCAGCACCGCCATGTAGGCATACATACCGGCGCCGATATCGCACACCGAAACGCCGACCCGGCCCGGCCCCTCGGGCCGTCCGGTGACCGCGGCCAAGCCGGTCTCCGCCTGAACTAAGAGGTCGTAGGCCTTCATCTTGGCATAGGGGCCATCCTCGCCATAGCCGCTAATATCCACTGTGATGAGACGCGGATGCCGGGCGCGCAATTCGGCGCTAGCGAAACCGGCCCGCCCTGCCGCGCCAGGCGCCAGGTTCTGAATGAAAATATCGGCACGCGCGATCAAGCGCTCCAGGAGGGCCTTGTCGTCCGGGGTCTTGATATCGAGCGCGACCGATTCCTTACCCCGGTTAAGCCAGACGAAATAGGCGCTCTCGCCTTTGGCGACCCGGTCGTAGCCACGGGCGAAATCGCCCTCCGGCCGTTCGACCTTGATGACCCGCGCGCCGGCATCGGCCAGGCGGGCGCTGCAATAAGGCGCGGCCACCGCCTGTTCAAGACTGACCACGAGCAGGCCTTCCAGCGGCGTACCCATGGCCTAATACGACCGTGGTAGGCCGAGAACATGCTCGGCCAGATAGGCCAGAATCAGGTTGGTTGAGATCGGCGCAACCTGATAGAGCCGCGCCTCGCGGTACTTGCGCTCGACGTCGTACTCCTCGGCGAAACCATAACCGCCGTGGGTTTGCAGGCAGCTTTCGGCGGCGGCCCAAGAAGCCTCGGAGGCGAGCATTTTCGCCATGTTAGCCTCGGCGCCGCAGGGCTGTCCCGCTTCGAACAAGGCGGCCGCCTGGCGCACCATAAGGGTCGCCGCCTGGGCCTGGGCATAGGCGCGCGCAATGGGAAACTGAACGCCCTGATTCTGGCCGATGGCCCGGCCGAAGACACGCCGCTCTTTGGCATAGGCGCTGGCTTTCTCGATAAACCAGCGCGCGTCGCCCAAACATTCCGAGGCAATCAAGATGCGCTCGGCATTCATGCCGTCCAGAATATAGCGAAAGCCCCGCCCCTCCTCGCCAATCAGGTTTTCCACCGGGACGCGTAGATCGCTGATGAAGACCTCGGTGGTGGCGTGGTTCAGCATGGTGCGGATCGGCCGCACCACCACGGGTGGCTTTTCTCCCTGCGTTGCCGCCTTCAAATCCACCACCAGCACCGACAGGCCCTCGCCCTTGCGGGCCACGTCCGCCTTGGGCGTGGTTCGCGCCAGGAGGATCATGAGGTCGGAATACTCGGCCCGGCTGGTCCAAACCTTCTGCCCGTTGACCAAATAATGATCGCCGGTCCGCCGCGCCGTGGTGGTCAGGCTCAGGGTATCGGTGCCGCTGGTTGGCTCGCTGACGCCGAAGGCTTGCAAGCGCAGGCGCCCGGCCGCGATCTCCGGCAGCCAGCGCTGCTTCTGGGCCTCGTTGCCGTGACGCAAGATCGTGCCCATGGTGTACATCTGGGCATGGCAGGCGGCACCGTTGCCGCCGCTGGTGTGGACTTCTTCCAGGATCGCTGTGGCGGCGGAGAGCGGCAGGCCGCTGCCGCCGTACGCTTCGGGGATTAAGGCCGCCAAATAACCGGCCTTCGTCAAGGCATCGACGAAAGCTTGGGGATACGCCCGCTCCCGGTCCAGATCGCGCCAATAGTCGCCCTGATAGTCAGCGCAGAGGGCCCGTACGGCCTCTCGGATTTCCGGGAAATCCTGGTCTTCGAACTTGTTCATAGTGCTCGACCCTAACCGATTGCCACAGCGCCGCAAGAGCACGCGAACTCGGTCGGGATCTCTTGGCCGCCATGGCACTTGACGGCGGGTCCCGGCATGCCTTAGCTGCACCGGGCAAGCTGTTCTGAGTGGTGAAATCCGAAATGTCTACGCCGCCGCGCCGCAAGCACCGAGAGGTGATCGAGGAAACCCTGACGCTCAAGGGCGCGCGGGTCGCCGACATCGGCTGCGGCGACGGCGCATTGGTCCGCCTCATGACCCGCCTCGGTGCGCGGGTGACCGGTATCGAGCCCTCGGCCGGCCAGCTCGAGCGGGCTCGGGCGGCGGAGGCGGCCGGCGACGAGGACTATCAACAGGGCGGCGGCGAGGATCTGCCCCTGCCCGATAGCATCCTCGATGTCGCGGTCTTCTTCAATTCCCTGCATCACGTTCCGGTCGCGCTGCAATCCAAGGCGCTGGAGGAAGCCGCGCGGGTGCTAAAACCCGGCGGTTTGTTGCATATCCTGGAACCGATCGCCGACGGGCCCAACTTCCGCGCGACGCGCCTGATCGACGACGAGACCGTTGTCCGCGCCGAAGCTTACGACGCAATTCTGGCGGCGGCCGAGGGCCCCTTGTTCACGGCGGAACGCCAGCTGGTCTATTTGGCGCCGATCAAATACGGCAGCTTCGCCGAGTTCCGCGATCATATGGTTGCCGTCGACGAACGGCGCCGGTCCAAGGTGAAGAAATGGGAAAATGAGCTGCGCGCGGCCTTTGAAGACAACGCGGAGGAACGCGACGGCGCGTTCCATTTCGACCAGCCGTGCCGGCTTAACTTGCTGCGCCGGGCGGGATAGGCGATGTCGATCACCTACACCTCGAAATACCATGCGCCGGACGACCCAGGCGGCATCATCGGCGAGATCCTGAATATGGCCGACGAGTTTCCCGGTCCGGCGCAGGATGCCCTGCTCGGCTGGACCCTGCGCCTGGGCGACGAGGTGGATCCGGCAGCGGCGGCAGGCTCGCTTCTGGATCGCTACGGCTATGCCGAGGGCCCGCCGCCCGGGGGCGCCTGCGGCGAACTGATCAAGCTCTTGCGCGAGACTGCGAGATATCCGCAGGCCCACCTGAAGACTTACCTATGCCGGCCGGAGCCCGCGCACCGCCGCTCACGCCGGGGCGGACGCAAGGCGCGCCGGACAAGCTGAGCAATCGCCCGTTTCGGGATGCCGGGGTCAGCCCCAGAGCGCGGCGTCCGGCGGATGGACCGTACTGCCTTCGAACCTGAGACCATCGTCCCGGTCGCGTTCCAGCAGCAGCGGCCCGTCCAGGTCGACCACCTGAACATCTTGCGCAACCAGGGTCGCGGGCGCCATGGCCAGCGACGTCGCCATCATGCAACCAACCATGATGTCGTAACCTTGGGCTAGGGCCGCATCCTTGAGCTTGAGTGCCTCGGTCAGGCCGCCGGCCTTATCCAACTTGATGTTGACCGCGTCGTAGCGCCCTACAATCTCAGCAAGGGAGGCGGTATCGTGGCAGGATTCATCGGCGCACACCGGCACCGGCCGCTGCATGCGCGCCAGAGCGGCGTCCTGGCCGGCGGGCAACGGCTGTTCGATCAAATCGACACCAAGCACCGCCAGGCGCGGCGCGAGTTCGGCGTAATCGGCCGTCGACCAGCCCTCGTTCGCATCGACAATCAAGCGGGATTCGGGCGCGTTGGCGCGGACCGCTTCGACCCGCGCCAAATCGTCGGGGCCCGCAAGCTTCAGCTTCAAGAGCGGCCGGTGCGCGTTCCCAGCGGCGGCCCGGCCCATGGCCAGGACGCTGTCGAGCGACAAGGTATAGGCGCTTACCAGGGGCTTGGGCGGCGACAAGCCGGCGAGCTGCCAAACCCGGTGTCCTGAGGACTGCTTGGCCTCCAGGTCCCAGAACGCACAATCCAAGGCGTTACGCGCGGCGCCGGGCGGCAGCGCGCTTTGAAGCCCGTGGCGATCCAACCCATTATCCAATTGCGGGGCCAAGGCTTGGACGGTTTCAATCACGCCCTCGACGGTCTCGCCGTAACGGGCATAGGGCACGCATTCTCCACGGCCCATGATGCCGCCGCCGGCCCCCGGCGCGATCAATTCGACGACCACGACCGAGGCTTCGCTCTTGCTGCCGCGCGAAATGGTGAAGGTACCGCGGATCGGCCAGGTCTCCTGCCGAACCCTTAGCCGCAAGGAGGGCGCCACGCCGGTCACGGCCTAATCCAACCGGTCCAGAATCGGTCCCACGCCGTCTTTGAAGGCGTCGACGGCGGGCAAATCCAGTTCGCGTTCGAGATACTGCAGCAGCGGTCCGGCCTCGTCCTCCGCCATGTGGGAGGTGTTGATCGACACGCCAACAAAATGCGCCGCCGGATTGGTCAGCCGCGCGGCCGCCAGATTGGCCGCCATGCAGTCCTTCAACTCCGGCAAGGGATAGTCGGGCAGGCCGCGCATGTGGCGGCGGGTCGGTTCGTGGCACAGGACCAGGGCGTCGGCTTGCGCGCCATGCAAGAGCCCCAGGCTGACCCCGGCGAAAGAGGCGTGGAACAGCGACCCCTGACCCTCGACGACGTCCCAATGATCGGCCTCGTTGGCGGGCGATAGCCATTCGACCGCGCCGGATATGAAATCGGACACCACGGCGTCGATGGAGACCCCCGACCCGGCGATCAAAATCCCCGTCTGGCCGGTGGCACGCAGATCGGCCTTCATGCCGCGCGCGCGCATGTCTTTCTCCAGGGCCAGGGAGGTGTACATCTTGCCGACCGAGCAATCGGTGCCAACGGTCAGCAGGCGTTTACCGCTGCGCTTGCGGCCGTTGCCGAGCTCGAAGCTTCGGCTCGGGTGGCGCACATCGAACAGCCGCCGTCCGTGTTGATCCGCCACGGCGGCCAGGCTGGGGACATCGGCCAAGCGATTGTGCAAACCGGCCGCCAGGTCGAACCCTTGAAGCAAGGCCCGTTCCAATACCTCGATCCAGGCTTCGGAGATCACGCCGCCCCGGTTCGCCACCCCTATCACCAGGGTCTTGGCCCCGGCGGCGGCCGCCTGTTCCAGGGTCACGTCGGCCAAACCCAGATCGGCGTGGCATTCATCAAGGCGCATTTGCCCGACACACCAATCCGGGCGCCAATGGGCAATGCCCTGAGCGGTCTTGGCCGCAAGCTGATCGGCGGCGTCGCCGAGAAAAAGAAGATACGGATGCTGAATCGACATGGTTCTTCCGATGCCCAAAAGTGGCTATATTTTCCGCCATTATAGTTGATTTTGGGGGTCGGCCGCACCCCGAAAGAACACCCCTTAGGAGGCCAGGGGCAGGCCAATCACTATGGCCAGGCCCCCAGCTGGGCGATTTTCCGCCCAAACTTGGCCGCCGACCGACTGAAGATTGCGCCGAACGATCCACAGTCCGATGCCAAAATGCGGCCCCGGCTCCTCCGTGGTATCCTCCTTGGCGTTCTCCTTGGTGTTCTCCTTGGTGTTCTCCTTGGGGCGCTCGCGCAGGGAGACATAACGCTCGAAGATCCGCTCCAGATTTTCCGGCGCGACCCCCGGGCCGCGGTCGCGCACGATCAACACAACGCCCCCCTTAGCGCGCCGCAGGTCGACCCGGACCTCGGCGCCCGGCGGGGAAATCTCGACCGCGTTATCGATCACGTTCTCGATTACCGTTTCCATCAGGTCTTGGCCGGCTCGCACAACGATTTCCTGCTGGATACTCTTGGCCAAGACCACGTTGCGGCTGGCCATGCTGTCGGCATAGGCCGCCAACATGCGCTCCAGCAGGCGCGATAGATTGATCTTCTCCCGTGTCGCGTCGAGCAATTCGGCGGTCGCCTGATCCAAGCGTCGCGCGCTGGCGACCAGATAGTCGAGGCGATCGACCGATTCTTCGATTACCTCCAAGGCGCGCTTGCCACGTGGATTGTCCTCGGGGATGAGCCGGTGCAGCGGCGCCAAGGATTGTCGCATGATCGCGATCGGGGTCTTGAAGGCGTGGGCGTTGTCTTCCGCAGCGCGGCGCAGGTCTTCCGCCGAATCGCGCAGGGCAGAGGTCATGCGGTCGAATTCCTCGGCAACCTCGGAAAGCTCCGGGACCTCGTTCTGGGCTGCGAAACCGACACTCGCGGCACGGCCTTCGCCGATGCCGCGCGCCATGTCGCGAAACCGCATGATGCTGCGCCAGATCGAATAGAACAGACCGAAGGTAAAGATCGCCATGCCCAGATAGATGGCCGAGGCGATCCGAACCTCGATCGTCTTCCAGTAGGGTTGGTCGATCGCGGTGCCAAGCATTTCCGTCGAGGTGTGGGTCGTGATTATGGCCCAACACCCGGCCGCCGAAGTTACAGGGGTGATCGAGGTCAACAATTCCTCGGTGCCGCTTTCCTGTAAGTGGCGCAAGGCGATCGGGACCTCCACCTGGCAGGATTGTGCCAGCTTATCCAAGACCCCGCGCTCGATCAGCCGGTCGCGCTCGGCCGCGAGGGTAGCGGCGGGAACCGGCGGCTCCGAGGCTACGAAGAAGAAATCCTCCAGGCCATGCTGGCTGGCCGGGCGGAACAGAACCTTGACCCCGGAGTGATCGTTGGCCAGCGGCTTTACCGCTTCGTTCAGGTCGGGCAGGGGCGAGGGGTCTTCGCGCTCGAGCAGGGGGCGCAGGCTTTCCGCGATCAAGCTGCCCTGTGCCCGGACGCTTTCCAGCAGCAGGCGGCGCTTTTCCGAATCCGCCTGACGGAATTCGGAATACAGGATGACCGGCACGGTCATGAAGACCAGCAGAAGCAGAATCAGCTTGCCGACCAGCGATCTGGTCGCGCCACCCAACAGGCGGGTTTTCTTGCGTTGGTCCGGTTTGACGCTGACGAGCGCGGGACCCTCTTCGGCCCGCGACATCCTCAGTCAGCCTCGTCCGTCACTCCCGCCCGCTCCGCCGTCCCGGCCGCACCGGCGTCGGTGGCGGCGCCAATCTCGCCCGGTTCGTCCCGCCAGCGGTAACCGAAGCCGGGATAGTTGTCGATCCGGTCGAATTCCACGTCGACGTCGCGGAATTTCTTGCGGATGCGCTTGATGAACGAACGCACGTTGGCGCGGTAGCCGTCGGTGCCGAATCCGGCCACGAAGTCCTTGCCCCGCACGATGTCGTAAATCTGCCGGTAGGTCACGTCGCGGCCCGACTGGGTGACCATGAAGCGGATGATCGCGAATTCGCTCAGGGTCAGATCGACCTGTCGCTCTTTCCAATAGGCCCGATGGATGCCGAGCCGCAGTTCGAGCGGTCCGCGCCGCACGTTGCCCGCAGCATCGATTTCGCCGGCGCCCTGCGTCCCGGGCGCGACCATGGCCTTGGCCCCGTCGGTAATCAGCTTGAGGCGGCCCAGAATGATCGGCAGGCGGCGCGATTTGTCGATAAAATCGACGGCGCCCCATTTCAGGGCCGCTTCTTCGTAAATCTCGTCGCTGAGCATGGTCAGAAACACAACCGGGGTCTCGACCCGGGTTTCGCGCAGCCGGCGCAGAACGCCCAAGCCGTCCAAACCGGGCATGCGCCAATCCAGCAGAACCGCGTCGGCCGGATTGCCCTCTTCGAAATAGGCCAGAACGCTCTCGCCGTTCGGGAAGTCGACAACGTCGTAACCCTCCTCGGCGAGATTCAGACCCAAGGATTCTCGGAACAAATCATCATCGTCGACGATGACGACACGCGCCTGCAGCGGCTCTTGCACCATGGCCGGCAATGACATTATCGACTACCCCGCATCTGGCATTTCCCTTCCATGCAGTAAATCGGCGAAACAACGGCGCAAAACCGGGCTGGCTCGATCGCGGATCTTAATCGTGCCGGTATCGCTGGTGCCGCTGGCGGTTTGGATTGGCAAATTCGGTTCTTTTCCCGTCACTTCGTAGGTCAGAACCCGGAATACGCTGTCGTCCATGCTGGGATAGAAAAACACGCTGAACATGCATGTCCCACCATTGTAGGCCCAAACCTTGGCCGGTGGCTGCTCCATCCGCAAGGCCGGATCGCCCAGCAGGGCCTTAGTCGCCTCGAAATCCAGGCCGACCAGCAGATCGGGATCCGGCTCGGCGACCGCCGCCGCGGGTTCATCGCGGTCCGGCTTGCGGCGCGGCGCCGGTGGAACCGTGGCAACTCGTGGCGGCGCGAACCAGTAGTCGTAATATTCGTCGCCGGAGGCGACAGCCCGCGTCTCGGCCTGTGGGATCGGCCTCTCTTCGGCGGCGTTTTCGGCGGAAATGGCGGGAAATACGCTGTTTTTCACACGCGCCAAGTCGGCGCAGGCCCCCGCACCAAGCGAAACGATCGCCACAACTCCTAGGCGCCAATTCATCGCACACTTATCCCGACATTCGCACATAAAGGCCTCTTATCGGGCCTTGTCGGCGATATTGCGCGCCGACGGTTTCCAGAATAATAACAAATCGGCGCGCCGCAACATACCGGATTCAACCGGCATCGTCGATCCAGCCAGGAACCCATGGCCAAACGATTAATATTCCATGGCAATTTTGTGGCGCGGTGGCCCTGAGCGGGGCCTAGCGGTCCAGAATTAAGGTATCCTGCGGCTCCCAAGAGCACCAAAGATCCTCGCCAATTTTGACCGAGGGGTCCGAGGTCCGGGAATCGTTGCGCAAATTGGCGCTGATGACCTGCCCGCTGTCAAGGCGCAGGAAGACATGGCTGGTATCGCCATAGTAGGCCACCTCGCGAACCTGGCCGCGCAGAACGATCGGGCCAGCCGGCATGGCGTCGCGGTGGATCTTAACCTTTTCCGGCCGCACCGCGACCCCGACCTCCTGGCCCTCGCTCACCGGCCGGGTTTCAGCCGATTTATCCTGTCCGGGCAGTACCAAGCGGCCCAGCCCCTCGATATCGACCGTCATCTCGGCACCTTGGCGCTCCACGACCCGGCCCTGGAACAGGTTCATTTTGCCGATAAAATCGGCGACGAAGCGGCTGTTGGGGAATTCGTAAAGCTCAGCCGGCCGGGCCACCTGCTGCACTCGCCCGGATTCCATGACCGCGATCCGGTTGGCCATGGATAAGGCCTCGTGCTGATCGTGGGTGACGATGACGAAGGTAATGCCCACGGTGGTCTGAAGACGCACCAATTCCAGCTGCATGGCCTCTCGCAGCTTGGCGTCCAGGGCCGACAGGGGTTCGTCGAGCAGCAAGACCTTGGGCCGCTTGACGAGCGCCCGGGCCAGGGCCACACGCTGGCGCTGGCCACCCGAAAGCTGGTCCGGTCTACGCTCCGCCTGTTCGCTCAATTGCACCATGTGCAGCGCCTCCTGCACACGCTGGGCAATATCGCCGGGTGGGGTCTTGGTGACGCGCAGGCCATAGGCGACGTTGTCGAACACGCTCATGTGCGGAAAGACCGCGTAGGACTGGAACACCATATTGACCGGCCGGCGGTTCGGCGGCACATCGGTCATGTCCTGACCGTCGATCAGGATCTCGCCCTCGCTCGGCGTTTCAAAACCAGCCAGCATGCGCAATAGAGTCGTCTTGCCACAGCCCGAAGGCCCAAGCAGGGCGAAGAACTCGTTCTGGCGAATTTCCAGCGACACCGTGTCGACGGCCGCGACGTTGCCGAAACGCTTTGAAACTCCTTGAACGGATATGATCGGTGGCGAATCGGTCATGCGCGTTTACCCCCGACCGTCTTTCGTGCCGCGTGCAAGCGCCTGGAAGCGCATGGCGAGCGCGGTTGCGATTACGGTGATGAGAATGAGAACGGTCGACGCCGCGTTAACTTCGGGCGTGACGCTGAAACGGACCATCGAGAATATCTTGACCGGCAGGGTGATGGTCTTCGGCCCGGCGGTGAAGAATGTGATAACGAAGTCGTCGAGGGATAACGTAAAGGCGATCAGTGCACCGGCCACAATACCGGGCTTCAAATAGGGCAAGACAATATCGCACATGGTTCGCCATTCGCTGGCACCCAAGTCCTTGGCCGCGTCCTCGAGCTCGCGATTGAAGCCGACCAGACGGGCGCGAACGATGATCGCGACGAAGGGAAACGAGAAGGCGATATGGGCGATGGTGATGCTGGACAAACTGAGCGGCCAAGGCAGATCGTTGGGCCAGCCGACACGGGCGAAGAACGCCATCATGGCCACACCCATGCAAATTTCCGGTATCACGATCGGCAAGGCCATGAAGCCCTCGTAGACGGCCTTGCCGGGAAACCTGAAGCGCCATAGGAATATCGCGACCAACACGCCCAGAATCGTGGAAATCACGGTGCTGATAACCGCGATGGAAAGGCTGTTCGCGAAGGCGTCGATCAGGCTGTCATTGTTCCAGGCCTTTTCGTAGTACTTGAAGGTAAAGCCACGCCACACGATGTTGCGCCGGCTGTCGTTAAAGCTGAAAGCCACCAAGGTCAGGATCGGCGCGTAAAGCAGCAGAAATGTCAGCGCTACGATCAACCGCAGCCACCAGCGCCGGGTATAGTCCAACGGCCCGAGTGCCGGCCGCCGGCGGGCCCGGCCCACGCCGGACTCGAGTGACGTGGGCCGCGCGGCGGGTGTGGATGTATTGGACTGAGGCATGCCTAAACGTCCAACCCCCGGTTGCGCCCGGCCACAAGCGCGCGCAAGGCGAGCGCGCCGAAGGTGATGTACATGAGCAGGAACGACAAGGCGGCGCCAAACGGCCAGTCGTTGGCGGATTTGAACTGGCGTTCGATGACGTTGCCGATCAACTGGCTGTCGGTGCCGCCTAATAGATCCGGGATGAAGAAAGCACCCAGCGCCGGAATAAAGACAATGATGATGCCCGAGAGCGCGCCGTGCCAAGTTAGGGGGAAGACAACGGAAAAGAAGGTCCGCCAATGCCCGGCGCCGAGATCTAGACTGGCTTCCATGTAGGAGCGGTCCAGCTTCTCGATATTCGCGTAGAGTGGCAGGACCATGAAGGGAAAGAAGGCATACACGATGCCCATGTTGACCGCGAAATTGTTGTACAGCAGTTCTAGCGGCTCATAGCGCGCGCCAATAAGTTGATACCCGCCGAGCCCCAAAAGGGTCAGCAGCCCGTTCGCCTGATCCCAAAACCATTCCAGGGTGAAATTGACGTAACCGCGGGTCCGAAACACCGCGATCAGGGCATAGGTGCGGATCAGGATATTGATCCAAAACGGCACCATGAGCGCGAGCAGCAGGAAGGGCTTCCATCGATCGGGCGCAAAGGCGATGGCGAAGGCGACCGGGTATCCGGCGATCAGGCAGGCAATGGTGGCCAGGCCTGCCATCCAGATCGATTTCCAGAAGATCTCTAGGTACAGCGGCTGCAGCGCCCGCGCGTAGTTGTCGAAGGTGCCGGTTATGGCAACCTCGAGGAGCCCTCGTTTCTCGCCGAAGGAGAGCACCCAGACCAACGTCAGCGGCACGATGAAGAATAGTATGAGCCAGGCGCTGGGCGACAGGTTCAAGACCCAGAAGACCAACGGATTCTTGCGCCAACTATCCATTCAAGAAGCCCCCTTGCGCGACCTGGCGCGGCCCGTATCGAACCGGGCCGCGCCAATTCCAATCACGCGATGCCTGCTCTCACGCGGCAAGAATTCGAGTTAGGGCCTCGTCCCTCAGGCGCTGTGCCGTCTCGCCCTTGTAGACCTCCGGTTCACATCTCGACAAGGTCTCGTCGGTCGGGAAGATCGCCGGGTTCTTGCTGTAGTCGTCCGGCAAAAGGGCGCGCGCCGCGGCATTCGGGGTGGCGTATTGGATAAAATCGGCGATCGCCGCCCCGGCCTCCGCGTCGAGAATGAAATTGATGAATTTGTGCGCGTTGTCGGGATGGGGTGCGCCGTTCGGAATGGCCAGGGTGTCTTGCCAGACGATGCTACCCTCCTTAGGAACAACGTAGGCGAGATCGTCGTCTTCTTCCATCACTTGAAGAATGTCGCCATTCCATTCCATGGTCAGATCGACCTCGCCAGACAGCAACAAGTCCTGACCGTTGTCGTCTGCAAACACTTTGATGTGCGGCTTTTGTTTTATAATTAGGTCTTCGGCGGCTTTGATTTCCTTCGCGTCCGTCGAATTGTAGGAATGGCCTAGGTATTTCAGCGCCATGCCGATCGCCTGGCTGCTACCGCTGAGCAGCGCGATTCGGCCGGCGTACTTGTCCGAATCGAGGAGCCACTTCCAGCTGTCCGGCACGCCGTCGACCCGTGATTTGCGATAGCCAATTCCTTGGGTGCCCCACATATAGGGCATGGAGTATTTGCGGCCCGGATCGAACTCTGCGTCCTGAAACGCTTTAGCGACGTTCTTCTTGAAGTTTGGAATCTTGCCGTGATTCAGGGGAACCAGCATCTCCGCCTGAACCATGCGCTCGACGAAATCGTTGGTCGGCACGATCAGGTCGTAACCCGGGTTACCTTCCTTCAGCTTGGCAAAGAGTTCGTCGTTGTCGGCGAAGAGATCCATGGTGACTTTGATGCCCGACGCATCCTTGAAGTCGTCAAGCGTGGTCTCGCCGATATAGGTGTCCCAGTTGTAGAAGTTCAACTTCGCCTCTTCCGCGCCCAAGGCGAACTTGGGGCCAAAGGACAATCCGGCCGCCACGGCCCCGGTTCCGGCCAGAAACGACCGGCGCGAATACCTCGCTATATGCCTATTTCTCATGGATTTTCGCCTCCTGTAATGCTATCCAGCCGGGGCATGCGGATTTGTCGCTCCACTTGGACCGCCGACACCTAAAGTCGAAGGATTCAAGCCCGCAGGGCGGTTTCTTGTCAACGATAGGCTTAGGCCTCCGGTGGCGGCCCGGGACTGGGCAGTGGCCTCGGTCCGCGGTTCTAAGGACGCTTTATCCCGGGTTCGATGACAATCAAGGCTCAAATCCCCACCGAAACGACTCCTGAAACCGGCCGGCAAGCAGCGCCGCGCGGCCGGGTCGCGACCCGGCAAGCGCCCGGCGTCGTCGCCGTCTTGAGCACTTTCAGCATCGTTTTGCCGGTCATCGGCATTCTCGCGCCGCGCGCCGTCGTCGCCTTGTTGTTGGTCGCGGCCTTGTTGGCCACCCTCCTCGTATGGCGCGCGGAGCGGCGCCTTCCTTGGCCGAGCGGGCGAATTGGTTTGGCCCTCGGCATCTTACTGCTGTGGAGCGTGATTGCGTCCTTTTGGAATTTCGAACCTCTGCGCTCGCTCGTGCTGGTGGCACGGATCAGCTGTATTTTCGCCGCCGCCCTGCTGCTCCAGGCCATTCTGACCAAGCTCGAGCGGCCGGCCCGTTTGTACGTCGGCGCTTGGCTGGCCGCGGGAGTCACCTGCGGTCTCGGGACCCTGACCCTGGAGTTGATGCTCAACTTTCCGATCGTGCACGCGCTACGCGGCGAAGCCATAACCACGGACCAGGCAACCACGTTTTTAAACCGGGGCGCCAGTGCCATGGCGCTCCTTTGTTGGCCCGCGGCAGCAGTTCTTTGGTTGCGGGGGGCAAAGATGGCCGCCGTGGCCCTGATACCGGCGACACTGATTGTCCTGGCTTTCCTAAACAGCTTGGCGGCGATCGCCGGCGTTCTGGGAGCAGCGTTAGTTGTCCCGATCGCCTTGGCGCACCGCAAGGCAGGCCGGGCTGTCCTTGTACTAGCGACCCTCGGCGCGCTGCTCCTCAGCCCCCTGGCCGGGCGACAGCTTTACGATATGGGCTGGCAAGAGGCGGACTGGATGCCGATGTCGGCCGCGCACCGGGTCGAAATTTGGCATTTTTACGCCGAGCGAATCGCGGAGAAACCGGTGCTCGGCTGGGGCTTCGATGCCGCCCGTCAGATGCGCCGCCTGTCAGATGCCAAAGAAGCCAGCGGCCGGTCCCCCGCGGGCTTGCATCCGCACAATGCGCCGCTACAGATCCTCCTGGAGCTCGGCGCGGTCGGCGCCTTGATCAGCCTCGGCATCGCCTGGGTTCTGATCCAGGGCCTCGAAGCGCGGGCCGGAGCCGCCCGGATCATGGGGCAAGCGACCTACGTCT
This sequence comes from Kiloniellaceae bacterium, assembly GCA_021776095.1. Taxonomy (GTDB): domain Bacteria; phylum Pseudomonadota; class Alphaproteobacteria; order Kiloniellales; family J153; genus JAJFGN01. The sequence continues at coordinate 43,691 of JAJFGO010000102.1, read as the reverse complement.
CCGGCTTAGTCTTGGTCTGTACCGCTTACGGGGTGTGGCAGAACCAGTGGCTGGCCATGTTGGCCGCGACCGCCTTAACACTGACCTTGAGTGCCGCGCCCGCCGGAGGAAGCGCCCCGGAGGGCGCCCTGTCGGCGCCGAAACCTAAAGTATAGAAGGTGTGTAGGGCTAATACTTGCCGTAGTCGCGCAACCAAGCGACGAAGCGCGGCAAGCCGTCCTCGATGCTTGTGCGGGGCTCAAAATTCAAATCGCGGCGCGAGGCCTCGATGTCCGCGAAAGTATCCGGCACGTCGCCCGGCTGCAGGTCTTCGAAGACCTTGACCGCCTCGCGCCCACAGGCCTTTTCCAGGATCGCGATGAAATCCATCAGGCGCTCGGACCGGTGGTTGCCAAGGTTATAGACCTTGTGAGGCGTATCGCCGCCCTCCACCACCTTTGGTGGGCGGTCCAGGGCGGCCACCACACCGGCGACGATGTCGTCGATATAGGTAAAGTCGCGCCGCATATTGCCGTGGTTAAAAACCTGGATCGGCTGGCCCTCGAAGATCGCCTTGGCGAAGATATAAGCGGCCATGTCGGGTCGACCCCAGGGCCCGTAAACCGTGAAAAAGCGCAGCCCGGTCATGGGCAGACCATAGAGATGGCCATAGCAGTGGGACATGAGTTCGTCCGCCCGCTTGGTCGCCGCATAAAGCGAGACCGGCCGTTCAACCGGATCCTCGACCGAAAAGGGCATCTTGGTATTGCCGCCATAGACCGAGGACGAGCTCGCGTAGACCAGGTGGCGCAGGGCGGGCAAGCGCCGGCAGGCCTCCATGACCGTCAGGTGACCCATGACATTGGTCTGGACGTAGGCGTAGGGGTTCTCCAACGAGTAACGCACACCCGCTTGGGCGGCAAGGTGAACCACGCCGTCGATGCCAGGTTCCGCCGCCGCCAGGGCGAACATCGCCTCGCGGTCGGAAATATCCATCTTGTGAAACGAAAAGCCGTTGCGGCCGCGCAATCGCGCAAGCCTAGCTTCCTTGAGCTTGGGATCGTAATAATCGTTAAGGTCGTCGATTCCGACGACCTGCTCGCCGCGGTCCAGCAGAGCGGTACTGACGTGAGAACCAATAAATCCGGCCGCGCCGGTGACGAGTGTGGTCATGGGACGAATTTTCGCTCTGGTTCGGATAGAGGGTTATGGCGGCAGCGCACCGCTCCTCATAGCGCGCCGCACGCCCCAACTCAAGGCGCCGCAGCGACCTCTGCGGGCCCGGGCCAGCGTATTAGGACAAATAAAACCATAGTAATGTTATCAATCGATTGACAAAAATCCCGCGTGGGGGGAGCTTGCGCGGACTTCACTCAGAACCGGCGGATTCATGAGCAAGAACCCCAAAATCGCTGTTATCGGGCTGGGCTATGTCGGCCTGCCGCTTGCGGTTGCCTTGTCGCGCCGCTACTCGGTAACCGGTTTCGATATCAATACGCTGCGCGTCCAGGAAATTAAGTCGGGCCACGACCGAACCGGTGAGGTCGACGACCATGTCCTGCGCTCGGTCACGACCTCATTCACCGCGGATCCCGCGGACCTGGCGGGGATCGACATCTACATGGTCACCGTCCCAACGCCGGTGACCGCTGAAAACCTGCCGGACCTAACCCCGGTCCGAGCCGCCTGCCGGACCGTCGGGGCGGCCATGGCCAAGGGCGCCGTAGTGGTCTTCGAGAGCACGGTTTATCCGGGCGTGACCGAGGATATTTGCGGTCCGCTTTTGGCCGAAGTATCGGGCCTGACCTGCGGCCGGGATTTCTTTCTGGGCTATTCGCCGGAGCGGATCAATCCGGGCGACCGGGAGCATACCATCGAGCGAATCACCAAGGTGGTCGCCGGGCAGACGCCCGAGGTGGCGCGGCTCTTAGCCGATGTTTACGGCAGTATTACCAGCGGCGGTGCCTTCATCGCCCGCGATATCAAGACCGCTGAGGCCTCTAAGGTCATCGAGAACGCGCAACGCGATATCAACATCGCCTTTGTGAACGAGATCGCGACGATTTTCTCGGCCATGGGGCTCTCCGTACACGACGTGCTCGAAGCCTCGGGTACCAAGTGGAACTTTCTGAATTTCAAGCCCGGCCTGGTCGGCGGGCACTGTATCGGTGTCGATCCCTTCTACCTGGCCCACTGCGCGCAACAATTGGGCCAGGACCCAAAGGTCATCTTGGCCGGACGCGCGGTCAATGACGATATGGCTGGCTTCGTGGCCGAGGAGATTCTTCGACAAGTTGTGCCGGAGGGTAAATCGGGGGATGCGCTTCGCTTCCTGGTTCTGGGCCTGACCTTCAAGGAGGACGTCCCGGACCTGCGCAACACCAAGGTGGTCGACTTGGTCGCACGCCTGCAAAAAGATGGGCACCATGTCGACATCCACGACCCCATGGCCGACCCGGACGAGGCGCGCGAACATTACGGGATCGAGCTCTTGACCAGCCTGTCTTTCGATAGCGGCTATGACTGCGTCATCGGGGCCGTGCATCATTCGGTCTACCGCAGCCTGACCGGTGAGGCCTTAACCGATATTCTCAAGCCGCGCGGCGTCCTGGCGGATATAAAGGGTATGTGGCGGGGCATGGACTTGCCGGCCGGGGCCCGCTATTGGCAGCTCTAGACGCTGTCCTGTGCCTGAACCGCACAGTCGCTTTGACGCGAACACAGCCCGACGCTTAGGTTAGAAATATGTGCGGCATCGCGGGCTTGATCGACCTAAAGCACCGTCTGAACGGCGAGGCGCTGGGCGATGCGGCTCGGTCCATGGCGGACGCCCTGCGGCATCGCGGGCCGGACGACGGCGGCACCTGGGCCGACCCGGAGGCCGGCCTCGCCTTCGGCCACCGCCGGCTCTCAATTATCGACCTTTCGCCAGCCGGCCATCAGCCCATGGCCTCGCACGATGGCCGCTATGTCATTTGCTACAATGGCGAAATCTATAATTTCCAGGAACTGCGCCGGGAACTGGAGACAAGCGGCACGCCGTTCCGCGGGCACTCGGATACCGAGGTCCTGCTGGCCGCCGTGGTCGCCTGGGGCGTGGCCGGCGCGCTGACCCGTTGCAACGGCATGTTCGCCTTCGCGCTCTGGGACCGGAAAGAGCGCAGCCTGTATCTATCGCGCGACCGCTTGGGCGAGAAGCCGCTCTATTTCGGATGGTCCGGCGACGCCTTTCTGTTTGGGTCCGAGATCAAGGCGCTGGCCGCTTGGCCGAACTTCACACCAGAGGTCGACCGCGGTGCTTTGGCCTTGTCGCTGCGTCACAATTACATTCCCGCGCCCTATTCGATTTATCGGGGCATCTACAAGCTGCCCCCGGCCACGATCCTATGCCTGACGCCAGAAATGCAGCGCCGCGACCTAGGATTGGCGACCCTGGCCCGCAGCTTCGAAGCGTATTGGTCGGCGCGCGCGGTCGCGGAACAAGGCAGCGCCGAGCCGTTCCGGGGCAGCGACGCGGAGGCAGTCGGCGCGCTGGACGCCTGCCTGCGCGCGGCAGTGGAAAGCCGCATGGTCGCCGATGTGCCGCTCGGCGCGTTCCTGTCCGGCGGGCTCGATTCCTCGAGCGTGGTCGCCCTGATGCAGGCGCAATCCAGCCAACCGGTAAAGACCTTCAGCATCGGATTTCACGAAGCCGGCTACAACGAGGCCGAGCACGCCAAGGCGGTGGCGCAGCACCTGGGCACCGACCACACCGAACTTTACGTGACACCGCAGGAGGCGCGCGACGTAATACCGCGCTTGCCGACGCTCTACGACGAGCCCTTTGCCGATTCATCGCAGATCCCCACATTCCTGGTCTCTCAACTGGCGCGCGACAAGGTGACCGTCAGCCTGTCGGGCGACGGCGGGGACGAGCTGTTCGGCGGCTACAACCGGTATTTCTGGGCGGAGACGATCTGGCGCAAGGTCGGTTGGATGCCGGCGCCGGGGCGCCACGCCTTGGCCAAGGTCCTGACCAGCGCGGCCCCGCAAACCTGGCAGCGCCTGTTCGACGCGCTCGATCCCGTCATGCCCGGCCGCCTGCGGCAACAGCGGGCCGGCGAAAAGTTGCACAAGCTGGCCCGCATCCTCGGCAGCCACGGTCAAGAAGCCTTATATTTCCGGCTTCTCTCCCACTGGACGGAGCCAGCCAGCGTGGTGCGGGAGTCGGCGGAGCCCACAACCATTCTGACCGACCCGGCACGCTGGGCGCAGCTCAAATCCTTCACCGCGCGCATGATGTACCTGGACACGGTCAACTATCTGCCGGACGACATCCTGACCAAGGTCGACCGGGCCAGCATGGCGGTTAGCCTGGAGGCGCGCGTGCCCCTGCTCGACCACCGGGTTGTCGAATTCGCCTGGAGTCTGCCCATGCACATGAAGGTGCGCGGCGGGCAAGGCAAATGGGCCTTGCGGCAGGTTCTGGAGCGCTATGTGCCGCGGGCCATGATTGAACGCCCCAAGATGGGATTCGGGGTGCCGATCGACAATTGGCTGCGCGGCCCCTTGCGCGATTGGGCCGAGGCGCTGCTTGACGAGGGGCGCTTGCGCCGCGAAGGTTTCTTCGAGCCGGCGCCAATCCGCCGGCTGTGGGCAGAACATCTCGCCGGCCGATCCGACTGGCACTACGACCTTTGGGACGTTCTGGTCTTCCAGGCTTGGCACGAGGCGCAAAACCAAAAATATGACCCAAGCGCGACCGAACGGCCGTCCCAAGCTGTTGTTCACGGTTAACGACGCCGGCTTTTTCCTCTCTCATCGCCTGCCGATCGCGCAAGCCGCGGCGGCGGCCGGTTATGATGTGCAGGTCGCCACGGCGCCGGGCCGGGCAGCAGGCGACATCGTCGCCCGGGGATTTGCCCATCACCCGGTGCCGATCAGCCGGCGCGGACTCAATCCCCTGGCCGAAGCCGGGGCTCTCTGGGCGCTCTATCGCTTGTATCGCCGCTTGCGCCCCGATCTCATTCACAACGTAACCGTGAAACCGGTGCTGTACGGAGGGATCGCCGCACGTCTGGCCCGTTGCCCGGCGGTGGTCAGCGCGATCTCCGGTCTCGGTTTTGTCTTCATCCGGCGCGGCTGGGCGGCCGCTCCGCTGCGCGCCCTGATCGAAACGGGCTATCGCTGGGCCTTAAAGAGGGCCGGCTCCAAAGTCATCTTCCAAAACCCCGATGACCGGGGTGCCTTCCTGTCGCGGAATCTCACGATGGCCGAAGACTGCGTCTTGATTCGCGGCGCCGGCGTCGATGTTGCGGTTTTCGCGCCGTTGCCGGAACCGGACGGCCTTCCGATTGTGGTTTTGCCGGCACGGATGCTCATGGACAAAGGCGTGGGCGAGTTCGCCGAGGCCGCGCGCGCCTTACGTTCCCAAGGCGTGGCGGCACGCTTTGTCCTGGTCGGCGATAGCGATGAAGGGAATCCAACGGCAATCCCGGCCGCCCGCCTGCGGGCCTGGGAAAGCGAAGGGATACTCGAATGGTGGGGCTTTCGCGGCGATATGGCAGCCGTGCTGGCTCAAGCCCACATAGTCTGCCTGCCGTCGTACCGTGAGGGCCTGCCGAAGTCCCTGATCGAGGCGGCCGCCTGCGCGCGGCCCATCGTGACCAGCGATGTTCCCGGCTGCCGCGAGATCGCACGTGGGGGGGAGAACGCAATCCTAGTGCCGCCGCGCAATGCGGGCGCCTTGGCCACTGCCCTGCGACAATTGATTGAGGACGCTGCTCTGCGCCGCCGCCTGGGCACGCGTGGGCGGGAGATCGCGGTCGCCGAGTTCGCCCTCGAGCGGGTGGTCAGCGAAACCCTCGAGGTTTACGACAGGCTCTTGCGCGAGACAGGCGGGCGGATTCCGCAAGCACAGGAAGATAAGGGCTTTCAGTGCAGTCCCCGCTGATTCTCGTGACCGGCGCGCGCGGCTTCGTCGGGCGCCATCTTTGCCGCTACCTGGTCGAGTTGGGATACCGCGTGCGTGGCACGGTGCGCACCAATCCCCCCGCGCCTAGGCCGGGCATAGAGTACGTCGCGAGCGGCGACATCGACGGCGCGACAGACTGGCGACCGTTCCTGATCGACGTGGAAGCGGTCATCCATTTGGCGGCGCGGGTTCACATCCAAGGCGGGCCGAACGCCGATGCGCTGGAACCGTACCGCCGGATCAACGTGGCGGCCAGCGAAGGCCTGGCCCGGCAGGCGGCCGAGGCCGGCGCGCGACGTCTCGTGTTTCTGAGTTCGATTAAGGCCCGCGAGGCCAAACCGGCCGGCGGGCCCTATGAAATCAGCAAGCTGGAGGCCGAAGGGTCCTTGACCCGGATCGCGGGAGACACCGGTTTGGAGCTAGTTATCTTGCGTCCACCGTTGGTCTACGGTCCGGGCGCGAGTGCCAACTTCGCCCTCTTATCCCGGGCGGTCGCCAAAGGTTGGCCCCTGCCGCTCGGCAGTATCCGGAACCGGCGGAGCTTTATCTACGCCGGCAATCTGTGCAGCGCCATCGCAGCCTGCCTGGAGCATCCCAAGGCGCCCGGCGGGCTGTTCGAGGTGTGCGACGGCGCACCACTCTCGACGCCCGATTTCGTCCGCGCGATCGGCCAGGCCCTGGACCGGCCCGCCCGCCTGTGGCCCTGCCCACCCAGCGTGCTGCGGTCCCTCGGCGCGGCACTGGGTCGGAGCGTGGCCGCGGACAGCCTAACCGGCGATCTGGTCACCGACGACAAAGCGATTCGGGAACGCCTGGATTGGCATGCGCCCACATCCCTGGCCGATGCCTTGAAGGCCACCTTCGCCACCGGTAGTTTGTCCCCACCGTGATCAGTCGCAGCCTCGCAGTTGGCGTGTTCGCCCTTTACCGCGTGACCGCTTGGGCCGCGACCCCGCTCGTCCACCGTCTCTTGCGTAAGCGCCTGGCACGCGGCCGGGAAGACGCGGCACGCCTGGGCGAACGCCTGGGCCACGCCGGCTTAGCACGGCCGGACGGGCCCCTGGTCTGGCTTCATGGTGCCAGCGTCGGCGAGGCACTGTCGGCCCTGCCCCTGATCGAACGCATTCAGGCGCGTTGGCCCGGCCTGACGATCCTGATGACCACCGGGACCGTGACCTCGGCCACCCTCATGGCCGAACGCCTGCCACCGGGCGTGTTGCACCAGTACGTTCCGGTCGACCTGCCCCAGGCGGTGCGGCGTTTCCTGGCCCATTGGCGACCGGCCCTGGGGATCGTGATCGAATCCGAGTTCTGGCCCAATCTGCTGCACGCCGCGCGAGACCAAGGGGTCGAACTGGCCCTGGTCAACGGCCGTATGTCGGGCAAGTCATTCGTTCAGTGGCGCCGGGCCCGGCCCGCCATCGAACATCTCTTGAACCTGTTCTCGGTGGTCTTGGCCCAATCGCGAGAGGACTTGCGGCACCTGCGCGCCCTGGGCGCGGCGCACGCGCAACGCCTGGGCAACCTGAAGTTCGTCACCCCGCCCTTGGCGGCAGACCCTGAGGCTCTGGCTACGCTTGAGGCCGCCTTGGGCGCCCGGCCGCGCTGGCTGACGGCCTCGACCCATCCGGGCGAGGAGGAGATCGTGGCGGACGCGCACGTCACCCTGGCTAGGACCCATCCAGGTATTGTCACTTTGCTCGCGCCGCGGCACCCGGATCGGGGCGGGGAAATCGCCGCCATGTTGCGCGGGCGGGGCCTAGAGGTCGCCTGCCGCTCGAAGGGCGAGGCACTTACAGCCGGCACCGAGGTTTACCTGGCCGACACCCTGGGTGAACTTGGCCTTTGGTACCGCTTGGCCGAAGTCGTTCTTGTCGGGGGTTCGTTGGTGCCCAAAGGTGGGCAGAATATTCTGGAACCGGCCAAACTGAACTGCGCCATCCTGTGCGGCCCCCACACCATGAACTTCCTGCGCGTGAGCAAGGAGATGGCGGAAGCCGGGGCAATAAACTGCGTGACCGACGCTGCCAGCCTGGCACGATCGGCGGGCACCTTGATAAGCGACCAGGCGGCCCGGCGCGCGATGATCGAAGCGGCCGGCGACTACGCCAAGCGCGAGGCCGGCACCCTAGATCATATCGTCGGGGCCCTCGTCCCCGCCCTGGATCGCGCCGCCAAAAATCCTCTCTAAGCGCACCAGGGCCTTCGATCCAACACCGCGACTCCCGTTCCAGTGGATTGACGGCTCAGGCTGCCAGACAGGATACTGGCGTCGCGAGGGTCGCTTCGAATCGGAGCACATAACCATAAGGGAGGGAGGCAAATGAAACGACGAAATTTCTTGAGGGGGGCTGGGGTTGGCGCCGTAGCTGCGGCCACGCTGCCGATGCCGGCGCTGGCCCAAGGCAAAATGCAATGGAAGATGGTGACGTCCTGGCCCAAGAACCTGCCTGGACCAGGCGTGGCCGCACAGCAGCTCGCGGACCGTATTACCGCGCTCTCGGGCGGCCGGATCGAGGTCAAACTCTTCGCCGCCGGCGAGATCGTGCCTGGCAACGGCGTATTCGACGCGGTTTCCGAGGGGACAGCCGAGCTCTACCATTCCGTCCCCGCCTATTGGGGTTCCAAATCGCGCGGCATCCTGCTGTTCGGGTCGCAGCCCTTTGGCCTGCGCGCGGATGAGCAGGTCGGTTGGCTAAATCACGGGGGCGGTCAGGCGCTCTATGACGAGATGTATGGCCGCTTCAAGCTAAAGCCCTTCCTGTGCGGCAACTCAGGGCCGCAGTGGCAAGGCTGGTTCCGCAACGAGATTAAAACGGTCGATGACCTGAAAGGCTTGCGCTTCCGCACCACTGGCTTGGCTTCGGAGATGTGCGCACGGATTGGTATGTCGGTACAGGCCATGGGTGGGCGCGCCATGTTCCAGGCCCTGCAGTCGGGCACCATCGATGCCGGGGAGTTCATCGGCCCCTGGACCGATTCGGCCCTCGGATATTATCAGATTGCCAAGATTTATTACTGGCCCGGGGTCGGCGAACCTTCGTCCGCCGAAGAATGCGCGATCAACAAGGATGTCTACGACGCGCTACCGGACGACTTGAAGCAGGTGGTCTCTTATGCCTGCGAATCGCTCTACAATCCGGTGTGGACCAACTACACGACCAACCACGCCAAGGCATTGAAGCAACTGGTCGCGGACAAGGGCGTGATGGTCAAGAAATTGCCCGATGACGTGATTGTCGCCCTGGGCAACGCGGCCGGCGAGGTCATGGCCGATATGCGTGGCGATTCCGACGATCTGGTACGCCGCACGGTCGAGAGCTTTCTCACTTACCGTGCCGCGATGCGCGACTACATGACCTTCGCCGACAACGGGCAAATGAACGCCCGGGCCATGGACTATCGCTACGGCGACTAAACCGCTCCGGCGGGACGCAAGAGGACGGCTTGATCTTATCCTGACTTCACCAAGGACGAGGTCAAGCCGGCTTCGTATTTCGCGGGAGTTGACACTGTGAGCGCCGTGGCAAACGCCTTGGAAGCAGTGGTCCGTTGGAGCGGGCGCACCGCGCGCTGGCTGGCGCTCATCATGGTTCTCTTGCAGCTCGGCGTCGTGCTCGCCCGCTACCTCTTCGGTATCAGTTATATCTTTCTGAACGAGGGCGTGATGTACATGCATGCCGCCTTATTCATGATCGGTGCGGGTTATACCCTGCTGGTCAACGAGCATGTTCGGGTCGATATCTTTTATGAGAAGCGCGGCGCGCGCGGCAAGGCCGTGACTAACCTGTTCGGCGCGATCTTCTTTCTACTGCCTGCTATGTTGGTTTTGCTGTGGGTGACCTGGCCCTTCGTTTACAATAGCTGGGCGGTCCTGGAAGGCCCGATTTCAGTCGGCGGCATCCCCGCATCGTTTCTCCTAAAGACCCTCATTCCGGTATTTTGCCTGCTCCTGATACTGCAGGCTTTCGCGGCCGCGCTACGCGATGCCGCGTGCCTTTTGGGGACTCCGGACAGGCCGCCGAATTCATGAGCGGCGCCTATCTCGATGTCCTGATGTTTGTGGCGCTCTGTGCCGTGATTCTTATCGGATATCCCGTCACCTTCACCTTGGCCGGCGTTGCGGTGATCTTCGCCGGGCTTGGTTGGGCGATCGGCGCGTTCGATCCCAGCCTATTGGGCGCTCTGGCCCAGCGGATCTTTGGCATCATGACCAATGAAGTCCTGATCGCCATTCCATTGTTCGTCTTCATGGGCGTGGTCCTGGAACGCAGCCGAATCGCCGAGGACTTGTTGGAGGAAATGGGCCGTCTGTTCGGCGCCCTACGCGGTGGCCTGGCGATTTCCGTTGTGGTGGTCGGCGCCTTGCTTGCCGCCTCCACGGGAATCGTCGGCGCCACGGTCGTCACCATGGCGCTGATCGCCCTGCCGTCCATGCTGCGAAACGGATACCAACCGGAATTGGCGGTCGGCACCGTGTGTACCGCCGGAACTCTGGGGCAGATCATTCCGCCCTCCACCCTGCTCATCATTCTTTCCGGGGTCATGTCGACCTCGTTCCAGCAGGCCCAGTTCGCCCAAGGCAAGTTCACGGTCGAAACCATCAGCGTCGGTCAGACCTTCGCCGCCGCGCTGGTGCCGGGCCTGATGCTGGTCGGGCTCTACATTCTGTACATCCTGGCGCGCGCCAGGCTGACCCCGCGCGACGCCCCAAGCTTGCCGCATACCGGGGCCGATCGCCCGTCGCCAGGCCGGATCGTCGGCGTTCTAGTGCCGCCCATTGCTCTTATCGTCGCCGTTCTGGGGTCAATTCTAGGCGGCGTTGCGACCCCGACCGAGGCCGCCGCCGTCGGGGCCACCGGCGCCTTGCTGTTGGCGGGGCTACGCCTCGACCCCTCGGCATCGCCTTGGCCGGTTATGATTGCCATCCTGGCCCTGTGCGCCACCGTCGCGCTCGCCAGCGGCACCACCATACGCCTGCAGCGCTCCGACGCCGGGTTCGGGCACTGGACCCTCGGCGGTGGTGCGCTATTGCTTCTCGGCGCCGCCGCCTGGGGGCTGGGCGTCGCCATACTGCGCGCCCGGCGGAGCGGCATCCTGGTCGAAATCGTGACCCGAACCATGACCATCAGCGCCATGATCTTCGGCACCATTATCGGCGCCAGTATCTTCAGCCTGGTGTTTCGCGGACTGGGCGGCGACGAACGAATCGAGGGATTGTTGACCGCCATGCCGGGCGGCCCGGATGCGGCCCTACTGTTCGTTATGGCCCTGATATTCGCCCTCGGCTTTTTTCTCGATTTCGTCGAGATCTCGGTGATTGTGCTGCCCATCGTTGCCCCGGCTTTGATGATCATGGGGCACGATCCGATTTGGCTGTCGATCTTGATCGCGGTTAACTTGCAGACCAGCTTCCTGACCCCGCCCTTCGGGTTTTCCCTTTTCTACCTACGCGGCGCGGCCCCGCCGGAGATTTCGACGGGCCAGATTTATCGCGGCGTGATGCCCTATATCGGCCTGCAAATTCTCGGCATGGCGGCGATTTGGTTGTTCCCGGCGGCCGCGACCGCCCTGCCGAAGTGGCTGTTCGGCTGAGAGGCGGTGCCCGGTCACCTGGTTTTGATTGGCTCGTGAGTAAGATCGCCGGGATACTACGGCGATGTTGACGCAGCTTCCTGCCCGATCCGCGCTCGTCCTTGCCTTGATTTCTCTGGCTTTTTCCTCGGGCGTCGCGTCGGCCAATCCAGAGTATTGGCGGAGCGAATGGCCAAATACCGATTTCACAAAGCATTCCATAGAGTTCGAAGAGGTCCTCAGCGGCGGCCCGCCCAAGGACGGCATCCCCTCGATTGACGATCCGGAGTTCGTGCCGGTCGCCGAGATGCGGGACCTGGCGGACAACGAACCGGTCATCGGGCTGGAGATCAACGGCGACGCGCGCGCCTATCCCCTGCGCGTGCTGACCTGGCACGAGATCGTCAACGATACGATCGGCGGGGTTCCGGTCGCGGTCACCTACTGCCCGTTATGCAACGCCGCCATCGTGTTCGACCGGCGGGTCGAGGGCAAAGCCACGGAATTCGGCACCACCGGCAAGCTGCGCAATTCGGACCTGATCATGTACGACCGGGACTCCGAGAGCTGGTGGCAGCAGTTCCTGGGCGAGGCGGTCGTCGGGGTCCGCACGGGCACGCAACTCAAGGTCTTGCCCGCGCGCCTGGAATCCTGGGCCAAGTTCAGCGCCCGCCATCCGCAAGGCCGGGTGCAGGTGCCCAACAATCCGAATATGCGACCCTACGGCGCCAATCCCTATGTGGGCTACGACGGATCGCGCCTGCCTTTCCTCTATCGCGGCGAGTACCCGGAAGGCATCGAGCCCATGGCCCGCGTGATCGCCATCGGCGAGCAGGCCTGGTCGCTCCAGCTTCTACGCGGCCAAGGCCGGATCGAGGCCGGCGATCTGGTTCTGACCTGGGAGCCCGGGCAGAACAGTGCGCTCGACACCCGCGCCATCGCCGAGGGACGCGACGTAGGCAACGTCGTGGCCCAGCGCAAGGCCGGGGACGGCCTGGAAGACGTGCCCTACGACGTCACCTTCGCCTTCGTGTTCCACGCCTTCCGCCCGGACGGCACCCTGCATAAGTAGGACGACTGTACCCCTCGGCGTGCCTGCCCGCTTTCGAAGCCACTTCTTAAGACTCAGGTTCTATAATCGATACCTCGCGGCGCTCTTCGCGCTGTATTCGGCCAAGTCTTATCGGCAAGGTCAGCCGTGGGATCGCGGAAATCTGGACAACTGGAAGATGCCTGAACAAGAAACCAAGGAACTGACGCCCGACCACCGTCGCCGCGCGGCATTGGTATTCGGGCTTTCAGGTCTGGCGGACATCGGATTTGGCCTGGCCGTAGCCATTTTCGGACCTAGCTTGCTCCAACTCGACGGATTCACCAGCGTCATGTTGGGCAGTGGCCTCGCGGTTGTTGGAGTTCTTGTCTGGGCCTTCGGCCGCTGGCGCTATGGCCCCGAGTCGGAGGGCAGACGCTTGAGTGCAACGGTGACGCGCAACCGCTAGGCCGCGCGGCGCGCCCCTTGAGCACTGAGCACAAGGCGCAAAGCCTCGTCGATCACCTCCGGCCCAGCGCCTGGCCGGTACGCCGCCTCGCTCAGGTGCCGGCGCCAAGACCGCGCGCCGGGCTGGCCGTTGAACAGGCCCAGGATATGACGGGTCATGCTTTTTAGGGGCATGCCGGCCGCCATCTGCGCTCGCACGTAGGGCAGGAGATTGCGCACCACCTCCTCCCGGCTCGGCACGGGCCGCGGATCGGCGAAGAAGCGCCGGTCAGCCTCGGCCAGGACATAGGGGTTCTGATAGGCCGCGCGGCCGATCATGACACCATCAACCCGGGTCAGATGATCGTCCGCTTGATCCAAGCTCAAGATCCCGCCGTTGAGGACGATCTCCAACTCGGGGAAGGCCTCCTTCAGGCGATAAACCATGTCGTACCGCAGGGGCGGAACCTCGCGGTTCTGCTTTGGGCTGAGCCCGCTCAGCCAGGCCTTGCGCGCGTGCACGATTAGGGTCTGCAGGCCGGCGTCGCGTAACCGCGCCGTGAAGTCGCGCAGATGGTCGAAGGAATCCCGGTCGTCGATCCCGACCCGGGTCTTGACCGTGACCGGAATTTGAGTGGCAGAGATCATGGCCTCGACGCAGGCCGCAACCAGCGCCGGCTCCGCCATTAGGCAGGCGCCGAAGCGGCCCTTCTGCACCCGGTCGCTGGGACAGCCGATGTTGAGGTTGATCTCCGCGAAGCTGTATTCGGCGGCAATCTGCGCGCAGGCCGCCAATTCGCCCGGCTCAGCCCCGCCAACCTGCAGGGCCAGGGGCTGCTCGCACGGGTCGTAGCCCAGAAAGCGCTCGCGCCGCCCATGCAGGATCGCGCCAACGGGAACCATCTCCGTGTACAGCCGCGTATGCCGGCTAATCAGGCGCAGAAACACCCGGTCGTGCCGGTCCGTCCAATCCATCATGGGCGCGGTAGAGAAAGTGTGGTCCAGTTTAGGCAAGGCTGATCCAATTGCTGGCGGTTTCGTCCAGGCTTAGATAGCAAGGGTGATGCAACCTTCGCCAATGAAATCTTGCTGGGAAGTTCTGGGGGCCCGCCGGTTACTTCCGGCTTGTCATCCTCAACGCCGTCTCGGTAGAGCAGGTAGATGGGATGCCGAATGTCTAACCGGTCGATTTCCCTGCTGTTGCGTGCGTGGACGTCCCAGTCGAGCAGTTCCCTGAAGATACGATAGCGGAAGCGGCATCCTTCCAGCCTCTGAACCGGTGGACGTAGCTCTGAGGCTAACGAACTTCGATCTTCTGGCTCAGCAAAAACCAAGAAATGGAGCACAAGCCCGGCAGTATTCGCTATCCGATCTAAGCTAGACTGGCGTGCCAATTTTTGGGAATCGGTGATTGAGGAACCACAGGTTCCAGATCATCCCAATGGAAGGCACACGTCAAAAATCACACCCGAATGCCGGCAAGGTCTCCTGCCTAAAATGGGCAAGACGGCGGAGGCGCTGGGTGTTTTCGTAGACCCAGCCCAGGCCGGGGTCGCGGCGTGCCACACCGGCATGTACGGCGGCGCGGGCCGTGGCTTCGGCGACCGCCGGATAGAGCGTCGGCGACAGCGGACTGGGCAGGATATTCTCGATGTGCCGCTCGGTGGCGGGCAGATCCCCAGCGATTGCGGAAGCGGCGGCCAGGCACATTTCGCGGCTGATCTCCTTGGCCCGGGTGTCGAGGGCGGCGCGCATAAGGGCCGGAAAGGCCAGGACATTGTTGCAGTGGTTGGGGTAATCGAAGCGGCCGCTGGCCACCAAGGCGGCACCGGCGGCCTTGGCCGCGTCGGGCAGGATCTCGGGATCCGGGTTGGCCAGGGCGAAGACCAAGGGATCGCGCGCCATTGATTTGATCATGGCGGGCGAAACCAGACCGCCGACCGAAAGACCGATGAAGAGGTCAGCCCCGCACATAGCCTCGGCAAGACCGCCGCAGCGGCCTTCCTTGTTGGTGGACTGGGCAATTTCGCGCCAATGCCTGTGCGGATAGCGCGTGCCCCGGGCCAGGATACCCGCCTTATCCACGGCCACGATATCGCCGATGCCCAGCGCCTTGAGCATATCGATGCACGCCGTGCCCGCCGCGCCGCAACCGTTGACTACCGCGGTGATATCGGCCGCCTTTCGGCCGGTTACGTCGAGCGCGTTGATAATCGCGGCTGTGATCACCGTTGCGGTGCCGTATTGGTCGTCGTGCAGAATCGGCACCGGAAGGGCGCCGGAGAGGCGGCTCATGACAGCGAAGCAGTCGGGGGCCGCCACGTCTTCCAGATTGAAGCCCCCAAAACTGGGTTCCAAGGCGGTGATCAGATCGACCAAATGATCGGGCCCGCGCGCATCGACGCACAGCGGCATGCAATCGACCCCAGCCAGCAGCTTGAACATCACCGCCTTGCCTTCCATCACCGGCATGCCGGCGCGCGGGCCCACGTCGCCATAGCCCAGCACGGCGGTCCCGTCGGTCACCAAGGCGATAAAGTTGTCCTTGGCGGTCTGCTCGTGGATCGCCTCGGGCTCCGCCACGATCAGCTTTACCGCGTGGCCGACACCGGGGGTGAAGGCCACGGCAATATCCTGAACCCCATGCACCGCGACCTTCGGCAAGATCTCGATCTTGCCGTGGCCGTGGTAGACGTCGCGCCCGAAGGCCAGGGCGACCTCGGGCGAAATCGCCTCTCCGCTCATCCTCTCAGCACCTTTCTCTAGCGGCCAACCATGCGATTGACCGTGCCGCGCGCCGCGTCGAAACCCTCGCGCACCAGGATTTCATACAGCGGTATCTGGCCAAGTTGAGACCAGACATAGTTCTTGAACTGATTGAAGGGTCGGCCATTCAGATCGGCGTCGGATAGGCCGAAGTCGTCGGCCGCGATC
The DNA here is from genome assembly GCA_021776095.1 of Kiloniellaceae bacterium. Taxonomy (GTDB): domain Bacteria; phylum Pseudomonadota; class Alphaproteobacteria; order Kiloniellales; family J153; genus JAJFGN01. The sequence goes on along the minus strand of JAJFGO010000102.1, from coordinate 27,774 downwards.
TGACGCAGCATCGGCCAGGTGTAGTTGTGCGCCGCGCCCATGGTGTAGGGCCAGTTCATATCGGCCATGTGGACGACCCATTGTTCGGCCGGCTGGGTGGCCAACACCAATTCGCCGTTCTTGCGCTCGAGCAAGCCGTAGTCAACTGGATCGACCTGGGCCATGATCGCCGCCGACTTGATGAAGTGGCAAACCCGGTCGAGGCCGATCCAATTGGCCACCACATTGCGCCCGTCCATGGAGGCATCGAGCATGGACATTTGATGGGCGGCCGCCATGGCCATGACGATGCGCGAATCGTAACGCCGGTGCATCAACTCCGCGGTGACATAAATGCAGTGGGCGTGCCACGTGTCGTCGTAGACCGTGCGCGGTTCTTCGAGCCAAGACCCGTCGTCGAGCCATTGATAGAGCCAAACCTTCGGGTATTCGTGCACCAGAAGCGAGGCCACCGGCAGATCTCGATTAATTGGCAAGCCATAGGCCTGGCGGTAGTTCTGGGTATAGGCATCGGCCATGCGGATGTTGTAAGCGACGGTGAGCGCCAAACCGCCGGGATGCGCATTGTAGAAGTCGTTATGGCTCGAGGGCGCGGTCAAGTACGTCTGCGGGGTCATGTGACCGCGCGGCCAGACATGGTCCGGATCGTCCTCGGCATTGAAGAAGCCGAGCTTGACCATCTCGTCGAAAAGTTTACGCCGATCGTCGTCGCTCGGGTACATCTCCAAAAACGAGATTTTGGGCGCCGCGGTGCATTCGCGCATCAGGCGGCGATAGCCCGGGTCCTCGAGACTGTTGGCGGTCTGAAGCAACTCGTTATAGGTGCCCACGATCAGGCGCGAGGCACGCGCCATCTCCTCGGGCGACATGGCGTGAATCTCGTCGAGGCTGCGCTGAGGCTCCAGCTCCAGATCCTCGGAAAAGTGCGAGTAGACGAACTTTCCAGGTAACGGGCCACCGATACCGCCGGGTCCATGATTCAAACACATCGTTCTATCTCCTCCCTGCCTTGGGGCCTTTCGCCCCGGTACTCAATCTTCCGCGCCCGCGTCTAACGAAAAAACAGTGCGCGCTCACTATCGATCAAATGTTCGGCCTTGGGCGTAAAGCCCAGCCAAACCGGTCCCTCAGCCGCGGTCGCATGCTCCGGCGGCACCACGGCCTTGACGATCTGCTCGGCAAAGCGCAGATCGAGAACCGCCTTGCTGCCCAAGCGCTCGACCCAGACCACCTGGCCCGGAAAGGGCGTTTCCGCGCTTTCCGTCTTGGCGACCCGCAAGGCCTCGGGCCGCAGGCCGAAGGACAGCTGGCGCGGCAAACGCCCAGCGGATTCGAGGGTTTCAAGATCGGCGACCGGAACCCGGAACCCGGGCCCGGCCAAAAGGGTATCGTCGCCGTCGCCTTGGATCTCCGCGCCGATGATGTTCATGGGCGGCTGGCCGATGAACTGGGCGACAAAGACGCTAGCCGGACGGTGATAGATCTCGTCTGGCGTGCCAATCTGCTCGAATCGCCCCTGGTTCAGAACCGCGATTCGGTCCGACATGGAGATCGCCTCAACCTGATCGTGGGTTACGTAAATCAAGGTCTGCCTCAGACGGCGGTGCAGGTTTTTGAACTCGATGCGAAGAGCGATCCGGATTCTGGCATCGAGGTTGGTCAAGGGCTCATCGAGCATGAGCAAATCGCAGGGCCGGGCGATGGCGCGGCCGATCGCGACGCGCTGCTGCTCGCCGCCCGAAAAGGTTTGCGGCAGGCGATCGAGGACGTGTCCAACCTTGAGCATGGCCGCGACCTCTTCCACGCGGTTGGCGACCTCGCTCTCCGGCAATTCCGCCGCGCGCAATGGAAATCCGATATTCTCGCGCCCGGTCTGGGTAGGAAACAGCGCGATGTTCTGAAACAGCAAGCTCACGTTGCGCGCCCGCGGTTCCAAGTCTGTCACTGGGCGGCCGCCAAGGTGGATATGCCCACTGTCGGGCCGATGCAGTCCGGCGATAGTCTTGAGCAGGGTCGATTTGCCGGCGTTGGTCGGCCCGACCACGCAAAAGAACTCGCCATCCGCGACCTCGAAGTCGATGTCGGACAGCGCACACAGATCGCCAAAGGACTTGCTGAGTCCTTGAGCCGATAGGCTGCTCATGCCGCCGCCTCCCGCCGTTGCAGGGCGATAACCTGCCCGCTCTCCAGATCGAAGAGGTGGGCTTGCTCGGCGTGCAGAGCGAGGTGGATACGCTCGCCCTCCCGCGCGAAACCCGGCGCCACCACCACGGCAACCAGGTCGTCGCCATAGGAAACGTGAAGCACGTGTTCGGCGCCGAAGTTTTCGACCAGGCGAATCTCGCTCCCGACTGTTCCTGCAGCCGCCTCGCGGCTGGCCTGAAAATGATGGGGCCGAACCGCGAGAAGATATTGGCCCGGCGCGATCTCGCCTTGGCCGAGTGGCAGGTTCCGGTGCAGCGCGGTCGACACCGAAACCACGCCGCCTTCGGCAGTCACCGTGCAGGTCACCATGTTGATCGGCGGGTCGCCGATAAACTCGGCCACGAAACGCTCCGCCGGCCGGCGATAAATCGCCTCGGTGGAATCGTCCTGCAAAATCTCCCCGTCGCGCATTACGGCGATCCGGTCGGACATGGACAGCGCCTCGACTTGGTCATGGGTGACGTAGAGGACAGTTTGCTCGAGCTCTTTCTGGATCTGTTTCAGTTCGCCGCGTAGTTTCGCCCGCAAGGCCGCGTCGAGGTTCGACATGGGCTCGTCGAGCAGAAGCAGTTCCGGCTTGGTGACCAAGACCCGGGCCAAGGCGACGCGCTGCATCTCGCTCATGTTCAGCTCGCCACCGCGCGCGGCCAAGATCGGATTAAGATTCAATTTCTCGCTGATCTCGGCGACCGCCCGGTCGCGCTCAAGGCGCGGCACCCGCTGCGCCTCCAGCCCGAAGCTGAGATTGGCCCGCACCGAGAGCTTGCTGAACACCGCGTAATCTTGAAACACCAGGCCGATGCGCCGCTTGCGCGGCGAAACCCTATTCACGACCTTGCCGTCGACCAAAATTTCGCCGGCGTCCGGTTGTAGGAATCCCGCAATCAGGGATAGCGTGGTCGACTTGCCGCAGCCCGAGGGCCCGAGAAGAGACAGGAACTCGCCCCGATTGAGCGCCAGGTCGATGCCTTTGACGGCTTCGACATCGCCGAAGGATTTTCGCAGTGCCCTGAGTTCGAGTTTCCTATCCATAATCGGTGCCAGCCTACCTTTTGATGGCCCCGAAGGTCAGGCCCCGAACGAGATGGCGCTGAATAATGTAACCGAAAAGGATCACCGGCAGGGTCGAAACCGTGCCCATGGCCGCTTGCACGCCGTAGAGCTTGCCCGAAGAGGCCGAGACGTAATTGGCGACCTGCAGGGTCACCGTGATCACGTTGCCGGCGGTCAGGACCAAGGCGAAAAGAAATTCGGACCAATTGAGAATGAAGATGAAGAGTGCGGTCGAGAGCACGCCACCCTTGATAAGCGGCAGGGTCACGGTCAAAAAGGCCCGGAACTGACCCATCCCATGCACCATGGCCGCGCCCTCGAGCTCGGAGGGAATTTCCTCGATGAAGGACCGGATCATCCAGATCGAAAATGGCAAAGTGAAGGCCGTATAGGCGAGGGTCAATCCGAAATAGGTGTCCGATAGCCGCAAGACCGAGAACAACGCCACGATCGGGACCACGACGGCGATTGGCGGCATCATCCGCACGGTGAGAAACTGGAACGGGTAGTTGTCGCCACCAGTCCGAAAGCGCACCATGGAGTAAGCTGCAAGGGTGCCGAAAACGACCGAGAAAAAGGTCGCCAAGGTCGAGATAATCGCGGAGTCCTGAAACGCCTTCCAGGCACTTCCCGAGACCTTGTAATCGAGCGACCCTTGTTGCGCGGCGGCGAATTCCCGGGCGGCCTCGGGGAAAAAAACGATGCGGTAATTTTGCAGCGTGGGGTTGTCGGTCAGCCAAATGGGCGGCCAGCTGGCCCATTCATCGAACGGCTTGAAGGACGTCGCGATCAGCCAGTAAATGGGGAAAAAGGCAATGAACATCGAGATCACGACCGCGGAACGCTTGAGCAGCGTGACCCAGATTTGACTATCGTTCATCGTCGCGCACCCTAGCTGTGCTTCGTCATGGGTCGCGCCAAGACCAAACAGACGGAAATGACGACGACCAGAACGAGAAGCGCGGCGGCGGCGATATAGCCCATGCGGAAGTAGACGAAAGCCCCGTTATACATGAACATCGAGATCGTCTCGGTCGAGCCGCCGGGCTGACCTCGGGTCAAGATGTAAACCGGATCGAAGATCTTGAAGGTCTCGATCGAGCGAATCAGCAAAGCGATCGATATCACCGGCGCGAGCAAAGGCAGCATCACCTTGAAAAAGATGCGGACCGGAGAGGCGCCGAGAACGATGGCCGCACGGACTTGGTTCTGCGGCAGGTTCATGAGTCCGGTCAGCACGAGCAGGAACATGAGCGGGGTCCATTGCCACACCTCGGCCATCATGATCGGCGCCATGGCCCAGGTCGGATGAGAAAGCCAAGAGAACTCGAAGGGTGCGCCGATAACCAGGGAGATCATGTGATTGATCGGCCCGCGTTCGTTGAACAACATGAAGAAAGCATTGGCCGCGTCGACTGGAATGATCATCATCGGCAGGATGATGATGCTGACCGCGACCCGGCGCCACGGCCATTCATCGAGGAACAGAAGCGCCAGGCCCAGGGCCAAGCCCAACTCCAAGGCCACGCAAACCCCGACCACGAACAGCGTGCGCCCGACCGCGTTGACGAAACGCTCGTCGTACCAGAGGTCGTAGAAATTCCAGAACCAGACCGGAGTGGCATCATACCAGGGAATTGCCTGGGTCGGTTGCCAATCGGTTATGGCGAGCCAAAGAATGATGAGGGTCGGGACGATCACCACGGCCATCATGGTGAGCTGCGCCGGCAGGACCAGGGCGATATTGAACCGCGGCATGAAGCCACGCCGCGGCTGATCGAGCGACGGGCGCAATCCATCCCTTGATCGGTCAGTCATTCAAATACGCATCCTCTTTGGATTGGAGTCGAGTGGCGGCGGCACGGCCGTGCAAGCCGAGCCCGCCGCCACCGTATCGCCCTATTTCAGTCGGCCGCGAATGTCGGCCGGATAGATCGACTTCAAGAATGCCCACTGCACCTTCTGGCTTCGTTTACCCATGCGCCGGGTAATACGCTCCCAAGATCGGGCCGTGTCGTCCAGTGCTTTCTTCGGCGTTTTGGTGCCCGCGTCGGCAGCGCCGAGGTTGACTCGAAGCTCGTCGAAATACTCGCCCTGCCCCTTCAGGTAGAGATCGGGGATGGAACCGCGCATGGACTGCTTGTGCACGGCCAAGAACTCGGGCGAATAGGTGCCGGCGATTTCCGCGTCCTCATAGTGCGCGCCGCGGAAGGGATCGAAATACCCGCCCGGATCGCGCACAGCGATGGTGGACATGGCTGGGCTGCAGGCATAGAGCGTGAAGAGATAGGCGATCTCGGGCTCCGCCGAGACCGAGGACACCACATAGTTCCAGCCCCAGTTGAAGTAGGGAGTCCGCAACAGCTTGCCATCGACCATACCACCGGGCATGGAACCGAAGGCCATGCGGCCCTTGATCATCGATTTGTCGCTGTTCAAAAACTTCTGCGTCCCACCCCAGCCGATGTTGGCGAACTTGTCGCCGGCGCCGAAGGCCTCGAAGTTCTCGAACAGGCCGTTGGTGCGCGCCCCGGGATAGAGGTGCTCGGAGGCCGCAAGCATCTCCTCCAAGGCCGCGACGCCGCCGTCGTTGTTGATCTGCGGATTGAGATCGTCGTCCAGCGGATAAGACCCTTTGGCGTGGAACCGGCCCCACCATTCCCAGGCCAGGAAAAACTGGGTCCGGTACAATGCGCCACCGTACATGCCCTTATCGGGGCGATGGAACCAGGCCATCATGGCATCCAGTTCCTCCCAGGTGTCCGGAACCTTGAGTTTATAGCCGTGCTTGTCCGCGAAACCCTTGTTCTCGTCCAGGTTGTCCAGCCAATCTTTGTTGTAGAACATGACGTAGGTATCGCCATCGGTCTGGTAGCCATAGAGGCTGCCCTTGTAGTAATCGCCGATGGAGAACAGCGCATCGTCCTGGAAGCCCTCCGGCTCGTACTTGCCGGCGTACTGATCCATGTTCACCAGGATGCCCGATTCCGCTAGGTCGGGAATGCCAAAGGTCGCCGGCAAAGCGATATCGAAGGCGCCGGTCTTGGAGACCGCCTCGAGCAGAACCTTTTGGTTGATCTCGCCGAGCGGAACCTCAAGATATTTGATCTCGATTCCGGTTTCGGCGGTGAATTTGTCGGCGACCGGCTTGACGTTGCCCAGCGAGCCCGAGGGCTGCATGATGGTGAGCGAGACTTGACGCCCGGCGGCAAGGCCCTTGGCGGCCTTGGCGGCTTCCGTATGAACGTTTCCCAGGGTCGCCGCCGAGGCGGTTCGCGGGCGCATGACGAAACCGGGTGCTAGGCTTAAGGCCCCCGCCGCCGCGGTCCCTTGCAGAAAACGCCGCCGGCTGCTTTCAACGTTTGGAATCTCTTTTGACATATGTTCCTCCCATGGTTCGATTTTATGAGTTTTATGAAGCGGCGCCGGCTGCGACCGGTCCGCTGAGGATCACTTCATAACAGTGCTCTTGCTTCGGTCTTGGCCAACCAGAACGGCGCCGATCACAACGCCCCCCTTAACCATCATCTGGGTGTACTGATTCACCCCCATTAGATTCAGTCCGTTGTCGAGCAGGGCGATGATCAATACCCCAATCAAAGTGCGGTGGACTCCACCGACTCCGCCGGACAGCGACGTGCCGCCAACCACGATCGCCGCCAAGGTATTGAGAAGCAGGTCTTGGCCCAGCGTCGGCCCGGCGGTGCCGAGGCGTGCGACAGCCAGAGCGCCCGCGAGACCGGCCATCATACCCGAGAGCATGAAGGCATAGATCTTGTAGCGGCGCACCGGGATGCCGGCGGTCGTCGCCACCGCCTCACCGCCACCGATGATGTACATGTAGCGGCCGAAGCGGGTGGCGAAACCAAGGAAGACCATCAGCCCCCAGGCTAGGATGGCAATCAGCGCGATATTGGGAAACCGTGGGATCAATTGTCCGATCGCCATTTCCTCGAAGATCAGCGAATCGTACCTCAAGGCGCGGCCCTGCAAGATCTCCCACGCCGCCCCGGTAAAGACCGACAAGGTGCCCAGGGTCACCACGAAGGAGGGAATGCGGCCATAGGCGAAGATCAGGCCGTTGCCGAAACCGAGCGCCGTGCCGGTGAATAGCCCGACGAACAGGGCGCCGATACCTAGATCGAAGGCGTTGATCGCCTTTACCGTCACCGCGCCAACGAACAACACCATCGCGCCGACCGAAAGATCGATGCTGCCCATTAGAATGACTGACGTCGCGCCCAGGCAGGCCAGAAGCAGAGTACTCGCCTGGCCCGATATGCCGGTCAGATTGCGCAGGGTCAAAAAGGCGTCCGAGGCGAACGAAAAAAAGACGACCAATGCAAGCACGACCAGGATCGGCAGGGCCATGCCGTCGGTCAGCAGCTTGCCGATTCCCGTGGATGTGAAACGCTCCCGGGTCATGACGCGGCCGCCATATCATGGTGGACGCCCGCGTTCATTGGGGGTGGCGCTTGACTGAGCATATATTCGATGAGTTCGCGCTCGGACGGTTTGGCGTGGGCCGGCGCCTCAACGACACGGGTGATTCGTCCGTTCTGCATGACCATGATTCGATTGGACAGGCCAATTAGCTCAAGCAAGTCATCGGTGATCAGCAAAATTCCGACACCCTTGGAGGATAGCCCGCGAATCAGTTTGTAAATTTCCTCCTTAGCGCCAGCATCGACACCGCGCGTGGGGTTGTCCAGGATCAGCACCCGCGGGTCCCGGCAGAGCCAGCGGGCTAGGACGACTTTTTGCTGGTTGCCGCCAGACAGGGTGGCGCAAACATCGTGCGGCCCGCGGGCCTTGATCGAGAGCGCGGCGATATATTCCTGGGTTACCTTCACTTCCTTCTGAGTTTGCCAAAGGCCCATAGAGGTCGCGAAGGTGTCCGCGCCGCCCGCCAGGGACAGGTTCCAGGCCGCCGAAAAGCCGCTGATCAGGCCTTCGTGCAACCGTTCGGCCGGCACATAACCCAACCCGAGCGGTGTTAAATGGCGGATGACCGGGCGTTCCGGCGCCGCGCCGCTCAGGGATACGGTCCCCGAATCCGGCGGAACGATTCCCGCGGCGCCCTTACCGAACTCCGATTTTCCCGAGTTCAGCAGGCCGCCGAAGCCAACCACCTCTCCTGCCGCGACCTCCAGGGACATATCCTGGTATTGGCCGGACCGTGAAAGGCCCGTCACCTGAAAGGCAAACGGGGCTTCGTCCGGCGCCCGTTGTTCGCTTTCGTGGTAGAAATCCGCCTCGCGCGCGCGCCCGACCATCAAACCATGCAAGATACGTTCGTCGGCTTCGTCGGGGTCGAGGGTCGCGACCAAGCGGCCATCCTTCAGCACGTAGATAACGTCGCTGAGTTCCAGGACCTCGGTCAGGCGATGGGAGACCAGGACGATGGAAGAATGGTCGCGCAGGCGGTTGATGAGCCTTCGAAAGACCTCCTCGTCGGATTTTTCCAAGGCCGAGGTCGGCTCGTCGAGCAACACCACGGGATGATGAAGCCCGAGCACCTCGGTGGGGATCAGGCATGCGCGCGCGATCTCGATCAACTGGCGCTTGGAGAAACTATAAGACGCAGTCGGCAAACGAACGTCGATGTCGAGCCCCGCTTCGTCCATGACCCGCTGGGCGGTGGCGATCATGCCCGTCTTGTCGATCAATTGTCCCCAGCGCGCATAGGCCGCTTCATGAGACAGAAGCAGGTTCTCATAGACCTTGATGTTGGGAATCAGGGCCTGTTCCTGGAACACGCGTGAAACCCCAAGGGCGCTGGCTTCGCCATAGCTGGCCGGGCTGAAGGGCCCGCCGCGCAACTCCATTGTGCCGGCGTCGGCGGGAACGATGCCCGAGATAATATTGAACAGCGTGGTCTTGCCGGCACCGTTTTCGCCGACCATGCCGATGACTTGGTTTCGAGAGACCGAGAAGTCGACGTCTTCGAGCACCGGCACGCCACCGAAGCTTTTCGACACGCCCTGCCCTTGAAGTACTATCGTGTTGTCAACCATACGCTGGCCATTCTTGGTACCGAACCCATCGCGACCAGCCTCTTGGGCAGCGGGGCAGGGTCGTCCCCTGCCCCGCCGCCAAGAGGCCTTGCCGCACTACGCCTTCATGGGCGAGGGACCGAAAAAGTCGATCTTGTAATGCTCGGCATATTCCGCACGGACGGCATCCGCTTCGCCGCTCGACTTGGAATTGGCGTAGCCCGCCGGGTACTTCCAACCTTCCGGTTTATCGATGCCGCCCCATTCAAGGTCGATATCCATGGGGAACAACTCCGCCTGCGGGTCCCAATCTTTGGGATGCAGGACCTTCGACATTTTCTTGTAGTCGAAAGGCTCGACCCCACCGGCATTGACGTAACGCGCCAGATAAGGCTCGACGTTGTTCTTGGTCATGGCCACGGACCGCCAATTCATCATGCGTTCCGCCGCGCGCGGTCGCCAGCCGTTCATCACGTCGTAGAGCCGGGTGGTCAGCAGCGCGCCCATGTATTGCGGCACATTGGCGCTGGTCGCGTGCAGGCGGCCTTGCTGAATCATTTCGGCGCCAAGCGTGGTGCCGTCTGCGCCGGTCACGAAGACATCGCTGCCGGGCCGGATGCCAGCCGCCCGCAAGGCCGAGATGCAGCCATCCGCCACGTCGTCGTTCTGGCCGATAACGCCCACGATATCGGAATGGCGGGCGATCAGCGCCTCCATAGCCTTCTGGGAGTCCTCGCGGTTCCACTTGCCGGGAAGTTCGCCCGCCAGAGTGATTTTCGGGTACTTATCGATGGCGGCGTCGCGCCCGCGCGAACGAATCAGGTCGGTCGAGTTGCCCTCGACGCCGGTCACGCCAACCAGCTTGCCGCCACCGAATTTCGCCATGACTGCTTTGCAGACTTCCTCGGTCACGTCGCCGTGAGCAGAGAATTCCTCGGGCACCGCGTACATGGTGTAGTAGTCGCCGGCATCGAAAGGCGTGAACCAGGGCAGCGTGCCCCAGGTGTTGTCCAGCCAGATCTTGTTTTCATTGGCGAGCTGCGCGATGCGTTTGATCGAACCGCCGCCCGGCGCGTGCAGCATGACCGCCTTGGTACCGGAGGCGATTTGCTGTTCGAACTGATTGAGCTGTCGCGCGGAATCGAATTGCCCATCGGCCGAGGTGATATTCAGGCCCAAGGTTTTGGCCGCGCCGGCCGCGCCCGATTGGGCATTGTTGGTGTATTCCATCCTCATGGTCATCATGAGATGGGCCATCTTGCCGCCGGTATCGGCCAAGGCAACCGACGGGAAGCCAGCGGATAGGGCCGTCGCCGAGGCGATGGCGCTGACCGACGCGAAGGCGAGAAACTCCCGGCGATCGATGCCATGAAGATCGAGGCTTTCCATGTGGTCGCCGACGACTTTCCGGTCGGTGAAATCGGGGAACCGTCTTGGATCTAATTTCTTGGCCATCTTTTTGCCTCCCATTGGTTCGATTCGTTAGACGTGACTTTGCTCAAGGCGCGGTGCTTCTCAGGCGACGGCGGCGAACTTGATCAGGCCGCCTTCCCGCACCTTTTCGATCTTGCCTTGTTCGATCATCCACAGGATGTGCGTGTGGATGCAACACTCGGCATAGCAGCGTCGCTCGCCGATTCCGGTGGAGACCGCGTAATCGAGCTCCGATTTCACGGGCATGACCTCCGGCACCAGTTCCTGGGTGGTCATGGGTTTACGCTCGCGCCGCAGGACAAAGAGTATCCGGTTACGGGTGTCGTCCTGCTGCTGGCGCATGTGAAGCAATCGGCGTTCCGAGCTAGCTTCCGAGTAGGCCGAAAGTCCGTGGCCTTCGAGAAGCAGCTGCGGTTTGATCTCCAAGCACCGCTGGATCGAATTCCAATGCGCCTTGGCATCGCCAATCGGCGCCGGACCCAGCGGCGTCGGATAGTGCAATAGGTCGCCGGCGTAGAGGGTTCCGGTGTGCGGATTCCAAACCCCGATGTGGCCCGGGCAATGGCCGGGCAAATGGACGATCTCGACCTTCAATCCACCGAATTCCAGCACGTCGCCATCTTCGGCTTCGACGTCCACCTCGACCGGGAAATTCCAATATTTTTCGATGATACCGGGATCCGAGAGACCCAGGCTTTCGCCTTCCTTCAGGTTGAAATCCTCGACCACCGATTCCGGCGTCACCCCGAACCGGGTGATGTTTTCCGGGCGGGTGATGATCATCGGGTCTTCGATAATCGGCTTGTCGGCCGGATGGCACACGACCATGGCGCCGTAACGCTCCTTGAGCATCTTGGCGTTACCGGTGTGATCGTAGTGAAAGTGAGTAATGAGAATGTACTTGAGGTCGTTCTTTTCCTTGTCGAGCAGATCGACAAGGAAGTCCCCCATGCCGTTGTTGTATTCCGGCAGGGTCCAGTTCCCGGTATCGATCAGCATGTTCTCGCCCTGACCGCGGATCAGATAGACACCGCTTTGGACATAGCCATCCAGCTCGTCCTCGGCCCAGGGTCCATGGATGCCGGGGATCCCCCAGCCATCGGGAGTCTCCGCCCAGAAAAAAATCATGTTTCCGCCTCCCTCTTGTCCCTTTGCTGGCTCGTCTTCAGCCTTACCCTCAATCCGACGCGAAACGCGCGCCGCGAACTTCTGCTGTGATTTGATGGGCGAACAGGCATTCGGTCTCGCACTGGCGCGCGGCGACCGGCGCGAAATCGCGGCTGGCCGCGCGGGTCATACGTTGATAGGTCACGGTCTTCAGGAATTTACCGACCCAGAGTCCGCCGGTGTAGCGGGCCGCCTTGGAGGTGGGCAGGGTGTGATTGGTCCCGATCCCCTTGTCGCCATAGGCCACGGTGGTTTCCTCGCCGACAAAAAGGCTGCCGTAGTTTTTCAAATTGGCCAGATAATAGTCGTCGCGGCGGGTCATGATCTCGAGGTGCTCCGGCGCGTAGTCATCGCAGGCGGCAATCGCCTCGTCGTCGTTCTTCACCACGACGATCTCTCCGTAGTCGCGCCAAGACTGGGTGGCGACGTCTTTGGTCGGCAGAGTTTCCAGTTGTTGTTCCAACTCCTTCAAAACCGCTCGGCCGAAGGCCTCGGAGGTGGTGACCAGCCATGCGGGGCTGTCCGGCCCGTGTTCGGCCTGCCCTAGCAGATCGGTCGCCACCAGCGCGGGATCGGCACTGTCGTCCGCCGCCACGCATATTTCCGTCGGCCCGGCCAGAAGGTCGATGCCCACAATGCCAAAGAGCTGGCGTTTAGCCTCGGATACATAGGCGTTGCCAGGCCCGGTGATCATATCGACCGGCGCCATCCCGACGCAGCCATAAGCCATGGCGGCCAAGGCCTGGACCCCGCCTAGGCAATAGATCTCGTCGGCGCCGGCGGCGTTCAAGGCATAGAGGGTCGGGCCGTAAATGCCATTCTCGTCGCGCGGCGGGGCGCAGCCGACAACGCTCGGTACCCCGGCGACGCGCGCGGTTCCGATCGACATGATCGCGGCGCTGACCAGGGGATATTTTCCGCCGGGAATGTAGCAACCGACGTAGCGAACCGGAATATGACGGTGGCCCAAGGTAATTCCCGGCCCAACTTCGGCCTCCAACTCGCGAAAGGTCTCGAGCTGGCGGCGGGCAAAGTCCTGGACCTGGCGCTTACAAACCGCGAAGTCCTCCTTGAAGGTCTCGGACAGCCGCGACCCGACATGTGCGATCTGATCCTGGCTGACCCGGAAGTCGGCTCGCCAGCCGTCCAAGTCCGCGGCGAAATCGCGTATCGCGGAATCGCGACGCTCGGCGATATCGGCGATCATTCTGCGGACCGTTTCCTCCACATCCGCGCGCCTTCGCGTCGTCTCCGCTTCCGCCCGCTTAATGAAATCCACCATCGGCTCTGCCCCTAAGTCATCACGAAAAATGAAACGCCTAAATAAATTCCCGCAATGTTTCGCGTATCCGGTTTTCTCAATCGCTTGGCCCAGCTCGGAGCGGTGACCTACTCATCGACCAAGCCGCCTAGATAGGGTTGCGCCAAGGCGCCCAGCGTGCGGTGCTCGGTCACGAAGTCGAGGATCGATTCAGCTACGAAGTCCGGCCGCTCGACCCCTGGCAGATGCCCGGCCTCTTCGACCAGTTGCACGCGGACCGGGGCGTTGACGATTTCGTTCTTGAGCCGGAACCGCGTCTTGGGGTCGAGAAAGATGTCCCGTGCGCCCCATAAGATCATACTTGGCGCGGTGATCCGCTTATAGTCGAGATCGATGGTCCAGCTCGTATTCATCGACGCGGCGCGGGCCGCCAGACCACGAATACCGTCGAGCTTCAGGGTCGCGTAAGCATTATTGCCGAGTATCTGCGAACCGCCCTTGGCATAGTCGACGGTCTGATAGGGCTCCATGTATTCGCGCTGGTCGAGCGCGGTCAGCTTCCACGGCTTATAGATCATGGTGCGCAGTGTCTGCGCCATTTTGGCCGGCAAGTCGCTCATGGCGGCCAGAAATTCGTCGTCGTCTTCGATGAAATGGGCCCGCCCTACCGCCTCGATCTCGGGCACCGGCCAAATATCCAGACAAACCGGATCGATGGCGATCAGCAGTTCGGTACGCTCGGGGTAAAGTGCGGCGAAGGTGAGCGCGATGCCGCCGCCCCAATCGTCGCCGCAGATCACCATCTTCTCATGGCCCCACTGGTCCATGAGCTTGGCCATCATGTGGGCATCGTTCTCAAAAGTGTAATCCCAACCGGAACGCGGCTTGTCGCTTTTGCCCATTCCGATGATGTCGTAGGCATAGGTGCTGAGATAAGGTGAAATGAGTTCCTGCACAGGACGCCAGCGGAAGCTCGCCGAGGGAACGCCGTGGATCAGAAAGATCGGCAGTCCGGCCTCGCCGTCGCGCAAAAAATGCAGCTTGTGGCCCATGACCTCGGCGAACGCAGCGATCATCTTCGAGTCTCCCGGCAATCCCAGGTTCGATTCGGTCCGGCATGGGCCCGCAAGACTCTGTTTGTCACTGAAAGCCGCTTCGACACTCCAATGAGCCCCCACCCCTGGTCCAGACGTCTATGGACCCGGGCGCCTGGTGCGGCCTTCTCGATGTCGGTACCCATCGCTCTCCCCTCCCTTGGTCCCTTAATTTTGCCTCAAAAATGCAAACGTTTACATTTTTTGAGTCCTATTTCTTTGGGGCCTTGACTATAAGGCTAATAATCTTCGCGTCATTCTGTCAACTGTTATCAACATTTTCTTACCAAATGAACCGGGATTAGTTTATAAAATTGCTGCAGTGCGACTGTTGGAACGGTAGGGCACAAATTTATGCAAACGTTTGACATTTATGGTTCCGCGGCACGGCCAGGCACTTCTCAGAGCCGGCATGGCCGCCGAGGGACCGTTTAGGGGTGGCGTCATCCCCCCGAACCAACCGCCGTAGCGCCAAGCCGCCCACCGCCGGAACCGATAAGGTAACAATTCGCGACGTCGCGCTGCGGGCTGGCGTTTCCACCGCCACAGTCTCACGGGCACTCAACCGGCCCGACAAGGTCCGCGCGGCAACCCGCGAGCGGATTTTGAAGGTGGTCGAGGAGACCCATTTCGTCTACGACGGCATCGCGGTCAGCATGATCTCGAGGCGATCGCGCACTATCGGCTTGATCATTCCAACCATCATGAATTCGATCTATGCCGCCTCAACCCAATCGATCCAACGCGCCGCCCAGGCCGGCGGCTATACCGTACTACTCGGCGTATCCGAGTTCTCTCCGAAACAAGAAGCCGTCTTGGCACAACGCCTCCTGGAGCGCCGTGTCGACGGGCTTATCCTGACCGGCGGCAACCACGATCCAAGCCTTATCAAAAAGATTCGCGCCAACGGCGTCCCCTTCCTCATCACCTGGAAGCTCATGCGTGACCAGGACTGGCCATCGGTGTCTTTCGACAATTACAAGGCTGCGCGCGCGGCGGTGGATTTCCTCGTTTCCCTGGGCCATCGGCGTCTGGGCCTGGTTTGCGGCCGCACCGATGTCAACGATCGCGCGCTCGATCGCCGCCGCGCCTTTGAGGATTGCTTGCAGCGCCACGGACTGAGTACCAATCCGGCGCTAATCCACGAGCGCGATTTCGAAATGGAGGAGGGCGCCTCGGCCATGGCGGCTATGCTGGATACGCCCGAGCCGCCGACCGCGGTGTTCTGTGCCAATGACATTCAGGCGATCGGCGCCCTCAGCCTGTGTCGCGAGAGAGGGTTAGAGGTACCCGGCGACATCTCCATTGTCGGCTTCGACGACCTTCCGGCAACCAGTTATACCCGACCCAAGCTGACCACGGTGCGAGTGCCGGCCCACGACATGGGCCGACGAGCCGCGGAAATCATGATCGCGTCGATCGAGCGGCGCACGCCGGTCCAATCGGTCGAACTGCAGACCGAGCTCATTGTCCGTGAGACAACGGCACCGCCCGGCCGCCGGGTCTTCTGAAAGCGAGCGTTGTTCAATCGACTTTTTCGGCATAGATCAACTGGACTCTTGAATGTAATGAAGCTGGGAATCGCGGCGGTGCAGTGGTCCCCAGAGATACCCCAGTTTGGCGAGGTCAATCACGACAGATAGGGCACCGAACTCGTCATAAGGTGCGCCAAGAATCTGTGGCGAACTCCGGAAACTCGTCTCCAACGTTAGTCGAGCAAGCGTTTCAAGAGACATTCCTCGGAGACTTGCAGAGATCGATTTTCTGGTTGTCTTGACGTTGACGTTCGAAAATCACTTCGCACTCATCGCCTAGAGCCAAATTCGTCGGAAGGTCCTGCGACCCTTAAATCGTTCAGGCTTTGAGCCAGCATCCTTGGACAACGCTGGATCTACTTGGCTCTTTTGGTGCACACATAGTGCACACATAGTGCACACGAAAAGCACTAAGTCATTGAATATGCATGACTCTTCATCCAGTCCATCATAGGGACGATGGAGAGTGTATGTGTATTACTTTTCAATACCTGACAATGCTCGCCAATGACTTCGACCGTGCATGCCGCCCATCAAGCCAGCCCAATCGCGAAATCTACCCACGGGGACCGGCGCGCGCAATTCCGGCGCCCTAGGCGTCGTCCGCTGGGTGCGACTCGATCAATTGTTCCACGGCAAAAGTGGTGACCGGGCGGTGCAGGCCCTTGAGGGTCTTTTCGCCAAGTGGGGTCAGCGCGGCGATGTCCTCGATCTCGACCGCGACCCGGCGGGAAATGAGGACTTGGCCGCCCTCGGCCGCGTTGCACAGGCGCGAGGCGATGTTGAGGACGGTGCCGATTGCGCCATAGTGAAATCGGCCCTCGAAGCCGATCTGACCCAGGGTGGCGTAGCCGGTCGCGATGCCGATTCCCAGGCCCAGCTCGAAACCCTGCTTCAGCCATTTTTCGACTAGCCCCACGACCCGGTCGCGGATCGCCACGGCCATGCGCACAGCGCGCGCAGCCGGATCGGGACAGGGAACCGGATCGTTGAAAATGGCCATCAAGCCGTCGCCCGCGAAGTGCTCCAGGGTGGCGCCGTACTGGAAAATCAGCGGACCCACGGCGTTGTGGTATTCGCGCAGAACCCGCATGACCTCTTCTGGTTCGGCCAGTTCGGAAAACGCGGTGAAGCCGCGCAGGTCGCAGAAGACCACCGTGATCTCGCGCCGGTGGCCGGCCATCAATTCTTCCTGCCCGGTCGACACGATCATATCCGCCAACTGGGGCGAAAAGAACTTCTTCAACTGACCGACCCGCTCCAATTCCTCGCGCTGCTCGGACACCCGCTGTTCGAGGCCGCGGTTCAATTCGGCCAGCTCCCGGGCTTGCGCCTCGAGACGCGCCGCTTGCTCGAGAGTTTGATCGTGCAGGTCCTTGATGCGCAGCACCGATTTTATGCGCGCGATCAGGGCAGTTTGGTCGATCGGCTTAGTCAGGTACTCCTCGGCTCCCGCCTCCAGACCGGCGACCACGTCCTTGGGCTCGGCGCGCGCGGTCACCAAGACGATCGGAATGAAAGGCAGCGACGAATCCGCCTTGAGCGCACGGCAGACCTCTATGCCGTTCATCTTGGGCATCATGATGTCCAGCACGATCAGGTCGGGCAGCGCCTCTTTCGCAAGCGCAAGCGCCGCCTCGCCGTCGCCCGCCGTGACCACCTCGTAACCGCGCGCTGTAAGGCGCGCGCGAAAGATATCCACGTTGGCCGGATTGTCGTCGGCGACCAGGATGAGCGGTGGAGCCCTCACTTGCCGTCGCCTTCTCCGTCCGGCTTTGGCAGCACCGCCTCGACCTTGGCGAGCAAGCGGCGCGGGCTGACCGGCTTGGAGAAATAGGCGTCGCAACCGGCCGCGAGGGCCTTATCGTTGTCGCCACTCAAGGCATAGGAGGTTACGGCAATCACCGGGGTGCGGCTTGACGCAGGCTCGGCCCGGATCCGCCGGGTTGCCTCCAGCCCATCGATTAGCGGCAGCTGCAGATCCATCAAGATCAGGTCGGGATTGGCGCTGGCCGCCATTTCCACACCCTCGGCCCCGCTGACCGCCTCAATCACCTCGTAACCGGCGCTGACCAGCAAATCGCGCATGATCCGCCGATTATCCTCTTGATCTTCGACCACCAGAATTCGTTGCTTCATGCCGCTCCTCTCTGGGCCTCAACCCGCTCCGGCAGGGTGAACCATACCGTCGAGCCAACGCCGACTTCCGATTCCACGTCAACGGTACCGCCATGCATCTCAACCATGCGCTTGACGATCGCGAGACCCAGACCGCTGCCGCCGCGCACCCTGGTATCGGTGTCGTCGGCCTGGTGGAACTCATCGAATATGCGTTGCCTGTCTGCCTCCGATATCCCGATTCCAGTGTCGGTGACGGAAACCCGGAATATCCCGTCCGTCGCGCCGGCTTTCACGATCACCTCGCCCTTTTCAGTGAACTTGATTGCATTGCCGATCAGATTCATCAAGACCTGAGTCAGGCGCTGCTCGTCTCCACGCCCTGGCGGCAAGTCCGGCTGAACCTCGGCGCGCAGCGCCAGGCCCTTTTCCTTGGCCAAGGATTCCAGGGAATAAATGGCGGTTTCGACCATATCCGCAAGGGCATAGTCATCGAGATTCAGCGAGAACTGACCGGCCTCAATCTTCGAGAGATCGAGCACGTCATTGATTAGACGCAGCAGGTGGTGCCCGTTGCGATCGACCCGGACAATCACCTCTTCAATGCGCTCGGGCATCGGGCCGTAAATGCCGTCGCGTATCAATTCGGCGTAACCCAGGATGGCGTTCAGCGGCGTGCGCAATTCATGGCTCATATTGGCCAAGAACTGTGTCTTCGCGCGGTTAGCCACCTCGGCCTGTTCCTTGGCCTCGCGCAGCCGGTCTTCGGCCTGCTTGATCTCGGTGAGATCGAAATAGGTGAGCATGCGCCCACCGTTAGGCAAGACGATGCATTGGTATTGAATCACACTCCCGTCGGCCCGGTGGAACTCGGTGCGCGGCACGTTGCCCTTTTCGATCGCGCTGGTACGCTGGTCCACATAAGAATCCCAATCCTCCTCGGACACGTCGTAGACGCCCTTGCCGCGGTTATACTCGATCAAATCTCGCGCACTCGGCCTGCTGGCAATGAAGTCTTCGGGAATATGCCAGATATCGCGAAACGCCCGGTTGTCGATACGTACCCGCAAATCGGACTCCATGAACAGAACCCCGTATTCGATTGCGTCCAGAACCGCCCGCAGCTCGTTGACCACCGCATCCTTTTCCCGATTCGCCTGACGCAAGGCCTCTTCCATGCCCTTGCGCTCGGTGATATCGAGTTCAACGCCGCCGATTGCAACAATTTGACCGTCGGCATCCATAACCGGAAATTTGAAGGCCGCCAAGGTATGCGGGCCATCGTCCAAAGGAAATATCAGTTCGCGTTCAACCACTTGGCCACTGCGTATGACCGCACGGTCATGAGCCGTGGATTCCTCGGCGATGTCCTTGGGAACAACGTCAAACACGGTCTTGCCGCGGACTTCATCCCGATTGACATTGCAATGCGCCGCATACTGCTTGTTTATCAGGATGAACTTGCCATCGAGGTCACGCAAAAAGACGGTGGCCGGCATGTTGTCGACGACCTGAGTCAGGCGCTTTTCGCTTTCATTCAGCGCGCGCTCGACCCTCTTGCGGGCCGTGATATCGCGACTCACCGCCACCGTGAATTCCACGTTTCCACGGTCGTCATGTAAGGGAAACACGATCGCCTCCGTGGCCAACAAGGCCCCGTCCGCGCCCCGATTATCGCATTCGCCGACCCAGCGCCCTTCCCGTCCGATTCGCTTCTTCATGACGCCTGCGTATTGCCAAGCTTTGTCCGGGCTTTCGAATAGATCCCCTGTCGGGCGACCGAGTATCTCCTCCCGGCCGTAACCGAAAATTCGTTCCGCGCCCGCATTCCAGTCAACGATTTTGTCATTGAGATCGGCGATGATCACAGCATCATAGAGCTGTTCCAGAATCAAGGCTTGGCGGCGCAACTTTTCCTCGGTGCGTTTTCGTTCCGTGATTTCGGTGCCGATCAGGCCGATCGCAGTCAAGCGACCCGCGGAATCGAAGACCGGGAATTTCGCGATGACGTAAATGCCCTCGCCGTCCTCTGTCGGTATTCTCTCTTCCTTTTCCATGGAAGCACCGGACTCGAAGATGATCTTGTCGTGAGCGACAAAGGAATCGGCCAAGTCCTTGGGGAACAACTCATGAGCGGTGCCGCCGATAATATCCTCCGGCGTATATCCGTACAGCGCCGCAAAGCGCTTGTTGACAAAAGAGTAAACGCCGTCAGCACTCTTCAAACCGATAACAATTGGCGAGTTATCTGCGATGGTTTGCAGAATAACCTGGCTCTCGCGCAGAGCCTGCTCGGCCCGCTTGCGTTCGATGACGCGGCCCAGGTTGGCGCCAACCTGTGCCGCGATCTCGAACATCAGTTCCTGAGGCCGGACCGCATCGGTCGAAAAAAGCTCCAGCACCGCGACAACCTCGCGGCCAACCCAGATCGGAAAGGCAAAGGCCCCTCGCAATCCCGATTCGGCGGCGGCATCCGCGCGGGGAAAGTTTGGATCCATGGCTACGTCGGGGATCCAGGCCGAATGTCCGGTGGCAAGTGCCCGGCCCGGCAGGCCCTCACCGGGACCGAAGCTGGTCGCTTCGGTCTTACGGCAAAACCTTTCGAAAGCCGTATCATCCGCGCGATACCAGATCGCGCTTGGATTCAGCTTGCCGGTTCCATTTTCTTCAAGGGTATAGACATGGCCGAGCGGCCAACCGACAAAGGCGCAGACCTGATCGACGGTGAACTGCAAGGCTTGCTCAACGGTTTCGGCTTCGTTCGCAGTACGGGTAATGACTTGGTTGAGTTCGAGCAGGCCGGTTTTTTCCCGCAGTGCCTGCTCAGACAGTCGGCGATTGGTTATGTCGCGCAAGACGCCGGTAAAATAGATTTTGTCGTCGCTCTGCCAAGAGCCCAATGACATCTCGATTGGGAACTCGCTGCCGTCCTTGCGCAGGCCCTCGTAGATAATTGACTTGCGTACGCTACCGCCGCCGCGCGCGATATGTCTCGCGATACCCTGCTGGTGCATGGGGCGATATCTCTCCGGCATGAGTTCGACCAGGTTCATACCCAGGGCATCGCTCTCGCCGTAGCCGAAGATTTCCTCAGCGGCACGATTCCACGAAATGATCTGACCATCGCTTTCCGCCGCTACAATGGCGTCGTTCGCCGATTGCGCGATCGAGCGAAAGCGCATCTCCGACGCTCGCAGGGC
Organism: Kiloniellaceae bacterium; assembly: GCA_021776095.1. Classification (GTDB taxonomy): domain Bacteria; phylum Pseudomonadota; class Alphaproteobacteria; order Kiloniellales; family J153; genus JAJFGN01. Next base: position 6,711 of record JAJFGO010000102.1, on the reverse strand, counting down.
TTCCTCCGCGCGCTTGCGCTGGGTGATATCGGTATAGGTGGTCACAAAGCTGTCGAAATCGGGCCGTGGGACCACGCGAATCTCCAGGACAGTCCCATTCGGCCTAGTGCGTTCGTAGATAAATGGCTGCGAGATCGTGCTGCCCACGGTACCTTCGCGAACTCTGGCCTCTATGTCCGCCGGCATGGCTTCGCCGCGTTCTGCGTTGAAGTCGAATAAATCAACCAGATCGAACCCGGGCTCGAAGCGCTCGGCCGGCATATCGAGAAGCTCCAGGAACATGCGGTTGAAGGAAATCGCCTTTAGGTCGGAACCGACGAGGCAGATACCCTGCCCCATGTTCTCCATGGTTGCTTCCAAGATGGCGGTTTTCTCTGCTAACGCGGTCTCGCGCGCTTTCAACTCGGTGATATCGGTATAAACGGCCAGGATGCCGGCGCCCTTGGTCTTGTACTCGCTCACTCTGATCCAGCGGCCGTCACCGCGATGTTGCACGATCGGCTCGCCGGGCTGCCGGTGTAGCGCCATGCGTTGCGCGACCCATTCTTCTTGTCGGCCCACCGCGTCAAGGATCAACCCGGATGCGGCCGTCGCGAGAACAATCTCTTCAAAAGTCGTCCCAGACCGAATCAATCCCACGCCGCCCGGACTTTCTTCGACGACGTGGAGGCCGGCGCGATAGCGGCGGTTGCATACCAACAGACGGTCTTCGGCGTCGTAGAGAGCGAATCCTTCCGAAATATTGTCGAGCGCCTCCACCAGCCGCGCCTCCGACCGCTCGGCCTGCTCCCGCCGCGCCGCGTTATCACGGAACAGCGTCAAGACGTGCGCCATCTCGCCGATTTCATCCGATCTTGGACCGGGGATCGCCACATCGAAACGGCCATCGCCCATGGCGCTCACAACCGCGACCATCTGGCGCAAGGGAACGACGATCGATCGTACGACAAAAAAGGTTAGTGCGATCGCGAAAAGAGACACGAGAACCACGGTTGAAATGGCCAGCGTGATGCCACGATCGGTCCGGCTCAATGCTTCATCGGCGGCGATTTGTGCGCCCGACTGAACCTGCGCGACCAAGGTCGAAAGCTTGGAATCGATCGCCAGAATGTGGCCGCGCCCGCGCGCCATCATGGCATGCCCGACCAAACGGTCATCGCGGCCGTAGGCCTCCACCGCCGCCATGGAGGTTTCTGACAATTTCATCAATTGGCTAGAAAGGAGCGTCAAGTCCTCGGGTCCGACCCCGCCCAACTCCGACAGCTGCCGATCGAGCCGCGTCTGCGCGGCTTGGGCTCTTTGTTCCGAGAGAACCAATTGGCTGACGGCGAAATCCGTCAACCAGTACTTCAGGTCCCCGAAAGTTTTGATCGCGGCATCGGCTTTGACGATGATATCGATGTTCCGTGCCTGTTGGCGGATCAGCTCGCTCTGCAGATTCGTTTGGCGTATCAAGACCAAATTGGTCATGATGAGGGTCGTCACAAGCATAAGCGACAGATACACAAGCCGACTACGGATTGAGAAGTTTAGCGGCATTGTTATGCTCTCCGGCTCAAACGGCGCAGGATGGGATGGGCGGGGCGGCAACGATACCGCATTTGAGGGAACGGCATGTGAACTCGCTCAGCTATCGAGAGCGAGCTCGTTGCCAAAGATGTAGGTGGTTGGGTGCATCTGGAAGCCCTTAACTCGCTTGTCCATGAAGGTGAGTTCAGAGCGCCACAACGGCTGTACGATGGGGCCATCTTCTTGCATAACCTTCCCGATCTTAGCCATAACCGAACGCCGCCTATCGGTATCGAGGATACCTTCGGCTTCGGTCAACAAACGATCGAACTCCGGATTCGAATATTCCGACTCGTTCCAAGGCACACCGGACCGGTAACCAAGCCCTAAGGCCATGATGCCGAGCGGGCGATGACTCCATTCCGTAAAGCCAAGCCTCGTCGTGTTCCAGTTAGCCCAGAAATCTTTCGACGACATCAGATTGATCTTGCAAACAATACCGGCCGTCCGCCACTGCTCGACCATGGCTTGCACGGCGTTGAACTGCCAACTTGGGGTCGAAGGGCAATCGATGACGCCGATATCGGTGCCATTTGGATAACCCGCTTCGGCTAGCAGTTTCTTGGCCATCGCGACGTCTTGGCGCGGGGCGGGCAACTTCGCGTACTCGGGGTGGACAGGACATATGTGATGATGTTCCGCCGGCATGCCCCGGTCGCCATGAACCAAGTCTTGAGTAAGGGCGCAGTCTATGGCCAGGCGCATGGCCTTCCGCACCCGAGGGTCGTTGAACGGCACCTGAGTCACTTTGCCGCGCACGACCGCCGTCGATGCCGTGGCAACTTCATACATTTTCAGGTGCGGCATTAGTTTGAAGGCCTCAAGCTGGATGATGTCCGCGATGTCGATACCATCCAGCCGCTTGTACGCCAGGGCATCGATCTCCCCGGTGGGATCGTCTCCCAGATCGACGAACTCCAGGGTATCGAGGTACGGCCCGTCCCGCCAATAATCGCGGCGCGCTTTCAATACGGAAACCTTGCCAATCTGATGGTCGAGCAGATCGAAGGCACCCAAACCGTTGGAACCGGGCTCAAAGGCGCCCCCCTCTTCCGGATCCAAAATCACGAAGGGGTAATGAAACAAATGCTCCGGCACGGCCAGTTGCGGCGACTTGCAGTTCAGGCGGACTGTATGGGCATCCAGCCTTTCGATGGCATTGGCGTCCCAAAGCCTGGTGCGCGCGGTCCCGCCTTCCTGATATTCTTCGAGCATATAGCCCATCATGAGGCCGAGCACGGAGGAGCCTGTCTCCTCGTCTAGTACGTTTCTGAAGTTCCAAATGACGTCGTCCGCGATGAAGTCACGGCCGTTGTGCCATTTGACACCCTTGCGCAAGTGAAGGGTCCAGGTCATCAAGTCGTCGCTCGGTGCCCATGACTCCAGAAGACAGGGCTTGGTAATATTGTCGTGCCCGGTCATGGTCAGGTAGTCGGTGACCTGTCGGACAATGTTGCTGGCGCTGGTACGACTGATGATGTGCGGGATCGAAACGTCCAAGACCTTCATGCCGATACGAATCTTGCCGCCCCGCGGCATGGCCACCTCGGCACGCGCGGCAAAACGCCCTCCACGCGGTCCGCCAACGTAGCTATAGGCGGCCGAGGCGGATAGCCCAAGCAGCGTCGCCAGGCGCAAGAACTCGCGGCGGCCGATCTTTTTCTCCGCAAATTCCCGTTTCAGCCGGGGTATATGAATATGCTCACTAGCCATATCCGGGGCGTTCTCCCAGGGCCACCAGCCGATTTCTTTTGCTTCAGCTTTCCAGGGCCAATTCGTTTCCAAATATATAGCGGGTCGGGTGCATCTGGAATCCCTTGACTTTCTCGTCCATGACCGTCGCCACGGACCGCCACAGCGGCTGCACGATCGGCCCATCTCCCTGCATAAGCCGCTCGATTTGGCGCAAAACGACACGGCGCTCGTCGGCGTCCAGGATGCCCTCGGCCCGATCCAGAAGGCGGTCGAATTCGGGGTTCGCATATTCCGATTCGTTCCAGGGTCCGCCGCTGCGGTAGGCTAAGCCGAGCGCCATGACGCCCAAGGGACGATGGGCCCATTCGGTGAAGCCAAAGGGCGTCTTGTCCCAGACGCGCCAATATTCGCTCGCCGGCATGAGGTTCACCTTGCACCTGATACCCGCATCGCGCCACTGCTCCACCATGGCCTGCACCGCGTTGAATTCCCAACTGGGCGCGGCTTTGCAATCTATTACGCCCAGGTCGATGCCATTGGAATGGCCGGCCTGGGCCAAGAGCGCCTTGGCCGCCGCCACATTCCGACCGAAGGGCTCCAGCCGCGCATAGTCGGCGTGAACTGGGCTGACGTGGTGATGCTCGGCCGGCAAGCCGTGCTCGCCAAGGATGACCCGCTGGGTGGTTTCGGTGTCGATGGCCAGGCGCATGGCTTTACGCACCCGGGGATCGTCGAACGGCGGTCGCGTCACCTTGCCGCGCGCTACGGCGGTGTCGGCGGTCGGCGTAGAGTAGTGCCGCAAGCGAGGCTGAAACTTCAGGGCGTCCATTTGAACCGAGTCGACGAAGTGCAGTCCGTGCACCCGGCCGGCGGCCAAGGCCTTGACCGCCGCCGCCGGGTCGTCGCCAAGGTCGACGAACTCCATGGTCTCAAGGTGCGGCCCATCACCCCAGTAATCGGTTCGCGCGGCCAGCAGCGATCGCTTTCCCACCTCGTGCTCTACCAGATCGAAAGCTCCGGTGCCGTTCGATCGCGGCCCGAAGCGCCCCCCCTCCTCCGGGTCGAGAATATGACAGGGATAGTGGAACAGATGCTCCGGCACCGCGAGTTGCGGTATCTTGCAATTCAAACGGAGAGTGTGGGAGTCGACCCGCTCGATCGCGTTAGCATCCCAAATGCGGGTGCGTTGCCGACCGCCTTCTTCATAGACCGACAGCATATAGCCACGCATCAGGCCGAGAACCGAGGAGCCGGTATCCTCGTCCAGTAAGTGCCTGAGGTTCCAGATCACGTCATCGGCGGTCAAATCCCGACCCGATCGCCATTTGACCCCACGACGCAAGCGCAGGGTCCAGATCCGCAGATCGTCGCTCGCACTCCAGTCCTGCAGAAGGCACGGACGGGTGATATTGTCGCTGCCGGTCTTGGTCAGGTATTCGCAAACGTTGCGCGTGATGTTGTGTTCCCACCACTGGTAGCTGTGCGGAGTCTCGACATCTTGCACCGCCATGCCGATGCGCAAATGTCCGCCGCGCGGCAAGGCGACCTGTGCCGCGCGGACCGGGTCGCTGCCGCCCAAGAGGCCGTAGGCGGCCGGTGCCGAGAGGCCCAGCAGGGTCGCGAGGCGCAGAAATTCCCTGCGATCGAGCTTGTTTTCCGCAAGCTCGCGCTTCAGCACGGGGATATGGGCATGCTCAGCAGACATAACCGGAGTGTACTCCCAGATTCGCCGGCTGGGGTTGCTGCGACTGGCCTAGACGCGCCTTGATATGAGCCGGCTACTCGATTGTAGCACTAACCTGTCTACGGCGTCATGGGGGCGCCCGCTCGGCCATCGTGCTATCGCTGGCTGGCCCCGGTCCGGCTTTTCGGAACCGCGATGGGGTGGCGCCCCGCTCAGGCAGCGCTGCGGCTCGGCATACGCAACCCGGCACGGACCGGGGGCGCCGGCCTGAGCCCGCCTTCGGGCACCATGACCCCGCCGACGCCATCGGTATCGCGGTAACCAACCCGCCGGATACCCTCGACCACGCGGGCGACACGCCGGGCAATTCGTTCCGCCAGGTCTCCGCCGGTCCCGGTCAAGCGCAGGTAGACGGCGGACGGCGCTTCCGGCGACTTGGTCACCCGCAGGGTGACGGGCGCGAGGCTGAATCCGGCCAAGACCCGCAGAACGGCGGGAACCGCGGTTAGGTGATCCTCGACATCAATCAAGAAATCGCACAGGGCGACGCCGACCGGCGCGGGGGCCGCGCCGCTGCCGAGCAGCCAATCGACCGTCGTGCGCTCGTGCACCTGCGGTGAAGCCTCTCGGGCGACCTCGTTCAGCCAGTTGCGAAACAGAATTCGCGCGCTACCGCGCCAGCTATGGGCCGGCGCGCGGGCCGGATCGTCTTGGGGAAAATAGTGCCGGGGCACGGTGGCAGGGCGGCCGGCGCACCGATCGCGCGCGTACTCTCGCGCCAGGGTATCCGAGTCGTATTCCAAATGGTTGAACATGTAGTGGGCCCTCCGCGCCGGGTCCCGCACCAGACATAATCCCGATTGCTCAGAGGATGCGAGAATCTCGAGCCCGCAATCGCCCGGCAGATCGGCCGCCGAGACCCCCGTGTAACGCGAGACCGGCACGGGAAAGCCCTCGGCCAGTCCCCGTATCAAGGGCGCGTCCGGTTGCAAGATTTGATGGGCGAAGACGCCGGACATCTTGGCGGGCAAGGCGCGCTTGGGCACGCCATGAAAATGCTGGAGCGCGGCCTGTGCCGCCCAGCAGATATAGTAGCTTTGGCCAACCTTTTCGCGCGCCCAGTCAAAGATAGCGGTCAGCTCGGACCAGTAAGACACGTGTTCGAAGGGCAAGGTCTCGACCGGTGCGCCAGTCACGATCAAGCCGTCGAAGCGGCGCCTGCGGACTTGCGACCAGCGCTCGTAGAAAGCCGCCATGTGCGCGGCCGGCGTGCTCTTGGACCGGTAGGAATCCGGCACAAAGTAAGTCACCTCGACGCAATGGGCGGAGTCGCCCAAGAGGCGGGCGATCTGGGTTTCCGTTGTCGCCTTCTCCGGCATCAAGTTCAGGAGCGCGACCCGCAGGACCGAGCTTTTGCGCTTTGCCGGTTCATCCGGCCGAACCAACTCCACACCCTCGTCGCGCAGAATACGATACGCGGACATGTTCTTGTTCCAGACGATTGGCATGGTGGGCTTCCTCTTGGCCTGATGCGCCAGGGTGGGGTGGGGGGGGCCCCCGGCCCCCCCCCCCCCCCCCCCGGGCGACCCCGATGCGAGGTATTCCCCCAGGGCCCCCCGCCGGGCGGCCCCCGGCCCCAAACCCCCCCCTTGGTTCGGCCTGGGGGGGGGGGGGGGGGGCCCGGGCCCCCCCCCCACCCCACCCTGGCGCACCAGGCCAAGAGGAAGCCCACCATGCCAATCGTCTGGAACAAGAACATGTCC
>JAJFGO010000101.1 GCA_021776095.1 Kiloniellaceae bacterium | reverse complement strand
GACTCTTAATCAGCGGGTCCAAGGTTCGAGTCCTTGTGCGCCCACCAATTTTATCAAGGGGTTAGGCCGAAACGCCTAATCCCTTGTTTGCTCCTAGTAGGCGTATAGAAGGCAGAATGCAGCCCTGGTTTTCAGCTGACGGTAACCTGCTGCGCATTGGCATTATTCCCCTGGCCAACCGTAATTTGACGCGGCCACAAGCTTCTGAAAGATCATCGGCTCAGCGCTGTCGCACAGACAGCGGCAATCTGTGGCAACTCGACTTGCGCGCCGACATTGGCCGCCTCCATACACCTAAGGATTCTCATTTCCGGAACACCCGTGTCTTTCCTCATCACTACGAGCACGCTGCCAACGCGGCTGTAATTCTCTTCGGTGATCGGGACATCATAAATTCTCATGACTCGGTCCAGATGCCGCTTGATCGCGGCTTTCGAATACCCTCCGACGAAGACCAACTCCATCTGGTCCAGCGCCGTCGAGGCCAGCGCTAATATGGCGAGCGACGTGCTTGAAATAGTAAGCGCTGATATGATTCCAATGGTGAAAATCCAACCTCGCAAATACAGCATGAGAACCTCCCCGGTGATGCTAGAGCCTCCGCTGCGCCCAGCGGAAGTTAGCTTCGATGACCCTGATGATCGGGGAGTTAGTAAACCGCACTGAGACGGTCCCTGTGACCTTTAGGCGGGAAGCCCTGAACATACGTCACAGGCTCCCCGACCGCAGTGGTCAAGGGTGGTTTTGCGGTCCCACCAGACCGCTCAGTGCGGGGTTACTAAGCCCCGGAACCGTGCGTCTTGGTTCCAACTATTACGTTAGCGTTGATCCGGGACCAGATAAAGGGAAGAGCGTTTTCGGGCCGTATTGGAGCGATACCTCTCCCAGGCATGTAAAAAAACGCGCTTTCTGAAGCTTCTTGTCGGTTCCTGAAACCGTCAATTCTTCCCCTTGCTTCCGGCATTCCGGTGCCGGAGTCCGGTTTTCGACCATTTTCGTCGGCTTTGACCTCAACTACAGACATTAAGATCAAGGGCCCAGCGAGACCGGGTTTGACCCAAAGCGGTCAAATAGGTTTTCGCGTTGGTTCGTCAAGTTTGGGGTAACAAAGTAGACCTATGAGGAAAGCGCCTGGGCTGGGTCAAGCTGTGAACTGGATACCGTTTACCTTCTAGCAGTGCCACTATGGGCGAGTAGCGCAGGTTGATGAGTTTGGCTGTCGTAGGTTCAAACTCTGTCCCGTAACTATCCGCGTCTTAAATGACCCGAAGCGCCAACGCGTTGTGGGTCTTTTGCTGTCAGCCTGATTTTCATCGCACCGATCGCCATGCCCGGAAGCGGCACGTCCTATTGGCACCCCTAGTTCATTTGGGGCGATCCTGTCCGGAAATTTTCGGCGATTTGTGCCAGGATCCCAAGATTCGCGCGGTGTCCATGTCATGGCAGATCGGTCAAAAACCGGAATATATTTATGGGCACGTCTATAGTCGCCTTGTTACGTTGTCCTACGGGAGTGTTCCCGATGAGCCATGGAGCAAAATGGGCGGTATCATCATGATCGCCGGACCGGACCAGGTAATCGCCACCAATCGGCTCGTACGATACGAGATGATCTGTCGTCGGCAGATGCGGCGGGTTACGCCTGGGTTCGGATACGTCCTGATTATCCTGGGTGCCATCGCGGTTTTGCCGGTCTTTCCCGGGCCAACGCTGGGACAGGCCCCGCCCGCGGGCGGGCTGGAACAGCCGAGACCCGGAGATATCAGACCTCGATTGCCGGACCTGGATCGGCCCCGGCTGGAGCCGGGCCTTAAGCTCCCACCGGTCCCGCCGCCTGGACCGGATGCGCCGTTGTCGCGCGGACCGGAGTTCGTCCTGCGCACGGTTGAATTCGATGGTAACACGGTGTTTAGCGATCAGGATCTGGCGGCCATCGCCGAGCCCTTCCTCGGTCGAGTGGTCGCGACCGAGGACCTCGAGGACCTGCGGCGGGCTCTGACCCTGCGCTATGTCGAGGCCGGATACATCAACTCCGGGGCCGTGCTGCCGGATCAGACGGTGCTGGCCGGGACCGTTACCTACAGGATCGTGGAGGGCGCGCTGACGGCGGTCACGGTCAGCGGCAACCAGCGGATCCGCGCCAGCTATGTCGAGGACCGGATCCGCCTCTCCGCCGGACCTCCGTTGAATGTCGGCGAGATGCAGGAACGCCTGCGCATTCTTCTGGACGACCCGTTGATCGATCGCATCGATTCCGAACTCGGACCGGGCCTACAGCCGGGCGAGAGCGAGCTCAGAGTACGCGTGCAGGAGCCGCCGCCGATCCGCTTCCACGCCTTCGTGGACAACGAGCGCTCGCCCAGTGTCGGCGGCGAGCAGGTCGGGGCCGAGCTAACCCTGCGCAACGTTTCGGGGATCGGCGAGGTCCTGACGGTCGCCTCGAGCAAGGCGGAAGGTTTGCTCAACTTCGAGGGCGATGGTTCACTGCCGGTCACGCGCTGGGACACCATGGTGATAGCGCGCGTCGATTACACGACAACCGAGATTGTCGAGGAACCGTTCAACAGCATCGACATCGAGAGTGACAGCGTCGAGGTGGAAGGTGGCCTGCGCCAGCCCCTATATCGCGCCCCAGGAGAGGAGCTTTCGGCGAGCCTCACGTTCAACTGGCGCGAGAGCGACACATTTCTCTTGGGCCGCCGCTTTTCTTTCGCCGAAGGAGTCAACAACGGCAAGAGCACGGTCTCGGTGATCCGCGGCACCGTTGATTGGCTTGACCGGGACCAGCAACAGGCAATTGCGCTGCGGTCGACGATGAGTGGAGGGATCAGCGTCCTAGGCGCGACCATCAACCCGCCAGGTGTCCCGGACGGTAAATTCTTTGCCTGGCTAGGCCAAGCGCAGTGGGTCCGCCGGATTGACCCCTGGGACCTGCGACTGGTCGTACGCGGCGAGGCGCAACTAACTCCCGACCGTCTTTTGCCGTTGGAAAAGTTCGCGATCGGCGGCGCCAACACGGTGCGCGGCTATCGTGAAAACTTTCTGGTCCGAGACAATGGTTGGGACGGATCGGTCGAACTGCGCATCCCAGTTCTCGATCTGACGCTACCTTACGTTTCGCCGGATCTGGAGGACGGCCGGGTCGAACTCGCCCCCTTCTTGGATGTCGGGCAGTCCTGGAACACCGATATTGAAGACCCCTCCCCCAAGACGATTGCCTCTGTCGGCATCGGTCTCCGATGGGCCCCGATCCGCGGCATGCTGGCCAGCTTGTATTATGGCTACGCCTTACGCGACGTTGACGAATTCCAGGATAAGGACTTGCAGGACCACGGCATTCACTTCGCGGTCCGCGTAACCGCATTTTGACCGCGCCGCAGGCACACCGCCGGCCTTCGCCCTGCGCTATAACCAGTTCCCGATGATCTGAAACGGCGCCCAATAGGCGGGATGGCGGAACTTCCGTTCGCCGAGCATCGAGAGCTGGGCGCGCCGCAAGGCTTCGGCCTTGGAAACCTCCTGGTCCGTCAGTCCGCGATAAAAACCGGAGACCAGGTGGGCGGTCGACTCGTCATTGACGAACCACAGGCTTGCCAGCGCTGTGCGCGCACCGGCCTTGATTCCGACTCCTGCCAGACCAAGCGCGGCGCGTTCGTCCCCGGCCGCGGTCGAACACGCGCTAAGCGTGAGCAGTTCGATCGGCTCATCGCGGAAACGGGCCAGCTTGATGAAGCGCTCCAGACCGTCCATCGTCAGGCGCCCGTCGTAGGTCAAGAGGAAGCTCTGGCGGGCGTCGCGCCCGAACTCGGTGTGCGACGCAATGTGGACGACCGAATACGGGGTCGTTTCCAGTTCGCCCTGGAGGCTTTGCATCATGAAGCCTTCGTCCTGGAACAGGGCGCCTTGGAACATCCCGCGCACGCCGCGCAGTTCGGTATCGACGAAGGGTAAGGGCGGAAAGCCCTGGACCGATTCGGTGAGTCCGGCCGACAAGACCGCCGCCGTCTCGCGTTCGATCGGTCGCGGTTCGATCAGGGTCAAGCCAGGCGCGACGGCCAGAGCGAATTTCTCGACGAGATGTTGCGTACCGTCGTGCAGCGCGGCGAAAGGCACCGTGGTCAATTCGCCGCCTGGAATCACGACCAGTGTGGCGATCTCGTGCGCGGCGAGTTGGTCCTCGAGGGGACCGATCAGCCACGTGTACAAGAGGCGTGCTGGCGCCAGGTACTGAAGCGTAGTGCGCTTCTCCAGCTTGCGGCGGAATTCGCCGATCACGGACCCGATTCTGTCCGCAGGGAGCGGGACAGTGAAGCGGGCCAGGCCGTCCGGCAGGCTGAGCAAAAGCTCGGTCCGGTCCGGCAGGACGATCGGGTACAACACGGCGGTCCGGGGGGCAACCTGATCGATGTCCCGGACCTTGGCCTGGAGCGCGGCAACGCAGTTGTCCTGGAAATAGTCCTCGAGTTGCGCGGCCTTGAGCAACTCAACGGTCCGGCGGGCTTCCGCGAGCGTTTTCTGCCGTTGTGCTGGGTTCGCAATGCGTTCCGATTGGCGCAACAACAGATCGGCCAACCCAAGGATCACCGGCTGTACCGAGTCCCGGAACGAGATCCGGCCGCCGCCGGAGCCGACGATCATGTCGGAGCGGATGGACCGCAGGGTCGCGACCGCGGATTTGTACGCCTCGGTCGCTCCTTCGAGGTCGCCCATGGCCCACTTGAGACGGCCGACTTGCCACTGCCACAGGTATAGCGCCTCCGGTGCATTCAAGCGCTGCGCCACGAACAGGGCACGCCTGGTCAGACGCAGGGCCTCCTCGAAGCGATCCTCCCGTTCATAGAGTTGCGCCATATAACCGAGCGCGTAGGCGCGCCCGCGCTCGTCGCCGATCCGCTCAACCAGGCGGCTTGCACGCTCGAACACGGCATAGGCCAGGGCACGAGACGCCGGGCGGCTTTGCGACGCGGAGTCCTCCAATTTCATAAGAAGGATTCCGACCGAGACCAACCCGTTGACCGTTTCCGAGGTCTCGGGCAGGCGGTCAGCGCCCTCCAGCGCTTCGCGAAGCAGGCGTTCGGCGGCACCGGCATTGCCGGCCTCCGCTTCCGCATAAGCGGCATTGACCGCGGTGGTCCATAACAGGGCGGCATCGCCTCTCGCCCCGGCCAGAGCCTGACTTCGTTGGTAGAGCTGCGACGCTTCGGCATATTCGTCTTGCTCGAACAACAGGTTGCCGAAATCGTTTAGGGCCTGGGCCTCGAGCGACGTATCCCCAACCGCCGCGGCGTAGGCGAGCGTGGCGTCGAACTCGGCGCGCGCTGCGTCCTGCTCTCCCGACAGCAGGTAAGCTGTACCGAGGCCGCTACGCAGTTGCGCCACGGCGTCTTCCGACCCTTGCGCCTCGGCGATGCCGATCGCGGCCTTTAGGTCGGTCAGCGATCGGTTGAGGTATCCGAGCGTCTGGTAGGCGTCGGCCCGGCGCGCCAGGACATCGATCTGTCCGGCGGTATCGCCCAGTTTCTCCGCCGCGTCCAAAGCGCCGGTCCAATATAGGATGGCCTCGTCGAGCCAGCCGCGGGCGAACGCGTCCGCGCCTTGCGAGAGGTCTTGTTCCAGCCCTTCCTTGGTGCCGAGTTGAGCCCACGCCGGGACGGAGGCTGCCAGGCCGACCGCGAGCGCCGAGGCAAGACCGATGGCCCTTAGAACCTGGCCGTGTCTTTCGCGAGGGGCCCGCATCGTTCCACTCCCTACGCGGAACAGGCGATCTGCAGCGTCGCCGGCACGAAGACCGTGCCCGACGGCAGGGCGGCCAGTTGGGGCACGGCATCGGTCCCACCGCTCGCCAATTTGCTGCCGGCGGCCAGATAGTGGCTTGGCATGGCCGCCCCGGGTTGGACCGGCAGGCCGCCGCGGCCGACGCCCACGAAGCTGGCCAGCGTGCGCCCGCCGCGCGCGCCGCACTGTTGGGCCAAGCGCGCGGCCGCGTTCATCAAGGACTCGGTCAGGACCGCGACGCCCGTGGTGACGTCCGTGTCCGGGGAGTCGATCCGCACCGTGCCGTTTATGCCCAGTTGCGACGACGCTTCGACAACGCTGTCCGGCGTGGCGATGAAATTGTTCGCCACGATCAGGATATTGCCGCCGGGGCCACCGAACGCGTTGGCCGCGATTGTGCCCCGTTCCAGGATCGCGAAGAAAACCGGCCCGATCGTGATGTTGCCGCCGCCGCCCTCGCCGGTGCCGACCGACGTCGTGATGAGGCTGTCTTGCACCAGCAAAAAGCTGGCGGGTCTGATCTCGATGTTGCCGCCGTCGGCGCGTGCGCTCTGGGTCGAGATCTCAGCGCCCCCGGTCATTTCCAGCGTGTCGGCGGTGAGTACGATGTTGCCCGCCGTTCCGGCGTCCGGCGCCGCAGAGGCGCTCTCGGTGGCGATCGCGGTGTTGAGGCCGTCAAGCAGCACCGCGTTGGCCACGGTAATACCGACGTTGCCGCCGGGTCCCGTCCCTCGCGAGCTCGCGCTGATGGACGCGCCCTGGGTCAGGCTGAGCGCGGCGGCCGAGAGCGCGATGCTGCCCGCCGCCCCCGACCCGGGCGCGGTGGACGTGCTGTCGGTCACGATCATGCTGTTCGTGCCGGCAAGCGTGGTTTCGCCAACCGTCGAGATGTCGACGCTGCCGCCCGCGCCGGGACCCCGTGTGGTCGCGCTGATTACCGCCCCGCCGGTGATGTGCAGCTCGCCGGCCGTGAGGGTGACGTTGCCGGCGGCGCCGGCGTCCGGCGCGCTCGAGGTGCTTTCGGTCATGAGGCCGGCGCCGGCACCGTCGAGACCGACCGAGCCGGAGGTCGTCACAACCACGTTGCCGCCGTCGCCCGCGCCGCTGGTGCTGGAGGCGACGGTGCCGTTGGCGACACGCAGGCGCTCGCCCGTCAGTGCCACAGTCCCGGCCGGCCCCGCGCCGAGCGTCGAGGTTGATATCTCGGAGTCCGCCAGCACCTCGATCGAGCGCGCGCCGATCGTGACCGCTCCCGCCGCCGCCGCGCTGCCCGGCAAGGTGCTTGCCGACGAGACCAGGGCGGCGCCCGAAAACGTCGCACTGTCGGCAAGAATCTTGACACTGCCCGCGTCGCCAAAGCTCGACGAGAGGGATGAGACGACGCCGTCATCGGATACCAGAAGAGTGGTTGTCGCGATGTCGATCTCTCCGGCCCGTCCGACCGCGAAGCCGGAGAAGCCGGGAAAGATCGAGGTGTCGGTCACGATGCCGGCGGGGCGGGCGTTGGTCGCGTCGAAACCCGATATGGTGAGGTCGTCCGTCGTCACCACGACGCGCCCGCCGTCGCCCAGGCCGGTCGTCTGCGCGTTGATCTGTGCCCCATCGCGAATCGCGAGCTGAGCGGCGGTGACCGTGACCGTGCCGCCGCCGCCACCGATTACACCAGAGAGCGACGCGATGCCGGTGAAGGGAACATCGAAGGGGCTCAGTGGGGCCGGACTGGGTCCGACCAAGTCGATCGAGGTAGCATCCACGGTTACGGGCCCGGCCAGCCCGAAACCGAAACTGGTCGCCCCAATGGACGCGCCCGAGGCAACCGACACCGCGGTGGCCTGAATGTCGATCGACCCGCTGTTGCCGAAAGAATTCGCGAAGGTGCTGATCTGGCCACGCTCCCGCAGAGTCAGATCGCCGGCGATGACGCTGATGTTCCCGGAATCCCCGCTCGGAAAGTTGATCCCGTCGAAGGTAACAGAATTGGAAAATAAACCTGCCGACGCACCGGTGGCATCGATCCCTTCGATCAGAACGGTATCGGCAACAACGTTAATAGTACCTCCAGCGCCGGGGCCTCGGAAAACCGAAGCGTTGATCTGGCCACTGTCGTGTAGCTCCAAAATACCGAGAGTGAGGTTGATGTTTCCTGCGTTTTCTGTGCCGATGCTCTCGACTCCGACCTGCGTCGAAAGGCCGGCAAAGCCTCCGTTGCCGCCCTGGACAGTGAGGTTGTCCGCAGTAATATCTATGGTACCGGCGCTGCCGGCGCCGAAGGTGCTTGAATCGATGAAAGAAAACCGCGTGCTGCCGTCAATCGTGACTTGGCCCGAGTCGATGGTTATGTCGCCGGCTTGACCGCTGCCGATGAACGTGACCTGCGTGGAAACGACCGAGTTAGCCGCCAGTTCCACGCTATCCGCAGTGATGTTGATGTTGCCGCCCGGCCCCGAGCCGAACACGCGCGAGCCGATGTTCGCGCCAAGAGAGTTCGGATCGCCGGCCGACTCGTCGGCGACCAACTGGACGCGTCCGGCGACCACGTTCACGTCGCCCGAGCGGCCGGCTCCGAAACTCGAGGAGACGATCTCGGCCTGGTCAAGAACCACATCGCCGGTGACCTGAATATCGACCCCGACGGTGGCGCCGTCGGTGGCGCCCGTCGTGCCGCTGTTGATGGCGGTCTCGAGCCCGCCCGTCGCGCTGTTGTCGATCGTCAGTTCGCCGCCCCGAATGTAGATCGTGCCGCCGGGATCGCCGCGCGTGCTGACCTGCGCCGCGTCGCGCATGTCGATCGGCCCCAGCACGCCGAAGCCGGTCAACGCGGGGCCGTCCGGCGCTAGAGACACCTCGCCGGGCGAGGCCACGCTGGCTAGGTTGATCACGCCGCTCGGCGCCTCCAACAACCCGCCGGCCATCGTCAGGCCGCCGCCGATCAGGGACAGGGCCTGCCCAGCGGACACGTCCAAGGTGGCACCCGTCAGGGTGATCGACGCGGGGTTGTTGCCCAGAAAGCCGAAGGCGGAGGGGTCGGCCACGCTCAGGATCGTGTTCGCCGTTTTGTTCGCATCGAACACGCCGCCATCGGGGAAGCGAATCTGGTCGGCGGTCGAGACGTGAAACGCACCCGGCACGTTCACGCTGGCATTCGACCCGAACGCCACGCCGGCCGGGTTGATGAAGAAAAAGCCCGAAGTCCCAATGTTCGACTTAAGAAGTCCGTCGATATTGGAGATGGCGCCACCGGTCACCCGGCTGATCACGTTGGCAAAGGCGCCGGGCCCGTCGAACGTCGCACTGCCGCCGGTCGCGATATTGAAGTCGCTGAAGCTGTGGAACAGGTTGCTGTCCATCGCCGTGCCGAGGCCGGCGGGGATCGTGACGTCCAGACCACCCAAAACCTGCACCGGGCCCATGGTCCCGTCGGTAGCGATCTGGGCGGAAGCCGACCCGGCTACCGCAACGCCGAGCATTAGAACAACCGCGGCGACCCACGGCCTCCGACGCATTTCGAGACGGCCCGCGCATAGTCGAGCCATACCTGTCTCTCCCTGATCCGCAAGCGGGCATGTTTTTATTCTTTGTTTATTATTGCATCATCTTGCCCAATCAACAAGACGACTCTAGGAACACTGTCCGGCAGCCACCCAAGCTGGCGCCAGCGCGGCCCGCGCGTTAGCGCGCGCGGTCGAAGTTTGCCGCGTCGTCGAGTCCGACTTGTTCGAGCAGATCGGCGCGAATGGACCGCGCCGCCGCGACATCGGCACCCCGGTCGATACCTGCCGAGAGAGCGTCGATGGCGTCGTACCAGTATCCGGCTCCGGCATAGAGGGCGGCCTTGCCCGCAAGGTCCGCGCCATCCAGGTCGCGGCGCAACTCGGCGTTGGGCTCGCGTCGCATCAGGATCGCACTGCTGACGACATCTTTGGACCGGGCCTCGGAGTCCGTGACCAAGGCGATCGACCATTCGTAGAGGACACCGGGCTCGAGCCGGACCTTGGCGTCGGCCAGGGCCACCTTGCCCATGCCCCCCGGGGTCCGCGCGCCCAAATTGAGTTCCACGACCGGCTCGATCCAGTCGTCCCGAATCAACGCGAAGACGGCCGGGCGGCTATCGGCCTTGGACAGGTACCAATACAGGTCCGGGCTGGTGCGGGTGGTCAAGCCGGTCTCCTCAGGGGCCAGGACCGACAAGATCAGATCCCATTCCCGGTCGCCGCGGGTCGCCCCGCCGACACGCCGGGTCGGGGCGCCACGTAGCGGCGGCCGGTACACCACCGGCTTCTTGGTTTGGGCCAGCAGCAGCGGCTTCACGGCGCCGGGCGAAACCACGGATCGAGTTTCGGCGGATGGTGGGGCGGAAAAAAGCATCGTCCCGGCCATCACCATGAGCAAAGCGGTGCGCACACCCACTGTCATGCCTCCTTCGCTTGGCCGCGCGTGGCCGTCCGATCGATCAATTGAAAGACGGTCACAGGCCGTTCCTTGCCTTTGAGAGTCGTCTCGCCGATACGCTTGGTCACAAAACCCTCATTGAGGCGTCCTCGCGTCGACTCGCTCAAAACGATCGTGCAGGCATCGTATTTCGTGGGCTCGCCAGTCAGTGTATCGGCAAAAGCCTCCAGCCGGGCGGCAATATTCACGGTGTCGCCGATCACCGTGTATTCCATACGGTCGACGCCTCCGAGGCTGCCGGCGGTCAACTCACCGGTATGGATGCCGACGCGAATTCTAATCATAGGACGATGTTCCGCTCGCCAACGGTTATTCAGACGGTCGAGTTCCGCGCGCATGGTCAAGGCGCAGTCGGCCGCCTTTCGCGCCTGTTCGCTGACCGCCGCCTCGTCGCGGCAAGGGATCGGCACACCGAAAACGGCCATGACCGCGTCACCCACGAACTTGTCGACAATCCCGCCGTGCGCGGCGATGACTTGGGTCATGGACTCCATATAGATATTCAACCACTCCATGAGTACCGCCGGCTCAGTCGATTCTGAGATATGCGTGAATCCCTTAATGTCGGAGAATAGGACGGTGGCCTGGAGTTGTTGCGGCTTCGGCCGGCCATGCTCCAGGAATTCGTCGCGATGCAGCCAGATATCTTCCGCCACAGGCCCTGAAACGTGGCGCGAAAACAACCCCATGAGATTAGCCCGGTCGAGCCACTCACGGTAAGCCATATAGGATGCGCCCAGCCCGGCGGTGGCCACGAGGCCGATCATTGGCGGGACGATCGGGATCCACCAGAACGCGGTGAAGGCGGCATAGACGCCCAAGGTGAGGCTGGCCGCGGCCACGCCCAGAACCATCGTGAAAATGGCCGGAGAGCGCATCGCACTCGCGATGAGCGCGCCGAGCGCGCACCAAGCCAGGATCCACGCCGCCTCCATCGTTTCCCAGAGACTTCGGGTCGTCGGGCTGCCCAGCAGGCCGTGCCGAACGATCTGATCGATCATCTCAGCATGCAGTTCCACGCCAAAGCTCGGTTGGCGGTTACCCGATCCATGACTGAACGGCGTGTAGAAGAAGTCCTTGACGCTTTGGCTGAAGACGCCGATCAGCACGAGCTTACCCTTTACATCGTCCGGTTTCAGGCGTCCTTCGACGGCCTCGTGCAGGCCGACCTTTGGAAACTCGGGACGGCCATAGGGATAGCTAAGGAGATATTGGTAGCCCCGGGCATCGGCGCCGACGTAACTGCCGTCGTTGGGCTCGAACGGGACCAGCGTCGTGGGCCCGAGCCGGAGATGACTGGGATCGCGATTGCTCGGTTGGGCGTATATGCCCTGGCTGGCCAGGTGACGAAGCGCAAGTTGGAGCGCAAAGCTGGATTCGACGTTGACGCCATCGTCGAGGAAGAGAAGCCCACGACGTACGATGCCCCCGGCGTCCGGCACCATATCGGCGAATCCGACACGGTCGGTTCCACGCAGTACGGCCGGGGGCGCAACACCTGGCCCCGAAGCATCGCCGAACTTGGAGACCCAGAAAATCTGGTCATTTTCAGCGATAGTGCGCGCCAAGCGCTCGCCCGCCGACCCGATCGGATGATCCCGGTAAACATCGACGCCAATGAGGTCCGTGCCCATGGCGAGCAACCGATTCAGCAGATCGTCGAGCGTGCCGTCGGGCAGCGGCCAACCATAGCGCAGGATGTCGTCTTCGGTGATCTCGACAATAACGATCCGATGGTCCCGCGAGACCTTATGAACGCGGGACTGCAACAGCCAGTCATAGGCTTGGAGTTCCGCCCACTGGAACGAGCCGGTCAGGCGCAACACCGCGATAACGCCGAAGACTAGGCCGGTCGATAGAGCGAGAGCCATCAAACGGCTGTCGAACCTTCGATAGAGAGGCACCATGGCGACCGTCCTGGTCAGGTCAAACATTAGGTCATGTCCGGTGGCAGAGCGGCGAAGCGCTTCAACCCGATCTTCTCGGGGCACACCACGGAACGGCTAGCCGGTACCGGTGCCACGGAATCGACGCAAGGCCCACACGCCGATTATAGACCGATGTGCAGCAGCAGAAAGGGAGGAACTTCACGCTTTGGGCGCACGGCCGACGGCCGGTGTGATCGCGCCAAGTCGGGTTTTCTGGCATGAAGGTAGCCTCAGCGTAACGAATCCGAGGGGGGCAACGGCCAAGTTCCTGGTGTCCCAGGTGTCGCCGAGTAGGCCTCTGAGCAGGCTGACGAGTCGCACAACGTCAGAAGCAGTGTCCGATATCGAACCGTCCCCCGCAGAGACAATTTGACGCATGCGTCATCAATGAGGGCCAAGCCTACTATGGATGGGAACAGGCTCGAACCGGCAAATTCCACAAAATCGCACCCGCGCATCCTCCTCATATTGGGAACAAACCGACTGCAAGTTGAGTTGCTTCCGAGCCCCAAGTTCGAGCCTGTGTCCAGTCCGTGGAGGTGCGAAAATCGGCTAATTTCCTGCAGCGTGCAAATCTCGCAATCAAGGTCGGCTTTTCCCTCCAAATGCAGACATAGAATTTCGAGACGGCTGGAGTCCGGGTTTGGCACTTTCCAGCCCTCCTGGGCATGTCCACAGCACGTCCGGAATGACTCCAACTGCGGACATTCTGGCGGGGACGTCCAGTTTTCGGGCAATTACGGCTGGCTCACCCTCAAATCCGGACGTCCAGCGCGAAGCACCAAGTAGGCCGGTTTTGACCCAATCCGGAAGTTGATTGTGCTGGGTGTTTGTAAAATTCATGTCTAACCGGGTGGTCACGATCCTCGGAATGGGCAACGCAACTTCGCACAACGCGTCAAAGGATCGGATTGAACGTGGCGCGAACCTTGAGTCCGTCAGATCTCGTACGCCCTGCTGATCGCCAAGGGATCGGGCTGCTTGACGGCCCCGAGATAGCGGGCGGTCGAGCCGATGTCGCTGTGTCCGAGCAGGAGGCGGACAGCGGGCAGCGCCCGCTCGGCGTCGCTTCGTTGGAAGGCAAGATTGTCCGACGCGCTGGCATGAAACGCACTTGCGCGGGGCGGTGGGGCGACTAGATTGGCGGGTGGAAGACGTGTGATGTCAGGACTTACGGGACCGCTAGCGGCTGCGATCGGCGTTTACGTGCTGATCGCGCTCGTCATGTTCGGCTGCCAGCGCAGCTTCCTCTATTTCCCGGACAAGAGAGCGCCGGAGCCGGGCCAGCCTGGCGTGCAGGTCGTCAAACTGCTCAGCGAACCGGATTTCGAGCTGGTGCATTTTTACCACCCGCCGCGCGCGCCCAATGGCCCAGTCGTGGTGGTGTTCCACGGCAATGCCGGACACGCCGGCCACCGGGTGCCGAAGTTCCGCGATCTGCTCGACGCGGGCTTCGGAGTGTTCTTCGCCGAATACCGCGGCTATGGCGGCAACCCGGGCCGGCCGGACGAGACGGGACTGACCGCCGATGCCCGGGCCGTCATGGCCTATTTCCAATCCGAGGGCGTTGATCCGGGGCGCATCGTGCTCTACGGCGAATCCCTGGGTGCCGGGGTAGCGGTCAAGATGCCCGCCGAATACCCGGTTGCCGGGGTGGTTTTGGAAGCGCCCTACACCTCGATCGCCGACGTGGCGCAGGCGCACTACTGGTATCTGCCGGCGCGCTGGCTGGTGCTCGACAAGTGGGACGTTGCGGCCCACATCGGAAAGGTGAGCGCGCCCGTGCTGGTCGTGCAGGGCGAGGCCGACCGCGTGATCCCGGTGCGCTTCGGCAAGCGGGTGTTCGAGCTGGCCTCCGAACCGAAGGCGGCTCTGTTTCATCCCCGGGCCGGACACAATGACTTGTTCGAATATCCGGAGGTGGTCGAGCGGGTGATCGCCTTCGTGCGGGAACAGGTGCCCGGCACAGCCGCCGACCCCAACGAAGCCTACAACGCGGCCGATTAGAT
>JAJFGO010000011.1 GCA_021776095.1 Kiloniellaceae bacterium | reverse complement strand
GGCCGTGAACGTCGCACCACCCGTCGACTCCGCCAAAACCTTCGTGATCGCCGCCGTCAGCGTCGTCTTGCCGTGGTCAACGTGACCTATCGTGCCGACGTTGCAGTGCGGCTTCGTTCGCTCAAACTTCGCCTTTGCCATATCGCTTTGTCCTTATCTGCACCAGGCCCGCGACGGCCCGCGCGCCCCCCGAATTCGGCGTTTCGCCTGGAGCGGGTGGCGGGAATCGAACCCGCGTAGCCAGCTTGGAAGGCTGGAGCTCTACCATTGAGCTACACCCGCTTAACCTTCGTCGCGCGCCGCCGGCACATGGATCCCCCGAGGGTGCCATTGGTGGAGGGGGTTGGATTCGAACCAACGTAGGCTAAGCCAACGGGTTTACAGCCCGTCCCCTTTAACCACTCGGGCACCCCTCCGGATCTCGCGCGGCGCGGCGCGACGGAGTTGCGAAATATGTTGATTTTGTTCGGCCTGTCAACTCATTAGGAACGGACAGCACCACCCGCAGCGCGAACCCCTGTCCGGCTGAAAGCGATACCTGCGGAACCCACCCGCTCGAATGTGATACTAAAGGACGCCCATGACCAAGCGCAAGCCCCCCAAAGCACCGAAAAGCGGCCGATTTTCGAGCGATCCCGCCGGAGCGCCCCGCGCCCGGCGACGAGGTCCGGCGCCGAAAGGCGCGCCGGTTTGGTTGTTCGGGGCCCACGCGGTCTTGGCGGCCCTGGCGAATCCGGAACGGCAATGTCACCGCCTGCTGCTAACTCCCGAAGCAAGCGAGCGCCACGGCGAGCGGATTCGCGCGGGGTCCGAGACCGGCCCCGCTGTCGCTCCCGAGCGCGCCGAGCGGGCCCGAATCGACCAGGTTCTGCCGGCCGGCGCGGTCCATCAGGGTCTAGCCGTCTTGGCGGCACCCCTGATGCAACCGGCCCTGGACGAGATCCTTGCCGTCTGCTCGTTCCGAGCCGCCGCGGGGCAGCGCAAAGTGATCGTGGTGCTCGACCAGGTCACCGATCCCCATAATGTTGGCGCCATATTGCGCTCCGCGGCCGCCTTCGGCGCCGCGGCCGTCGTCGCCCCGGCACGCCACGCGGCCCCGGAAACCGGCACTCTGGCCAAGGCGGCCTCCGGCGCCCTGGAAATCGTGCCCTATGTCGCGGTGGCCAACCTGGCGCGCGCCCTGGAGGACATGAAACGAGCGGGGTTTTGGAGTTTGGGCCTGGCCGGTGAGGCAGAGCGCACCCTGGCGGAGGCGGACCCTGGCGGGTCCCTGGCCCTAGTCCTCGGTGCCGAGGGGGCCGGACTGCGCCGCCTGACCCGCGAACACTGCGATTTGGTGGCCCGCCTGCCAACCCGGCCGCCGGTCGATTCCCTGAACGTCTCGAACGCGGTGGCGGTCGCGCTTTATGACGTCATGAGCAAATCGAAATGATATTCATCAATCGCTTAGATCATATCTCTTAAGCGATACCACATCATGGCCAGGGCCAGAGTCGGGGTTCGGAACAGGCGGCCACCGGGAAAGGTCGTGTGCGGCAGGCGCGCAATTAAATCGAGCCGCTCGGCCTGGCCCGCCACCGCTTCGGCCAAGACCTTTCCGGCGATTCCGGTAAAGGCCACGCCTTGGCCGGAAAAGCCCTGTGCGAAGAAGATATTGCCGCCGATCCGTCCCAGGTGCGGCGTGCGCTCCATGGTGATCGCTACGAAACCGCCCCAGGTGTATTCGAAATCCACGTCCGCCAACTCGGGAAACACGCCGAGCATCTTGCCCCGCATGGCCTTGGGCAGGTTCGGCGGCATCAGGGTCGAATAGCTGACCCGGCCACCGAACAGCAGGCGGTGATCGCGCGACAGCCGGTAGTAGTTCAGCACGAAATTACAGTCGGCCACGGCGATATTATTCTTTATCAGAGATTTGGCCCGGTTTTCCCCCAGCTTTCCGGTGGCCCCGATATAGGTCCCGACCGGCATCACCTTGCCGCGGATTTCGGGCACGAGGTCGCCCAGATAGGCGTTTCCGGCCAAGATCAGAAAGTCGGCGCTCACCTGGCCGCGCGCGGTGCGAATCCGCACCTTGGCGCCGGCCTCGACCCCGATCGCCGCGGAGCCTTCGAAGATCTTCGCCCCGGCCGCCGCCGCGGCCTGGGCCAGGCCAAGGCAATAGTTCAAGGGATGCAAATGCCCCGCGCCGCCGTCATACAGACCGCCGATGTAGGACGCCGTCTCAACATGACGGCGTACGGCCTCTGGGGTCTCCACGACCTTGGTCTGGGTATAGCCGTAGTCGCATGCCAGGGACTCGTGCTCTTCGCGTAGATCCGCCAGCTGGCGCCGCTTGTCGGCGCCGATGAAGTAACCCCAGGTCAGATCGCAGTCGATCTCGTGGCGCACGACCCGCTCGCGGATGATCGCCTTGCCTTCCTCGCTGATGTCGAAAAGCTTGCGCGCGTCGTCGCGGCCGAGCCGGGCCTCGATTTTCTCGTTGCCCGATGAGAATCCAGTGCAGATTTGGCCGCCATTGCGCCCGGACGCCCCCCAGCCGACCCGTTCGGCCTCTATGACGACAACGCTCAAACCGCGCTCCGCCAGGTTGATCGCGGCCGACAGGCCGGTATAGCCGGCCCCGATCACACAGACGTCGGCGGTAACCTCGCCCGCCAATTCGGGATGCTCGGGATGGGCGTTCGCGCTTGCCGTGTAATAGGACTCTGGGTGGGCTTCGCCTGCCATGGGGGGCAGACCTACCAGATCGGCCCAGGCCGCATCAATCCCGCGCCGCGCAGGGGCCGCCGGGAACCGGCTGCGGCTTGTACAAACGCCGTGGGCCGTGCTAGCGAGAAACCGTCGAGGGTTGGGGGACATGGCCGTTGGCCCGCGCCCGGCCAAACAGCAAACGAGTTTCCGATGGGCTCGATCGAGCAGTTCCTCAAAGAAAACAAGATCGACGAAGTCGAGATCTTGGTGCCCGACATGGCCGGTATCGCGCGGGGCAAGATTTTGCCGGCACCACGCTTTCTGGAGGGGATGGCGCGCCGGAACCTGCGTATCCCCGAGGGTGTGTTCATCCAAACGGTGACCGGCGACTACCCCGACGAGGGCTTAGTCACCAGCGCCGCGGTAAAGGATGTCTACCTGGTCCCCGATGCGACAACCATCCGCATGGTGCCCTGGTATCCCGAGCCGACCGCGCAAATTATCTGCGACGCTTTTCATTTCGATGGCCAGCCAGTCGATATTTCCGCCCGCAACGTTCTGATGCGTGTGCTCGAACTCTATGAAAAGCGCAAATGGCGCCTCGAGGTCGCGCCGGAGCTGGAGTTCTTTCTGGTCGATGTGAACACCGATCCGGACATTCCCCTGATCCCGCCGGTCGGGCGCTCCGGGCGCCGGGAAACCTCGCGTCAATCCTATGGCGTGGACGCGGTCAACGAATTCGACCCCCTGTTCGAGGACGTCTACGATTTTTGCGAGGCCCAGAATATCAGGATCGATACCTTGACCCACGAGAGTGGCGCCGCCCAGATGGAGATGAACTTCAATCACGGCGACCCCCTGGAGTTGGCGGATCAGGCCTTCCTGTTCAAGCGCACGGTTCGCGAGGCCGGCCTGCGCCACAAGGTCTACGCGACATTCATGGCCAAGCCCATGCAGTACGAGCCGGGCAGCTCCATGCATATCCACCAAAGCGTATGCGACGCTGTGTCGGGCCGGAACCTCTTCGCGAACAAGAACGGCAAGGACTCGAAGCTATTTCACAGCCACATCGCGGGCCTGCAAAAGCACCTGCCCTCGGTCATGCCGTTGATCGCGCCGAACGTGAATTCGTACCGCCGCCTGACCCGGGATTCGGATGCTCCGATCAACACCCACTGGGGCTATGACAATCGCACGGTCGGCCTACGCATCCCCCACTCCACCGCTGACGCGCGCCGGGTCGAAAACCGCCTGGCCGGCGCCGACGCGAACCCCTACCTGGCGCTTGCCGCCTCCCTCGCTTGCGGTTATCTGGGCATGGTGGAAAAGCTCGAGCCGCGGCCACCGGTCGAGGGCAGCGCCCATCGCCTGGCCCACACCTTGCCGCGCACGCTCTATGACGCCCTCGGCCGTTTCAATGCCAACCGCTCGATCAAGCAGATACTGGGCGAAAAGTTCGTTCAGGCGGTCACCCTGGTTAAAGAGACAGAGTTGGACGCCTATCAACAGGTGATCTCGTCGTGGGAACGCGAACACCTTTTGCTAAACGTCTAACGAACGCTTAACCTTCTTGCCGCCATGCTTGGTAGGATGACATCAGGATCGCCATCGCGGGCTTGCCGGCCGGATGCGCGGGACCGGGATCAAACGAAAACGCAGCGTTCGCGTTACGCCGACATGATGGTCCTTTGCGCGCGGATCGGCTTCGACCCTTAGGGTTTCGATGACATAGGCGGCGCCACAGCGCGCCGACACCCCTTTTGTCGATCCTCGCAAGGAAGCCAAGCCATGAACACCATGCCCATACGCAATACGACCGCCCATTGGCGGCAACTCGATACCGCTCACCACCTGCACCCCTTCACCGACCAAAAGGAACTGTCCGAGGCCGGTGGATCGCGCATCATCACCGGCGCGCAGGGGGTCACCTTGACCGATTCCGAGGGCCACAAGCTGATCGACGGCATGGCCGGCCTGTGGTGCGTCAACGTCGGTTATGGCCGCAAGGAACTGGCCGAGACCGCTTACGCGCAGATGCTGGAGTTGCCCTACTACAACACCTTTTTCAAGACTGCGACGCCGAGCTCGATCGAGCTGGCGCACCGCTTGGCCGAACTCACGCCCAAGGGCCTGAACCGGGTCTTTTTCGGACAATCAGGCTCGGACGCGAACGACACCATCGCGCGTACCGTGCGCCATTTCTGGAACTTGGAAGGCAAACCCAGCAAGAAGACCATCATCAGCCGTGAGTATGCCTATCACGGCAGTACCATGGTGGCGGTCAGCCTGAGCGGGATGAGCGCCATGCATGGCCAGGCCGATTTGCCCCTGCCCGGATTCGAGCACATCATGCCGCCCTACTGGTACGACTACGGCGGCGATCAGAGCCCGGAAGACTTCGGCCGTACGGCGGCCCAGGCGCTCGAAGACAAGATTCTGGAATTGGGCGCCGACAACGTCGCGGCCTTTATCGGAGAGCCGATTCAAGGTGCCGGTGCGGTCATCATTCCGCCGGAAACCTACTGGCCCGAAATCCAAAGGATATGCCGCAAGCACGACGTGCTGCTGATCGCCGACGAGGTGATCTGCGGGTTCGGCCGGACCGGCCACTGGTTTGCCAGCGACCACTTTGGCATCGAGCCGGATTTCATGACCCTGGCCAAGGGCATCACCTCCGGCTACCTGCCCCTTTCGGCGGTCATGGTCGGCGACCGGGTCGCCAAAACCCTCTACGACAAGGGGGCCGAGTACTATCACGGTTATACTTACTCCGGTCATCCGGTGTGCTGCGCGGTCGCGCTCAAGAACATCGAGATCATGGAGCGCGAAGGCTTGGTCGAGCGCACCCGTGACGAAACGGGGCCGTATCTGACAGAGTGCTTGGCCGATCTGGCGGACCATCCCTTGGTCGGCGAGGTCCGCTCGCTCGGCCTGATCGGCGCCGTCGAACTGGTCAAGGACAAGGCCACGCGGACCCATTTCGACAACCTGGGCAAGACCGGCGGGATCTGCCGGGATCACTGCTTCGCCAACGGCGGTGTCATGCGGGCCGTGCGCGACGCCATGGTGATTTCGCCGCCCCTGACCATCACCAAGGACGAGATCGACCGGTTGATCGCGGTCCTGCGCAAGGCGATCGACCTGACCGCCAAAGACGTGGGCATTGCCTAGGGCACGGCAAGGCCATGCCGAGCGTTCGGGCGCGGGGGCCGGCGCGTGACCGGCGATCGTCTAGATAACAACCGGCGCTTCAAGGCGGTCGACGAGGCTTACCGCAAGGGCGATATGGCGGCGCTTAAGGCCGCGCTCGGCGACCCGGCGGATTTCCCGAACTGCCTGCAGCCCTTCGAGCTGGCGGTCGGCGACTATCCAATCGAATATGCGATCTATTGGAGCCCTTACGCCTTTATCGAGGCGCTTCTCGATCTGGGGGCCGACCCGAACTACCCGGACCGGGGCGGTTTTCCCTCACTGCTGGCGGCGCTCTCAACCGACCGCGATGATAAGACCCGGGTTCTGACCCTTTTATTGGACCGCGGCGCCGATATTCAGCAACGCGGCCATAACGACTGGACCCCGCTGCACTACGCCGTCAACCAGCGGGACTGGCAGGCGATCGAATTGCTGCTCGCGCGCGGCGCCGACCCGGGCGCCAAGACTCGGATCGACGATTGCACGACGCCCCTGGAGGACGCGGAAGCCATGGGATTTCAGAACGCAGTGGACATGATAAAGAAGACAAAGTGCGGCACCTAACCTTTGGGCGGCCAGAACGAACCGCCGATGTCGCCAACACCCTGTCGCGGAGAGTGCCATGACCGAAGTCACCGTCGCCGCCACGCAAATGGCCTGCACCTGGGATCGCGCCGCCAATGTCGCGAAGGCCGAGGCCTTGGTGCGCGAGGCGGCCGGAAAAGGCGCACAGATCGTCTTGATCCAGGAACTATTCGAGACGCCTTATTTCTGCAAGGACCAGAAAAAAGAGCATTTCGCCCTGGCCCACGAGGTCGAGGGCCATCCGATTATCGGGCGCATGAGCGCGCTGGCGGCGGAACTGGAGGTCGTCCTGCCGGTCAGCTTCTTCGAGCGGGCCCGCAACGCCTACTATAATTCGCTGGCCGTGCTCGACGCCGACGGCGCGAACATCGGCCTCTACCGCAAGAGCCATATCCCGGACGGGCCGGGCTATCAGGAGAAATTCTACTTCAATCCGGGCGATACCGGCTTCAAGGTTTTCAAGACCCGTTACGCCACCATCGGCGCGGCGGTGTGCTGGGACCAATGGTTTCCAGAGGGCGCGCGCGCCATGGCGCTTCAGGGCGCGGAGATCCTGTTCTACCCGACCGCGATCGGCAGCGAACCGCAGGACGCCGCGATCGACAGCAAGGATCATTGGCAACGCACCATGCAAGGCCACGCCGCCGCCAACCTCATGCCCCTGGTCGCCAGCAACCGCATTGGTCGCGAGGAGGGCGAGGTTTGCGCCCTCACCTTCTACGGGTCGTCCTTCATCGCCGATCAGACCGGCGCCAAAGTAGCCGAGGCACCGCGCGATGACCAAGCGGTCTTGACCGCCAGCTTCGACCTCGACGATCTCCGCGCCCAGCGCGCCGCCTGGGGCCTGTTCCGCGACCGCCGCCCGGACCTTTATGGGCCGATCATGACGTTGGATGGGGGGAACTGAAGCGCCTTCTCGCTAAGCCCCGACAGCTAGGGAGTTTCTCAATCGGTATGCCGCATTTATCATATGGCAGTACTGGACCTTTGATATGTAGCCAGCTTCGGTGCGATGTTCGCTTCAGCATGCCTCGAACTACAGACTGACGGAGAGAGTAGATGTTCATGAAAGCACTCTGTGACCGGTTGAAGGTGGCAGTGTTTGGCCTGTCTTTTTTTGTTGCGGCATGCGCAACACCCCCCGAAACCATTGATCCAGGAGCAATTTCAGAAATCAAGCGGGTCGGCGTTGTCTCTCTGATCCAGAACAAGCTCTCCGCAACCCAGGCGACTGGCATCCTTGCATTCTCTAATGAGCACTACGATTACGATATCTCCGATTGGGCGCTTCAAGCGACGGTGGAAGAGATAGTTCGCGGTACCTTGGTCAAGAGCGGTCGCTTTGAAGTCGTGCCGCTCAGTTACGACCCCGTTGAGCTTTGGCAAAAATACACCGATAAGCATTCCAGGTTGTTCGTCGAAGGATATGGCGCGGTTGGCCTTGTGCCTTTGATGAAAGAGGCGACTGCCGAAAAGAAACTGGATGCCATTGTGGCCGCAATCCCAGGCTTTTCGGGTCGGCATTGCTACCAGGGAGAAGCGTGTGCGGGGTACGGTGAGTTCGGGTTTGGTCTAATGCTCCGACGTTCCGGTCCATTGGGACCTCGTGCCTTTACGACATATGTCTCCATCGACCTGTCACTACTAGATGCCGCCACAGGAAAGCCGCTCGCACTCATTGAAGTTAACGAACACCGACATGTGACACTGTCAGGTTTTGCCGGTTCCATCGAGGATTACAAAGATGCCGAGCAAGCTGAAATGCGGGAGTCCATTGAGAAGGAACTCATGCCCTACATCGGGGCTGGGCTGAACCGCATGCGCCTGACCTATTGAGCGATTTCGCATAATCGTCATAAATTGCATGCCATGGAGCGACCCATGAAGAAAAGCTTTCTGACATTCACAGCCGGCCTCATCCTCTCGGGCTGCGCCACGGGCACGCCAAGCCTGACACCGGATCAAAAAGTTCGCGCCTATGACATGGAAGTTTTTGAGGCTGGCTTCATACCCGATAAGAAGTACACGCTCATTGAAGAGATTAGCGCCGTCGACTGTTCCGGCGGCGGCGCGGGCTCACGTGTCACGGGCACGAAGGAGCCGGCCCTGTATAACCTTAAATTGAAAGCTGTGGGCCTAAACGCCGATACCGTTGTCGATGTATGGTGCAAGAAAACCCCCATTTTTTTGAGCAATTGCTGGGCACCGATGCAATGCAAAGGTACTGCCGTCAAATGGGCGGAATAGAGCCCTAATCGCCGGCAACCGTCAGATCATTGACCGCCAAACGCTTCCGCTTCTTCGCCAGCGGCACTTCGCCCGCGATCTCCAGCAGCATCTTGCGGCGCACGGCCTCAGCGAAGCTGGCCATGCTGTCGGCGGTGACCACGAAGCTACCCGGCCCGCCGGTGATGAAACTGGCGAAGGCGCTTTCGAGGTCGTAGTCGATCGGCCGGCCGGTGACGCAATCCCGGCACAGGATCGCCAGACCGTTGATGACGATATCGTCGGCTAGGATCGCGGCCCGCGCCTCGAAGACGCTGACCCCACCGCTGGTCCAGGCGCTGTCGCCGGAGAAATCGATAACCTTACGGGTGCCGTCGAAGTCGTTGGCGCGGATCAGCAGGTGGGCTGCGGCCAAGGCGCTGCCGATGGCGTTGGGTCCGTTCGCCCGGCGCGGGGCCTCGTCGAGCATCTTGGCGAAAGCGGCCGCGCTCTCCGGCCCTTCGACGATACGCCAGGGTACGACCACGTCCTGCCAAGTCTCGTCGCCCCATTCCACATAGGTCACGGCGATGCGCTGCTCGTAGCCACCGGCGATGGCGGCCAGGACTTCGGGATGGCGCAACGCGGCGGCGTAGCCCTCGCGTTGGTGCCGGATCTCGCCGTCGTCGATGGAGCGCGAGGCATCGGCCAGAAGCACGAGTTCCAGATCGACCCGCTCGGCCGCGGCCGCCGCCGCGCCGCAGATTAGCGTGGCGATGACACCCAGGGTTCCGCAGATCCGGCGCATGGCCCCTCCCCGCATCGACATCCAGATCCGCGTATTGAAGCCGTTACCGTCGCGGCCGGCAAGTTCGGCGGGCCATACTCGGATTTAGGTATTGGCCCTGACCCGGCGGGGTTTCGTTGGCGCGCCATCCCAAATATCGAGCCAGGACAGGGTATCGCCGTAGCTGTGGCCCTGCTCGTGCTGGGTCCAAGGCCAATCGCTGCCCCAGATTAAGCCCTCGGACCCCAGGTGGTCGCCGAGCGCTTGGAATAATGGCGTGCAAGCCTGCGCGGCTTCCCAGACGGGCCGGTCGGGGAACACCCGGTAGGGACCCGACACCTTGACCATCAAGCGTTCCCGCGGTGCCGCGAGCAAGGCTGCGAAGCCCTCGCTTTCCAAAGGCCGCTCCAGGTCCGGCCGGCCGAAGTGATCGACAACCACCCGGTCGCAGCGCTCGAGAAGACGCGGCAGGACCGCAGGCAAGCGGTTGCCTTCGATATGCACTTCGATATGCATGGCGAGCCGGTTCAGGAATTTGAAATGCCTGCGCCAGGCCTCCCGGTTGAAGTCCGGCACCCGGCGGGCGACGAGGTTTAGGCGCGCGCCGATCACCCCCTGATCCCGCAAGACTTCGAGATCGCGCAGGGTCGTCTCGGGCGCGACCATGGCAACGCCCCGGCAAAGCAAGCCGCCGTTAGCCCGCGCCTGCGCCAGGCTGGCCAGCAAATGGGTATTGTCGTAGCGCAGGAAGCTGGGCTGCACGAGGATGACGCCAGTCAGTCCATGGGCCTTGAGCAGGGCGACCAAGTCGCCGAAGGGTGCGTTGACGCGCGGCGTATAGCGGCGCCCTTCGGCCATCTTCAGGCGCGTATCGAAGACATGGGCGTGGCCGTCGAAGCGGCCTGCCACGCCGCCCATGAGGATGTTGCCACCGCCGATTCGCATAGCCCGAAAACCGTCAGTCCATCGTTCTTGACATCTTTAGTTCTATATAGAAGTATAGTTAAGAGCGACGCGCATTGTCGAGGCTTTTTGAGACGGTTTTCTTAGACGGGGCCTTTCGATATGTCCGCATTGAGTGGCGATACCCGGCTACCCCGATACCAGCGCTTGGCCGAGGCATTGCGCCAGGAAGTTGTCGAACGCCGCTGGAAACCGGGCGACCGCCTGCCCTCCGAGAACGATATTGCGGCACTCTATGGCGTGGCGACAGGCACGGCCCGCCAAGCGCTGGTTCAGCTCGTAAAAGAAGGCTTGCTCAAGCGCGAGCACGGGCGCGGTACCTTTGTGCGCCGGCCAAATTTTGACCAATCCCTGTTTCGGTTTTTCAGATTTTGGGCCAAAGACGGCGTGCGTAGCGTGCCGGAAAGTCGGATTCTCCGCCGGGTTATGGCGGCCCCGCCGGGTCACGTGGCGCGCAGTCTGCGGATCGAAGACGGCGGCGGGGCGATCAATATGAGCCGCCTGCGCCTGATCGACGGAGAGCCGGTGGTGGCCGAGGAGATCTGGCTGCCGCTGGACCTCATGGAAAAGTTCCTGGATGTCGCCGAGGCTGACATCGGGCCGCTGCTCTACCCGGTTTACGATGAGGTCTGCGGCCAGACCGTCGCACGGGCCGAAGAATCGCTGACCGTGGAATCCTCAGCCCCGGAGACGGCGCGTCTTTTGCGCCTTGAGGCCGGCGCGCCGATCATCGTGATCGATCGCTTGGCACGCGGCTATGACGATACGCCCCTGGAATGGCGCCGGTCGCGCGGCGCAGCCGACCGCTTCCATTACCACACTGAGATTCGCTGAAAATTGGCAAAAAAACGGGAGGAAAACATGAAACTGAACACAATGCTGATCAATAGCGTTGTCCTAGGTCTTGCCGGTGCCGCGACGGTGGCGTCCGTGGCCTTTGCCGAGGTACGCGAGGTCCGGATCGCGAGCCACGTCTCCAAATTCTCGCCCCTGCACGCGCAGTCCGAGCTTTTCGTCGCCGAGATCGAAAAGCGCCTGCCCGGGCAGTTTAAGTTCACGCTGTTTCCCGGCGGGCAACTCGGCAAGGAAAAGGCCCTGATGGCCAACGTGCAGGCCGGCTCGATCGAGATGATCAATGTCGCCTCGGGCGTCATGAAGCTGGATAGTAAGCTGGGCGTCTTCGACCTGCCTTGGCTGTTTAAGGACCGTGCTCATGTGCAACGGGCCATGTCCGCCGGGCTGGAGGACGCGGTGCGCGCGCACATCGAGGAAGTCGGCGGGGTCAAGGTGGTCGGCGTTTACGAGAACGGATTTCGCCATGTGATGAACGCCAAGCGGGCGGTCTCCAAGCCTCAGGACCTGGAAGGGATGAAAATCCGGATTTCCGGCGGGAAGTTCCGCCAAGGCGTCTTCAAGAAGATCGGCGCGACCCCGCAAAGCGTGCCTTGGGGCGAGACCTTCACCGCCCTTCAAACCGGCGTTGTCGACGGCGCGGAAGCCGCGACCTACGGCTTCTACGAACAAAAGCACTTCGAGGTGGCCAAGCACCTGAGCTTGACCAGCCACGTCTACACGCCATCCTTTCTGCTCATGTCGCAGACATTTTACGACAGCTTGAGCCCGGAACAGCAGACTGTTTTCATGCAGACCGGACGCGACATCACGGCGGCGGCCTATAAGACCTCGGCCGAGTTGGAGACCAAATATTTCGAGACCATGAAGTCGCTGGTCACGATCAACAAGGTCGACCTCGCGGCCTTCCAGAAGGCGACCGCATCGAGCTACGACGACTACGTGGCCAAAACAGGCGGTGACCTGTTGAAGTACGTCCGCGATACCGCGGACGGAATGTGATTCGAACCCTTGATCGGATCGTCGAGGCGGCGGGCACAATCTGCTTCGCCGCCTCGACATTCCTGATCTGTGCCAATGTCTTCTACCGTTATGTTGTCCTGGATTGGCTGCGCAACGGCGCCAAGGCCTGGGACTGGCTGACGCCGATCTACCACGTCCTCGACGAGGTCTTCGGCGCGCTCAGCATCACCGCCGACGAGGTGCCGGGCCTTCTGCTGGTCTGGATCGCCTTTTTGGGCGCCTATCTGGCCATGCGCCATGAGGGACACATCAGTTTTGACCTGCTGATCGAACGGTCCCCGGCGGGGCTACGCCGCGTTTTGCGCAGCGCAATCCACCTGGCCATGCTCGGCTTCCTCGCCCTGCTGTTGTGGCAGTCGATCCGCATGATCCGGGTTTCCGGGGCCACCGAGATCGAAACCGCCGAGATCTCCCAGGGCTGGTTTATGCTAATCCTGCCGATCGCCGCCGTCCTTCTTGGGCTCGCCCTGGCGATTCGGATGCGCGACGACTGGCGGCCGGACTAAGCGCGCCATGGCCTGGGGCGTCATCGTACTGCTGTTCCTTCTGATCGCCTTGGGCATGCCGATCGGCTTCGCCCTGATGATCGCCGCCGCCATCGCCATGGGGGTATCCGGCATCGATCTCATCATGGCGCCGATTCAAATGTATTCCGGCGTCAACAAGGTGATCCTTCTGGCCATCCCGCTGTTCATCTTCATGGGTGAGCTGATGGGCGCGACCTCGATTTCCGAGCGGATCATCACCCTGGCGCGCGCCCTGGTCGGCTGGATCCGCGGCGGCCTCGCCCACGTCAACGTCGTCACCTCCATGTTCATGGCCGAGATGTCCGGCTCGGCGGTCGCCGACGCCGCGGTCATGAGCAAAATCTTCGTCCCGACCATGGAGAAGCAGGGCTACCCCAAGACCTTCGCCGCCGCGGTGACCGCGACCAGCGCGACCCTCGGCATCATCATCCCGCCCTCGATTCCCATGGTGCTCTACGGGGTGACCACCAATACCTCGATCAAGGACCTCTTCATCGCCGGTATCGTGCCGGGGATCATGTTGGGTGGCGCCTTCATGGTCACCAGCTACATCTTCGCCCGGCGCGAGGGCCATCCGCGCGACGAGAGATTCGAGACCGCCCGCCTGGGCCGGGCCCTCAAGGGCGCCGCGATTCCCCTGATGATCCCGGTCATTGTGGTCGGCGGTTTGATCGGCGGTTTGGTAACTCCGACCGAGGCGGCGGCCGTCGGAGTCATCGCGGCCCTGGTCTTCGGCGCGCTGCTGCAACGCGACCTGACACGCAGGCAGGTCTACGACCTGATGAGCGCGACCGTGCGCCAAACCTCCGTGGTCATGATGATTATCGCCGGCTCGGCGGTCCTGGGGCAGTTCCTCGCCAACGAGCAGATCCCGCAGAAGATCGCCGGCGGCCTGGGCGGCGCCACCGACAGCTACGTTCTGCGGCTGCTTCTGATCAACGGCTTCCTGCTGCTGCTCGGCATGTTCCTGCATGCCTCGGCGGCGATCATCGTGGTCGTGCCCATGCTCCTGCCGCTGGCGCGCGAAATGGGCATCGATCCCGTGCATTTCGGGGTTATCGTTTGCCTCAATCTGGGGATCGGCCAGCAGACCCCGCCGGTCGCCTCGGTCCTGCTCACGGTCTGTTCGGCGACGAACCTGAAAATCGAGCAGGTCATGGGCTACGGCAAGTGGTTCATTCTCGCCATGTTCGCGACCCTCATGGCCGTGACTTTCATTCCGGCGGCCAGTACCTGGTTCTTATGAGGCCGGCGGTAAGGCGCGCCGGCCTTGCTCATGGCTCCAGCATCAAATGCACCACCTCGATCCCGACGAACGCAGCACTGACGTGGAACCCGACCACGGGGACCCACATCGGCAAATCCAGAGCGCCGCGCGCCGCCGCCTTGTGACGCTTGATCCGCCATAGGGCCAGGTTCACCAAGGCGAAAATGGTCAGGACGATGAGTGCCGTCGCCCGCGCCAAGGGCGCGGTGCGAAACGCCAGCGCCAGAACCAGGACCACCGCCGTGACCGCGGCCGTCGCCAAGAGCGGTGTGCGGGTCTTGGCGTGAACGCGGCCGAAGGCCGCCGGGATTTGCCCTTGCGCCGCCAGGCCGTAGAGCACCCGGGTGGCCATGACGATCTGAATCAGCGCCCCGTTCACCGTGGCCAGCACGGCGATGACGCTGATCGTCGCCGAGGATCCGCCGCCAGCGCGCTCGTATACCAAGGCCAGGGGCGCCTCGCTGGCCACTAGCTCGGCCAGGGGCACGCTGCGCACCGCGACCAGTGCCAGGACCAGGTAGAGCACCGTGGTCACGGTCAGGGTAATGACGATGGCACGCGGCATGACGCGGGTGACGTCCTTCACCTCCTCCGCCACGTTGACCATGTCCTCGAAGCCGATGAAGGCGAAAAAGGCCAGGAAGCTGCCGAGCAAAATACCGCCCCAGGCGGCCGGCTCGAAGACCGGCACCATTTCGCCGAAGCTGGGTGCCGGATCGCTCAAGGCGCCCCATCCGGCCCAGACCACCAGCAGCAGGCCGAACACTTCGACCACGGTCAGGACCGCGGCGATGCCGACCGACTGGCCGATGCCCCAGGCCGCGAGCGCACCCATCAAGATTATCACCCCGGTCAGGCTGACCGCGCGCGGCGCACCGCTCAACTCCGCGAAATACCCGGCGAACCCATTCGACACGGCGGCCGCGGAGACCACGCCCGAGGCGATCACCATGAGGCCGACGATCAGCGCCAGGGCGGCTGATTTCAGGCCCTCGCGCACATAGCGGGCCTCGCCCGCGCTGGTCGGATAGCGCACGCTCAACTCGGCGAAACTGAGGCCCGACAAGCCGGCCAAGAGTGCGGCGACCATAAACGACAGGGGCGCGTAAACCCCGGCGCTTCCCGCCACCTCGCCGATCAGGGCATAGATGCCGGCGCCGACCGTCGTGCCCAGGCCGTAAAGCACCAGCATGGGCAGCGACAACACCCGGTTCAGGCCCGCCCCTCGTGCCATCGCCCCCTCTTCTACTCTCGCGGCCGTCCAGGCCGGCGGTCTTTGGACAGCTTGGCCCCGGGGGGCGAGTCGGGCAAGCCGGGCAAGCCGGCCAGACCGGCCGAGCCGGGAACCTGAGATGGATCAAGGCACATCCGGCCGCAATTAGGCTAGGAAGGAACCGCCCATACAGGTCTTGAGCGCGACCACCATTTCGGGACAGACAGCATGAAAAAGATCACCACGTGGATTTTGATCGCGGACGGCGCGCGGGCGCGCATTCTGTGCAACGACGGGCCTGGGCGCGGCATCGCCCGCGAGGTCGTCCGGGAGTTCCAGGGTTCGACGGCGCCGAGCCGCGATATCGCCGCCGACCGCCCCGGGCGGGCCTTCGATTCCGCCGGCATCGGGCGCCACGCCATGCAACCGAGCAGCGATCCCCACGAGAACGAAGAGGCCGGTTTCCTGCGCGAGATCGTGGCCTACCTGGACAAGGCGAACCACGCGAAGTCCTTCGACCGCCTGATCCTGGTCGCGCCGCCCAAGGCCCTCGGCACCCTGCGCGCCGCCCTCCCGGCCCAGGTCGCCGCCAAGGTCACGGGCGAGATCAACAAGGACCTGACCCAGGTCCCGGTCCACGACATGGCCGGGCATTTGGAAAGCGTGATGGCAGTGTGAGGGTGCGCGCGGCGCTCTGGTGCCGGGTGCAGGAATCGAACCCGCGACATCCAGTTTACAAAACTGGCGCTCTACCAACTGAGCTAACCCGGCGAACCAGATGGCCGGACCCTATCAGAAGCGCGGCGCCAGCGGAATACGCTTGGGAGGCCAGCCGTCGATCCGCTGAATGCCGATGAAAAAAGGTCATTGTCATCCCGGAAAGCGCCGTCGGGCGCTTATCCGGGATCTTTGGGTAGACCGAGTCCGGCCGTTGCCGAAGATCCCGGCTCTCGCTGACGCGCGGCCGGGATGACACGCGAATCGGGTGCGCCGCCCGCCTCACGAAAACGCGTCGGGCATGGAGTCCTTCTTTTCGCGGATGAAGGCTTGCAGCGCCTCGTCGATGGCGGGGTCTAGGGCCGGGGCTTGGTAGTCGGCCAGGATCTGTTTGTACTGGGTGTTGGCGCGCCGGTAGGCGTCCTGGCCGCCGTCGGCCTCCCACTGCTCGAAGCTGTTGTTGTCGGCGATCTTGGAGCGGTAGAAGGCAGTCTCGAAATTGGCCTGGGTGTGGGCGCAGCCGAGGAAGTGGCTGCCCGGCCCGACCTCGCGGATCGCGTCCATGGCCTGGCCGTTTTCGGTCAGATCGTAGCCCTCGCACATGGTCTGCATCATGCCGAGCTGATCGGCATCCATGATCAGTTTCTCGTAGGACGACGCCAGCCCGCCCTCGAGCCAGCCGGCGGCGTGCAGCACGAAGTTGACCCCGCCCAACACCGTGGGCAGCAAGGTATGGGCGCTTTCGTAAGCGGCCTGGGCGTCCGGCACCTTGGACGCGCAGAGCGAACCGCCGGAGCGGAACGGCACGCCGAGGCGCCGGGCCAGGGCCGCCGCGCCGTAGAGCACTAAGGCCGGTTCCGGCGTGCCGAAGGTCGGCGCGCCCGACTGCATGGAGATGGAACTGGCGAAGCTGCCGAACACGACCGGCGCGCCGGGCCGCACGATCTGGGTCAGGGACATGCCCGCCATGGCCTCGGCCAAGGTCTGCGCCAGGGTGCCGGCCGGGGTGACCGGCGACATGGCGCCGGCCAAAATGAAGGGCGTGACGATGCAGGCCTGATTGTGCCGGGCATAAACCTTGAGCGCGCCCAGCATGGTCGCGTCGAAGGTCATTGGCGAGTTGGCGTTGATCAGGTTGATCATCACCGTGTTGTTCTCGACGAAGTCGTCGCCGAACACCAACTTGGCCATGGCGACGCTATCCTCGGCGCGCTCCGGCGCCGTGACCGAGCCCATGAAGGGCATGTCGGAATAGCGGATATGGCTGTAGACCATGTCCAGGTGACGCTTGTTGACGGCCACGTCGACCGGCTCGCACACCGTGCCGCCCGAGTGATGCAGCGCCGGCAAGGCATAGGCCAGCTTCACCAGGTTGCGGAAATCCTCGATGGTGGCGTAGCGCCGGCCCTGGTCGAGATCGGTGACGAAGGGCGGGCCGTAAACCGGCGCGAAGACCAAATTCTTGCCGCCGATCTGGACGCTGCGGTCCGGATTGCGGGCGTGCTGGGTGAACTCGCTGGGCGCGGTCTTGAGCAACTCCCGGCACATCCCGCGCGGAAAGCGGACCCGCTCGCCGTCCACATCGGCACCGGCGCCCTTAAAAAGCGCCAGGGATTCCGGATCGTCGCGGAATTCGATGCCGATCTCTTCGAGGATGGTGTCCGCGTTGCGCTCGATGAGCGCCAAGCCCTCTTCGTTCAAGGGCTCGTAGACCGGGATCTTGCGGGTGATATGGCGCAGTACCGTCAGGCCGCCGCCGCGCCGCGCCGCCCGGCGGGCATCGGCCCCGCCGCCGCCCCGGCCGGTCCGCCCACGCCGGCCGCCCCCGGCCCCTGATTCGTCGGCTATCTCGGCCATTTCGGCACTCCCGGTATAAGGTCCAAATCCAAGTATCCGGCCCGCCGCGCCCTGTCCTCTTTCGTGCCCGCGACGGGGATACGCGGAAAAGCGGCGTGGACTGGGGCCCCGGCACACCCAGGAGTGTCGGAATCGCGCATCGCCGGGTCGCAAACGGCCCGGAAGCGGGCTAGCCTATCGGCCAATTTCGGGTGGTCGGGCCGACACGGGGCCCCGGATGGCGGCCCAGTTTTGGGAGAGTACAAATGGCTGAGTTTCCGCAAAAAGCGAAAGTCGTCATCGTTGGCCTAGGTGGGATCGTGGGAGCCTCGGTGGTCCACCACCTGATAGAGCGGGGCTGGGACGACATCGTTGGCATCGACAAATCGGCGATCCCGACGGACATCGGTTCGACCTCGCATGCATCCGATTTCTGTTACGCGACCAGCCATGATTTCCTCTCGTGTTGGACGACTCGCTACTCCATCGACTTCTTCGAAAGGATGGGGCACTACGCCAAGGTGGGCGGGCTCGAAATCGCGCGGGTCGGCGACGATGCCCGCATGGACGAGATCAAGCGCAAGGTCGCTTCCGGAAAGGCCTTCGGGACCGGCGTGCGGCTTGTGACCCCGGCCGAGATCAAGGAAAAGTTTCCGCTGATCGAGGAAGACATGGTGCAGGGGGGCATGTGGGATCCCGATGCGGGACTTGTCGTGCCCCGCTCCCAGGTTGTCTCCGGCATATTGGTCGAGAACGCGGAAAAGACCGCGGACCTTCAGGCCTTCGCCAACACGCCCGCCACCGGCCTGATCGTCGAGAAAGGGCGCATCAAGGGTGTCGAAACCCCGCGCGGCAAGATCCTAGCCGACAGAGTTATCGTCTGCGCCGGGCTTTGGGGACGTCTCGTCGCCGGCATGGCCGGCGAGGACCTGCCAATCATGCCAGTCGATCATCCGCTTCTATGGTTCGGCCCCTACGAGGAGTTTGCGGGAACCGGTAAGGACATTGGCTGGCCGCTTCTCCGCGATCAGGGCAACTCCGCCTACATGCGTGACACGGGCGACCCCAAGACCACCGAGGGCGGCATGATCGAGTGGGGTTACTACGAGGAAAAGAAGCCGCGTCTCTGCCACCCGCGGGACGTCCTGGAGAAGACCGAAGCGCGCCTCTCGCCCTCGCAGCGTGACCTGGACATCGAGCAGGTGATGGAACCGCTCGAGCGCGCGATGGAGTTGACGCCGATTCTTGCGGAACTAGGGTACGACGAAAAACGCTCCTTCAATGGCCTTCTCCAGGCGACGACAGATGGCGGTCCTTCCATCGGCGAAAGCCTGAAGGTCCGCGGTCTTTGGTATGCCGTTGCGATCTGGGTCAAGGACGGCCCCGGCATGGCCAAGCTGCTAGTTGACTGGATGACGGATGGACGCACGGAGATCGATCATCATGCGATCGACTATGCGCGCTTCTATCCCTTCCAAACTAAAGATGATTTCATCCAAGCCCGCTGCACCGAAACCGCGATGAAAATCTACAATCCGGCCGTCCATCCGCGAGAGCCGTTTGCCGGTGGCAGAGGTGTGCGCCGTAGTCCGTTTTACGAGCGTGAGAAGGCGCTTGGCGGCTATTTCATGGAGCTCGGCGGGTGGGAACGTGCCCACGGCTATGCCAGCAACGAAGGCTTGCTGGAGACGTATGCCAATCAGGTGCCGGTCCGCGAAAATGAATGGGACAATCGCCATTTCTGGCGGGTTTCAAACGCCGAGCACCTCGAAATGAGCGCCGACGTCGGCATGGTCAATCTTTCTCACTTTGCCATGTATGACGTAACCGGCCCGGACCACGTGAAGTTCATGGAATACCTCTGCGTCGCCAAGGTTGGTGGAGACAATCAGGTCGGCAAGGGCATCTATACCCACTTCCTCGACGAAAAAGGAATGGTCAAAGCCGATTTCACCGTGTTCCGCATGCCAGACCGTTTTCGCTTCGTCGATGGAGCGGATGCCGGAAACCGCGACTTCGTCTACATGAAGCGCATGGCTGAGGATTTAGGCTACGACGTCGAGATCGCCGACGTGTCAACCGACTTCACCACCATCGGCCTTTGGGGGCCGAACGCCAGGGCCACACTCCAAAAAGCAGTGGCAGATCCGGACAGTCTCACCCATGAGAATTTCCCCTTCGCGTCGATCAAGCAAATCGGCGTCGCGGGCACGGATGTCGCGGCCTTCCGCATTTCCTATGTCGGCGAGCAGGGCTGGGAACTACATATGAAATACGACGACGGCCTTGCCGTTTGGGATGCGCTACGCGGGCAGGACGTTATGCCCTTCGGTGTGGAGACCTATGCCAACTCGCGCCGGATGGAAAAGAGCCTGCGTCTCCAGAATGCGGACCTCCTGACCGAGTACAATCTTCTGGAGGCCGATCTTGCGCGTCCCAAGGTCAAGGACGCTGATTTTGTCGGCAAGGCCGCCTATCTCGCGCAGCGTGCCCGGGACCATCAGCCGGCCACGCTCTGCACCTTGGTGATGACCGACAACAAGGATTCGAGAAGTGTGGCCCGCTATCCGGTCGGTATTCTGCCGATCATGGATCGTGAAACGGGCAAGACCTTAGTCGACTCCGAGGGTCGCCGTTCGTTCACCACATCCATCGCCTACGGCCCGACGATCGGCAAGAACATCGCTCTCGGCTATCTGCCTCACGAGCACGCCGTCAAAGGCAAGACGTTTCAGGTGGAGTATTTCGGCGAAACCTACCCGGTTGAGGTGGCTGGCGTTGGCTACGAACCACTCTATGACCCGGAAAACCTGAAACCGCGGACATAAGGCGACGTTCTTGACGACGCTGTAGCGGCGTCAATAGCGTGCTATCGGCACTGCCGGTGTGGGTCATCCCTTGCCGTCAGGGCTCGCACCAAGAAACGTCCGCTTGTAAAGGTGGACTGGCCGGAAATCGGCCGAACGTCCGATGTTGGCGGCAACCCGGACCTGCCTTCGCCTCGCACGACACGACTGGGAAGTGCCAAAACTTGCCGTCGAGGACCTATGGCCTCAAGGCGCCATGGCATCAGCCGTCAACATCTTGAGCAGGATCGCCCAATCGTTACACTGGCCCGATGGCCAGGGAAACACAGCGCAGGCTCGCCGCGATCATCGTCGCCGACGTCGTCGGCTACAGTCGCTTGTTGGCGGCTGACGAGACGGCAACCCTCAGTGCCATGCGTGCCCATCGAGCAGAAGTATGGGAACTGAAACAACAACTCGAATTCCTTGATCGTCAGACTGCTTTTGCCGTGTGGACGATGTTGCCGAAAATCGATACACCGACGATGATCAATGTCCTCTCGCCGATGTCACCATGCAGGCCATGACACTCTCTGTTCTGATCGTCCTGATCATCATGATTTTCTTCCGCGACGCGGCGCAAGTCAGAGCCTCCTCGCCGGGCTGTCTTACGAGGACGTTGGCGGTGCGGTAGATGTCAAGGTCGGAGGTCATGGTTTGTTTATTCGTCTTGGGGCCACGGGAGTTGCGTTTCTGGACTAATTACAGCACCGGCAATCTGCTCTGGCGTCAGCCCATGCACTTTGGATAGATCAACC
The DNA here is from genome assembly GCA_021776095.1 of Kiloniellaceae bacterium. GTDB lineage: Bacteria > Pseudomonadota > Alphaproteobacteria > Kiloniellales > J153 > JAJFGN01. Next base: position 17,475 of record JAJFGO010000011.1, on the reverse strand, counting down.
CCTTCAAGCTTTGCCCCATCTAGAACAGCACCTGACAAATCGGCTTTATCGATCGCGGCCACATCGCGAAAATCTGCTTCATTTAACCAGCCTGAGAGGCCCCAGGATGCGCGAGTCGGGGTCAAGACGGCCTAAGGTATAGGAGGGCAGGACACACATGCTGGCTCAGAACATTGGTACAAATGTGAGGATGATTGAAAGCCACTACGGCCTCGTCATCGCCCGTCAGTAGCGCGTGTCTCAATAAGAGCTGACGGCGCACACGCGCAACGCCGGTTCCTAAGCCCGCCACATACGCAAAAAAAAGCAACCCCCGATCCGCTTGGACCGGGGGGTTGCCGAATTGGTTCGATCAGCTCGACTTAGTACGGAGCGATGCGGACCCAGTTCTCGTTACCGGAAGCGATGTGCTTCGGAATGTCAGCGCGCCACTTCTTCTGGGCACCTTCGTGAACCTTGATGTACAGCTTGCCGTCGACGATCTGCCAAACTTGCGGGTCGCCCGGGCGCTTGTAGTTCTGGGAAGCGGCCCACGCGCAGTAACCGTCGTACTGCGGCGCATAAGCGGTCGGGTCGGCTTTGAACTTGTCACGGTTGGCTTCAGACGAGAAGAACCAGACGGCACCGTTCCAGAAGTGGTGGAACTTGGCGCGGCCCTGAACGGCCTTATCCTCCGTGAAGTAAGAAACGGTGTCGTAGCCACCGATGGCAGTGGCCAGCGTGTTGGTGGCGTTGGCCGGCTGAGTCAGGAACCCGGCGGTGACCAAAACGGCAACAACGAGAAGTTTCTTGAACATGTTTCCTATCATTCTTCGAATATGGTTACTCATCGAGCCTCTCTCCATCTCACTGTGTGAACACGGTCGATTGATCGGATGGAGAGTAGGGGTAAGATGTCCCGCAAGTTTCACAATCTTCTGACAGAAGTATCGCGTCGGCGGTTTGGCGCTCACATTTGCGCGAGGCTTCCATGCGTGCGGCAGGAGGTCTAAAACCAAAACCGGCGCGTTCGGCTCTATCCCGCCAGTCGGTCGTTGAACTTGTACCCTACGCCCCAGACGGTCAGCACGTATTCCGGTTCGGCCGGATTGGCGACGGTCACTTTGCGCCTGCGCACATCAATCACCAGGTCACCGGCGATAATTTGAGACTGCTTGTGCAGCTGTCCTTGGCCGAAGACCTCGTTGCGACGGAAGATCGCTTTCACGCGGGCTACGAGTTCCTCAATACTAAATGGCTTGGTCAGGTAGACGTCGGCGCCAATCTCAAGCCCCAAAACGCGATCGGCCTCGGAGGTCTTGGCGGTCAACATCAGAATCGGAGTGTTGTCGGCTTCGTCGCGTAGACGCTGGCACAGCTCCAGCCCACCCAACCCTGGCAGCATGAGGTCGAGAATGATCAGGTTGTAGCATCCCGCCCGTGCCTTCGCGAGGCCATCGATCCCGTCTTCTGCCGCAATAACCTCGCAGTCGAGGTCCTTTAGGTGAAGCGATACGAGATCCACAATATCAGGGTCACCTCCCTTACCTTTCGGGCAGGTTCCTCTTGATCGGGGGCACGGACGACGGACTAATTCCGGAAGAGTCAGCGCGGCTCATGCAGGACCTCGCGCCGGAACCGAAGACAATTGTGCTCCTGAGTGGCCAGCACATAGGCGTCGGGAAAGACCAGACAGCTCTATTTGGACAAATTTTGGAAGTAACCGAGGACTGGTTGATGGAGCAGGGCGCAGTTAACCCTCGCTGACTGCGAACACAGGACGCAGCCTTGGCTCCACTGCTTCCTCCGTGGCCAAGCGGAAGCCGATCCATCTATTCCTACGAAACCCTAAAGCCAACCAGGGGTGTTCGTTACGGCGGCTCGATGGGCGCATAGAATTCACCGGTAATTGGCACATCTGAAGACAACGAGGCTTATTCCCCGAAAGTCGCCTTCGGGTCATGAGCGGACTATCTGGTAATCTAGCCCGTGTGTCCGCTTAACGGCCTCTAGCCGACTTGGCGATGAGGTGGCTCTGCGTCTTGGACGTTGGGCTTGGAAACGGCGCGCGACGGAACAGCATTTAGAGGAGACGCGGCATGGATCGCTTCACCGGCGGTTGCCTGTGCGGCAACGTCCGAATTGTGGCGTCGGGACACCCATACCGGGTCGGCCTTTGTCACTGTCTCGACTGCCGCAAGCATCATGGGGCCCTTTTTCACGCTTCCGCGGTGTTCCCTCAGGATGCGGTGACGATCGATGGCGAAACACGCGACTACGCAGGGCGGTCTTTCTGTCCCCGCTGCGGCTCGTCCATTTTCTCACGCAGCGCAGACGAAATCGAAGTGAACCTAGGGTCCCTGGATGCCCCTGACCAACTGAGGCCAACCTACGAACTCTGGATCGTCCGTCGCGAGTCCTGGTTGCCGCCGTTTCCGCTCACGAGACGATACGACCGCGATCGTGACGCCACGAGCCGCTTTGAGGAGTAGTCTGAGATCGGCACCGAGGTCGAGATCGAGGTCCTGGGCACCAACCACAACGCCCGGGTGGTCGACGACTCGCCCTACGACCCGCAAAACGCGCGGCTGCGAACCTAGAGAACCGGCGCGACTCGAGCCGGGCATCGCCGATTCGGACGGCTCTGGACCGGTTCTCGGCCTAGGAATCCCCCTTCACCCGGCCCTGCCGGCGCCGGAAGCCCATTTTTCCGGCCTCAAACGCACGTTTTTTCGCGCCAGGCTTGAGGAATCGGACGATTTGCACTTTTGTTGCGCACCTGATTTGCACTACATATTGTGCATTCTACATCATAGGGGGACACCATCATGAGTAAGGCTGATTTTATCGAACAGGTCGCCACGAAGGGCGATTTGAGCAAGGCTGAGGCTAAACGGGCCGTCGATCTGGTCCTGGGCGAGATCGAGACCAGCCTGAAGCGCGCCAAGAAGAACGACGGCAAGGTCACCATCGGGTCGTTCGGATCCTTCACCATCGGCAAGCGCGCGGCGCGTATGGGCCGCAACCCGCAAACCGGCGAAGCCATCAAGATCAAGGCGTCGAAGACCCTGCGCTTCCGCCCGTCCATGGGCCTGAAACGCGCCGCCGGCTGCTAAGACAGCGCGCGGTTGGGCGCCTTCTTTTCCGGCACCCAAAGGCATTCAGCCGTCATCCCGGATCCCCCGGTTTGCCCGCCAAATTCTAAAACGTGAGGCAAACCGGGGTCCGGTGCGATGGGCCGGTGCCGTCGAGCTCTCCCCCCCTAATCCGTGGCCCGCAGGCTCTCGTAAGAGATCATGACGTGATCCCGGTAGGCGGGCCGTTCCGTTAAGCGGGCGTAGTAGGCCTCGAGGTTGGCCAAGCGGGGCCGCTCGATCTCCATATTGTAATAGCGGTACAGGGTGGAACCGATCGGGATATCGGCCATGGTCAGATTGTCCCCGGCGACATAGGCCGATTGGGCCAGATGGGCGTCGAGCAGCCCATAGTGCTTGGCCGCCCGGGCCGCGGAGGCGGCGATGGCCTGGGGGTCGCGCTTGGACGGCGCGGTGCGGACCAGGCCAAAGAAGGTCGCGATCCAATCCGGATACAAAGTGGTCAGCATCCAGTCCATCCATTGATCGGCCGCGGCCCTGGCCCCGGGGTCTTTCGGGCCGAGCGTGCCGGCGCCATAGCGCCCGGCCAGGTAGCGCACGATGGCGTTGGATTCCCACACCAGGGTCCCGCCGTCATCGATAACCGGGATCTTGCCGTTCGGGTTCATGGCTAGGTAGTCCGGGCTGTCCAGGCCGCCATAGGCGCCGCCCGCGTCGATCCGGCGATGCTCTAGCCCCAATTCGCCGATGGTCCACATCACTTTTTGCACGTTGCTGGACGTGGCGCGTCCCCAAACCGTCAACATCTGTCCGATCCTCTCAATTGAGCCCTGCCGGCCAGCCTACCGCAGAGCACGCCCGCTGGCGACGCCAACCGCGCCGACGGACCAGGGGGTGCCAGGCGTCCGCCGAGTGAAATACTGCATCGCAGCGAATGCGCTGAGATGAAAAACGGATATTGGAGATCTTTGGCATTTTCTGTTCGATTCTATCCCCTTAACTCACTATTATTACTAATAAAAATAGACGATTCTGCTAACTGATCTTAAGGACTAGCCAGCGTATCCACAATTGTGCAATGCAATAATTGCATGCGCTCTTCGGTCAAAAAGTGCCAATATCAGGAGTGTCGGCCGACATCGAATTCGGCCGAAACTACAAGAAACTACTTGGGAGGGTCCCTCGGTACCCATGGAGTCAAAAATGTCGAATTTTACCGAAGCCCAACACAATCAAGCCCAGTCGCCTGTTAACTTTCGCATGCCAACCCAGGCAGAGATCGACCATCATTTGGCCGTCGCCCACCGCATGCGCGCCGCAGCGACCGCCAGTCTGATTCGCAAGATCTTTTCCGCCCCTGCACGGGCGCTTCGTAGCGTTTCTTCGGCCAAGAACACGACCCCGCATACGGCCTAGAACGCCCGCCCCTTCGGGCATCCGCCCCAAGAAAACGAATTCCCCCAGCCCGCCCCCGCCGGTAATGCGACCGGCCGGGGCCGGGTTGCGATCTTTGGGACACGGCGCACGCGATCTTCTTGCCCGGTTAACCCGGCGGGATTACCTTCGCTTGGCCGATTCAATCGCCGGCACGCGGGCCCTTCCAGGCCCCCGAGCCCGAAGGACCGAAACCGCCCATGTCCGATCTTCTCCGACGCTTGCTGGACGAGCGCTCGGTCCTCTTGGCCGACGGTGCCACGGGGACCAACTTCTTCGCCGCCGGCCTGCAGACCGGCGACGCGCCGGAGATGTGGAACCTCGAGGCCCCCGAAAAGGTCAAGGATTTGGCCCGGGCCTTCGTCGAGGCTGGCGCCGACATTATTTTGACCAATACATTCGGCGGGACCCGTAATCGCCTGAAATTGCACCAGGCCCAGGATCGGGTCGCCGAGATCAACCGAGCGGCCGCCCGGCTCGCGCGGGACGTCGCGGAGGCCGCCGGCCGGCCGGTGGTCATGGCCGGATCCATCGGCCCGACCGGCGACCTTTTCGAGCCCTTGGGGCCCTTGACCATGGACCAGGGGATCGCCGCATTCAGCGAGCAGGCGCAAGCGCTCGCCGAGGGCGGTGTAGACGCGCTGTGGATCGAGACCATTTCGTCGATCGAGGAAATGAACGCCGCCGCGGCCGGCGCCGCGACCACCGGGCTGCCGGTGGTCTGCACCTTTAGCTTCGACACCAACGGGCGCACCATGATGGGGATCACGCCGGCCCAGGTCGCCAACCTGGCACGCGGGCTCTCGCCCCTACCGGCCGGTTACGGCGGCAATTGCGGGATCGGCCCGGCGGAACTGCTGGTCGCCTTGGCCAATATGCGCGAGGCCGCCGGCCCGGACGACCTTCTGATCGCCAAGAGCAACTGCGGGGTGCCGGAATGGCTCGACGGCGCCATCGTGTACCAGGGCACGCCGGAGCTCATGGCCGACTACGCCCGCGCGGCGGTCGACCTCGGCGCGCGTATTATCGGCGGTTGCTGCGGGACCAGCCCGGCCCATATCGCCGCCATGCGCCAGGCTTTGGACGATCATGAGGCCGGCCCGAGGCCCAGCGTCGAAGACATCGTCGCACGCTTCGGCCAGGTTTCGACCGGCGGCCAAGCGCAAAACGCCAGCCCGCTGGGCGAACTGCCGGAGAATTCGGGGAGCGGCGGACGGCGCCGGCGCGGCCGTGCTAGGGGCGCGGCGCCGCAGTTTTAGCCTTTTGGGCTCTGCGCGCGGATAAACTCGACGACGGTCTCCACGACCGACGAGTGGTCGAGCAAGTCGACATGCCCGGCGCCTTCGATCACCACCATGTCCTTGGGGCCCGCCGCGGCCTCGAACAGGGCTTGGCCGAAGCGCAGGGGAACCGTGGCATCGCGGGTGCCATGCAGAACCAGCAAGGGCGCGCTCAAGCGGCCAACCCGCGACAGGGAATCCCACTTGTCCAGAACCAGCCAGCGTGCCGGTAGATACCAGTAGTGGGTCTGCGATAGTTCGGCAATCGAGGTATAGGGCGATTCCAGGACCACCGCCGCGACCTCCCGCTCCACCGCCATCTTGACCGCGACCCCGGTGCCGAGCGATTCGCCGTAGAGCACGGTCCGAGCCGGCTCGACCCCCTGCCCGGCCAGCCAGTCCAAGACGCCGTGGGAATCGGCGGTTAGGTCGTCCTCGGTCGGGCTGCCCGGATTGCCACTGTAGCCCCGGTACCCGGCGAACAGCAGACCGAAGCCCGCGTCGATCAAAGCGCGCAGCTTTGGCACCCGATCGCCCAAATGACCCGCATTGCCGTGAAACACCACGACGACCGGGCCTTCGGGATCGTTAGGCGGCAGATACCAATGGGTCAGTGCCAGGCCGTCGGCTGTTTGGGTCGTGACCTCGGCAATGCCTTGCCCCGCGTGGAGGGCGATATCCGGCATATCCTTGGCACCGGGGTAGAGCAGCGCCCTCTGCATCACGAAGACAGCCCCGGTCAGAAGCAGATAGGCGCCAAGGGCGGTGCCGATGATATGCATGTCAGCTCACCAGAATCTGCGTCTTGCCGTGGCGGCGCGGTGGCGCGGTGTCATACCGATCCTTCGGCTTGGCCGAACGCATGCAACATGACCTACCCCGCCATCCCATTCTCTTGCAAATTACGCTGGAATTCCTTAATTTAACATCTAGGCATCGGATAATCTTCAATTAACACTGATAATTGGTGTAAATAAATGGACCAGATCTACGTTCTGCACGAAAACGCCGCTTGGGTCGAGCCGCTCCGCGCGGCCTTCGCCCGTCTTGGCCTGCCGCACGAAGAGTGGTTCTTGGACCAGGGCACCGTGCCTTTCGACCGCGCGCCGCCCGAGGGCGTGTTCTACAACCGGATGAGTGCGTCCTCCCACACGCGCGGGCACCGCTACGCGCCCGAGCTGACACAGGGCGTGCTCAACTGGCTCGAGGCGCACGGCCGCCGGGTCGTGAACTCCAGCCGGGCGCTCTATCTCGAGGTCAGCAAGCTGGCCCAGTACGCCGCTTTGAGCCGGGCCGGCGTCCCGGTGCCCCGGACTGTAGCCGCGATTGGCCGCGACAATGTGCTCGCCGCTGCAAAGGACTTTGGCCCCGGGCCCTATATCTTGAAACCGAACCGGGGCGGCAAGGGACAAGGCGTGCGGCTGTATCAGAGCGTCGAGGCGATTGCCGGGTACCTGGACGGCCCGCAAGCGGTGGAAGAGGCCCCGATCGACGGTCTGTGGCTGGTTCAAGAGTACCTGCGCGCGCCACAGCCCTTCATCACCCGCTGCGAGTTCGTCGGCGGCCAGTTCCTCTACGCCGTCAGGGTCGATACCAGCGATGGCTTCGAGTTGTGCCCGGCGGATGTCTGCGCGATCGGGGATGAGCTCTGCCCGGCAGAGGCGCCAAATTCGAACAAGTTCACCGTGCTGCCCGATTTTCGCCATCCGATCCTCGACAGCTATGGCCGTTTCCTGCGCGACAACGGGATCGAGATCGCCGGGATCGAATTCATCTCGACCGTGGCCGGCGAGGTCTACACCTACGACGTGAACACCAACACCAACTACAATGCCCGGGCCGAGGCCGAGGCTGGCGTCGCCTTGACCGGCATGGCGGCCGTCGCCCAATTCCTGGGCGATGAACTGGCCAAGACCCGCGCCGCTGCACCCGCGGTGGCGGCGGAATGACTTTGGATCGCAGGCTCGGCTGGCAGGGCGCCCGAACCTGCGCGCCGCGAATCTTGTACCCGATTAGAGACCTCCCCTCGCGGCCGCGCGTTTAGGTTCGGCGCGCCGGCACGGTTGCTTTGGCCCGCCGAGCCTGGAAGGATGCGCCGGCAAGGCCGAAGGCCTGGAGTCATTTGGGGAGGACTATCCAATGGACGTTCGTGCCGCTGTTGCCTTAGAGGCCGGCAAGCCGCTTTCGATCGAAACGGTTCAATTGGAGGGCCCCCGGGCCGGCGAAGTTCTGGTCGAGATCAAGGCGACGGGGATTTGCCACACCGATTCCTTCACCCTTTCGGGCGAGGACCCGGAAGGACTGTTTCCGGCGATCCTGGGCCACGAGGGCGCCGGCGTGGTGGTGGAGACCGGGCCGGAGGTTACGTCCCTGAAAAAGGGCGATCACGGCATCCCGCTCTATACCCCGGAATGCCGCCAGTGCGAGTACTGCCTCAACCCCAAGACCAACCTGTGCCAGGCGATCCGCGGCACTCAGGGCCAAGGCCTGATGCCGGACGGCTCCAGCCGCTTTTCCCTGAACGGAAATCCGGTGCTGCACTACATGGGCACCTCGACCTTCGCCAACTATACGGTGGTACCGGAGATCGCCCTGGCCAAGGTGCGCCAGGACGCGCCCTTCGACAAAATCTGCTACATCGGCTGCGGCGTGACCACGGGCATCGGCGCGGTCATCAACACGGCCAAGGTCGAGCCCGGCGCCAACGTCGTGGTCTTCGGCCTGGGCGGTATCGGCCTGAATGTTATTCAGGGCGCGCGCCTGGTCGGTGCCAACATGATCGTGGGCGTCGACCTCAACCCGGCGCGCCAGGCCCTGGGCGAGAAGTTCGGCATGACCCACTTCGTCAATCCCAAGGAGGTCGAGGGCGAGCTGGCGCCCTATCTGGTCGAGCTGACCAAAGGCGGCGCCGACTACAGCTTCGAGTGCATCGGCAACGTCACCACCATGCGCCAGGCCCTGGAGTGCGCGCACAAGGGGTGGGGCGTCTCGGTCATCATCGGGGTCGCCGGCGCGGGCCAGGAGATCGCCACCCGGCCGTTCCAGCTGGTCACCGGGCGGACCTGGAAGGGCACCGCCTTCGGCGGCGCGCGCGGACGCACGGATGTACCCCAAATCGTCGATTGGTACATGGACGGCAAGATTAACATCGACGATCTGATCACCCACACCATGCCGCTGGACAAGATCAACGACGCCTTCGACCTCATGCACGAGGGCAAGTCGATCCGCAGCGTTGTGGTCTACTAGACCGCCGCGCGGGCCGGGGCGAAAGCGTGACCCAAGCGACCGCCACCACACTCGCGCTCGAGGCCGGCGAGATCGAGATTTGGCCCCAAAGCGTGGCGATCCAGGATTGGATCGAGCCCACCGTCAAGATAGCGGTCTTCGAGGATACCGCCCGGTTCCATCCGCGCCTGATCGAGCGCGTGCTGGCCCTAGAAACCGATCCGGTCTTGGGCAAGACGTTTCCGGGATATGTCGGTAGCGCCAAGGTCTATCACGTGGATCGCTGGAACTGCCCCGAGGCCGAGTTAATCCATCGGCGCGCGCTCGAAATGTTCCATCGCGTCCTGGGCACGGATAAAGTATCGGTCGATTTGAGCTGGTCCAACATCTATCGCAATGGCGACTATTGCCTACCCCACAGCCATGTCAGATCGACCGCCAGCATCGTCTATTTCCTGGAACTGGGCCTGGACGCGGAATCGGACGGCGATACACACGGGGGCGCTGGCCGGGGCCGCTTTATGTTTACCGATCCGCGCATGAAGGTATGCTGCCGAGAGGAAGCCCAGGCCATGACCACGCCCGGCGGCCCGATCGCATGCAACGGCATGATGCTCATGTTCCCCAGTGCGCTGGTCCACATGGTCGACGTCTACCGCCTGCCCGGCCCGCGCATCACCCTATCGTGGAACCTGAACGAAGACCCTGTGCCGGGCGCGCCCCTGCCCGCCTAAGCGGCGTGCCCAGGTGGCGACACGGCCATAGACAGAGAGGAGACCGGGCTTGGCACCATCCAGCAAAGTCGAGACCTTAAGCGAGCAGCGCTGCTTCGAAGGCTTGCAGGGTTTTTACCGGCACCATTCGGCGGCCTGCGGCGGCGCCATGCGCTTCGCCGTGTTTCAGCCGCCGCAAGCCATGAACGGGAACAAGGTTCCGGTCCTGACCTACCTGGCCGGTTTGACCTGCACAGAGGAAACCTTCGTTATCAAGGCGGGCGCCCAGCGCATGGCCGCCCAACTCGGCCTCATGCTGGTCGCGCCGGATACCTCACCGCGCGGCGTTGGGTTACCGGGCGAGGACGACGATTGGGACTTCGGCACCGGGGCGGGGTTTTACCTGGACGCGGAAAAATCGCCCTGGGACTCCCACTACAAGATGTACAGCTACATCACCCGCGACCTGCCGGCCGCCATCGAATCCGGCTTTCCCGCCGAGATGAGCCGCCAAGGCATCTTCGGCCATTCCATGGGCGGGCACGGCGCCTTGACCCTGCATCTGAAAAACCCGGAGACCTATCGCTCGGTTTCCGCCTTCGCCCCGATCGGCGCGCCCATGCGCTGCCCCTGGGGTGTGAAGGCCTTCACCAACTATCTGGGCGAGGACCAAGACGCCTGGCGCCGCTATGACGCCAGCGAATTGATCCGGGCCCGGCCCAGCCGAGCCAAGATCCTGATCGATCAGGGCAGTTCGGACCAATTTCTGGACGAGCAACTAAAGCCGGAGCTGCTGGCCGAGGCCTGCGAGGCCGCCGGTCAGCCCTTCGAGCTGCGCATGCAGCCGGGCTACGACCACAGCTACTATTTCATCCAAAGCTTCATGGAAGACCACCTGCGCCATCATGCGACGGCGCTCGGAGCCCGTGGACGTTCGTAGTGTCGGGGCACAAAGTCGTCTTCCGCGTGGTCGCTATTCCACGTTACAAATGCGCAGGAGACTCTATGCCAATGACCGCCGAGAATTGGGTACTGTTGACATTGATTTAGAGGTGATTTGGAAATGCCGGTTAAGGAGACGGACCCGTCGCGGGAGTTATTGACATTAAGGTATCGCCCATGAGTCCCTCCGACGGCTGGCGTGCCGAGGCCGTCGGTCGACTGGAAGCGGACTTCAACCGCTCCGCGGACACCCACCTTTTCCGGCTTGAGTTGCCGGGCATTCCGGACATCTCGCTCTATTTCAAGGACGAGTCTACCCACCCTACCCGCAGCCTGAAGCACCGCCTGGCGCGCTCCCTGTTCCTCTACGCCATCTGCAACGGCTGGGTCGTGGAAGGCACAACGGTGGTCGAGGCCTCGTCCGGATCGACAGCCGTCTCGGAGGCCTATTTCGCGCGACTTTTGGGGCTGCCCTTCATCGCCGTGATGCCGAAAGGCACGTCGCCGGAAAAAATCGCCGCCATCGAGTTCTATGGCGGGCGATGCCATCTCGTCGACAATGCGGCCGAGATATACGGCGCCTCGCAGCGCGTTGCCCAGGAGACCGGCGGGCACTACATGGACCAGTTCAGCTACGCGGAACGGGCCACCGACTGGCGCGGCAACAATAACATCGCCCAGTCGATCTTTCAGCAAATGGCAAGCGAGCCGCATCCGGTGCCCCAATGGATCGTGGTCAGTGCCGGCACCGGCGGAACCGCCGCGACGATCGGCCGTTACTTGCGCTACCAGCGTCACCCGACCCGGCTCTGCGTCGCCGACCCTGAGAATTCAGTCTTTTACGATAGCTACGTGGCGGGCCGCAGCGACATCACCATAGAGACGAGCTCCAACGTGGAAGGTATCGGCCGGCCACGTCTTGAGCCGTCTTTTATTCCCGGCGTCGTCGACCACATGATCAAGGTGCCAGACGCCGCGAGCTTCGCCGCCATGCGGGTTCTGGCGCAACGCGTCGACCACCTGCCCGGCGGCTCGACGGGCACCAACCTCTACGCGGCATTGCAAGCGATCCGCGACATGCGCGAAGAGGGTTCGGCCGGTTCGGTTGTAACCCTGCTCTGCGATCCGGGCGAGCGCTACCGCAAGACCTACTACAACGATGACTGGCTCACTGCCAATGGCTTTGACATCGCACCCTACACGTCGCAGATCGATAGGTTTTTCGATACCGGCGAGTGGCTGGCCATCTCGTAACAGGCCGCGCGATCGAAGCGGGCTTGCGCTAGGAAATTCACCACAACCGCGAGACCGCATGGACACGGACTTCGCCGACGCCATCGCCAAGGGGGCCTTGAAGCCCCTGACCCTCCGCTCGGACCTGAAGGGCCTGCTGCATTTGGCCGGGCACCTGGGGGCCGTGGCGATCACCGCCGGGCTGGTCGCTCTGGCGTCGGCCGCCCCTTGGCCCTGGCTTTTCGCGGCATGGGTCGCGCACGGCGTGGTCCTGGTGTTTCTCTTCGCGCCGCTCCACGAGACCATTCATCGCACCGCGTTTCGCACGCGCTGGCTGAACGATGCCGTGGCATTTTTGTGCGGCGCCGTACTGGTCCTGCCGCCCAAGTACTTCCGGGCCTTTCATTTCGCGCACCACCGCTTCACCCAAGATTCGGCGCGCGACCCGGAACTTTCGATCCCGAAACCCGCAACCCTGGGCAACTACCTGCTCCAGGCCTCGGGTCTACTCTATTGGCGCGCGCAAATACCGGGCCTGCTACGCCATGCCGCCGGACGGGTCGAGGCGCCCTTCATCGCCCCCCACCAGCGCCCGGCCATCATGACCGAGGCGCGGGTCTTCCTGGGGCTGTATCTCGCCATCGCCGCCGTATCCCTGGCATTGGAGAGCGCTGCGGCCCTGACCTACTGGGCGGTGCCGGTCGTGCTGGCGCAGCCCGCCTTGCGCCTCTACTTGCTGGCGGAGCACACCGGCTGCCCCGAGGTGCCGGACATGTTCCGCAATACCCGCACAACGCTGACCCTTGGGCCACTACGCGCCCTGGCCTGGAACATGCCTTATCACGTGGAGCATCATGCCTACCCAGGGGTGCCGTTTCATGCCCTGCCCGCGGCCCACGACCTGCTCAAGGACCGCATCTCCGTGCTCGGCCCCAGCTATTTGGCCGTGCATCGCCAGATCGTAGCGGGATTGACCGGCCAAGCTGGCCGGCCCAGAACCGGATACGGCGGCTAGGAGCCGGTTTCGGCCAGGCTGGGGGCCTGGGTCTCAAGCCCGCCGGCGGCCAGGGTATCGACGTTGCCGCCGATCTCGCCGCCCGCCTCGATCACGATCCGGGCGTAGCGGACCTCGCCGCGAACCCGCCCGCTGGCGGCCACGCCCAAGAGCTCGCCGGCCTGCAAACGACCCTCGAAGACACCGGCAATCACCGCCTGCTTGACCTCGGCCGTCCCGACAAAGGTGCCGCCTTTGCGGACCTCGAGCCGGTCCGCCTTGAGAGTCGCCTCGACCCGGCCTTCGACGATCAGCGCCTGGCAGTCCTTGATCTGCCCCTTAACCTGAATATCGCCGCCGACGATCAAGGTCCCTTCCGGCACGCTGTCGCGCGCCGCCGGGCCCGGTGCGCCGGGAAAGCGGGCCGCTTGGGGCTGGGAGACCTGTGCTTGGCCGATCGGGACGATCCCCTTGGGCAGAGGCCGGTTGCCGATCGGCTCCTGGGCACGGGGGGAAAGGCTCGGTCGCGGCGGCTGGGTCGTCGTGTTCATGGTTCTGCTCTGCCTGTTATACCGGGCGAATCTCCGCTACAGGCTGGAAAATCAACAGCTTCCAACCCGATCGCGACCCACCTCATGAGGCGCATAGCGCGCGTCTTGACCCTCAGGTTAGCGGACCCGGGACGACTCAGACCAGAACTAAATTATGGCATTTTCGTTGCCGATACGCGGCGCCAACGGCCATCGCCTGAGAACCGACAATAAGCTATGGTCGCGCCTCTTGCCCCAGCGGCCGACCCCAGGCGCCCGCCGAACGCACTTTGGAAGGGACCGAAACCGGCATGACCCAACCCAGGACCAAAAAGCGGCCGCCTCCCCGGTCGGGCGGGAACGGCCCTAAGCGAATCTGCCTGGCGCTACAAGGCGGCGGCTCTCACGGTGCCTTCACCTGGGGGGTGCTGGACCGCCTGCTGGAGGACGAACGCCTCGAGATCGAGGGGATTAGCGGCACCAGCGCCGGGGCCATGAACGCGGCGGTGGTGGCGGACGGCCTGGTGCGCGACGGACGAGACGGCGCGCGGGCGGCCCTGGAGAGGTTTTGGCGGACCGTCGCGCATGTCGGCCGCTTCGGGCCGGTTCAGCGCGGCCCCTTCGAGATTGCGAGCGGCGACTGGAACCTGCACACAACGCCCAGCTACATCATGTTCGATTGGGTCAGCCGCTTTTTCTCGCCCTATCAATTCAACCCGCTCAACATCAACCCCTTGTTGGAGGCGGTGCGCGAGGCGGTCGATTTCGACAACGTCCGGCGCTGCGACAAGACCCGGCTGTTTATCGCCGCGACTAATGTGCGCAACGGCAAGATCAGGATCTTCGAGAACGCCGATCTCCGCCCCGAAGCGATCATGGCCTCGGCCTGCCTGCCCCATTTGTTCCAAGCCATCGAGATCGACGGCGAGCCCTATTGGGACGGCGGCTACATGGGCAACCCGGCGATCTATCCCCTGATCTACGGCTGCGAGACCCGGGACGTGGTCATCGTCCAGGTCAATCCGATGGTCCGCGAAGAGGTGCCCAAAACCCCGCCGGAGATCCTGGACCGCCTCAACGAAATCAGTTTCAACTCCAGCCTGATGCGCGAGATGCGCGCGATCGCCTTCGTGTCGGATCTGCTCGAGGAGCACCGACTCGACGACGCCCGCTACAAGCGCATGTTGATCCACCGTGTCGACGCCGCCGAGGAGATGAACGCGCTGGGCGCGTCCAGCAAGATGAACGCCGAGTGGGAGTTCTTGAGCCACCTGCGCGATTTGGGCCGGGCGGATGCCGAGGCCTGGCTGGTGCGGAATTTTGACGACTTGGGTCAGCGCTCGACCGTGGACATCGTCGCCGACTACCTTTGAGCCGGGGTGTGTTTCGGTTTGAATACCGTCCGCGCCGTCGGGATCTTTAGTCGAAATTAGCCATCTAATAATACCTTCTCGGAGCCCATCCCATGGGGGGTGTAGAGGCCTATGTTTGCCGTGACCCATTCTTCGGATTCTTTGGAGGAAACAATGTCGAAATCAACCTCCCGCCGTTGGGTTTTGAACGGCCTTGGTGCGCTGGCGGCCTTGCCCCTCATCCCATTCCGTTATGCGACAGCTTCGAGTAACCCGGACGTGATCATTGTCGGCGCGGGTATTGCCGGCATAACCGCCGCGCGCGAATTGGCGCAGAAAGGAATTTCCTTCACCCTGCTCGAGGCCCGCAACCGAATTGGCGGACGCGCCTACACGGAATCGGAAACATTTGGCGTGCCCTACGATCATGGATGCGCATGGTTGCATTCCGCCGACAAGAATCCGCTGACCCCTTTGGTCAAGGGTGCCGGATTCAAAACGCTGGATGAAGGCGACGGCGATGTCTGGATGTATTCCGATGGCGCGGAACTTGACGATGACGGTTACGACGCGGCCAAGGACGCCATCGAACATTTGGAAGACCGGGTCGATAACCACGATGTGGAAGACGACGGCGACAAGAGCGCACGATCCATTTCACCGCCCGGCGACAAGTGGAGCAACTTGGCGCATCTGATCATGGGCGAGTACGAGGCCGGCATTGGCACCGACCGGCTGTCGGCGGAAGATTTCCAGAGCCAGATCGGCACCGGCGAGGAATTGATGGTGCCCCAGGGTATGGCCGCAGGCATCTTCAAAGCCCTTGGGCCAGTGCCGGTCACGCTGAACACGGTGGTCAAAAAAGTTAACTGGGGTGGCAAGACTATCATGGTGGAAACCAACAACGGCGGCCTGACCGCCAAGGCCGTTATTATCACTGTGCCGACAGATATTATCGCCGATGGCACCATCGCCTTCGAGCCAACTTTGCCCAGTTGGAAAATGGCGGCCTATGGCAACTGCCCCATGGGGGTTCTGGACAAGATCGTGCTGCAGTTCGAACCCTCTTTCAACAGCCTGCTCGACGAGGCCAATACGACCACCGCCTATATCGAACATAACGGTGTTTGGTGGGATCACCTGCTGCGCCCCTTTGGTTTGCCCCTAGATGTGGCCTTCACGGGCGGCGAACAGTCGTGGGTCCTGGCCAAGCAGGCCGACCCTCAAGCCGCCGCCATCGATCTGGCGCTAAACGCCCTCGCCGATGCCTTCGGCTCCGAAGTGAAATCCATGTTCAAGAAAGGGCATTTCACGAACTGGGGCGCCGACCCCTTCGCGCGGGGCGCTTACGCCTATGCCAAAGTGGGCAAGAACAAGTCGCGCGAGATCATCGGAAAACCGGTCGACGATCGCCTGTTTTTCGCGGGAGAGGCCTGTGTCACCAAATGGGCCACGCAAGCCCCCGCCGCCTATCTATCAGGTAAAAAGGCCGCGCAGAATGCGGCCGATGCAGTGGGTTAGGCGCAGACGTCGCGATCATCCCGCACCAATGTTGGGTGCTGGGTTCTATTCGGCAGGCCCTCGAACTGGGACACAATCTTGAGGCGCCGTGAGGCGACAGCGCCCCTATCACCGGCCCATAATGCGCGCGCCTTCGACCACCCGGTCGCCCGGGTGCAGAACCACCGACTCGCCCGCCTCGAGTCCCTCTACGATCTCCGCCTCGCGTCCGCTCAGGCGCCCCAGGGTCACCTGACGCCGCCGGGCCCGGCCGTCCTCCGCCACGAAGACCTGCCAGTCGTCGCCGTTGCGGAACAGGGCGCTCAAGGGAAGCTTGAGGACGCTATCGCTTTCCCAAAGGACAATCCGCACCTCGACCCGGTATCCGTGGCCCAATTGGCTCCGATCCATCGGCTCGCCCGCGAAGTCGATCACGACGTTGACCCTCTGCTCCTCGATACCCAGGGCCGAGACCTTGGTGAAGCCGATCGGCTCGACCCGCGTGACCATGCCCGATAGCGCTTCCGCACCGCCCCAGTCCTCGACCATGACGCGTTGACCCGGGACCACGCGCACCGCGTCCGACGACAAGAGGTCGCTGACGATCTCCAGGGTATTCGGGTTGCCGATCTCGGCCAGAGAGTCGCCGGCCTCCACCACGCCCTCGCTCTTGTGCAGAATGCGCAGAATCCGGCCGCTGACCGGCGCGGTGATCGAAATGCAATCGCACTCGACGCCCCGGACCGGCGGGGATGCCGGGGTGACCAACTGCGCGCGCGCTTGCTCCAACTCGGATGCGCGCATGCGCAACCCGGCCCGGGCGGTCGAGACTGCGGCCTTGGCGGACCTGTGCGCCAGCTTGGCCCGGTCGTAGGCCCGTTCGGAAATGGTTTCGCCGCGTACCAGCCCCTCGGCGCGCTGAAAATCGGCGCTGGCGTAATCGAGCTCGGCCTCGGCCCGTTCCAACTCGGCAGCGGCCAGCGCGCGCGCCGCTTTTGCTGTAACCACCGCCGCCTGGGCACTTGCTTCCCCGCGCAAGTCGAGAAACGCCGGATCGATCGGTTCGATGCGCGCTAGAACGGTCTCGTTAGCGGCAACCGGATCGCCAACCTCGGCGTCGATCCGCAAGGCACGGCCGGAAACCGGGGCCGACAGCACGTAGACGTCCTTGACCCGGGTTTCGCCCTCCTCGTCC
>JAJFGO010000002.1 GCA_021776095.1 Kiloniellaceae bacterium | reverse complement strand
GACCGCCGCCTCAGCCCATGATGGTATGATCCATGCCGCAAGACCGCCTTAGCAGAGCGCTAAGGCGGAAACGGAAAATGTCCGCTGCTGCTATAAGCAGACACCGGAAATCGACTCTAATCGGACTTGTTCAACACCCTCTGCCAGAAGTGGACAGGTACAGGTATCACCGTGAATGGATGGTCTGTGCCCACTCCGTAAACGTGGCGGCCGTAAGGAACGAACTAGCCCCTCCAATCGCGTCCGCAATGAGCTCAAGCCAATGAGGTGAGGTCATTTTAGCAGGCGTCTCGGACTAGGAAAGCAAATGAGTCTCGCGGAACGCCTCGCCAAGCTGAAGTGCCGCACTTCGCCGGTCGCCCATGTCGACAAGCATGTCGAGAATCCGCAGGAATTTCTGAGCTAGATCCACGTTCATTGGAGCGTCACGATGCGCGAAGTGTTGTACCAGCTCAGCAATGCGCGCCGAAATGAACGTTCCATGCCAACCCTTTAGATTATCGGCCCCGTCACCGATAATTGCGAGCACTTGGTCCGCGAAGGCTTCGGCCGGATAGTTGGCCCTAGCTCGCTCACAGAGCGTCAAGAATGGGTCCATCACGGACGCAGCCCATCCGCCGGCGCGAATGAAACGATCAATCAGGGGAAAGATGCGGCTGATTTCGGACCAATCACCATTCACATAGCGAGCGGCCAAGTCCGCGCGTTCAACCGAGACAAACATTAAGGTGCGAACAAGCTCGGGTTGATCGAAGCCTGAGAATTCTCCGCTCCGGTAGGCGTTGCGCTTGAAGGCAGAGTCCTGGAGAAGTCGCCCAAGACAGAGGTCAAGCGTGGCGACTGCGTCGGCTGGAATGACCGGCACATCGTACACGTAGGCGCAGACATAGGTGCTCGCGAATGGGGAGAGGAGAGCCCAGCAATTATCGCCCTCGAGCGTCAGAACCCGGTCGAGGAAGTGGGCCTGAAAGTCGCTAAGCGGAAGGAGTCCGGCCACCCGGCCGAGCGTTGACCCTAGGGCGTGGGTCCATTCGAAGATGCGGGTCGCCGAACGATCTCGGCGTCCGGGCTTCACCCATGGCGGCGCATTCTTCTGGTTGGTCCAGTCGAGAGCAACAGCAAGGAAGTCGAGGAGCGCACTTCTCGCGCTACTGCTCAGGACCTCATCGAAGGGGATGCGCTTAAGGATTTCTGCGGCCTGCTTTGAGTGCCAGAAGACATCCGGTTCAGCCCACACCTCAGCCGCGTCGGTTGCATCATCCGCGTCGTAATCTTCATAGCTTTGACGCCCACGCCGGCCCTTCCCGGGTTCGGCCTTCACCCAGGCTGGGGGCGGTAACGGAAGGGAGGTCCATCCGCCTCCGTTCTCATAGAACGCAAGTGCCGCGTCGATCGCCGCTTGCGCTTCACTCGACGAGTGGAGCGCTTCATGGTGTTGACGGAGCTGACCGCGGGGCCGCGGCGGAACGTGGCAGAGCGAAAATGCCAAGATCAGCGCGGCCCAAGCCAGCTTCGGGTCCTTGGACCAAAGGTTGCACGATTCTTCGAGCGCGGCCAACGAAACGACTTCAAGTGGGTGCGCAATCAGCCCGAGGAGGTTGCGAGCCGCGCCGCGTGCCGCTGTACCTTCGCGGAGATCCGCTGCGAGACCTCGTGCCACGTAGATAGCCTGGTGCCAGGGGATGACAGAACCAGGCGTCCACATCAGATCGGGCTTTTCTGGCAGGCGGATCGCGCGCCCTAGGACATCACGAGCCCACTCAAGGTCTTCTTGTGTGCGCCCTTCTCGGAAGTTGAGCGTGATGGCCGCGGTAGCGGCGACCGCACCTCGACGCATACCCAACCGCTCTTCTTCGTTCTCGTCCTTTGAGTGCTCAAAAAGGTCGCTGGCGTCCGCGTCCCTGGCCAATGCGATGGCATCCTCGACCGTGTAGGTGTCGCCCAGTCTCTTCTCTTCGAAGGACTTGGATGCCCACGTCCAAAGGCCCGTCTGACTAAGCTGCTTAGAGGCCTCTTCGGCCCTAGCGACGTTTTCAGGCTTAGCGGCGGAAGGGCTCACATGGACAATCGCAATCTGGTCTGAACCCTCTTTGGTGCGGTAGGCCTGATAGTTTTTCGGGTCCGCCAACTCGGCATATTCGAGGGCCTGAGCTGTGAGGTCCTCCCGTGCCCTCGGATTGTTGCGGTGCTCTTCGTATTGATATGGCAGATCGTTCTCAAAATTAAGGATCGCTTCACGGGCTCGGTCGCGGATCGGCCCTGTCGCAAAGACGAACCCTGGCACCATACAACTAAGCTCTGTCTTGCGAACCGGCCGGGCATCTGCTGCTCGGATCGCCTCAATGTGAGGCTGGTCGCTGCGATATGTAAAACCGATTAGGCTAGCGGTCGGCGAGAGGTCTTGCGCCCATCGGTTATGGTCTGCCGCCAACAGGCGCTGTGAGGTGATGAGCGGCAACGTAGTTTCGGATACCGTCTCCGTGTGGAGCGCGAGCATCGACGCGATACCCAGGGTGGCGATGCACTCGTTCCCCTCAACGATATGCTGGATCAGCTCGTCAACCGGCCGGCTCCGCGCAAGCTCGGCGAAACACCACTCCTCGAGCGCCATAAACCCGCAACCGATGGCTTTGGGCGCCCACGTCGACCGAAACCAAAGATACTCCCGGTCGGCGCCCCAGAACTTTTGGGTCCCCCAGGGAAATGTCAGTTCGAGCGTTATAGGAGTGCCCCCACGGTCGCGTGAGTGACGATGCAGCTGTCGCCACGCGGTCATCGCATGATTGCAGAGCTCCCGAAGGAGCCTCAGTGCCTCGTCGGGAGATGATTGGAAAAGTGAGTGAAAGGGCTCTCGAAGCGGGGAAGGAGGCCAGAAGCTTCGGTGGTCGTCGTGGATCGAAAGGCTTTCCCAGTCGTGGTAGCTGAAACCACCGATGGTTCGCAGAAACAACCCACTCGAAAGCGACATTTTTTCTTTACGCGAGCGCTCGGCTTCCGGCTTCGCCAGGACTGCTTTGCGCCACTCAGCTGCGTCATGACGTTCCTGATTTTCGCGAGCGACTTGCTCGTCTGGAAGTTCCTCTCGCAGGAACGCTAGTGAAAGCTCGACCACCGACTGGGGCAGCGATTGGGCGAGGGTGGGTGAATAGGTGATGATGTCATGAAATGCATCGTCGCGGATGCGCTCTGAATTGGCGACCCGCTGCAAATAATCGGCCGCGAAGGTCGGCTCAGCTCTCGACGACCTCAAAAGGAGCTGGCCCAAGGATTTTCGGAAAGTGCCCAGATCGGACACCTTCTCCCAGAACGCAGAGTTCTCGTCGGGCCCATCGGCGGTACTGGCTGCATCTATGGAGGAGAGCCAAGTCGCGCATTGTTGTAGAAGAGCGCGAGACGTCGGATTGTGATAGTCAGCTAGAGCATTCTGCCAAACCTCGAAGACAGCGACGACTTCTGGATAGAGCCTCTGCGGAATATCTGAAATGCGCCGAAGGATGAAGTTGATGAGCCGACGCCACGCGGCGAAGTCAGAAGGCCAACCGAGAAGGTCAGCGAAGCGTTGGCGTTGATCCAGTGGGAGCGCACCGGCGAGGACATTCGCATTCGGGGAGGTCTTCTCAGCCTGAAACCAGACGAGCGCCTTCCTGAAAAGGCGGAAGTCTTCGGCAAAGACGACCGTCGCGAATTGGTCCTCATCGACTTCGAACTTCGCAGTTCCTAGGGGGCCGACCAGCCACGCTCGAAGCCATTGTGATCGAAGGTCCGAATCCTCGGTTTTGGCGAGGTACGCCGGCCAGTCTTTCCCCTGCGCGTACTCCCATTGGGAAACGAGTTCGACGACGCGTGCGATCGCGGGTGGCTCGCCGCAGGCCTTTATCTCTTCCATCCATCGGGCCCCGCGTTCCGCCAGGACATGGAAGAAGGCCCATTCGAAAAAGACATCGTGAGCGAAGCGGACCGATATCCCTTCGCGAGCATTTTGAAGTATGCCATCCGATCTTAGATCAGAGATGTGTGCGACCGAGCTCAGGTGGCTAAGGCTAATCGGCTGGCTAAGCCGGCGGGCGCGAACACGAGCCAAGTCGAGCAGCGCGCGTTGGCGTTCAACCGCGCTTTGGCCGGATTCGTTGTAGCCGCCCCGTCGCCACCAATTCTCGATCAGATCGAGTTCAGATTGAGGGGCGAATGTTGGAGCGCTAGGATCAGCCACGTAACTCTGGTTGAGCACCTTCGCAAAAAAGGGGCGTCGGACAATTTCTCTTACCTGGGGTGATCCGAACAGAAGCGGCCTCAGGTGTGGTTTGGCTTTTGCGAGTGTCTCAGCCTCTTCGTCGCTCAGCTGACCAACTTCAAGAGCCTCGACCTTAAGGACATCAAGGAAGTGGCCTAACCAATTGCGAAGCACTTCAATCCCGGTGTCGCGAAGAGAGACAACGATGCGCCAATTATCGAGCAGCGGCGACTCCACGATGGCGCGGATCACGTCGAGGATTACGGGCTGGTGCTCCTTCTCAATGCGATCAATTGCATCGATGAACAAAATGGGAGCGCCAGCCGCCCCGACCTCCACGAGAAGTTGCTCCAAGGGAGCACCAGAGAGACCCTGCGAGGTTGCGTAGCTGATCCAGCTGGTGCCTTCGAGCTGTTCGGCCTTGAGGAAGAGGACCGGCCCGCGCTCTAGCGCGCGTTGTACCGCTCGCCTCACCAAGACTGATTTACCACTTCCTGGCAGGCCGCGGACCTGGACGACACGGGCCGTGGTGAGCTTGGCGTTTAGGTTCTCAAGGAGCAGGGCGCGGTCGAGCTTCGTTCCGCCAATGTCGTCCGAAATGAGGTGCGCGTAGCTCTTTGCGAGCCCCGTTAGCTTGTCGAGGTCGAGGCGTAAGGAGGGTGCGCTTCGAAGGCGTGCGACAGGGGAGATCAATCGCACGAGCCGCGAGCGATCAAATTGACCTGATTTCCCTGCTGATGTGCGGGCCAACTGAACGACCTTTGACCAGACGAGGGAAGCCTTGGCTGCGTCATGGGGCGCGAGGCAATCTCGAATGCGATTAATGGCATCAGGCGGATCAGTGGCCCCTTCTCGAAGGAAATCGAATTGGATCAGAACGAAGTGCGCAAGGAACCGATGCACTTCTTCACCCGTGCACGGCGCCCCGTTTGCCTCTTCCAGCAGAGTAACGACATCGTCCTTGACAGCTTTGATGCCTTTGCTGGCGCTACCGCCCTGTGCAAAGCGAGCGTCGAAATGGTCAGCCGTCAGACTTTCACGGGCCCAATCGCAAAGGGTCCTAAGCGCCCGTTCTTTGGCAGGGGTGACCGTGCCGACTGCTGCCCCGTAGCGGTCCGCGTTGATGCGGAAGTCAGATTTCTTGAGGGTGGCCCAACTGTCGTGGATGATATCGCGAAAGTCGGTATTCGTTTTCGCGACGCTGATAGTGAGCGGACGTTTCACCTGGAGGCTAAGGCGAGCGGGTTTTTTTGCGGCATCCTCAAAATCGACGATCACATCATCGAGCGGTTCGCCGAAGTCTCGCTGCTGAACCGATACGCGAACAACGGTTCGATCATCGATGCCGGGTGCATATGCTTCGGCCAACAGCGCGCTGAGGTAGAATGCAGCCGCGTCACCCTCAAAAGTGAAACCCTCTCCGCCGGCAAGTTCAGGTGATTGTGACATCGCTAGACCAAAAAATTGTTGAGTGGCTAACAATCAAGGCGCCGACTGACCGATTGTATGCTTGGACTCCGGCTCAGCAAGATATCCGCCCTCAGTCTGGGGCGGATGCCATACGTTCCAATTCGACCGCTTCGGGTCATAAACTGCCGACATCCGCAGGCGGAAAGAATTTTCTCTTTGCTGCAGTTGGTTGGCATGTATCCTCCCGTGATTAGTAACACGGGGGGCAAAATACATCGCGCTTGCGCAGTCGGGTCAACCTATTGCGTGGTTGAAAAGCACCCTAGTTTTTCTACTCTTGCACTCTGCGCGGGGGAGCCAATCAGGTCCTTACTATCTGCCCCAGGTAACCACCTATCCCGCCAGGCTCAAAGCGGGTAACAGCATACGAAATAGGGGTCACAATGTGGGACACTTGTTTTCTGAAATGACAATTATTAAACTAATTCATATAGTTAATAATAATTAGTGGCGGAGGGGGTGGGATTCGAACCCACGGTACGCTCGCGCGTACAACGGTTTTCGAGACCGCCCCGTTCGACCACTCCGGCACCCCTCCGCGGGCGGGTCCGGCCCCGGGTCCGGGGCTGAACGCGCCGGGCCGAAACGGGGCGGACCGTATAGGAAGGTGCGAAGCCTCGCAAGCCGCCGAATTTGGGCCGATCCCCCGGCCACGGTCGCCCGTCCGGGCCCCCGCGCCGGGGGCCTCGGGGGCCGCCCCGTGGGTTATTTGGGCCGCTTTTCGGGGTCGTTGCACCCGGCCGATCGGCCGGGCCGAGCCGTCCGCGGGCCCCAGCCAACCCCCGGGTCCGGTTTGGGCCCTTGCCGGCGCCCTGAAAGGCGCCGGGGTGGTTGCCAAACGGCCCGGAAAGGCGTTGACAGGCGGGGGCGCCGCGCTATAGTCCCGCCCGTCGCGCGCTGGTCCGAAGGGGGCCGGCGGCGTTTCCTTTTTGTACGCATTATCGGTAAGCCATCGTCATGTTCGCGGTCATCAAAACCGGCGGCAAGCAATACAAGGTCGCCCCCAAAGATATCTTGCGCGTGGAGAAACTGGCGGGCGAGCCCGGCGAGACCCTGGCGCTCAACGCGGTCCTCATGCTCGAGACCGAGGCCGGCCTGCAGGTCGGCGCACCCCTGGTCGAGGGCGCGACGGTCGCCGCCGAGGTGCTCGAACAGACCCGCGGCGCCAAGATCGTCGTCTTCAAGAAGCAGCGGCGCAAGCATCATCGCCGGCGTCACGGCCATCGCCAGGACCTCACCGTCTTGCGGGTGACCGAGATCCTGACCGACGGCAAGCAGCCGACCCCGACCAAGGCCAAGGCGCCCGCGGAAAAAACCAAGACCGCGACCCAGAAGCCCCAGGCCAAGAAGACCCTATCCAAGAAAGTCGCCGCGAAGCCAGCCGCGCCCAAAAAGGCAGCAGCGAAAAAGACGGCCGCCAAGAAAGCCCCGGCAAAGAAGGCCGCGCCCAAAAAGGCGGCGGCCAAGAAGGCGCCGGCGAAAAAAGCGGCCCCGAAAAAGACGGCCGCAAAAAAAGCAGCCAAGAGCGACAAGGAGTAAGACGGCATGGCCCATAAGAAAGCCGGCGGTTCTTCGCGCAACGGGCGCGATTCCGCGGGACGCCGCCTCGGCGTCAAGCTGTTCGGCGGCCAGAAGACGATCCCGGGTAACATCCTGGTTCGTCAGCGCGGCACCAAGTTCCATCCCGGCGCGAACGTCGGCATGGGCAAGGACCACACGCTGTTCGCCCTGGTCGAGGGCGAGGTCAGTTTCGCCCAAAAGAAGTTCGGGCGGACCTACGTGTCGGTGCTGCCCGGCGAGACGGCCCCGCCGGCCGAATAGGATTCGGAAGCGAGCGGCCTCCGAATTCGAGGCGCCTTGCTCCCACATGGTTTTCGATTTCGAGGGGAACGGGTGCCGTTCCCCTCGTTTTCGTTTGGACCAAGACTTACGGCATGAACCAGGACCTGATCACACCGCGCCTCAAACTGCGCGCACCCGAACCCGACGACGCGCCCCGCCTGCAGGCGTTGTGCGGCAATTGGGAGGTCGCACGCATGTTGGAGGTCGTGCCCCACCCCTATCCCGACGGCCTGGCCGAAACTTGGATCGAGGGACTGGCAGTACGACGGCAAAGCGACACCGCCCATATTTTCGCGATTACCTTGGCCGAAGAACTCATCGGGGTGATTGGGTTGGAGCGGGGCGATGACGGCCCCTTCGGCCTTGGCTATTGGTTGGGCGAAGCCTGGTGGGGCCGAGGCTACATGAGCGAGGCGGCGACACGCGTCATTCACTTCGCCTTCGAGGACCTTGGGGCCGAAAAACTGACCTCTGGTTTTTTCGCCGACAACCCGGCCTCCGGCCGGGTCCTGAAGAAATGCGGCTTCCGGATTGCGAGGTACGGCACACTGCCTTGCCGGGCGCGCGGCAAAGAGGTCGAGGCGGTTTTCATGGAACTGGCGCCCGGGGGACTGACATGACGTTCAACGCGCCGGTTCCCGAACTGAATTGCGCCGATGTGACGCGGAGTTTGGCGTTCTATACCGACGTGCTTGGCGTACACCGGCGGCTGACCTCGGCCGACTATCCCGTGTTCGTAGCGCCCGAAGACAAATGGTACCGGACCGGCGGACAAGAGCTGGGATTTCGTCAGTTCTTGATCCAAGATCCGGACGGCTATCTGCCGCGCTTCGCTCAGAGCCTCGGCACGAGGAACCTGCCATGAAATTTCTCGACGAGGCTAAGATCTATCTGAAAAGCGGCGACGGCGGCGCGGGTTGTGTCAGCTTTCGGCGCGAGAAGTTCATCGAATACGGCGGGCCGGACGGCGGCGACGGCGGGCGCGGCGGCGACGTGATCATCGAGGCGGTCGAAAGCCTCAACACCTTGATCGATTTTCGCTACCGCCAGCACTTCAAGGCCGAGACCGGCCACCATGGCCGGGGCAAAACCATGACTGGCCGCGCCGGGGCACCGGCGGTGGTCCGGGTCCCCGTCGGCACCCAGGTTCTGAGCGATGACAAGACCGAGATCCTGGCCGACATGACCGAGGCCGGACAGCGCGCGGTGCTGTGCCGGGGCGGCGATCGGGGCTTCGGCAACACCCGATTCAAGACCTCTACCAATCGAGCACCGCGCCGCGCCGATCCTGGCTGGCCGGGCGAGGAGCTTTGGGTCTGGTTGCGCCTGAAGTTGATCGCCGATGCCGGGCTGATCGGCCTGCCCAACGCCGGCAAATCGACCTTCCTGGCCGCGGTGTCGCGGGCCCGGCCCAAGGTTGCCGACTATCCGTTCACCACCCTGCACCCGGTCTTGGGCGTGGTCGCGCTCGACGATACCCATTTTGTCCTGGCCGACATTCCCGGTCTGATCGAAGGCGCGCATCAAGGCGCCGGCCTGGGCGACCGCTTCCTTGGCCATGTGGAACGCTGCGAGGCCCTGGTCCATCTGGTGGACGGCACCCAGGACGATGTGGCCGGGGCGTACCGCACGATCCGCGGCGAGCTGGCCGCCTACGGCGCCGGCCTGGCGGATAAAAACGAGTTGGTCGCTCTCAACAAGATAGATTCGCTGGACGATCAAGAGATCGAGGACAAGGCCGCCATCCTGGCCCAGGCCGCGGGCTTGGACAGTCCAGCCCAGGTCTTTCGCATCTCCGGCGTCAGCGGGCAGGGCGTGCAGGATATCTTGCGTGCGCTCCTGCCCCGTATCGAGGCGCGCCGGGCCGCCGCGCGCGAGCACCTGGCCCTGACCGAGGTGACATGACCGGCCAGCGACAATCGGGCTTGGCCGCGGCGCGGCGCGTGGTGGTCAAGATCGGCTCGGCCCTGCTGGTCGAGCAGGAAACAGGCAAGATCCACCGCGCCTGGCTGAACGCCCTGGCCGACGACGTGGCCGCCCTGGCCCGGCGCGGGACGGAGGTCATCCTGGTGTCGTCCGGCGCCATCGCGGTCGGCCGCCGCCACCTGGGCCTGACCCGCGGTAACCTGAAGCTGGAAGAGAAACAAGCGGCGGCCGCGACCGGTCAGATCCGCTTGGCCCACGCCTATGAAGAGGCCCTGGCGCGCCACGACATCACGGTAGCGCAGATCCTGCTGACCCCCGCGGATACGGAGGAGCGGCGGCGCCACCTGAACGCGCGAAGCACTCTCGCGACTCTGTTGCGCCTGGGCGCCGTGCCGGTCATCAACGAGAACGACACGGTCGCGACCAGCGAAATCCGCTTCGGCGACAACGACCGCCTGGCGGCGCGGGTCGCGGCCATGATCGATGCCGACGCGCTGATCCTGCTATCCGATATCGACGGATTGTATACCGCCGATCCGCGCCTCGACCCCGAGGCCCGGCCGATTCCCGAAGTCGCTGCGATCACCCCGGAGATCGAGGCCATGGCCGGCAAGGCGGCGCCGGGTTACAGCTCCGGCGGCATGGTGACCAAGCTGGCCGCCGCGCGCATCGCGGTCGGTGCCGGCTGCCGCATGGCCATCGCGGACGGCCGCATCCTCAATCCCTTGGCGGCGATCGAGGCCGGGTGCCAGGCGACCTGGTTCCTCTCGCAAGTCGAGCCGCGCACCGCGCGCAAACGCTATATCGCCGGGGCGCTCAAGCCCTGCGGCACGGTCACGCTCGACGCCGGGGCGCAGCGCGCGCTCTTGGACGGCAAGAGTCTGCTGCCGGCCGGGGTAACCGCGGTTGACGGCACCTTTCAGCGGGGCGATGCGGTGGTGGTGCGCGCGCCCGGCGGGCTTGAGATCGCGCGCGGCCTGATCGCCTATTCGGCCGCCGACGCGCGCCGGATCATCGGCCACAAGAGCCGTGAAATCGAAGCCATTCTGGGCTACCTTGGCCGCGAGGAATTGATTCATCGGGACGATCTGGTGCTGATCTGAGGCACCGGCAAAGCGGGAGACGCCTCATGACCGCAGAGCCCGCGGCGATCCAGCCCGCCGCTGACGATCTACGCGCGCAGATGCATGTGATCGGCGCCGCGGCGCGCGGCGCGGCGGTCGAACTCGCCCTCGCCAGCGCCAAGACCAAGGCCAAGGCCCTGCGCGCGGCGGCGGAGGCGATCCGGCGCGCCAGTGCCGAGATCCTGGCGGCCAACGCCAAGGACATGGAAGCGGCCCGCACCAAGGGCCTGAACAAAGCCATGCTGGACCGCCTGGCCCTCAACCCGGGCCGGATCGATGCCATGGGCAGCGGGCTGGAGGCGATCGCCGACTTCCCCGATCCGGTCGGTCGCACCCTGGCCGAATGGGACCGGCCGAACGGTCTGAAGATCGCGCGGGTCGCGGTGCCCCTAGGCGTCATCGGCGTGATCTACGAGAGCCGCCCGAACGTGACCGCCGACGCGGGCGGACTGTGCCTCAAGGCGGGTAACGCGGCCATCCTGCGCGGCGGCTCGGAAAGCTTCCTGTCCTCCAGCGCGATACACACCGCGCTGCAAACCGGCTTGCGCGCCGCCAGTCTACCCGAGGCCGCGATCCAGCGCGTGCCGACCGCCGACCGGGATGCGGTTGGCATCTTGCTCGGCATGAACGATCTCGTGGATATTATCGTGCCACGGGGCGGGCGCGGTTTGATCGAGCGAGTCCAAGACGAAAGCCGGATCCCGGTGATCGCCCATCTGGACGGCATGTGCCACACCTACATTCACGCCGGGGCCGATGCGCGTAAGGCGCGCGAGATCGTGCTGAACGCCAAGATGCGGCGGACCGGAATCTGCGGTTCGACCGAAACTCTGCTGATCGACCGTGCCGCCGCGCCCGGCATGTTGCCGCCAATCCTGAAGGATCTGATCGAGGCCGGCTGCGAGATTCGCGGCGACGAGTCTGTTTGCAAGATGGCGCCGCAGGCGGTCGCCGCCACGCCGGCCGATTGGGACACCGAATACCTGGACGCGATCCTGGCCGTTAAGGTGGTTGAAGGTCTGGACGACGCCCTGGACCATATCGCGCGCCACGGTTCGCAACACACCGAGGCGATCGTGACCGAGGACGCGGCCGCTGCCGACGCCTTTCTCAAGCGCGTCGACGCCGCCATCGTCATGCACAACACCTCGACCCAGTTCGCCGACGGCGGCGAGTTCGGCATGGGCGCGGAGATCGGCATCTCGACCGGCCGGCTGCACGCGCGCGGCCCGATCGGCGCCGAGCAATTGACCAGCTACAAATACATCGTGCGTGGTACCGGGCAGGTCCGGCCCTGAACGGATCGGCCCTAAATGGCGCATTGCCAACCCCGGCCCGCCTGGCCGCCGCCATGGGCGGGCATCTGCCTGCCCCGGGGCAGCGGATCGGGCTGCTCGGCGGCTCCTTCAACCCGGCCCACGAGGGGCACCTGGCGATCAGCCGCGAGGCCCTGCGCCGCCTGCGCCTGGATCAGGTTTGGTGGCTGGTATCGCCGCAGAATCCCCTGAAATCCCCGGCGGAATCGGCACCCCTGGCGGAGCGCCTGGCGGCCGCTCGGACCCGGGCCCGGCATCCGCGGATTCGGGTCGGCGCGATCGAAAGCGCCCTAGGCACGGTTTACAGCGTCGATACCCTGAATGCCCTGGTCCAGCGCTTTCCCAGGGTAAATTTCGTATGGTTAATGGGCGCCGACAATTTACTTCAGGTGCCGGCGTGGAAGAATTGGCAAGAATTGTTTCATATACTGCCCGTTGCGGTTTTCGACCGACCTTCCTATCATTTAGGGGCGTTGGCCGGAATCGCGGCACGGCGCTTCGCGCGGCAGCGCCAGCCCGAATCGCGGGCCGGCCTCCTGGCGCGCCGGACGCCACCTGCCTGGGTCTTTGTCCATCAAGGGCTGTACCCGCAGTCCTCGGCCCGGATCCGGGCGGCGCGTAAAATCCGGGCCAGGCGGCCTTAGGTAGGGCCGCCGCACCCGATACCGAGTGATAGCAAAGGAGACCGAGCGCCATAATAACCCAAATCAGTGCCTCCAAGGCCGCGCGGCCCCGTAGGGCCGCGAAGAATGACCCGCTCGCCAACAGCAAAAAGCTGCTCGAGCTGGTCCAAACCTCGCTGGATGACGACAAGGCGCTGGACGTCGTCACCATCGACCTTCTCGGAAAATCGACGATCGCGGACTTCATGGTCATCGCCAGCGGGCGTTCCAGCCGGCAGGTGGCGTCCATGGCCGAGCATCTGCGCGAACGGCTGAAGGCCGCCGGCGCGCCCAATGTATCGGTTGAAGGCGCGGCCCGCGCCGACTGGGTCCTGATCGACGGGGGCGATGTCATCGTCCACCTTTTCCGGCCCGAAATTCGAGAGTTCTACGGGCTCGAAAAGATGTGGGGGGTCGATATTCCAAGCGCCGGCACCGCGGCAGGACGGCCCCTAGCCAAGGTCTAAGGCCCGGGGCCGCCCCGGGATGAGGTCGCCTGGGGCGGGGAAGCGAGGACGATCCTATGAAACTCACCCTGGCCGCCGTCGGGCGGGCCAAGGCGGGGCCGGCGCGCGAGCTCTACACCGAGTTCGCCACGCGCCTGAACCCGCAGCGGATTCGAGGTCCCCTGGGCCCCCTGACCCTTAAGGAGGTCGAGGACCGGCGCCCCCTGGCCCCCAGCGAACTCATGCGCCGCGAAGCCGAATTGCTGCGTGCGGCGATCCTCCCCGGCGCCCGCCTGATCGCCCTGGACAGCCGGGGTAAGGCCCTATCCAGCGAGGACTTCGCCGCGCTGTTGGGCCGTTGGTGCGACGCGGGCACGGCCGAGGCCGCCTTTGCGATCGGCGGGGCCGAGGGGCTGGACCCGGAATTTCGCGCCGAGGCCGCGCTGGTGCTGTCCCTGGGGCCCCAAACCTGGCCTCACATGCTGGTCCGGGCGATGCTGGCCGAGCAGCTCTACCGGGCCCAAACCATCCTGACCGGGCACCCCTACCATCGCGGCTGATGGCCCGAAAACCTTAGGGAATCGGCCCGAATCAACATATATACTGCGGCATGACCGAGACGAGCCCTCCGCGCCCCGTAGTCCTGTGCATCCTGGATGGCTGGGGCCACCGCGAGGACCCCGAGGATAACGCCATCCGCCAGGCCCGCACCCCGGCCCTGGACCGATTCCGCGCCGGCTGCCCGCGCGCGCTGATCGATGCCTCGGCGCAGGAGGTCGGCCTGCCCAGCGGCCAGATGGGCAACTCGGAGGTCGGGCATATGAACCTGGGCGCCGGACGTTTGGTGATGCAGGACTTGCCGCGCATCGACCGGGCGGTCGAGGACGGCAGCTTGGCCAAACGCCCGGCCCTGCGCGACTTTATCGCCAAGCTGAAGGCCAGTGGCGGCACCGCCCATATCCTGGGCCTGATGTCGCCCGGCGGCGTACATTCCCATCAGGACCATATGGCGTGCCTGGCGGACATTCTTCACGGGGCCGGTGTCCCGGTGGCGGTTCATACCGTCCTGGACGGCCGCGACACCCCGCCGCGTAGCGCCTTCGACTATATCGGGCGGTTCAGAGACCAGGCGCCGGCAGCCAGGATCGCGACGGTCATTGGGCGCTATTACGCCATGGATCGCGACCAGCGCTGGGCGCGAGTCGCCCTGGCCTACGAAACCCTGGTCGCCGGCCGGGGCGATCGGGCGCCCGACGCCATCGCCGCGGTCGAGCAAAGCTACGAAGCCGACCTGGCCGACGAGTTCGTGCGCCCGACCGCGATCGAGGGCTTTACCGGCATGGCCGACGGCGACGGCCTGCTGTGCGCCAATTTCCGGGCCGACCGGGTGCGCGAGATCCTGGCCGCCCTACTCGACCCCGCGTTCGACGGTTTCGCGCGCGATCGAACCGTGCGCTTCGCGGCCGCCGTCGGCCTGGTCGAATATTCGGACGATCTGAACCCTTTTTTGGGCACCATGTTCGAGCCGCTCCATCTACGCCACACCCTGGGCGAGGTGGTGGCCGATGCGGGGCTGACGCAGTTGCGCATCGCGGAGACCGAAAAGTACGCGCACGTTACTTTCTTTTTGAACGGCGGCCGCGAAGCGGTCTTCGCCGGCGAGGAACGCATCTTGATCCCCTCGCCCAAGGTCGCGACCTACGACTTGCAGCCGGAAATGTCGGCGCCCGAATTGACCGACAAGTTGGTCGGCGCCATTGAGAGCGGGCGCTTCGACCTAATCGTGGTCAACTACGCGAACGGCGACATGGTCGGCCATACCGGCAACTTGCAGGCGGCGATCGCGGCGGCGGAGGCGGTCGATACCTGTCTGGGCCGGGTCGAGTCGGCACTGACCAAGGCCGGCGGAACCCTCTTGATCACCGCCGACCACGGCAATGCCGAACAAATGTCCGATGCGGCGACCGGCCAAGCCCATACCGCGCACACCATGAACAAGGTGCCGGCGATCCTGGTCAATGCGCCGGCCGGGGTCGGCGCATTGACCGACGGGCGCCTAGCCGATATCGCGCCGACGGTCCTGGCGCTCATGGGTTTGGCCCAGCCGGCGGAAATGACCGGGCGCTGCCTTTTGCGTCCGGCCCTCGCCCAATCTTCGGCCGCGCAATGACCGGTGAGGCCGCTCTCAAGTGAGCGCGAACCGGCACGGCGCCAAGCTCATCCTGATCGGCGTGCTGATGTGCGCTGCCCTAGCGCCTGTGCGAGCCGGGGTGAGCGAGTTGGAGGACGTCGAGCGCGCCCTGCGCCAGGACCAAAGCCGGGCCGAGGAGATGCGCCGCCAGGCCGAGGCCCTGGCCCGAGAGATTCAAGCCCTGCGGGTCGAAACCGTATCGGCCGCGCGCAAGGCCCAAGACCATGAGACCCGGCTTAGCGCGATCGAGGCGCAACTGGCCGAGTTGGAGCGCGAGGAGGCCGAAAAGACCGAAGTACTGGCCACCCGGCGCGGCCAACTGAGTCAGACATTGGCCGCCCTGCAGCGAATCGCCCTGCAGCCCAGCGATGC
Organism: Kiloniellaceae bacterium; assembly: GCA_021776095.1. Taxonomy (GTDB): domain Bacteria; phylum Pseudomonadota; class Alphaproteobacteria; order Kiloniellales; family J153; genus JAJFGN01. The sequence continues at coordinate 49,420 of JAJFGO010000002.1, read as the reverse complement.
CTTGTTGTTTTCGCCGGGTCCACCCATCGACACCGTGCGTAGCGGCATCCTGCTGCGCGCCGCGATCCCCGCCATCGAGCAGCGCGCCGCGACCTTGCGCGCGGAGCTGAGCGAGCTGTCCAGCTTGCGCCAAGAAATTACGGCCCGGCGCGGCCAACTGGCGGAAACCGCGCAAGACCTGGCCAAGGAGCGCACCCGCCTAGGCGCCCTGATAGAGCGCAAGAGCCGGAGCCGCACCGCCGCCACCGCCGAGCAGAAAACCGCGGACGGCCGCGCCGCGCGCCTGGCGGCCAAAGCCAAAGACCTGCGCGAGCTGATGGAGAAGGTCGAGCGCGAGGCTGCGGCCCGGGCCAAGCAAGAGGCCGAGGAACAGGCGGCACGCGCGCGCGCCGCCAAGCAAATCGCCGCCCGCCTGGCCAAGGAAGCGCGCGAGCGCGAAGCCGCCGCAAAACGCCTAGCGGACTCCCAGACGGCCGAGGCGCCCAAGCCGCCCGCGCCTAAGCCGCCGGCCCCCAAGGCTCAGACCTCAGAGGACCGAACCGCAGAGGTTGAAAAACCCGGGGCTGGCGCGCAGATCGCCTTGGCACGGCCGCCCAACATCCGGTCCTTCCCAACCTCAGGGCACAGTTTGGTCATGCCGGCGCGGGGTAAGATGAAATCCCGCTTCGGCCAGACCCAAGCCGACGGCCGCGCCGCCCACGGCATTGTGATCGCCGCGCGCAAGGGCGCACAGGTTGTGGCGCCCTACGACGGTAAGGTTGTCTACGCCGGAATTTTCCGAAGTTACGGGCAAATCTTGATCATTGAGCACGGCGGGCGATATCATACCCTTCTAGCCGGTCTTGAGCGGATCGACGCCGTGGTCGGTCAATGGCTGCTTGCCGGAGAACCTGTCGGAGTTTTGGGTGGCCCGCGTGGTGCGGGGCCCGAGCTCTATCTCGAATTGCGCCATGCAGGACAGCCGATCAATCCGCTGCCCTGGCTGGCAACAACTGGCGATAAGGTGCGAGGCTAATGCGCAGATTTAAAATTGCGGCCATCCTGGCCGTCGTTATCAGTTTCGTTCCCATGGGAATTTCCGCCCAGGAGAGCCGGTCGGAGACCTATCGTCAGCTAAAACTCTTCGGCGACGTGTTCGAGCGCGTGCGCGCCGACTATGTGGAGGAGGTCAGCGACCAAAAGCTGATCGAGCTTGCGATCCAAGGCATGTTGTCGTCCCTCGACCCCCACTCCAGCTACCTGAACGCCGATTCCTTCCGCGACATGCGGGTCCAGACCAAGGGTGAATTCGGTGGCCTGGGTATCGAGGTCACCATGGAGAACGGACTGGTCAAGGTGGTCTCGCCGATCGATGACACGCCCGCCTTCAGGGCCGGGATCGAGGCCGGCGATCTGATCACCCACCTCGACGCCAAGCCGGTGCAGGGTCTGAGCCTCAACGAGGCGGTTGACATGATGCGCGGCCCTATCAGCTCGACCATCAAGCTGACCATCCGGCGCGAAGGGCGCGACGCTTTCGATGTCTCTATCACCCGCGACGTCATCAAGATCACCTCGGTCCGCGGCCGGCCCGAGGACAAGGTCGCCTATGTCCGCATCACGACCTTCAACGAGCAGACCGCCCCCGGTCTGGAGGCCCAACTCAAGAAGCGCAACGCCGACATCGGCGATGAGCTAACCGGCATTGTTCTCGACCTGCGCAACAATCCGGGCGGTTTGCTGGATCAGGCGATCGCCGTGTCGGACGCCTTTCTCGAGCAGGGCGAAATCGTCTCAACCCGGGGCCGCGACCCGGACGACGCGCAACGCTACAACGCGCGAGCCGGCGACCTGGCCAAGGGCCTGCCTATCGTGGTCCTGATCAACGGCGGCTCCGCCTCGGCGTCCGAGATCGTGGCCGGGGCGCTGCAGGATCACCGGCGGGCGATCATCATGGGGACGACGTCCTTCGGTAAGGGCTCGGTCCAGACCATCATCCCGGTTAGCGGCAGCGGCGCCATGCGCCTGACCACGGCGCGCTATTACACGCCCTCGGGCCGCTCCATTCAGGGCACCGGAATCACGCCCGATATCAAGGTCGAGCAGGCCAAGATCGAGGAGATCGACGCCCGCGCACGGACCAAGGAATCGGACCTGCGCGGCGCTCTGGACGTACCTCAGGGCCAAGCTGCGCCGAGCCAAGCCGCGCCGCCGAGCGAGACAACCCCGCAGGCGGAGGGCGAAACGCCTAGGGCTCGACCGCAGGACTACCAGTTGGCCCGGGCTTTGGACCTGCTGCGCGGCTTGGCGTTGGTCCGCGAGCGGGCGGTCAATTGATCGCCTGAACCCAGCGGGCGGAGGAGCAATTGAACGCTGCGGCTCCGCGATCTCTTGGTGCCCGGGCGGCCGGGCTGGCCCTACTCGTGTCTTGGCTCTCGCTGCTGGGCGGCCTGGGCGCGGGCATCGGCTATGTGTTGTTTCTGCCCGAGCAACCGGCCCAGCCCCTAGGCCCGCGCGCAGTCGCACTCGCCCTACCCGACGCGCCGGTGGACGAGAGCCCGCAAGTTGCCCAAAGCGAGGCGCCGGCAGCACCGCCCGAGGTGGAGAAGGAGGCCCCACCGCCACCGACGGTCGAGGCACCGGACCCAGCGGGCAGCGGCGCGGCCGCAGACATTACAGAGACCGAACCCGCGCCGGCGACCGAAGCCACGGCGCAGGCCGAAGCGGAAGCGGCCCCTGAAGCGCCCAAAGCGCCTGCCCCCCCCGCCCCAAGCACGACCCAAGAGGCGGCCCTGCCGCAAGTCACCGCCCCGGCGATCCTGCCGCCCTGGCAGCGCAATGCCCTGCCCTTCGATGCGGCGGACACCAGGCCGCGGATCGCCATTGTGGTGAGCGGTCTGGGCATGTCATCGGCCGCGACGGAGGCGGCGATCAAGCAACTGCCCGGCCCGATTTCCCTGTCCTTTACCCCCTATTCGCGGCGTCTGAACGAGTGGATCGCGCTGGCCCGGGTGAGCGGGCACGAAGTCCTGCTCGACCTGCCCATGGAGCCGACCAGCTATCCCGAGGATGATCCGGGACCCCAGGCCCTGCTGACCGCCTTATCCGAACGGCAGAACCTGGAACGTCTGGATTGGGCCTTGCGCCGGACAACCGGGATCGTCGGCGTCACCGCGGTCATGGGGTCGCGCTTCCTCAGCTCGGAGGCGCACATGACCCCGATCCTGAACGAGTTGAAGACCCGGGGCCTGCTGTTCCTCGACAGCCGCGCCAGCGAAACCAGCGTGGCCGGGCCGCTGGCCCAGCAAATCGGTCTCGCCAATGCGGTGAACGATCGCTTCCTGGACCGGGCACAGGTCAGCCGGGTGGCGATCGACGCGCGCCTGACGCAGCTGGAACGGATTGCGCGGACCGAGGGCTTCGCGGTCGCCATCGGACAACCCTATCCGGCCACCATCGAGCGCCTGCGCGCCTGGGCCGCCGAGGTTCAAACCCGCGGCTTCGTCCTGGCGCCGCTGAGCACGGTGGCAGCCGATCGGGTGGCACGCCAAACCGCCTCGCGCGACAGCGACACGCAGTGAGCGCCAAGAAAAATCGGCCCCGGAAAATCGCCGAACTGCCCTATCGGCGTGGGGTCGGAATCATGTTGCTCAACCCCGCCGGCCAGATCTTCGTGGCGCAAAGGATCGACGCGCCCGGCGCGGCCTGGCAGATGCCCCAAGGCGGTATCGACCGCGGCGAGGCGCCGCGCGCGGCGGCGCTGCGCGAACTGGAAGAGGAGACCGGCACCGGCAAGGCGCGAGTCCTGGCCGAAAGCCGGGACTGGGTTCGTTACGACCTGCCGGCCGAACTGGTGCCCCGGGTCTGGCGCGGCCGCTATCGCGGGCAGGAACAGAAGTGGTTCGCCATGCTGTTCGAAGGGACCGAGTCGGACATCGACATCGCCACCAAGCACCCCGAATTCAGCGCCTGGCGCTGGGCCGATTTGGACGAGCTGTCCAGCCTGATCGTGGCCTTCAAACGGCCGCTCTACGAGGCCGTGGTCGAGGAATTCCGTGACCTGGTCGCCGCGTTGCAGACTCGCTGAAGCTACGGCGTGAAAGAATCACATAACAGCCACCTAGAGCAATATCTGAACAAATAGAACCGATACGGTTCGATTCGTTCAGATGAAATTGCTCTACTCTTCAATGAGGTAGAGCAGCTTTATCCGATCCCTTGGATCGCTGAAAGCGATTCCAACGGACCGGATGCTGCTCTAGCGGTCACACCCGGCCGCTAATGTCAGCGACAGAGGCTGTCGCGGACGGCTGCTTCGGCCCCAGCCTAAAGGTCCGGGGCCCGGCCAAGTAGGGCGGCCCATTTTTTGCCTGGACTAGCCAAGGCCTTAGGACCTTAGGCGGCCGCGGCCAGGCGGCGGCCGCGCGCGCGGAGCAGGCGGTAGCCGGCGCGCGCCGCCATCCGCGCCAAAAGACCCTGGGGATCGAGCCCCGCCGCCTTAAAGGCCATGGCGATGCCGCGTTCTACGTGTTCCGGCCGGTAGTGCGTGAAGGCCCGGGCGGCATAGGCGCGCGACCAGCGTTTGCGATCGTAGGGCTCGCCCGGCGCGGCATTGGCGGCGTAGTAGGCGTAGGCGAGTTCGTCGTCCTCGCTCTCGCCGATCCGGCCCAGGGCGACCGCGACCCGGCGCAGGCGGCCGATGTTCTCCGCCGCCAGGTAGCGCTTCAGGTGTGTGTAGAACAGCTTGTAGTGGCGGAATTCGTCGGCCGCGATATGGCGACAGATGGCGCGCAAGACCGGCTCCTCGCAAGCCGCGCCCAGGGCCGAGTAGTGGGACGAGGTGCCGACCTCGACGATACAGCGGGCGACCAACTCGCCGCTGCGCGAGCCGCGTACGGACCGCGTGGCTTCCAGGGGCAGTTGATAGCCCGCGGTGAAGCGCTTGAAGCAGGTGTCGAAATCGAAGCCGGGATCGGCCATTTCGGCCCAACGTCCGAGCGCCTGTCCATGCTGCACCTCCTCGCGCGCCCAGACGCGTACGGCCTCCTGAAACGCGGGATCGTCGGAAAAGACGTTACACAAATAGGTGGCGTAGTCGGCGCCGTTGTATTCGACCATGCTGGCCGCCTTAGCGACCTTCAGGATCTCCGGATCGATCTTGGCCGGGTCGAAGCGAGACCAGGGGATATCGTCAAGGGTCCAGTGCCTAGTCGCCATGACCATCTTCGCGATTGTGACGTTATCGATACCGCCCGGTATGGCGACGGCCCAGAACGTGCCGGCGGACCGGATACGGGCCCGCCGCCGGGGCGCCGCGGTCTGCCTTAAGCCTGACCGGCCTGCAGCATGGCCTCGGCGACCGCGACCGCCTTTTCCGCAACCTTGCGCGCCTGATCGTCCTTGGCGTCGGCCAGGTCTTCGCGCGCGTCCTTAAGCTGTTGCTCGGTGGCGGCGCGGTCGATCTCGCCGACCGGCATGGCCAGGTCGGCGAGCACGGTGCAACGCTCCGGCGTGACCTCGGCGAAACCACCGGCCACAAAAATAGACTCCTTGACCGCACCGTTCTCGAATACCCGGATGACGCCGGGGCGTACGATCGAGATCATGGGCGTATGCCGGGGCAGGACGCCAAAGTCGCCCTCCGCGCCCGGAACCACAACCATTTCCACGTCCTCGGACAGCAACAGCCGTTCGGGCGATACAAGCTCGAACCCAACCCTACCTTCGGCCATGGCTCATTCCCTCGCTATTCTCGGTGCCGACGGCCGGCTCAGGCGGCCTCGGCGGCCATGCGCTTGGCGTTCTCGATCACTTCCTCGATGGCGCCCGCCATGTAGAAGGCAGCCTCCGGCAGGTGATCGTAGTCGCCTTCGACGATGCCCTTGAAGCCCTTGATCGTATCTTCGAGCGAGACCAGAACACCGGGACGCCCGGTGAAAATCTCGGCGACATGGAAGGGCTGCGACAGGAAACGCTGAATCTTGCGCGCCCGCGAAACCACCAGCTTGTCTTCTTCCGACAACTCGTCCATGCCCAGGATCGCAATAATGTCCTGCAGCGCCTTGTACTGCTGCAGCACCTTCTGCACCGCGCGGGCACAGTTGTAATGCTCCTCGCCAACCACGCGTGGGTCGAGAATCCGGCTCGTGGAATCGAGCGGGTCGACCGCGGGATAGATGCCCAACTCCGCGATCTGGCGCGATAGCACCGTGGTCGCGTCCAAATGGGCGAAGGAGGTCGCCGGCGCCGGATCGGTCAAGTCATCGGCCGGCACGTAGATGGCCTGGACCGAGGTGATTGAGCCTTTCTTGGTCGAGGTAATACGCTCCTGCAGCGCACCCATGTCAGTCGCCAAGGTCGGCTGATAACCAACCGCCGAGGGAATGCGTCCGAGCAGGGCCGAGACCTCGGAACCGGCCTGGGTGAAGCGGAAGATGTTGTCCATGAAGAACAGCACGTCCTGGCCTTCCTCGTCGCGGAAGTATTCCGCCAGGGTCAGGCCGGTCAGGCCGACCCGCGCGCGCGCGCCCGGCGGCTCGTTCATCTGGCCGTAAACCAGGGCCGCCTTGGAGCCAGGCCCGTCCAAATTGATGACGCCCGATTCGATCATCTCATGATACAGATCGTTGCCCTCGCGGGTGCGCTCGCCAACCCCGGCGAAAACCGAATAGCCGCCATGGGCCTTCGCGATGTTGTTGATCAGCTCCATGATGATGACGGTCTTGCCGACACCGGCACCGCCGAACAGGCCGATCTTGCCGCCACGGGCATAAGGCGCCAGCAAATCCACGACCTTGATGCCGGTGGCCAAGGCTTCCGTCTCGGTCGACTGGTCGATGTAGTCCGGCGCCGAGCGGTGAATCGGCAGGGACTTTTTGTGGCCTAGATCGCCGCGCTCGTCGATCGGCTCGCCGATCACGTTGATAATCCGGCCCAGAGTCTCGGGACCGACCGGCGCCATGATCGGGCTGCCGGTATCGCTGACTTCCTGGCCGCGCACCATGCCATCGGTGCCGTCCATGGCAATGGTGCGCACCGTGTTCTCGCCCAGGTGCTGTGCGACTTCCAAGACCAGGCGGTTGCCCTGATTCGTGGTTTCGAGCGCATTCAGGATTGACGGCAATTCGCCTTCGAAGTGAACGTCCACGACCGCACCCGTGATTTGGGTGACCTTGCCGACAATATTCTTGGCCATAGAGCTCGCTCCTTCGTTCACAGGTCTGGGGCCGGGCCGTGCGCCGAAGCGCTACAGGGCCTCGGCGCCCGAGATAATTTCGATCAGTTCCTTGGTGATGACCGCCTGACGGGTGCGGTTGTAGGTCAGCGTCAGTTTGTCGATCATCTCGCCGGCGTTGCGGGTCGCGCTATCCATCGCGGTCATGCGCGCGCCGTGCTCGCTGGCGCTGTTTTCCAATAAGGCCTTGAACATCTGGACCGCCAGGTTGCGCGGCAACAAATCGGCCAAGATCTCATGCTCATCCGGCTCGTATTCATAAACCGCCTTGGCGCCGCCGGTTGTGCCCTCGGCCTGATCGGCGGCCTTGTCCTCAACCGCGAAGGGGATCAGTTGCTGGCCGGTTACGACCTGGGTCATCGCCGACTTGAAGCGCGCGTAATACAGCGTGCAGACATCGAAGTCGCCGGCCTCGAACATCTGAATGATGCGCAGGGCGATGCCTTCGGAGGTTTCGAAGGTCACCCGCGGCTTAGCCACGTCCTCGATGGTGTCGACGATCTGCTTGCCATAGAAGCGGCGCAGTTGATCGCGGCCCTTGCGGCCGACACAAAGAATCTTGACCGTCTTGCCGTCCTTGGTCAGCTTCTCCGCCGCCCGGCGCGCTTCGCGCACGATGTTGCTGTTGAAGCCGCCGCACAAGCCCCGATCGGCGGTGCCCACGACCAGAAGGTGGATGTCTGCCCGCCCGTTACCGGCCAGCAGCTTGGGCGCGCCATCCTGGCCGGCCGCCGCCTGGGCCAGAGACCCCAGCATGCGTTCCATGCGCTCGGCATAGGGCCGGGCCGCCTCGACCGTTTCTTGGGCGCGGCGCAGCTTCGCCGCCGCGACCATCTTCATCGCCGAGGTGATCTTTTGCGTCGACTTGACGCTGGCGATACGGACCCGAAGATCTTTAAGGCTTGCCATGCGCTGCTAAACGCTCCGTCTTGCCGAAATCAAACCCGAGGAGCCGGGGCTCAAACGAAGGTCTTGGTGAAGGTTTCGATGAAAGACTTCAGCTTTTCGTCGGTCGCCGTGCTGAGTTCCTTCTCGTTGCGGATGGCCTCCAGGATTTCCTGACCGCTGGCCTTCAGCTCACCACGCAGCTTTTCCTCATAGCTGGTGATCTTGTCGATCGGAATATCGTCGAGGAAGCCGCGCACGCCGGCAAAGATAACCGCAACCTGTTCTTCGACCGGCAGGGGGTCGTACTGGTCCTGTTTCAAGAGCTCGGTCAAGCGCGCGCCGCGCGACAAGAGGCGCCGGGTCGAGGCATCCAGGTCCGAGGCGAATTGAGAGAAGGCCTCCATCTCGCGGTACTGGGCGAGCTCCAGTTTGATGGTGCCGGCGACCTGCTTCATGGCCTTGATCTGCGCGGCCGAACCGACACGCGAAACCGAAAGGCCGACGTTTACCGCCGGGCGCACACCCTTATAGAACAAGGTGGTTTCCAGGAAGATCTGGCCGTCGGTGATAGAGATCACGTTGGTCGGAATATAGGCGGAAACGTCGCCGGCCTGGGTTTCGATCACAGGCAAGGCGGTCAGCGAACCGTTGCCGGCCCCTTCGCCCATCTTCGCCGCACGCTCCAGCAAACGCGAATGCAGATAGAAGACATCGCCCGGATAGGCCTCGCGCCCGGGCGGACGGCGCAGCAGCAGCGACATCTGGCGATAAGCGACCGCCTGCTTCGACAGATCGTCGTAGAAAATCACCGCGTGCATGCCGTTGTCGCGAAAGAATTCGCCCATGGTGCAGCCGGTGTAGGGCGCCAGGAACTGCATGGGCGCGGGTTCCGACGCGGTCGCGGCGATGACGATGGAGTATTCCATCGCGCCCCGATCCTCCAACGCCTTGACGAACTGCGCCACACTGGAACGCTTCTGCCCGACCGCCACATAGATGCAGTAGAGCTTTTTCGATTCGTCGTCGCCCGCGTTGACCGACTTCTGATTCAGAATGGTGTCGAGCGCGATCGCCGTCTTGCCGGTCTGGCGGTCACCGATGATCAGTTCGCGCTGGCCGCGGCCGACCGGGATCAAGCTGTCGATCGCCTTCAAGCCGGTCTGCATCGGCTCGTGCACGGACCGGCGCGGGATGATGCCCGGCGCCTTGACCTCGACGCGGGTACGTTTGACGTCCTCGATCGGACCCTTGCCGTCGATCGGGTTGCCGAGCGCGTCCACGACCCGGCCCAACAGGCCGCGTCCGACCGGCACGTCGATGATCTGTCCGGTTCGTTTGACGACATCGCCTTCCTTGATGCCGCGGTCCTCGCCGAACAACACGACGCCGACGTTATCGACCTCGAGGTTGAGCGCCATGCCCATGATGCCGCCGGGAAACTCCACCAGCTCACCGGCCTGAACGTTGTCCAAGCCATAGACCCGGGCCACGTTGTCGCCCACGGAAAGGACCTGTCCGACCTCCGCGACATCGGCTTCGGCGCCGAAGTTCTCGATCTGCTCCTTGAGGATCGCGGAGATTTCCGCTGCGCGGATTTCCATCAGCCAACCCCTTTCATGGCGAGTTGCAGTCTCTGCAGTTTGCTGCGTAATGAATTATCGATCATGCGGCTGCCGATCTTGACGATCAGACCGCCAATGAGGCCCCGGTCGATCTCGACCTCGACCTGAACCTTACCGCCGACCTTGGATTTAATCGCTTCGACCAAGGCGGCATGCTGCGCATCGGTCAGCGGCGCCGCGCTCGTCACCTCGGCGGTGATTTCTCCGCGCCGCCGGCTAAGCTCCCCCAAGTAGGCCTTGATTATCCCCGGCAGCACGAACAACCGCCGATTTTCCGCCACGACCAGAACGAAGCGGCGGGTCAGCTCACCGGCCCCGGCTTGGTCCAAAATCGAAGCCATGGCCTTGGATTGCTGGGCGCGTGTGAATAGCGGACTGCGGATCAGGCGGCGAAAATCCTCGCTCTCCTCGATCGCGGCGAGCAAACCGCGCAAATCTTGCGCGACCGGGTCGAGCTGATTTCTGCCGTCCGCGAGCTCCAGCATTGCCAAGGCATAGCGCCCCGCGACCCCGCTCAATCCGGTGTCTTCTCTTGCCAAGCTCGCTAGCCCCCAAATGGTTCGCGCGGCGGCCTAATCGGCGGCAGGCGGCGAACTCAATCATAGTCCCCAAATTGCCGCGCTATAGCCTAAGGATGCACGAGGCAGCCCCCAGGGCGCGGCGGGCGTTTGGTATCATAGACCCCGGAGCGTGGCAAGCCGACTCGGGCGCCTCATAGCGGGCTGTTTCCGCCCGGATTTAGCGGCCTGGGACCCACGCTTGGCGGCGCGAAAGCCGCCGTCGCGGGCTACAGGAAGCTGTAAGGGTTGATATCGATCTGCAGACGCACCTTGGGCGGTATCTTCAAGCCCTCCAACCACATCTTGATGACGCCCTGAGGGGGAATATCGCGCCGGGTTTTGAGCAGGAAACGCCGGCGGTGGCGGCCGCGCAACATCGCCAAGGGCGCGGGCGCGGGCCCCAGAACCACCACCCCCTCCGCCCGCGGCGCGGCGCCGGCCAGGGCCCGGCAGAACCGGTCCAGGGGCGCCGAATCGGGGCACGAGACTATGAACGCGGCCATGCGGCCGAAAGGCGGCAGACCATGGCTCGCCCGCACTTCGGTCTCGACCCGCAAAAATTCGTCGCGCCCGCCGGCCGCCAGTGCCTGCATGACCGGATGGCCGGGTTCCGCCGTTTGCAGGAGCACGCGGCCCGGCCGCTCGGCCCGGCCGGCCCGGCCCGCGACCTGATGCAACAACTGAAACGTCCGCTCCGCCGCGCGCAGATCGCCGCCGTATAGCCCCAAGTCGGCGTCGACAACGCCGACCAGCGTTAAATGCGGAAAATGGTGCCCCTTGGCGACGATCTGGGTTCCGATCAGAAGATCTATCTCGCGCGCCTGCACGGCTTGAATGAGATGGGCGGCGGCACCGGGACCGGTGAGAGTGTCGCTGGCCATGACCGCGCTGCGCGCCTTGGGAAAAAGGATCGAGATTTCCTCCGCCAAGCGCTCGACCCCCGGACCGCAGGCCGCCAAGGTGCCTTCCGCCCCGCAGGACGGGCAAGACTGAGGCAAGGCGGCAAGATGGCCGCAGTGATGGCATTGCAGTTTCCCGGCCAGGCGATGCTCGACCAGCCAGGCCGTGCAGTTGGGGCATTGCAGGCGGTGGCCGCAGGCCCGGCACAGGGTCAAGGGCGCGTAGCCCCGGCGGTTCAGGAACAGCATCGCCTGCTCGCCGGCCTCAAAGGTCGCGGTCATGGCGCCGCGCAAGCGCTCGGAGAGCCAACTTTGGCCCAGGCCTGGAAGTTTCACCGGCCGGTCGCGGCGCAAATCGACCAGTTCCACGCTCGGCATGGCGGCGCCGCCATGGCGGTCCGGCAGGTGCACCTTGGCGTAGCGCCCGGTCTCGACATTGACCATGGTTTCCAGCGACGGCGTGGCCGATGCCAGGATGATCGGAATACCCAAGAGATGCGCGCGCACCACGGCGATATCGCGGGCGTGATAGATGACCCCATCCTCTTGCTTGAAGGCGGGATCGTGTTCCTCGTCCACGACGATGACGCCAAGTTCGCGCAGGGGCAGGAACAGGGCCGAGCGCGCCCCGACGACAACCCTGGCCTGGCCCAGCGCCGCCGCGCGCCAGGTCGCGCGCCGTTGCGCCGCCGTCAGGTCCGAGTGCCAAAGCGCGGGCGCGGACCCGAAACGCGCCGCGAAGCGCTCCAGCCATTGCGCCGAGAGTGCGATCTCAGGCAGCAGAACCAGGGCCTGACGGCCGCGCTCCAGGGCCTGGGCTATGGCTTCGAAATAGACTTCGGTCTTGCCCGATCCGGTCACGCCGTCGAGCAGAATACTGGTATAGGCACCGGCGGCGACCCGAACCCGCAATTCGGCCGCGGCGGCCGCTTGTTCGGGCGATAGTCGGGGGCCGGCGCGGGCATGATCGGGCCGCGCGAAAGGCGGCGGCGCGCCGATCTCGGTTTCCTCCAAAAGCCCGGCGGCATGCAGACCCCTCACCACCGAGGGGCTGACCGCGGCGGCGCGCGCCAAGCCCGACAGAGTCCGTGGGGCAGCGTCTTTCGCTTCGGCGAGAACCCGCTGGCGCGCCGGGGTTAAGCGAATCGCCGGCCCCGGTCCGCCATCCCCGGTCGCGCGGGCCTCCGGCATGCGGTAACCGATTTGAGGGCGCGGCGGGTCAAGCGCCGCCGGCACGCTTAAAGCCATGCGCAGAACCGCGCCGCGCGGTGCCATGGTGTAATTAGCCACCCAGTCGATGAAACGGCGCTGATCGCCGCTTAGAGGCGGCACGTCGAATCGCGCCAGCACCGTTTTGAGTTTGGCGGCTGGAACTCGGCGTCCGCCCGGTTCGCGGTCCCAAACCACGCCGATCGCCTCGCGACCGCCCAGCGGCACACGCACCACCGCGCCCGGCGCCAAAACCAGGTCCGGCGGCGCCAGATAATCGTAAGGCCGCTCCAAGGGAAGGGGCAGAAGTACCGCCACGCGCGCCGCGCCGGCTTCGCCCGCCCCTGAATCGGGCCCGGCGCCGTTAACCCCTGAGTCTGGTTTGGGGGTGGATTCCGGAGGTGCGCTGGCGCGGTCATCGGGCATGGGTTACACTTTAGACGAGGCCCGGCCGGGGAACCAATGGCGAACCATAAGGTCTTGACGCACTGGGCGCCGACTGGTTATTCGGGTTCGCCGAAACCCTATCGAAACGCCTTCGAGGCAGACTTACACACTATGTTTTTAGGAATCGGGACGAAGTAGCTCATGCGTTTCTTCATCGATACGGCGGATATCTCCGAGATTCGCGATCTAGCCGAGACCGGCTTGGTCGACGGGGTGACCACCAATCCTTCGCTGATCGCCAAGTCCGGTCGCGATTTCATCGAGGTGCTGGAAGAAATTTGCGAAGTCGTCCCGGGGCCGGTTAGCGCCGAGGTCGCGGCGATCGATGCGCCCACCATGCTGTCCGAGGGCCGCCGCCTGGCCGCCGTCGCCAAGAACGTGGTCATCAAGGTGCCGCTCACCCCCGACGGCCTGAAAGCCTGCCGCGCCTTCACCGACGAAGGCACCCCGGTCAACGTAACCCTATGCTTTTCCGCCGCCCAAGCGATCCTAGCGGCCAAGGCCGGGGCGCGCTACGTTTCGCCCTTCGTCGGCCGGCTGGACGATACCGGCGCCGATGGCCTGGGCCTGATCGCGGACATCGTGGAGATTTACGACGCCTACCCGGACTTCACGACCGAGGTCCTGGTCGCCTCCGTGCGCGGCACCGCTCATGTCGTCGAATCGGCCAAGATGGGCGCCCATGTCGCGACCCTTCCGCCCGCGATCCTGCGCGCCATGTTCAAGCACCCCCTGACCGACAAGGGGCTGGAAATCTTCCTCGCGGACTGGGCCAAGACCGGACAATCGATTCTAAACACAACAACAAACAGCACGGCCGATGGTTCAAAACCCGCAAGACGTCGCGCCTAAGCGCGGCAATGCCAAACAGTCGGTAGGCGGCGCTGACGCACCGCCGCTTTCGGCGGAGCGGGTCATCGAATTTCTGCGCCAACACCCAAACTTTTTGTGCGAGAATCAAGACCTGCTCGACATCTTGATAACGCCGGGCCGCGACAGCGCCAACGGCGTCACCGACTTGCAACAGTTCAGGGTCGAGAAATTGCGCCGCGAACTCGCCGAACTGGCCGAGGCCCGCGACGCGCTGGTGGCCACCGGCCGCGGCAATCTCACCGTGCAGGCACGTGTGCACAAGGCGGTCGTGGCGCTCTTGAAGGCGCGCTGCTTTGAGCATTTCATCGAAACCTTGACCACGGATCTGGCGATCATCCTGGACCTCGACGTTATTATCGTGGGCGTCGAGCAGGGTGAAATCGGCGGCGCCACACCGCCGGCCGCAGGCGTCGTACCGCTGAGCCCCAAGATGGTGGACCGCCAGATCGGCCCCGGCCAGAACATCGTACTGAGAGACAATGTGACCGGCGATCCCGAGATCTTTGGGCCAGGCGCCGGCCTGGTGAGATCCGAGGCCTTGATCCGTCTATCGTTCGGCCGCGCGGCACCAAGCGCGCTTTTAGCCTTCGGCGCCCGAAACGCGACTCACTTCGAACCGGGCCAGGGCACCGAGCTCTTGAGCTTTCTGGCGCATGTGGTGGAGATCTCGATACGCGGATGGCTAGACCTGCCCGAATAAGCCCAAAGGTTCTGGGATTTCCGGCTAAGCCCGGCCTAAAGGCCGCCCTGCTGGACTGGCAAGCATGGCTTGAACACGAGCGGCGGGCATCGCCCCACACCCGCGCCGCCTACCGCCGGGACCTCACGCAATTTCTGGAATTTCTGAGCGGGCATCTGGGCGCCTTGCCGGACCTCAACGATCTGGCGGACTTGCGCACGACTGATTTCCGCGCCTGGTTGGCACGCCGGGCGGAGCAGGGCATCGGCCGCGCCTCCAGGGCCCGCGGTTTGTCCGTGGTGCGCGGATTTTTCCGCTGGATGGCGCGGGCGGGCGTGGTGGAGAATCCGGCGCTGGGCGTGTTGCGAACGCCGAAATTGCCGCACTCGGTTCCCAAGGCCTTGGCGATCGATGAAGCCCGGGAAACGCTGAGCCTGGTCCAAGGCCTCGCCCGCGACCCCTGGGCCGGCAAGCGCGACACGGCGGTCCTGGCGTTACTTTACGGCTGCGGCTTGCGCATCGGCGAGGCTCTCTCCTTGAACCGGGGCGAAGCGCCGGCACCGGGCCAGGAAGCCATGAGCGTGACCGGCAAGGGCAACAAGCAACGCTATGTCCCCTTATTGCCGGCTGTAATCGAGGCCGTGCGGGATTACTTGGCCGCTTGCCCTTTCATACTACCGCCTGAGGGACCGTTGTTCGTCGGTGCGCGCGGCAAGCGCCTGGGGGCGCGGCGGGTGCAGGCGCGCATGGCGGAGGCCCGGGCGGCACTGGGACTGCCCGCGACCGCGACGCCTCATGCCTTGCGCCATAGCTTCGCGACCCATCTTCTGGCCGGCGGCGGCGACTTGCGGGCGATCCAGGAACTGCTGGGCCACGCCTCGTTATCCACTACCCAACGCTATACCGATGTCGATGCCGCAGGCCTTCTCTCGGTCTACGACCGCGCCCATCCGCGCGCCAGGCGCTAGATGTGAATAACCTGCGGAGACTCCACGGCTAGATCGCTTCCCCCTCGCCGGGCGGACGCCGGCCCAGGGTCGCCAGCACAAGCGGCCCCAAGGCGACCACCAGTCCCGAACTGGCGAAGGCCAAACCCCAGGCGAGCAAGCTTTCGCCGCCGCCGGCCACGTCTAGAACCACGCCGAAGGCGAGCGGCCCGGCGAAAGCACCCGCGAAACCAATGAAGGAATGCGCGGCCATGGTCGCGCCGCGCTGGCCGGGCGCGGCATTGGCGACGGCCCCGGCGGTGATGGAAGCGGAATCCCCGGTCACGGTGATGCCGTAGATCACGACCACGGCGAACAGCAGGAGGAAGGGCAAAGGCGCCAGGAACCCCAGGACAGCGGCGATCGCGGCCGAGGCGCACATGATCGAGACGACCAAGCGCCGGCGCCCGATGCGCTGCGCCAACTCGTTGCACAGCACGCTGGACGGCAGGCCCAGGACGGTGACCAGTGCGGCCAGGGCGGTCGCGCTCCAGGCGCCGCCGAGCACGCCCGTCTCCTGCTGTCCTTGCGCGAACACCAAAAACGCGACCAGCCAGGAACGGAGCGCGAAAAGTTCCCAGTTATGGGCGCTGTAGGCCAGGATGTAGGCAAACGCGCGCCGGTTACGCAGGACCGGGCGAAAATCCAGCAAAGCAGCCTCGCCGCGCGCCAGATGGTGGGGCTGGCTCGGCGGCGCCAGCCAAAGCACGATGCCGAGCGAGACCAGCGGCCCCAGCCCGACCACGCCGACGGCCCACCGCCACCCCAGATCCGCCGCGATCTCACCGGTCAAGAGGAACGACAGGGCCGAGCCGATGGAGAACGTCGCGGTATAGAAGGCAATGGAGCGGGCGCGGATGCCCTCGTGAATATGATCGGTCAGCGCCTTCAGCCCGGTCATGTAGGTGCCGGCCAACCCAACCCCGGCCAAGGCGCGGACCCAGAATCCACCCCAGAATCCTTCGGCCAGAAGCGCGAAACCAAAAGCGGCGAGCGCGGTCAAGGCCGAGCCGGCGACGTAGATGTGGCGCGGATCGATGCGGTCGGTCAGGCTGACCAGCACCGGAACGGCGATCATGTAAGCGCCGAAATAAATGCCGTTGATCCAACCGGCCTGGGTGTTGCTCAGGCCCCACTCGGCGAAGAAAGTCGGCAGCAAAGCCGCGAAACTGGCGAAGCCGAGCATGGAAAAGACATGCGCGGCGCACATGCCGATAACCAGGCGCGCGCCGGAAAGGCGCTGGCGCGGCATTTTCGGCACGTCAGCACTCCTTGGTTTTATACGTGGATCGGCCGGCCGTCGACGGCGAGCGCGGCCTCCTTGACCGCTTCATTGAGGGTCGGATGGCCGTGGAAGGAGCGCGCCAAATCCTCCGCCGAAGCGCTAAACTCCATCGCCACCACGACTTCGTGGATCAAGTTGCCGGCATCGGGCCCGATGATATGCGCACCCAGAATGCGATCGGTCTTGGCATCCGCCAGAATCTTGACGAAGCCATCGGTGGCCAGGTTAGCGCGCGCCCGGCTGTTGGCGGCGAAGGGGAACTTACCGGACTTGTAGTCGATGCCGGCCTCTTTCAGTTGCTCCTCGGTTTTGCCGACGGCGGCGACTTCCGGCCAAGTATAGACGATGCCGGGCACGGTATCGTAATTCACGTGGCCGGCCTGACCGGCCAGGGTCTCGGCCAGGGCGACACCTTCCTCCTCGGCCTTGTGGGCCAGCATGGGACCGGCGACCGCGTCGCCGATGGCGTAAACGCCTTCGACATTGGTACGAAAGTGGCCGTCGATAACGACCCGGCCGGCCTTGTCGGTCTCGACCCCCGCTTCCTTCAGGCCCAGACCCTCGGTATAAGGCCGGCGGCCGATCGCGACCAGCACCACGTCGGCCTGCAGGTCTTGCGCGTCGCCGCCTTTGGCCGGCTCTATGGTCAAGGCGACACCGTCCTTGTTCGCCTTGGCGCCGGTGACCTTGGTCGAAAGCTTGAAGACCATGCCTTGTTTCTTGAGCGTGCGCTGAAACATTTTACCGACTTCGCCGTCCATGCCGGGCACGATGCGATCCAGGAATTCGACCACCGTGACCTTGGCGCCCAGGCGCTGCCAGACAGAGCCCATCTCAAGCCCGATGAAGCCGCCGCCGATGACGACCAGATGTTCCGGCACCCGCTCCAGCGCCAAGGCGCCGGTCGAGGAAACGATGCGTTTCTCGTCGATCTCGACCCCGGGCAGGTTCATGTGGTCCGACCCGGTGGCGATGACGATGTGCTTGGCGGTTATGTCTCGCGCCTCGCCGCCAGTTCCGCTCACACTCACCGTGCCCGGACCGGCGATGGCGCCGGTGCCTTTCAGGTAAGCGATCTTGTTCTTCTTGAACAAGAATTCGATACCCTTGGTCAGGTCGCCGACGATCTTGTTCTTGTTGGCGAGCATGGCCGCTAGATCGAGTTCCACCTCGCCCGTCTTGATGCCCATGGCGGCCATGCCATGGCGCGCCTCTTCGTATTTTTCCGAGGCATGGAGCAGGGCCTTGGAGGGGATGCAACCGACATTGAGGCAGGTGCCGCCCAGGCTTCCGCGCTTTTCCACGCACGCTGTCTTCAGGCCCAATTGCGCGGCCCGAATGGCGCAGACATAACCCCCCGGCCCGCCGCCGATCACCACGACATCGAATGCGTTTTCGCTCATGCTTCCTGTCCCCTGTTGTTCCGTGGCGCGGTCCGCCTAAACGTTGAGCAGCAGCCGCTCCGGGTCCTCTATGTAGTCCTTGACCCGGACCAGGAAGGTGACCGCCTCGCGGCCATCGATCAGCCGGTGATCGTAGGACAGGGCGAGATACATCATGCGGCGGATCTTCACTTCGCCATCCACCGCCATGGGGCGTTCCTGAATCTTGTGCATGCCTAGGATCGCGGACTGCGGCGGATTGAGAATCGGGGTCGAGAGCAGGGAGCCGAACACACCGCCATTGGTAATGGTGAAGGTGCCCCCCGACATATCCTCCATGGACAGCTTGCCGTCGCGCGCACGCCGACCGAGGATGCCAATGTTCTTTTCGATATCGGCGAAGCCCATGGTTTCGGCATTGCGCAGGACCGGCACGACCAAACCCTGCGGCGCGCTGACCGCGACGCCGATGTTGTAGTAATTTCGGTAGACGATCTCATCGCCCTCGATCGCGCCGTTAACCGCCGGCAATTCTTTCAAGGCGGCCACGACGGCGCTGGTGAAGAACGACATGAATCCCAGGCGCACGCCGTGCTTCTTTTCGAAGCTGTCGCGATAAATGTTACGCAAATCCATAACCGCGCCCATATCGACCTCGTTGAAGGTGGTCAACATGGCGGCCGTGTTCTGCGCCTCCTTCAAGCGTTCCGCGATCCGCTTGCGCAAACGGGTCATGCGCACCCGCTCCTCGCGCGCGCCGGTATCCTGTGCCGGCGCGGCAGGCTTGGCTTCGTCGGTCGGCGCGGGCGCTGAGTCCACGGCCTTTTGGACATCTTCCTTCAACAGACGCCCGTCCTTGCCCGTGCCCTCTATTTTTCCAGCGTCCAGCCCGTGCTCGGCAACCATCTTGCGCACGGCGGGAGACTGCGCATCCGTGGCGGCCGCCTCCTTGGCGGCGAGAGGCGGTGGTGGCGTCGCCACGGGTTCCGCCTCCTTGGGTGCGGGTGCGGGCGCGGGCGCGGGTGCCGGCTCCGGTTTTGGCGCCGGGGTCGCGGCGGATGCGCCGCCGCCTTCGGAAATGCGCCCAAGCAAGGCACCGACCTCGACATTGGCGCCCTCTTCGGCCGCGACCTCGGACAGCACCCCCGCCACGCTGGCGTTCACCTCCAGCGTGACCTTGTCGGTCTCCAACTCGACCAAGGGGTCGTCGACCGCGATCGCGTCGCCCGGTTTCTTAAGCCACTGCGCGACGGTCGCCTCGCTGACCGATTCGCCGAGAGTAGGAACCACGATGTCCGTTGCCATGTCTGCTTATTCCGTCTGGTTAGCGTTATGCGCGCTTACGTGACTTGCCGGTTTTTTCCGCCTCTTGGGCCTTGCGCGAGGCGATGCGGCTGAGCGAGGGCCGGCCAATATTCAGCGCGTCCTCGATAAGCCGGGCTTGTTCCGCTCTATGGCGGCTGGCCAGGCCGGTCGCCGGCGACGCGGCCGAGGGCCGGCCGGCATAGCGCGGGCGTGGGTGCTTGGCGCCCAGGTCGCGTGCGATCTCTTCGATAAAATCGGAGACGAAACCCCAGGCGCCCATATTGCGCGGTTCTTCCTGGCACCACACGATGTGGCAATGCTTGTAGGGCTCCAGCTCCGCCAACAGGGCGTCGGCGGGGAAGGGGTAGATTTGCTCCATACGCAAGAAGTGCACATCCGCGATGCCGCGCTTCTCGCGCTCCTCCACCAGGTCGTAGTAGACCTTGCCCGAACATAAGACGACCTGTTTCGCGTCCTCGGTTTCGGAGGGCCGCTGGTCGCAATACATGATGCGGTGGAAGGTCGAGCCCGGGCCGAATTCAGCCAGCTTCGAGACCGCGCGTTTATGCCGCAACAACGACTTCGGCGTCATGATGATCAGGGGTTTGCGAAAATCCCGGTGCAGTTGACGGCGCAGCACGTGGAAATAGTTAGCCGGCGTGGTGCAGTTGACGACCTGAATGTTGTCTTCCGCGCACAGTTGCAGGAACCGCTCGAGCCGGGCCGAGGAATGCTCCGGCCCCTGGCCCTCGTAACCGTGCGGCAACAACATGACCAATCCCGACATGCGCAGCCATTTCGATTCGCCCGACGCGATGAACTGGTCGATGATGACTTGGGCGCCATTGACGAAATCGCCGAACTGCCCCTCCCACAAGACCAGGGCGCGAGGCTCGGCCAAGGAGAACCCGTACTCGAAACCCAGAACCGCCATCTCGCTCAAGGGGCTGTCGATGATTTCGATTTTGTCCTGATCTTCGTCGATATGATTGAGCGGCAGATAGCGTTCCTCGGTTTCCTGATCGATAAGCGCGGCGTGGCGTTGAGAGAAAGTGCCGCGGTTGCTGTCCTGGCCCGAAAGGCGCACCGGGTGACCTTCGAGGAGCAAGGTCCCGAAGGCCAGGGCCTCGGCGGTCGCCCAATCCAAACCCTCCCCGGACTCGAACATTTTGCGCTTGGTATCGAGCTGACGGACGATCTTGCGATGGACGTTAATTCCCTCCGGCACGCGCGAGATCGCTTCGCCGACCGCCTTGAGTACCGGCATCTCGACCGAGGTATTGCCGCGGCGCGCGTCGTACCCTTTGGGCGTCGCGAAACCCGACCACACGCCTTCCAGCCAATCGGCCTTGTTCGGCTTGTAGCTATCGGCGGCGGCAAAATCGGCTTCCAAGCGGTCGATGATATCTTTCAGGACTTTATCGGCCTCGTCCTGATTCAGCACGCCGTCATCGACCAGGCGCTTGGAATATATTTCCCGGGTCGAGGGATGGTCCTTGATCCGCCGATACATAAGCGGCTGGGTGAAGGCGGGTTCGTCGCCCTCGTTATGGCCATGGCGGCGGTAGCAGAACATGTCGATCACGACATCTTTTCTGAAGGTCTGGCGGAATTCCGTGGCGATGCGCGCGACATGGACCACGGCCTCGGGATCGTCGCCGTTGACGTGAAAGATCGGCGCCTGAATTATTTTCCCGACTTCGGAGCAATAGGGACCGGAGCGCGAATGCACCGGGTTGGTCGTGAAGCCGATCTGATTGTTGACGATGAAGTGAATCGTGCCGCCGATGCGGTAGCCCTTCAGTTCGGAAAGATCCAGGGTCTCCGCCACCAGCCCCTGACCGGCGAAGGCCGCGTCGCCGTGCATGAGCAGCGACATGACCTTGGTGCGTTCGCTATCCTGGCGCTGAACCTGCTTGGCGCGCACCTTGCCGACCACGACCGGATCGACCGCTTCCAGATGCGAGGGATTGGCGGTCAAGGACAGATGCACGACATTGCCGTCGAATTCGCGGTCCGACGAGGTGCCGAGGTGGTACTTCACATCGCCCGAACCGCCGATATCCTCGGGATGGGCGGCGCCGCCCTGAAATTCGTGAAAGATCGCGGTGTAGGGCTTGCCCATGAAGTTGGCGAGGACGTTGAGCCGGCCGCGATGCGGCATGCCGATGACGACTTCTTTCAGGCCAAGCTGCCCGCCGCGCTTGAGTATCTGTTCCAGAGCTGGAATCGCGGCCTCTCCGCCGTCGAGCCCGAAGCGCTTGGTGCCGGTGTATTTCTTGTCGAGGAAGCGCTCGAAGGTCTCGGCCATGGTGAGACTCTCGAGGATCGCGCGCTTGCCGAATTCCGTGAATTCAGTCTGATTATGGATCGATTCGATTCGTTCCTGAATCCAAGCCTTCTGCGCCGGGTCCTGGATGTGCATGAATTCGACGCCGATCTTGCCGCAGTAGGTCTGGCGCACGACCTTGACGATCTGGCGCAGAGTCGCGGTTTCCAGGCCGAGAACGTAATTGATGAAAATCGGCCGATCGAAATCGGCCTCGGTGAAGCCATAGGTCAGGGGATCGAGTTCAGGGTGCGGATCGATCGGTTTCAGGCCCAGCGGATCGAGGTCCGCCTCCAGATGGCCGCGTACACGGTAGGCGCGGATCAACATCAGGGCCCGGATCGAATCGATGGTCGCGGCGCGCACATCCTCGGGTGTGATCTCGCCCTCGGGGGCGACGCCCTCGGCCACGGCGGCGGCGGTCGCCGGGGCCTGCTCAAGCGCTTCGTCCACGGGAAACAGGCCGCCGTTGCCCGGGCCCCAGGAGGCGCCGCGCAAATCCTCCATGACCTCGCGGGCGTCTTCGCCCAAATCGCGGAAAAAGCTTCGCCAAGAAGCATCGACCGAACCGGGATCCTGGGCGAAGCGGGCATAGAGATCGGCGATAAAGCGGGCGTTAGAGCCGAAAAGGAAAGAAGCTTGGTCTGGGTTGAGCGTCGACATCTGTTAACACGGCCCCCCTGGGCCATCCAAAGGCTTAAGAGCTCGCCGGCCAGGGCCTTCCGGGCAACCGGCGCCCCTCGCGTCCAGCTAGGGCGCCCATGGTAACCGGGGAATCTTGACGTCCAGTAACCATCGCGGACCGTGGAGGGACGAAATCACCCGGTCATGGCCTTCATCATGGTCGAACCCAGCGCCGAGGGCGAATCCGCGACCGCGACCCCGGCCGACTTGAGGGCCTCGATCTTGTCCTCCGCGCCGCCCTTGCCGCCGGAGATAATGGCACCGGCATGGCCCATGCGCCGGCCCGGCGGGGCGGTGCGCCCGGCGATGAAGCCCGCCATGGGCTTCTTGCTGCCGGAATCCCGGTAGAATTCGGCGGCCTCTTCCTCGGCGGTGCCGCCGATTTCGCCGATCATGATGATGCCCTCGGTTTCGGGATCGCCCAGGAACATCTCCAGGCAGTCGATGAAATTGGTTCCGTTGATCGGGTCGCCGCCGATACCGATACAGGTGGTCTGGCCCAGGCCCACCGCCGTGGTCTGGCCCACCGCCTCGTAGGTCAAGGTGCCGGATCGCGATACGATGCCGATCCGTCCCCGTTTATGGATGTGTCCCGGCATGATCCCGATCTTGCATTCGCCCGGGGTGATGACACCGGGACAATTGGGCCCGACCAGACGGCTTCGCGACCCGACGAGGGCGCGCTTGACCCGCAACATATCGAGCACCGGAATCCCTTCGGTGATGCAGACGATCAGGGCCACACCGGCGTCCACGGCCTCGAGAATGGCGTCGGCGGCGAAGGGCGGCGGCACGTAGATCGCCGAAGCATCCACCCCGGTCGCCGCGACCGCCTCGGCCACGGTATCGAAGACCGGCAGGTCGAGGTGGGTGGTGCCGCCCTTTCCGGGGGTCACGCCGCCGACCATATTGGTGCCATAGGCCAGGGCCTGCTCGGAGTGAAATGTCCCCTGCGCGCCGGTGAAGCCTTGGCAGATGACCTTGGTGTTCTTATCGACCAGGACCGCCATTACGCCGCCTCCTCGACCGCTTTGACTATTTTTTTGGCGGCATCGCCCAGATCGTCCGCCGAGACAATGGGCAGCCCCGAATCGGCCAGAATTTTCTTGCCCAGATCGACGTTGGTCCCCTCCAGGCGAACAACCAGCGGCACGTGCAGCGCAACCTCGCGCGCGGCCGCGACCACGCCCTCGGCGATGACGTCGCAGCGCATGATGCCGCCGAAGATATTGACCAGGATGCCCTTGACGTTGGGGTCGGAGAGAATGAGCTTGAAAGCCGCCGTCACACGCTCCGCGGTCGCGCCGCCACCGACATCGAGGAAGTTGGCGGGCGAACCGCCGGTCAGCTTGATGATATCCATGGTCGCCATGGCCAGGCCCGCGCCGTTGACCATGCAGCCGATGCTGCCATCCAGCTTGATGTAGTTGAGGTCGTGCTGCGCGGCTTCCAACTCCGCCGGATCTTCCTCGCTCTCGTCGCGCATGTCGGCAAGATCCTTGTGCCGGAACAAGGCGTTATCGTCGAAGTTCATTTTGGCGTCGAGCGCGATCACATCGCCGGCGCCGGTCACGACCAAGGGATTGACCTCGACGATGCTGGCGTCGAGATCGAGAAAGGCGCGGTACATGGCGGCGATGAACTTGACCGCGGAGCCGACCTGCTTGCCCTCCAGGCCCAGGCCGAAGGCGATCTTGCGGCCGTGATGGGGCATGATCCCGGTCACCGGGTCGATCGCCAGCTTGAGGATTTTCTCGGGCGTGGCGGCGGCGACCTCCTCGATCTCCATGCCACCCTCGGTCGAGGCCATGACGGTGATACGGCTGGTCGCCCGGTCGATCAACATACCGAGGTAGAGTTCGCGCGCGATGTCGCAGCCTTCCTCGATGTAGAGGCGCTTGACCTCCTTGCCGGCGGCGCCGGTCTGCTTGGTCACCAGGACGTGCCCCAGCATATGGCGGGCGTTATCCTTGACGTCTTCCAGGGATTTGCAAATGCGCACGCCGCCCGCCCCGCCGGGATCGTCGCTGAAGCGTCCGGCACCGCGCCCGCCCGCGTGAATTTGCGATTTCACCACCCAGATGGGGCCGCCCAACTCGCGCGCCGCGCCCTCGGCCTCGGCCGGCGTGAAGGCCACCGAGCCGCGCGGCACCGCGACGCCATACTTCGCTAGCAGGCTCTTGGCCTGGTATTCATGGATATTCATCGGTCCTCGCGCGGGATTAGAGTCAAGATTTCTGGCCGCCGGCGAAGTCTCCGGGTTCTTACGCCCCGAAGAAGTGTCCAGGCCGAACCGCGTGTAAACAAGATCACTCTAACACCCCGCGCGAGTCGCGCAACTGGGAGCAGCCGTCACCGAACCCGCGCCCTAGCGGGATTTTTTCTTGGCCGGCTTCGCCTTGGCGGCCGCTTTTTTCTTAATGGCCTTGCATTCATCGACCAAGCCGCGCACCGAAGCGACCGACTTCTTGAGCATGGCCTGTTCGCTCCTGTTGAGATTGAGCTCGACAACACGTTCCACGCCGCCGGCGCCGATCACCACCGGCATGCCGACGAAAAGATCCTTGATTCCGTATTCCCCATTCAGATAGGCGGCGCAGGGGAAAACCCTCTTCTTGTCCTTCAAGTACGATTCGGCCATGGCGATGGCGGACGCGGCGGGGGCGTAAAACGCCGAGCCGGTCTTCAGCAGGCCGACGATCTCGGCGCCGCCGCCGCGGGTGCGCTGGACGATCTGGTCCAGCCTGTCCTTTGTGATCCAGCCCATCTTGATCAGATCGGGCATGGGTATGCCCGCGACGGTGGCGTAGCGGACCGTGGGCACCATGGTGTCGCCATGACCGCCGAGGACAAAGGCGCTGACATCCTCGACCGAGACACCCATCTCCTCGGCCAGAAAAGTACGGAAGCGGGCCGAATCCAGGACCCCGGCCATGCCGACGATCTTGTGAACCGGAACGCCGCTGGCTTGCTGCAGGACCCAAACCATGGCGTCCAAGGGATTGGTGATACAAATCACGAAGGCCCTGGGACACTGCTTCTTGATCGCCGCGCCAACCGATCCCATCACGCTGGTATTTATGCCGAGCAGATCGTCGCGGCTCATGCCCGGCTTGCGGGCCACGCCGGCGGTGACGATAACAACGTCGGCGCCCTTGATGATCTTGTAGTCGTTGCCGCCCGTGATCTTGGAATCGAAACCCTCGACCGGAGAGGCTTGGAACAGGTCCAGCGCCTTGCCTTGTGGAAGACCGTCGGCGATGTCGAATAAAACGATATCGCCCAGGTCCTTAAGCCCAGCCAGCAGGGCCAGCGTGCCGCCAATATTGCCGGCGCCGATCAGCGCAATCTTCTTACGTGCCATGATGTTATCCCCCTGAGGATCGCACGCGCGCTCAACCCTCAGCCGTAGAGGCGAACACGCTGTGACGTCGATTTCCTACTCCTATTCGAACACTGGAACAAGGCCGGGACTTGGGACCTAGGCAGGTGCGATTCCATGACGCGGACCGCATATGAGATTCACCTTATCGCAATTATATTTACCTAGAGTCCGGCACCAATATTTGCCGGCCAAATTTTACTCAAATCAAACTTAGGGGAAAATTGGGAAACACTTGAACCAATTATAAGGCACATCGCCGCGAGTGTTTCTTCGGCTGGCGCATGGAACTCTAGGCCCCAGCGCGTGGATATCAAAGAAGTCTCAATTCTCGGCGAAAACGCTGGCCGGCATTGGTATTATGCCTCGAAGGGGCGTGCCCTGCTTCAGCTTCTCAAGGGCCTAAAGGTCGAGACGGTGCTCGATATCGGGGCCGGCTCCGGTATCTTCTCACGCCAGCTTCTCGACGCCGGTATTTGCCGGCGCGCCGTGTGCGTCGATCCGGCCTACCGGGCAGAAGGGGTCGAACGGCACAACGACCGCGAAATCCGCTTCGCCCCTTCGCCGGACCAAGGCCCGGCGGACATTATCCTCATGATGGACGTCCTGGAGCATGTCGATGACGATGTGGCCTTGCTTCGCCGGTCCACAGCCAGGTTGCGGCCGCATGATCAGGTCGTGATCACGGTTCCGGCGTTTCAGTTTCTGTGGTCCGGCCACGACGAGTTCCTAGAGCACCGGCGGCGCTATACCCGTCGCCAAGTCGAGGCGGTGGTCCGGGCCGCGGGCCTGGAACCGGTCAAGAGCG
Source organism: Kiloniellaceae bacterium (assembly GCA_021776095.1). Taxonomy (GTDB): domain Bacteria; phylum Pseudomonadota; class Alphaproteobacteria; order Kiloniellales; family J153; genus JAJFGN01. Next base: position 22,869 of record JAJFGO010000002.1, on the reverse strand, counting down.
GTTACTTTTTCGGCCTGTTGTTCCCGGTCGCGGCGATTCAAAGGCTGTTTAACAAATGGCGCCGGAAATCCACCCCCGGACCCGCGAAAAGCGCCCTGAGCACTCAAGGAAAAGCCGTCAACACGATCCTGATCGCCGTGCACGATTTGGAACGCAGGGTGATGTTCCCCTTCAACCGCCTGGCCGGCCTGACCGTCTTCTGCCTCGCCCGGCGAGCTGGGTAACCTGGTTCCAGCTTCCGGGGCTCGAAGCGGTTAGGCAATTCGTTAAGCTCTTACCATACCTTAAGTCCAATCCCGCGAGGGCGTGGGCCTTCCCAAACGTTTTGCCGGGAAATCAGAGCCAGGAGCATCCGCCGACCCATGGCCGCGAGTTTTCAAGCCGTCACCGCGCCCCAGGCCGCCATCCCGCATCGATTCGCGCGTTATGCCGCCTTCGCCGCCGCCTTCGCGATTCTCGGATTCGGCGCCATGCATATCCGCCTGGACGAGACGACCTACGATCTGTGGCAGCACTTGGCCGCCATTCGTAGCCTTTCGAGCGGTCTTCTGACCCCGCCGCCGCTGTTTTTGAACGAAGCCTACGAGGTCCATCTCTACACGCCGTACCACCTCTTCTGGGCGGCGGCCATGGCGCTGGGCCAAGTGAGCATATGGAGCATCCTGACGGCGGCGTCGATGGTGAACGCCCTACTTTTCATGATCGGATGTCATTTTCTGGCCCGCCGCGTGATCGGCGACGCGCGCTTGGATTTCGTCCTCTTCGCGACTTTGCTGCTGTTTTGGGGCGCCCCGGCCTGGTGGAGCGGCATCTATAATGTCGCGCAAATCGTTCTCGTCATCGGATACCCCAGCACCTTCGCGTTCTCGGCCGCGATGATAGTCGGAGCGATCTACTTCGAGCCTGGATTTCGCAGCCTAGCCTGGCAAGCCGGTTTCGCGGCGGCGCTGGCCGCCCTGTTCGTGGTTCACCCGATCACCACCAGCTTCCTGCTGGTGTTTCTAGCGGTGAAGGTCTTGATGTCGCCAGGGGTTGGTATCCGCGCTATCGCTTGGGCAGCGTGGCCGGCCGCGGCCGGGATTTGTCTGGGATTTTTCTGGCCTTATTTCTCGGTCCCGACGTTGGTAATGGCGGCACGTTCTTCACCCGATTTTTTCGGCGGAATCGGCGTGTTCTACGATAAGCCTCTGCTGCAGATCGGCCCCGCGATCTTGGGAATCGGCGCCATGGCGTCGTACCGGTCATCGCGCCCGATCCGGTTTCTTTTAGCCCTCCTAGCGGTCCTGCTGGCGATTTACACCGCCAACTACGCGCTCAACCTATCGCATATCCTGTCGCGGTATTTGATCTTCATCGCCTTCGCGCTTCACCTTTTATTGGTCGCCTGGGTGGCGTCCTTGCCGAGCCCCAAAGCGAGAACGCTTTTGCTGAGCCTCCTACTCGCGGTCGGCACTATCGCTGGGGCGTTTCAATCTGTGTACGGGGGTCCGCGCACCTATGGTCCCTACTGGGATCTGGTCACGGGAGTTCCTCTTGGTACCCATTCGGCCGCGCGGCGCTACCGCGATCTGGAAATCATGGGGTCCGCGATACCGCTTTCCAAGGCCACGGTCTTGGCGCCGACGGCTTGGGCCTATCCGCTAGCCGCGCTGACGGGGGCCAAGGTTGCCGCTACACGCTATGACGTGCCCACGATTTCCACCGGGGAAGCGCGCCGCGCGGACGTCATGCGTTTTTTCAACCCAACGGCAACCTGCGCCGAGCGCGCCGAAATCCTGCGCCGGCGCGAAGCCGATTACGTGCTCTCGATATCGAGCGGGGATGGCGCGCGCGCCATCGGCACCTGCTCCTGGAAAGAGGTATATCGAAGCGGCCGTTTCGCGCTTTATCTGGCGAAGCAGGAGCTAGGGTCGTGACTTCGCAGGCCCCACCGCCCGGTGAAGTACCAAGCCACGCGGCCCCTAACAAGGGGCTTCATACCGGTTTCGCGCTGGCCGCGACTGCCGTGCTTTTCGTCCCCTTCCTTATCGATGCCATTCACGCGGGGCCGGCATCCGACGACTTCTGTTACGCCGCCCAGTACGGGAAATCCGGATTTCTCGGTGCCATCGAACACTACTATAACAACGTGAACGGCAGGTTCTTCGCGACCTTCGTCATCGTCGCGCTGGATTTTATATTTCCGATAGGACACGCCTACGCGGCGATACCCCTCATCTTCCTCGCGTCCATCGCCATGGCCTTCCTGGCCTTGGTTTGGGCCCTTGCTTCGATTCTGGCGCCGCGCGCCCTTGATTGGCGGGGCAAGTCCGCCCTGGGTCTCCTGTCGGCGCTGATTCTGATCTCGAATACCGAGAAACTATCCGAGATTTTTTACTGGCTATCGGCAAGCGCGACTTACGTGAGCGCGGCCACCGGCACCTCGATAGCCCTAGCCTGCATGCTGATGCTCATGCGGGCCGACATCGGCCGCTTCATGCGGCTCCTGCCCGTGGCCCTGGGATCCCTGGCCAGTGTCGCGGCGGCCGGTAGTTTCGAGGCTTCGGGACCCGTCATCATGGCGGGCGGAGTTTTCTGCGTACTTATAACCCGCATCCTAAGGCGGCCCGGCGGCGCGGGGATCGTGTTTGTCGCGGCGGCGGCCGCGCTCGGCTTGTGGCTAAACCTATCGTCCCTGGGCACCGCGACGCGCGCCGGGGTCATAGAACTGGATGCCGGCAAGGATCTGATCGGCCTCATCGCAATCGCCATTCGCTCGTTTCTTTGGACCGCCGAGCGCTTGGGAACCTGGGGATCCCGAGCCAGCGTTTGGGTCTTGGCCTTGGCCTTCTCTTGGGCGTTTCGCGAACAGCTTCTAGTGGATTGGAAAAAGGATGCCCGGCGGCGGCGTGTCACCCTGGCCGCCTTCGCCGGCCTAGCAGCGCTTACCTACCTCGCCGTCTTGCCCATGTTCTACGCTTACGGCACCGCGAATCCGGTGCGGGCTCATTTCCTCGCCGACATATTCAGCATGATATTCTGGCTCGCCGTCTTGTCGTTCGCCTTCGCTAATTTCGGAAAGGCTTTGGCGGTCGATCTCTCCGGTATTAACCGCCGGCGCCTGTCTGTTGGGCTGTTCGCGGCCCTATTCGTGACCATTGCGGGAACCGGCAATTTCAATCGCGCCACACTGGATATCGTGCGGGGTTTTGCCTTTTCTAGGCAAGCGGCGGCGCAAATTCGCGATGTCTTGGATAACCCAGATCGCGCGCGCGAAGTCGTTGTGGCCAGAAACGTCACCGCCTACGCGCCCACGCTGTCGGTGTCCGACATCGACGCCGACCCGCGCCGTTGGAGGAATGTCTGTTTCGCGGAGCACCTGGGCGCCTACGGCGTCAGGGTCGAGCCGATAGAAGATTCCAAGCCAAAACCTAAGGGCTGGAAAACCTTCATGCCGAAAGGCTGGGTTGACCCCGACCCGCAAGCGATCGGCCGGCCGCGCCCGGTTTGGCCGCTCGAGTAAGCCTTCGCCCGTGCTTGGAGCCCATGCGTGCTCAGCGCGCGGGCGGCAAATGCTCCATGGCGATGTAATCTTGCGAGCGCATTTCCATTAGGCGCGAAACCGTGCGCTTGAAGTCCTTGGCGCCGGTGCCTTTTGGATAAAGCGTGTCCGGCGCGCCGGCGGCCGACATGACCAGATTGACCCGATGGTCGTAAAGGGTATCGATCAAGATCATGAAACGCTTGGCCTCGTTCCTTTTATCCGGAGTCAGGCACGGAACGCCTTCTAGAACGAGCGTGTGGAACCGCGCCGCGATGGCCAGGTAGTCGGCGGCGCCCAGGGGCGCCTCGCACAAGAGTTTGAAGGTAAAGCGCGCGACACCGCGCCCGGCTGCGGGAACCTTCAACTCGCGGCCCAAGACGGCGAACTTCAGGGGGGCCACCATCGCCCCTTCGGTGAGTTGGGAGAAGGTCCGCTCGAGCGCGGACTTGGCCTTGCGCCCCAGGGGCGTGTGGTAAACCGGTTCGTTGCGCAAGCGCTCGAGGCGGTAATCGCGGCCATTGTCGAGCTGCAAGATGTCCAGCCGGGTTTTCAAAAGCTCAATGAAGGGTAAAAAATTGTCGCGCTGAAGCCCACCCTCGTAAAGTTGGCCGGGCGCGGAGTTCGAGGTTAGGACGACGATCACGCCGTGCTCGAATAGGGCTTCGAACAAGCGGCCCAGAATCATGGCGTCGGCGATGTTGACGACATGAAACTCGTCGAAGCACAACAGCCACGCCTCGCCGGCCATATCTTGAGCGAGGCTGGCCAAGGGATCGCCCTTAGCGCCGTCCTCGGCCTGACGCTTGGCGTGAAGACGTTCGTGCGTCTCGTGCATGAAGGCATGGAAATGAACCCGGCGCTTCGCCTCGATGGGACTGGCGGCGAAGAAGATATCCATCAGCAGGGATTTGCCGGTGCCGACCGGCCCAAAGAGATAAAGCCCCTGCGGCGGCTCGCCCCGCCTGCGCTCAAGCCCAAGGCGCGCCTTCCAACCGGCGGCGCCGGCGGAAGGCTGGTAGCGGTTCACGGCATGATGCAGGCTTTGAAGTTTCTCCACGGCAAGCTGCTGCACGGGATCGAATTCGATCTCTTGCGCGTCGAGCTTGGCGCGGTACGCCGCGAGCGGGCCAGCGGTCATGACCAGCCTAGTGCGGTGAATCAGAAGTGGAAGAAAACACCGAGCAAGAGGTCGTGCGAAGTATAGCTTCCCCCCTTGATGCTTTCGCCGGTGGGGCCGGGGCCGGTTTCCGTTTTGCCCAAATCGATGTAGCGGTAGGCGGCCTGGGCGCTCCAGTTCTCGGCGAAGAACCAATCGACACCCAGGGTGCCGCCCCAAGCGAAGTTATCCGTGTCGGTGTCGCGCACCGTCTTGACCTGCGTCCCGATATCTATCCGCTCCGTCTCCGCTGAGTTGCGCGCCCAACCGATGCTGCCCCCCACAAAGGGGGTGAAGGATGATCGATTGCGCCACTCCACTATGGCGCTAACCATGGCCGAGGTGGACGCGACGTTTATTTCGTTGTCGATGACGGTCCCGTTGCGGTTTTCCCGCACGTCCAGATCGAAGCGGAAACGATGGGCGACTTCCAGTTCCAGCCGGATCGGTAAATCTCTCGTTTTGGTTCCAAACACCAGGCCAACGCCACCGACGACATCGCTATCGTTCTGGATGACCGCCGCGCCGGTAAAACCGGGGGTCTCCACATCGTCGATCATGCTTTGGGTGCCGATGGCGCGCAGGCCCATGTAATAGGAAAACACGCCCTCTTCGGCATGGGCCGGTGCGGCTATCGCGAAAAGAAGCGCGAAGAAAGCCAGAGCGACCGGCCATGGAGCGGTTTTTCCGCCAAGTAAAATCCCCCCCATATCCTGTTCAGCCTCCCGGTTTTCGGCCAATTCTTAGAAAATATTCTAGGCCGCTGATCCTTTTTGCCCCATGAGCCCGGCGATGTCGAGCATTTCGGCCCCGGGCTCGCCGCCTGCGGCCGCGGCTGCGAGGTAGGTATTACCGCCCGCCGGTGACCCGCAAAACCTCGCCGGTAATGTAGCGGGCTTCATCGGACATGAGCCACAGGACCGGTTCGGCGATCTCATTCGCCTCGCCGGGGCGGCCGATGGGAACCGTCTTGCCGATCCTCTCCAGGCGCCCGGCGTCGCCGCTGGAGGCGTGAATTTCGGTCGCGATCATGCCGGGGGCGACGGCGTTGACCCGAATACCCTCGCCCGCGACTTCCTTGGCCAGTCCGATGGTGAAGCTGTCGACCGCGCCCTTGGAGGCGGCGTACCAGACATATTCGCCCGGACTGCCCAGTGTCGAGGCAGCCGAGGAGATGTTGACAATGACCCCGCCGGCGCCGCCGTGGCGGGTCGACATGCGCTTGACCGCCGCGCGCGCGCAGGTAAGAACCCCCAGGACGTTGACCTCGATCACCCGGCGCAGCATTTCGGGTTCTGCCGCGTCGAGGCGGGAAATCTGTCCGGTCAGCCCGGCATTGTTGACCAGGGCTGTGATCGGCCCGAATTCGCGGTCGAGGGCCGTGAACATTGTCTCGACCTCGTCTTGGCGGGCGACATCGGCCCGGTGCGCGAAGGCCCGCCCGCCGGCTTGGCGAATTTCCGCCGCCAGGGCTTCGGCCGGCCCGGAGGCATTGGCGTAATTTATGCAAACGGCATAGCCGCGCTTGGCGGCAAGGCGCGCCGTGGCCGCGCCGATGCCGCGTCCGCCGCCGGTAATCAGAACCGCGCCTGTAGCGGAACGCGCGCTCATTCCGCTGCTTGCGGCGCCGCTTTGGCGAAGGCGGCGATCATGTCAAGGCGCGCGCGCACGCCGTCGTCGGCCTCGTCCAGGATCACGTCGGCGGCACTGAGAACCTGCCCCTTGGCAACCGCGCGCGTCACCTTGACGCCCTGCGCCAATCCGATCGGCAGAGCCGCCGTGGCGAGGCTGCCGGCGGCCGGCATGAGCCGGCCCCAAACCGTATAGCCCCCCTCGCCGTCCAGCATTTCGCCGGGCGCGAGATCGCGCTTGGCCACGGCCACGGCATCGCCCCGGAACCCGGTCGCGGCCCCGGTCGCCTCGCCGCGCAGGGCGGCGCTCGCCACCGAGATGCCGAGTTCGAGCCCGATCAGGTGAAAGGGCTTATACATGGCCGTGTAACGCCCGGTCTCGTCGGTCACCAGGCCGTATTCCGAAAAGCAGCGCGCGGCATAGTCGCTGGGCGCCTCGAAAACCACGTAAACGCCCCAGCGCAGATCGCGCGCCACCGCACCGCCGTCGCGCTCTAAGCAGGACACGACTTCGACCTGCCCCTTGCCATGCAGCACGCCGCCTTCGACCGCCGGGCGCAAGGCTTGCGCAAGATCGTCCACGCCTACAGGCGGGAAGGCCAGTCCGTCCGGGGGCGGGGTCAGGCCGGTGGCGTTGGCCACCGCGGCCATCTCGATCGCCGACTTGGTGCCATCGAGGAAGGAGTTGAACATTTGCGGATTCATGCCCCCGGCGGTCGCGCGCTCGGGCGTCAGGCCGTAGTAGCCCCAGACGGTATCGGGGGTCGAGCCATGATATTCAGGCAAGTACTTAGTACCTTTGCCGGCGGCGGTAACGGGAAAGCCGCAGGCGCGCGCCCAATCGACCATCTCGCAAATAAGCGCCGGTTGATCGCCGTAAGCGAGGGAATAGACCAGACCCGCCGCCTCGGCCTCGCGCGCCAGCAAGGGGCCGCACAGGGCGTCCGCCTCGACATTGACCATCACCAAGTGACGGCCGTGGCTTACGCATAATCGCGCGTGGCGGACCCCGGCGCGCGGGTGCCCGGTGGCTTCGATCACCACATCCAAGCCATCGGCGGCAATCAGTTCCTCGGCGTCATCGGTGATATGGGTGCCGCCGCTCTCGAAGGCCGCCGCGAAGGTGCCGGCCTCGGCCTGTTCTGCCGGCCAGCCGGTGGCGGCCAGGGCGGCGCGCGCCCGCGCCGGGTCCAGATCGGCCAGGCCCATGATGTGGAACCCCGGCACCAGGCGCGCCTGGGCCAGGAACATGGAGCCAAACTTCCCGGCCCCGATCAAGCCAACACGAACCGGGCGGCCCGCCTCGGCGCGGGCGGCGAGCAGTCGATGCAGGTTCATCCCCTTACTCCGCCGCCCGGGCGACCAATTCCCGCAGGCAGTCGTCGGGCAAGGGCTCTATGGGGGTGAAATCGCGGTGCGCGATCCATTCCGGGCGCTTGAATTGCCGGATGTGGTTGTCGACGTGGCACAGGCTGACGTAAACGATGGTGCGCCCCCAAGGCGATATGTTGGGCGGCGAGGCATGGACCAAGTTGCTGTGGAACACGAGGAGCGAGCCGGCCGGCCCCTTGGGCGCGACGATGCCGCCGGTTTCCGCCAGCCGCGTGATCGTCGCCTTATCCAGCGTCCACAAGGGATAGGACGTGGTCGCCAGATCGTGTCCGGCCTCCAAGGTGCCGCCCTTATGACTTCCCGGAATGAACATGAGCGGGCCGTTGAATTCGCTCACGTCGTCCAGGAACACGGCGATATTCATGGCCCGCGCCTCGGGCATGAGGTCGTCGCGGGCCCAGGTGCCGTAGTCCTGGTGCCACTGCCAAACGTCGCCGTCGAAGGCTTCCTTGCCGTTGATCTTGAACTGGTGAACGTAGACCGGCCCGTCCACCAGGCTCATCACCGGTTCGACCATGCGCGGGTGGGCGGCCAGCCGCCGGAACGCCTCGTTGTAGGTGTGGGCGGCAAAGGCGGTGCGCACGGCCTTGCCGTCCTTCTCGCGCCAAACTTCGTCGCGTTCCTGGGCGAAGATACCGGGCACCTCGGCGCGCATGACCGCGACTTCGGTCGGATCGAAGACATCGGGCAGAAACAGGTACCCCCGCTCCTCGAAATCCGCGATTTGTTGCTGGTTCAGTTTCACCGCTTGCGCTCCCACAATTCGGCTTCATGGTAGCGCAAGACCGGCGCAAGGGCCAAGTATCGCGCGCGGTCATGGCGCCCACGGCGCCGAGCCGCTATCTTCGCCGCCGAACGGATATCAAAGGACGGAAAATCATATGAACGAAGACATCTTCAACATGGAGTTGCGCAAGTTCCTGAAAAAGGTCGGCGTGACCTCGCAACGCGAAATCGAGCAGGCGGTCCGCGAGGCTCTCGATTCTGGTGCCCTCAAGGGCAACGAGAAACTTCAGGTCAAGGCGACCCTAACTATCCAGGGCCTGCCGATGACCCACGACATCGACGGCGAAATCTCCTTGAATTAATTTCCGGCGGCCGGTGGGGCGCCGTGGGCTGGCGGCAGGGGCAAGCCCCTGTCCGCCATGACCCGGCGCAGGCGGTCCGGGTAATCTGTGATGATGCCGTCGACACCCAGATCTATCAAAGAGGCCATGTCGGCCGCTTCGTTGACGGTCCAGACCACGACCTTCAGATCCAGGCCATGCGCCGCCGCCAGTTCGGCGGGCGTCAGGTCGCGGAAATAGGGCGACCAGACGGCGCCGCCCGCAACCTTGACGGTGCGCGCGGCGGAGCCGTCATGGGCATCGATATCGAACCCGGCGGTCCAGGGCGAGGCGCCGGGCTGGCCGCGCCGCAAATTGTTCAGCCAGGACCGCTCGGCGGTCAGGTAAACGGTCGCGATCCCGGGCGCGATCTCTTGAACGTGTCTTAGCGAGCGCCAGTCGAACGACTGGATCGCCACGCGGCCCGCGACCCCGGCCGCGCGCAGGACCGCGACCAGGGCATCGGCGAAAATATCGGGCGGCGCGGTCTCCTCCGGTGCCAGGGGCGAGGTCTTGATCTCGATGTTATAGCGAATGGTGCGCCGGGACTGGGCTTCGGCCGTGGCCAAGACCGCCGCCAGGGCGGGAATGCGCGTGCCCTCGAAGGCCGCTTGCCCAGGAAAACGCCGGGCGACCTTGCCGCCGGGGCGGGCGCGCCCGACATCGTAGGCCGCCAGATCGGCGAAGGTGAGGGCCGCCAAGGCCGGGACAGGCCCCGATATCCACGCGCCGCCGGGCCCGCGCGTGCGGTCCGGATATAGCTTGCGGTCGTGATGAACCACGACAACCCCGTCCGCCGTCAGCCCGGCATCCATTTCCAGGGTCGTGACCCCGATGGCCATGGCGCCTTGAAAGGCGGGCAAGGTGTTCTCGGGATACAAGCCACGCGCGCCCCGGTGGCCTTGGGCATCGAAATCCGCCGCCAGGGCAAAACCGGGCCCGGCGGCCAGGATCAGCCCGCTTAGAACGAATAAGACTTTCGAGAAACGCGTCATGGAGTTCAGCCTAGTTCATTCAAGTCAGGTCTTCCATCCACTCGGCCAGATCCGCCTCGCCATTATCGCGCAAGGCGGCGGCGACGCTTCGGCGGTCCCCAGGGTCCTTGTTCTGACTTAGTTTGGCCTTGGCCTCCAAACCCGCGATTGGAATCTCGAAGGCCACGATGCCGCGTTGCATGCGCGCGAGGAAGGCCTCGCCTTGACCGTCGAGCAGCCAGGGGGCGGTCCTATCGGCCTCGTGGAGCGCGACCATCCGCGTGAGCAAGGCCCGGACCTCGCCCGCGTCCTCGATCAGGCGCGGGATACCGGTGGCGTGGACGGCGACATAGTTCCAGGTCGGCACCGCGTCGCCGGGCCCATACCACGACGGCGAGATATAGGCATGAGGCCCGGAGAAAATCGCCAGGGCCTCGCCCCCCGCCTCGGCGAGCTTGGCCAGATCGCGCCAGTGCGGGTTGGCCCGCGCCATGTGGGCGCGCAGGGTGCCCTTGGCCCCGCGCCCCGCATCGAAGACGAAAGGCAAGTGCGTCGCGACCGGCGCCTGGCCCTCAAGGGCGCTGACCAAAAGCGCGAAGTCGAAGCGCCGGAGAACCTCCGCAGTCTTTTCGGGATCGTCCAAGGCAAAGATTTCTGGAACATACATGCTAGTGCCCCCTAATGCGCCTCGGCCCAGTTGGGGCCGGTGCCGGCGTCGGCGACTAGGGGGACCGAGAGTTCCAGGACCGGGGCGCAGGCGTTTTCCATGACCGCTTTCACCACCTCGGTGGTCTTTTTTAGTTCGTCCGGGGTTACTTCGAACAGCAGCTCGTCGTGGACCTGCAACAACATGCGGGCGTTCAGCTTGGCCGCCATCAAGGCCGGGGGCATGCGGATCATGGCGCGCTTGATAATGTCGGCGGCCGTTCCCTGGATCGGCGCGTTAATGGCCGCGCGCTCGGCGAAGTTGCGCCGGGCCGGGTTCTTTTCCTTGATGCCGGGCATGTTGATCCTGCGCCCGAAAAGGGTCTCGACGAAACCGCGCTCGCGGCAAGATTCCTTGGTCCGTTCCATGTAGTCCTTGATGCCGGGATAGCGCTCGAAATAGGCGTCGATGTAGGCCTTGGCCTCGCCCTGGGGGATGCCCAGGTTGTTGGCCAGGCCGAAGGCCGAGATGCCGTAGATGATGCCGAAGTTGATCGCCTTGGCCTTGCGCCGGATCATGGGATCCATTCCCTCCACGGGCACGCCGAAGACCTGGGCGGCGGTGGCGGCGTGGATATCCTGTCCGTCCAGAAAGGCCGCGCGCAGGGGCTCGACCTCGGCGATGTGGGCGGCCAAGCGCAGTTCGATCTGGCTGTAATCGACCGAGAGCAGGACATGGCCTTCCTCGGCAACGAAGGCGTAGCGGATCTTGCGCCCCTCCTCGGTGCGGATCGGGATGTTCTGCAAGTTCGGATCGTTGGAAGAGAGCCGCCCGGTCGAGGCGATGGCCTGGCTGAAAGAGGTGTGCACGCGCCCGGTTCGCGGGTTGATTTGATTTTGCAGGGCATCGGTATAAGTGCTGCGCAGCTTGGTGAGTTGGCGCCAGTCGAGAACCCGCGCGGGCAGATCGTGACCTTGAGCGGCGAGCCCCTCCAGCACCGAGGCATCGGTGGTGTAGGCGCCCGACTTGCCCTTCTTAGCGCTGCCGCTGTTCAGCCCCATCTCGTCGAACAGGATTTCGCCTAGCTGCTTGGGCGAACCGATGGTGAATACGCGGCCGGCGAGTTCGTGGATCTCGACTTCCAGTTCCGACGCGCGCTGGGCAAAATCGTTGGACAGCGCGCGCAGGGCGCCGCGGTCGACCTTGATGCCGGTGCGCTCCATCTGGGCCAGCACGGGCACCAGGGGACGCTCCAAGGTTTCGTAGACCGTGGTCATGCGCTCCGTCACCAGGCGCGGCTTCAAGGCGGCGTGCAGGCGCAGGGTGATGTCGGCGTCCTCGGCGGCGTAGTCGAGCGCCGCCTCCAGCGGCACCTTGTCGAAAGTGATTTGCGATTTGCCAGTGCCTGCCACGTCCTTGAACTTGATGGTTTCGTGACCCAGGTGCAGGCGTGCCAGTTCGTCCATGCCATGACCGTGCAGACCGCCGTCGAGCACGTAAGACAGCAGCATGGTGTCGTCCATGGGCGCTATGTCTATGTCGTGGCGGCCGAGCACCAGCATGTCGTATTTCAAGTTCTGCCCGATCTTGAGCACGCCGGGATCTTCGAGCAGGGGCTTGAGCGCCGCCAGCGCGTCCTGCATGGGAATCTGTTTGGGTGCCGTGGCGGCGTTACCCAAATCCAGTTCGCCGCCCGCCGCCGCGCCGGTGTGGGCGAGCGGGATGTAACAAGCCCGGCCGCCCGAAAGCGCCAGGGAAACCCCGACCAGATCGGCGCGCAAGGCATCGAGGGAGGTGGTTTCGGTATCGACCGCGACCACGCCTTCTTCCCGCGCCCCGGCGATCCAGCGCTCCAAGGCCTCGATATCCTGGACCAGTTCGTATTCGGCGGCGGCGCGCGTGGGTTCCGGGGCTTCCGGCGTGGCTTCGCCCAGTAGACCGCCGAGCCGGGAAATGATGGAGCGGAAAGACTGGGCCTCGAGAAAAGCCCGCAAGGTACCGGGGTCGGGGTCGCGAAGGTGCAGGTCTTGCAAGCCCATCGCCAGGGGGACATCGTCCTTCAGCAAAACCAGTTGCCGGGAAACGCGCGCCTGCTCGGCGTGGTCGATCAGGTTCTGGCGCCGCTTGGGCTGCTTGATCTCCCCGGCGCGGGCGAGCAGGCTCTCGATATCTCCGTATTCGCCGATCAGTTGCGCCGCCGTCTTGACCCCGATACCGGGCACACCCGGCACGTTATCGACCGAATCCCCGGCCAGGGCCTGAACCTCGATCACCTTTTCGGGCGGCACGCCGAATTTCTCCTCGACCTCCTTGGGGCCGATGGCGCGGTTCTTCACCGGGTCGAGCATGGCGACCCCAGGTCGCACCAGTTGCATCAGGTCCTTGTCGGAGGAAACCACCGTGACCTCCAGCCCCGCCGCGCGCGCCAGCTTGGCGTAGCTGGCGATCAGGTCGTCGGCCTCGTAACCCTCCAACTCGATGCAGGGCAGATTGAAGGCGCGCGTGGCTTCGCGAATCAACTCGAACTGCGGGATCAGATCTTCCGGCGTATCGGGGCGCTGCGCCTTGTACTCAGGATAAATTTCGTTGCGGAAGGTCTCGCGCCCGGCATCGAAGATGACCGCGATGCCTTCCGCCTCGGCATCGGCCAGAAGCTTGATCAGCATGTTGACGAATCCGAAGACTGCGTTGACCGGGGTGCCGTCGGCCCGGGTCATGGGCGGCATGGCGTAGTAGGCGCGGAAGATATATCCGGAACCGTCGATCAGATAGATATGGTGGGGATGATTGGGGTCTTTTTCGGGAGTATTCATGGCCGCGAGAATGCCGGAGCGGCGCGCCCGAGTCGAGGGGCGGTGTTAGGGGCGTGGCGCCGTGCCTAGGGCGGGTCCGGGGTCTCGCTATCCGGGGCCGGTAAGAAATCGGAGGTGAAATCCTGGAACTTGCCGTTAGGCCCATACGGTATTTCGCCCACCTCGACGATACAAAGAGTCTCGCCGCGCGGACCGGCGGCCGCGGCCCAAGCCATTTCGATCCACTCATGGAACGCGTCAGGCATCGGTCCATGGCTTGCCACGCGCAACTCGTAGCGCCCGTCTCGGTAGAGGTGCAATTGAAACTGACGCAGGGGCCGTACCATGTCATCGGGCGCTTCCATGATGCGGGCGCGTACAACGCGATAGAGATCGTAGGCTCCTTCGGGAAGGGCGATATAGCGACGGTACCGGCCGATCAGATTGACGAAAGCCGGCAATGTCCGGCCACAGGGACAGGGGTCCGCCGGCCACTCCGCCAAGTCATCGGTATCGTAACGCACCAGGGGCATCGCCGGGTTTCGCAGGGCCGTAACCGCGATGCGCCCCGGCACGCCGGGCTCACAAGGCCGGCCCTCGGAATCGACGATTTCGACCAGGCAGTGTTCGGTATGGACATGATAACGTCCGGCCGGGCAACGCGCCGCGACGAGGCCTACCTCGTTCATCCCATAGGCCTGATGCAATGGCACGCGAAGCACCCGTTCCAGGCGCACGCGCATGGACGCGGTGACCTGCTCGGCAACTCCGGCGGCGCCTTCGAGACTATCGGCCAGGTTTCGCCCTTCGGACGCGTACGTCAAATACTCCAGCCACGATGGTATCGCCATGAGGTAAGCCGGTTGAACTTCTTGTAACCACGATAGCTGACGTGCCACCGGCGTGCTTGAGGTCAGGCCGAGCCAAGGACCGGTCTCGAAAAACGTCCCGGCATAGCGCCAGCGCGGAAGATGGCAAACCTCGCCGTCGCCATAGGACGCGCCGCCGGGCTTTCGCGGCAAGTCACCTGAAGTTCGAAAAACCGCCATGGTTTTGGCCGGATCGAAGCAAAACCATCGATAGGCGCGCTGGGTCAGATAGGTGAACATCGCGTTGCTCGACACGGTCTGAAAGATCTTCACCGGCTGCCCGGTGGTGCCCGATGAGGAAAAAACGCTGTAAACCCGTTCTCCGCGCGGCAGGCGCGCGGGTCGCAAGCCTTCATGATTCGCGCGCACGCATTCCTTATCCAGCAAAGGCAGCTTCACCAGATCGTCCGTACTTTGGATATCCCGCGCGACAAGCCCGCGCGCGGCGAATAGATCGCGGTAGTAAGGGACCTCAGCGGCCGCGAATTCGATAACCCGGGAAAGCTCGCGCGATTGACGGTGGCGTTGCTCGTCTCGCGACAGGAACTCGCCGCGCAAGAGATGATCAAAAACCGTTACCTTCGCGAAACGCGGACACAGGCGCCAGCGGCGCTGTTCCTCGTTCTCGCGCGCCAGGTCGGTCGCTATGCCGGGGCCGTTCATTTTTCCCCGGCCATCATTCTAGGTTTCCCCGATCTCGCGCAACCTGGCCTCCAACAACTCGCGGCGTTTCCGCGCGGCCTGACGCTCGCGGATCGCTGGAATTTCAACGTAGCTGGGTTCGCCGATCAGGATGATGCGAAGGGGATGATTGAGGGAGGGCTTCTCGGGCACGCTCATGGGCCGCAGAATGCCGGAGCAGCGTGCTGGAGTCGAGAGAGGCTCGCGCCTAGGCCGGGGTCGGGGGCTCGCTATCCGGGGCCAGCATGTAGTCGGAGGTGAAATCCTGAAATTTGCCGCCCCGCCCACGCGGAATTTCCTCGGCCTCGACAACGCTAAGCGTTTCCGTCCGGGTTCCGATGGCCGCCGCCCAGGCGGCGCGCACGCCTTCGTAAAAGGCCGGCGGCAGCGGGCCGGCCACCATGAGGCGTAATTCGAAACGCCCGTCGCGGTATTGATGCACCTGGAATCGCCGCAAGGCGCGGACCGTATCGCCGGGCAAGTCGTTCACGGCGGTGCGCAGAGCGAGGAACAATTGGTAAGAACCTTCCGGTAAGGAAAGATAACGCCGGTAGCGGCCGGTCAAATTGCCGAAGGACGGCAGGCTGCGCCCACAGGGGCAAAGGCCGTCCAGGGCTTCGGCCATGTCGTCGGTGTCGTAGCGGATTAACGGCATGGCGGGGTTGCGCAAGGCGGTCACGGCGATGCGCCCGGTCTCGCCGGGCGGGCAGGGCTGTCCTTCTTCATCCACGATCTCGATCAGGCAATGCTCGGCATGGACGTGATAGCGCCCGGCGGCGCAGCGCATGGCCATGAGGCCGATTTCGTTCATGCCGTAGTTCTGATGAACCGGGACGTCGAGCGCGCGCTCGACGAAACGCCGCGCGGGCGCGCGCAAATCCTCGGAAATTCCCAAGACCGACTCCAGACTATCGGCCACGGTCTCGCCGGCAGCGGCATAACACAGCTGTTCCAGCCATGAGGCGTGGGTGCACAGATAGGCTGGGCGCTGGTCCCGCAGCCACTCTATTTGCCGCTCTACCGGCGTCGTGATGGTCAGGCCGAGCCAGGGGCCGGTTTCGAAAAAAAATCCTGCGTAGCGCCAACGCGGCAAACGGTAGGTCACGCCGTCGGGATAGGCTCCACCCCCGCGCGGCGCCGGGAAGTCGCCCGGATAGCGCAAAAATGCGATGGTCTTGCCAGGATCGAAGCGGCACCAGCGGTATTGCCGCTGGCCCAGATAGGAGAACATCGCGTTGCTGGACGCGGTTTGAAAAATCTTCGTCGGCTGCCCGGTAGTACCGGAGGAAGAAAAGATGCCGTGGAGCCGTTCGCCACGCGGCAGGCGGGCGGGACGTAAGCGGTCATGATTCGCGTGCACACTTTCCTTGCCCAGCACAGGCAACTTCACCAGATCGTCCGGGCTTTGGATATCCCGCACACCGAGGCCGCGCGCGGCGAATAGATCGCGGTAGTAGGGCACCTCGGCGGCGGCGAATTCGATAATGCGCGAAAGGGCGCGCGACTGACGGCGGCGTTGCTCGTCTTGCGGCAAGAACTCGCCGTCCACCAGTTGGTCGAAGACCTTCACCTTCGCGTAACGCGGGCGCAGGCGCCAGCGGCCCTGCTCCTCGCGTTCGCACGCCAGGTCGGTCGCGATGCCGGTTAAAGTCATTGCGTTAGGTGTCTTCGATCTCGCACTTGAAATCCTCGAACTTTCCGCCCGGCCCGCGCGGGATCTCGTCGTGGTAGGTCAGGGAAACCTGGAATTCGGATCCGAGCCGTTCGGCGATCAGATCCTTGACGCGTGCCTCTTCCGCCTTGGTGAAAGGCCGCAGTGGCACGACCTTGATCTCCAGGTCGCGTTGCGCCCTCTGAATGACCTGGAACTGGCGGACCGGGAAGCCTTCGAACCAATCGTTGATGAAGGTGGGGGAAATCCGCTCGCCGCCGGGCAGGACAAGCATGTTGCGGGCCCGCCCGATGATGCGGCGCAGGACCGGCAGGCCGCGGCCGCAGGAACAGGCCTCCCCGACCTCCGCGTAGTCGCCGATATCGTAGCGCAAGAGCGGCATGGCGAAGCTGTGCAAAGGCGTCACGACGACTCGGCCCAAGTCTCCAGGTTCGCAGGGCATATTGTCGGAATCGAGAACTTCAACCATGCAGGTTTCGGACTGAACATGATAGTGCTCGTGATCGGGGCACTGAAGCGCGATGTAACCGACCTCTTGCGCGCTGTACATGTCAATCACCGATACCTCCCAGGCGGTCCGGCACGCCGCGCGGACCCGGGGCATCAAGACCCCGCCTAGGGTTCCGACATCGCGCAAGCGCGGCAGCTTTATTTCCTGGTCGATACAGTAGGTCGCCAGATCGAGCAGGTTGGTCGGCAGCACCAAGAGATATTCCGGATTTTGCCGCTGCAGCCAGCGTGCCTGGTCCGCGATGTTCGTGTCCACGTTCAGAAGCGCCGCCGGACCGGTCGGAAACACCGCCGCCGCGCCGCCGCCCCAGGTGCGGCTGTGCGCGCCCCTGGGATAGGGCGCCTTTCCGGCCGCCAAGCTGCGGATCACCGCGAGCTTCTTGCCCAGATCCCGGCCCTGCCAGATGTGATTTCGCAGGGTCACGCTTTCCCACAGAAGTTGCCCCAAGGCGGTCTTGACCACCGTTACCGGCTTGCCGGTCGATCCCGAGGTCGTGGTCTTGGCGCAGCGCCCGTGTCCGGCTGGAATGTTCGCACTGAGCATGGCGCCGCCGGCGTCTTGTATGTTCTCGCGCGTCAGGAGCGGGATTTTCGCCCAGATTTCAGGGGTGAGCGGCTGGCCGGCCCGCAGCCCCGCCGCGCGCAGGCGTTTTCTATGAAACGGCACCGTATTTAGCGCGTGATCGATCAAGAGAGCAAGTTGCCGGAATTGCCAGTCGCGCAAGACCTCGGGGCGCCACCACTGGGTTTGCTCGAGCTGCTGAATCAGGGCCAAGCGGCGCGCGACGCTGGGCGATGGCAAGGCCGGCCAGGCGATGCCCGGTGTGGCGGAATGGGGAACTCGCGCGATAGGCGCGCCGGCGCTCACGCCGCGCTCAATGCCCGCCGCCGCCCTGTCCCCCGCCGGCCGCGTTCGCCTTGAGGACGAATCGCCGGTCGCAATAGGGGCAATCGATCCGGCCCCGGCCCTCCATGTTCAGCCACACACGCGGATGCCCGAGAGCCCCGCCACCGCCGTCGCACTTGACCGTTTCGCCGCCGACCTCGACCGCCTCGGGGGCATCCAGGGAATTATCCACCGCCACTCTCCGCCTTGGGAGGCCAGCCCGCTATGTCCTGGGCACACGACAGGGTCCGCTGGGCCTCAATTGACCGTCCGATGACGCGATGATACCCATTGACGCGCCGCGATCAATGGTGGAAGCGGGCCTGGAGCCCGCGCCGTGCGCGTTGTGAAGATGTTCGTTCGCGGCCGCGATTCTCAATTTCAAGCTAGGTGTCATGCCTGACGATCAAACTTCCGTGGCAGCGCATTCGGCCAATGCGGACATGCCGGTCTTCGCGGTCGAGGTTCGAGGGCTCGATAAACTCTACCGGGCCAAGGGCCGGGGCGAGGATATACACGCCTTGGCCGATGTCGATTTGGAGATTCCGCGCGGGTCGCTGTTCGGCCTCTTGGGGCCTAACGGCGCCGGCAAATCGACGCTGATCAACATCCTCGCCGGCCTGGTCAACAAAAGCGGCGGCACCGCCAAGATCTGGGGCTACGACATCGAAGCCCAGTCGCGCCAGTCGCGTTCGGCGATCGGCGTCGTGCCTCAGGAATTGAATATCGACCCCTTTTTCACCCCGCGCGAGCTCTTGGAACTGCAAGCCGGCCTCTACGGCGTGCCGCCCCGGGAACGACGCAGCGACGAAATCCTGGGCGCGCTGGGCCTCGCCGACAAGGCCAAGTCCTACGCCCGGACCCTTTCCGGCGGCATGCGCCGGCGCCTGATGGTCGCCAAGGCCATGGTCCACAACCCGCCGGTGCTGGTCCTGGACGAGCCGACGGCGGGCGTCGATATCGCGTTCCGCCAACAGCTATGGGGCCATGTGCGCGAACTGAACCGGCTTGGCACCACGATTCTCCTGACCACCCACTATCTGGAGGAAGCCGAGGCCCTGTGCGATCGCATCGCGATCATCGATCACGGTCGGGTCATCGCCTGCGACACCACGCAATCCCTGCTGAAACGCCTCGACAGCAAGGATTTGACCTTGGTGCTGGGCAACGACTTGGACACCGTGCCCACGGCCTTGGCCGAATTCAACGCCGAGCTGACCGGCCCCCGCCGTCTGGTCTTTCATTATCGCCCGAGCCAAAGCCCGGTGCCCGATATCCTGCGCGCGGTGGCCGCCTCCGGCCTGCAAGTCATGGACCTCTCAACCGAAGAGACCGACCTGGAGGACATATTCCTGCAATTGACCCGAGGCGCCCACGACCCACGGCCGGGCAATGGCAAGCGCGAGAGCGGCCGCTAACCCCATGGCCGAAACCCCGGTTTGGCGAAGCGCCGCGTTGCTGCTGCTCTTGCTGGCCGGCGCTTGCGCGCCGCGCCTGGCGCCGCCCGGATCCGGCCTCGCCGGCATCGGCGAAACCATGCCCCGTTTGAGCGCCACGCAATTCGTGACCGGCGACGGCTTGGCGCTGCCCCTGCGTGCCTGGCTGCCGGCGGACGGCGCGCCGCGCGCGGTTATCCTCGCCCTGCACGGCTTCAACGATTACTCCAAGGCCTTCGAGGACGCGGGCGCCTTTTGGGCGGCGCGAGGACTCGCCACCTTTGCCTACGACCAGCGCGGATTCGGGGCCGCGCCGCATCATGGCCTCTGGCCCGGCACGTCCGCCATGACCGCCGATCTGCGCGATGCCCTGGCCCTGTTGCGGAACCGCTATCCCGGCATACCGCTTTACCTGGTCGGCGACAGCATGGGCGGCGCGGTGATCCTGGCCGCCTCCGCCCAGGAGGAAACCCTGGCGGTTGAAGGCGCCGTTTTGGTCGCCCCGGCGGTGTGGGCGCGCGCGACCATGCCGGTGCTTTACCGGGCGGCCCTGTGGCTGGGCGCGCACACCATGCCCTGGCTCACGCTCACGGGGCGGGGCTTGAAGATCCAGGCCTCCGACAACATCGAGATGCTGCGCGCCCTGGGCCGCGATCCCCTGATCATCAAGGCGACGCGGATCGACGCCATTAGCGGCCTGGCCGATCTGATGGACGAGGCCCTGGCGGCGGCGCCGGCTTTCAACTTGCCGGCGCTGCTCCTTTACGGCGGCAAGGACGAGATCGTGCCCGAGGACCCGACCCTGCGCCTGTGGCAAAGCCTGCCCGCCGAAGCGCACGCGCGCCAGCGCCGGGCCCTCTATGCCAATGGCTGGCACATGTTGTTGCGCGACCTGGACGCCAAGGTGGTGTGGAGCGATATCGCCAACTGGATCGCCGACCCGGCGGCGCCCCTGCCCTCCGGCGCCGAAGACCGCGCCCTCACCCGCCTGAATAGCGGCGCGAGCTAGTTTACGCGCGCCAAACCTTGGAGTAAGGTCGCGCCGGCTCTGGGGACCCGTAGCTCAGCTGGATAGAGTGCTGCCCTCCGAAGGCAGAGGTCACAGGTTCGAATCCTGTCGGGTCCGCCAAGTTTTTCAATGACATATGACAATCATCGGATTTTGAATTGGTTATTTAGCAACCGACTAACTGGGATTCGTCATAAATCCATGGCAGTGGATAAAATCTTTCCGTGGGGGATTCACAAATCCTTCGGCAAGCAGCTATACTCTCACTGTTGCATAATCAGCATCAAATTTTTAAGGGATTAGCTCCATGGCCGCAAAGCTCTCGGAAATAAAGGCAGTCCCCTCGGCGGCGCTGCGGGGCGCTACGCAGGTGGCCTCGGAAAACCTACGCACACTCCGAGAAGTTACGAAAGCACTTAGTCAAGCCCCAACAAAAAACGTAACATCTGCAAAGCGGGTTGCACCTCAAGCTGCCAACGGATCAGCAAAGCGCGCAGAAAAAAGAGCCTAGGCAATTCAACTTTTTCGTGTTTCGCTGCCCTCCCTTCTCTGATTCCGAGAGGGGAGGAGATCAGGATTGGCAAAGAATCTATACAGGAAGAGTGACGAAGGGCGCGTAGTTTCGCAAACGCGCCTAACGAGGCAACTCGACAAAGAGAATTACCGGACACCGTGGCGGCGCGATTTTGCGCGATTGGTTCACTCGGCAGCTTTTAGGCGCTTGCAAGGAAAGACCCAGCTCTTCCCAAATCACGAGTCGGATTTCTTTCGCAACCGCCTAACGCACTCTCTTGAGGTGGCTCAGGTCGCGAAGTCGATAGCTATCCGTATCAACGCGACTGAGCCCAGATTTCGAAAGCAAGAAATCAAAACAGATATCGTCGAAACGGCTGCGTTGTGCCACGACCTTGGGCATCCGCCTTTTGGTCACAATGGCGAGGAAGCTTTGGATGAATGCATGAAGGATCTGGGCGGATTTGAAGGCAACGCCCAAACGCTTCGAATCCTAGCAAAATTAGAGAAGCGCCAGACCAAGAAGACGGACCGAGACAGGCCAGTCCCGGTGGACGATTCAAAAGTAGATTGCCGCGCAGGGCTCAACCTGACGTATCGAACGTTAGCGTCAATTCTAAAATATGATCACGAAATACCTCAAAAGACTGAAAGCCGAAAGAGTGGCGGTATCCAAAAAGGATATTACCGAACAGAAAAGGGTTTGGTTGCTGACATAAAAAGACACGTTCTAGGCTCGGACAAAATACCGGATGTCTTCAAGACGATTGAGTGCGCCATCATGGATGTGGCTGACGATATCGCTTATTCGACATACGATTTAGAGGACGCATTTAAAGCACAGTTTCTTAGTCCTATGAAGATGATTTCGGCCTCTGAGGAGCTTCTAGATTCCATCGCGGATCAAGTGACAACAGGTCTCAAGAAGCATCCTCAAGTGCCTAACCCGAGTGAAGCAACATTTACGCGACAAGAAGTCTTGGCTACATTGCTAGCGCTATTTAGTGACATTTTGAGCATACCGGATTTCGACGATGAACAGTCGCCTCAGAAAAAGAGCGGCCTCGCCGTCAGAGTTGAGAGAGCCTCCATTGCGTCAGCGATATACGACGCGTCGAATTCGCTCTGTGAAAACGGCTACCTTCGAACTGAGTTTACGTCGAATTTGGTTGGCCGATTCATCCGTGGGATTCAGACAGAATACGATGCGACATTTCCTCCTTTATCAAAAGTCTATCTGAGCCTAGCTACATTCAAAGAGGTTGAGGTTCTCAAGCATTTTTCGTTTCAGTCATTAATAATGTCTCCGATGCTAAAAGTCGTTGCACATAGGGGAAAAGATATAGTGAAAAACATCTTCAGCGCAATAAAGGAGGGGGAAGGTAGTCGGCTGATGCCTGCTGATTTTCGTAATATTTATGATCATATAGACGATACCGAAAAAGATAGACTGATATGTGATTACATTGCAGGCATGACAGACAAGTACGCTTTAGAGTTCTATGGCAGATTAAACTCCACAGAACCGGAAACCATTTTCAAACCTTTATAACCTCGTTTCAAAGAGGAGTCCGGAATCCCAGCCAAACCGCTGCGGCGCCTCGTGACAAAAAAGTTGGTCGGCATGCGCCACGGCTGCCTGTCACCTTGCGACAAGGCACTCATAGATCCGCGA
The DNA here is from genome assembly GCA_021776095.1 of Kiloniellaceae bacterium. Lineage (GTDB taxonomy): Bacteria > Pseudomonadota > Alphaproteobacteria > Kiloniellales > J153 > JAJFGN01. Next base: position 398 of record JAJFGO010000002.1, on the reverse strand, counting down.
GTGCATTCCCGCCTGTCTGCTTGCCGCTTAGCAACCCCTTGGCGGGCCAAGGGCGCAATTTCTGCGGCCTGTTCCCACGTCTCGCATGTGCCATGGTATTGATTCGGGACCGGGCTGGGATTTTTCGGCTGGCGGCGGCGCACCACCTGAGAGCACCACCCCCTGTGGGAAAGATGGATTCGCCCTAGGGCCTAACTTTTGGGCTCCAAAATCAGTCATGGGGCCCTGCTTAGAGTCCGCCCTGATTGGAAATGACTTTAGGTCACCGACTCATTAAATCGAATCCATATTCGCAGTGAAGCAAGTTTAACGGAAGCGAGATAGTTGTCGTCTCGTTTGTCGTAGCGTGTGGCGACGGCGCGGAAATGTTTGAGTTTATTGAAGAACCTCTCGACGGC
>JAJFGO010000001.1 GCA_021776095.1 Kiloniellaceae bacterium | reverse complement strand
GTACCTGTAGTAACTACAGACCTTACCTTAGCATATAGCGAAACAAATGGAGCAAATTTCGTGGCCCAAATCGATGAACATGCGGGGTTAAGCACCGCGCCCAGCGACGAAGGCCGTAAGTCCTGGGTTGCCGCCGGCGGCATCCTGGGCGCAATCGCCGCTTCGTCCTGTTGCATCCTGCCGCTTGTGCTGTTCAGCCTTGGGGTCGGCGGTGCATGGATTGGCAATCTGACCGCTCTCGCGCCCTATCAGCCGATCTTTGTGATCATCACGCTCGGTTTTCTCGGTTACGGCTACTGGCTCGTCTATCGCAAGCCCAAAGTGGCCTGCGCCGAGGGGGCGGCCTGTGCCCGGCCATTACCCGACCGGATCGTCAAGCTGGCCCTGTGGCTCGCGACCGCACTCGTCGCGGCGGCGATCGCCTTTCCGTACATCGCCCCGATTTTGCTCGGGACTTAGAGACTTAAGAAAAAGAGAACCATGAGCATGAAGACGACCCTAAAAGCCGTCGGTTTCGCGGTTGGCCTCCTGGTCGGCGGCACGGCGTACGCCGCAGAGCAGACCGTAACCCTGGAGGTAAGCGGCATGACCTGCGCGTCCTGTCCCTACATCGTCAAGCAGACTTTGGCGGCGGTCGAGGGCGTGACGGCGGTCGAGGTTTCCTTCGCGGAAAAATCCGCCGTCGTCACCTATGACGATAGCAAAACCGAAGTGGCGGCGCTGACCGCCGCGACCGGCGATATGGGCTTTCCCTCTGCGGTGAAAGAATAGACGACCGTGAATGAGAAACTCCTCGCCGGTCTTGTCGCCGCGGTCGCCATCGCGCCTCTCTGTGCCGTGTGCATTCTTGGACCGGCAGTGATCGTCTCGATTTTCTCGGGCATTGCGGCCGGGTTAGGCGGTTTCGATGTGGTTGTCACGGCGGGCCTTGCCTTTGTCGCGGGAATTGCCGTACTCGCGATTGTTCGTAAGCGCAGGGCGCCGCGTACCCCGGCAAAGCCGGCAGGAGAGATTAACCAGTGAACGATAAGAAATTGCTTCGCACGGGATCCATAGGGGCAACCATCGCCGCCATCTGTTGTTTCACACCGGCCCTGGTCGTTCTCGTCGGGGTTGCCGGATTGTCGGCGGTCGTCGGCTGGCTGGACTACGGATTGTTCCCGATCTTGTTCGCCTCCATGGGGCTGATCGCATACGCGCTTTATCTGCGCTCCGGCCGCAAGGGTCCGTCGCCGGCACCCGTGATCGTCGTGGTGGTCGTTACACTTTCCGCACTCCTCTTCTGGCTCGAGTTCAGATACGCGCTGCGCATCTCCATCGCGGCCACTCTTACCGTCGCTGCCTATGCCTACTATCTGCGCTCCTGTGTGCGGCGGCAAAGCGGTCAATCGGCCGATACAAAAGGAAGCAGTCTATGACCGATGAGTGTTGCGGTACCGGCGAGCTAAACGGGCGGTATGATCTCGCCGTCATTGGCGCGGGATCGGCGGGCTTTTCGGCCGCCATCACCGCTGCCGAACAGGGCGCCCAGGTCGCTTTGATCGGCCATGGCACGATTGGCGGGACCTGCGTCAATGTGGGCTGCGTACCCTCAAAAGCTCTGATCCGCGCCGCCGAGGCGGTCCACCATGCCAATTCCGCGCCTCGGTTTGCCGGGGTCGAGGCGGCGGGCCGGGTCAAGGACTGGAACGCACTGCGGGCGCAAAAGGACGAGTTGGTGGCCTCGCTCCGCCAGGCCAAATACATCGACTTGCTCCCGGCCTACAACGGCGTTGCCTATTTGGAAGGAAAGGCCCGTCTTGGCAATGGTGGCGTCATCGTGGACGGAGAGCCCATCGATGCCGGCAAAGTCATCATCGCAACGGGATCGCACGAGTTTGTGCCGGCCATTCCCGGCATAGAGGACATTCCCTATCTGACCAGCACAACGGCTTTCGAGATGACGAGCCTACCCGACTCCATGCTCGTGATTGGTGGGGGGTATATCGGGTGCGAGCTGGCGCAGATGTTTGCCCGTGCCGGCGTCAAGGTCACGATTCTTTTCCGCAGCCGGCTTTTGCCGGAAGGTGAGCCCGAGATCAGTGAGGCGCTTGCGCGCTATTTTGAAGCGGAAGGCATCAGCGTGCGGCGCGTCAGTGAATACGACAGCATCCGCACGAGCGATCATGGCATTGCCCTGACCGTGACCATAGACGGCTCCGCCGAAACCCTTGAAGCGCAGCGCGTTCTGCTGAGCGCCGGCCGCAAGGCCAATACCGTGGGGTTAGGCCTGGAAAAAGCCGGAGTACAGTTGCTGCCGAACGGCGGGATCAGGGTCGATGACCGGATGCGCACGAGCAAGGCCGGTGTCTATGCCGCGGGCGATGTCACCGGGCGCGACCTCTTCGTCTATATGGCCGCTTACGGCGCGAAGATCGCTGCATCCAATGCAATGAATGGCGATGGGAAAAGCTACGATAATCTGGCGATGCCAGCCGTCGTCTTTACCGACCCGCAGGTGGCAAGCGTGGGTCTCACCGAAGCGGCCGCCAGGGCGCAGGGGATTGATGCGAAAACCTCCGTTCTGCCCCTGGACAATGTGCCGCGCGCGCTTGCCGCACGTGATACGCGCGGGATGATTAAGCTCGTTGCTGATAGCGCGACCGGCAAGCTGATTGGCGCTCATATATTGGCTCCGGAAGGTGCCGACAGCATCCAGACCGCCGCGATCGCTATCGAGCAGGGTATGACTTATGGCGAACTTGGTGGGATGATCTTTCCCTATCTCACCACTGTCGAAGGTCTAAAGCTGGCCGCGCAGACCTTCGATATGGATGTTTCCAAGCTGTCCTGTTGCGCTGGTTGACCGCCATGCCCAAAGCGTCCGAACCGAGAGCAAAAGACTGGGCTGGAAATTTCCGTGCCTATGCCCTCGCCTGGGGCGTGCCGTCGCTCGCCATTGTCGCCGGGTCCCTTGTTGACGCGCCGGCCCGCACCGCGATTTGGACGGTCGCCCTGATCTGGATGGGGTCGGCCTGTCTTATGAATGC